>NZ_CP098514.1:2408300-3010375 GCF_023703775.1 Haloplanus sp. GDY1 | reverse complement strand
GGGCGATACCGGCGGGCGGGGATTACGCCGATCCGGCGAGTACCCCGGTGCCGTCGCCGGCCTCCCGGATCGCACGCTCGGTGTAGGACTCCAGCAACTGGGCGCGGAACTCGGCGGAGGCCTGCAGGTCGTCCATCATCATCATCTCGTCGAGGTCGTCCGCGGCGCTCGCGGCCGCCTCGGCGACGACGTCGGCGTCGGGAGTCGTCCCCACGAGCGCCTCCTCGACGGGGTCGAGGCGGACGCCGTGGTCCATCACGCCGTTGGCGGCGACGCCCGCGTCCTCGACGAGGCCCGCGTCGACGGACAGCGACACGGCGACGCCGACCATCGCGTACCCGGAGGACGGACTCGGCTTCTTCGCGTAGGCGCCGGCCGCGTCGGGCCGGGCGGGGAACTCCACGCGCGTGAGGAGTTCGTCCTCGCCCACGTCGGTGGCGTACATGCCGAAGAAGAAGTCGTCGGCGTCGACCCGGCGCTCCCCGTCCGGACCCTGGACGACCATCGTCGCGTCCGCCGCGAGGGCCGCCGCCGGGAGGTCCGAGGCGGGGTCGGCGTGCGCGAGGTTGCCGCCGATGGTGCCGCGGTTCCGGACCTGCACGTCGCCGACGGCGTGAGCCGCCTCCGCGAGCACTTCGACGGTCTCCCGGACGGCGTCGTGGTCGGCGACCGTCGCGTAGGTCGTCAGCGCGCCGATTGAGACGACGTCGCCGTCGGCGTCGATCCCCTGGAGCCCCTCGACCGACCCGATGTCGACGAGGAGGTCCGGGCTGGCGAGCCCGGACTTCATCGTCGGCAGCAGGCTGTGCCCGCCGGCCAGGATCTCGGCCTCGGGGTGGTCGGCGAGCAGGTCGATCGCCGCCTCGACCGTCTCGGGACTGCGGTAGTCGAACTCGTCGGGGTACATCAGTTCTCACCTCCGTCGGTCGCCGCGTTCGCAGCACGCCACACCTTCTCCGATTTCAGCGGCATGTCGATGTGGTCGACGTCGAACGGCTCCAGCGCGTCACAGACGGCGTTGACGACCGCCTGGGGCGCGGCGATGGTGCCGGCCTCGCCGACCCCCTTGACGCCGAGCGGGTTGACCGGGCTCGGCGTGCAGGTGGAGTCGGTCTCCATCTCCGGGATGTGTTCGGCCTTCGGGACGGTGTAGTCCTGCATCGACCCCGTCACGAGCTGGCCGTTGTCGTCGTACTCCGCGCCCTCGTAGAGCGCCTGGCCGATGCCCTGGGCGACGCCGCCGTGGATCTGCCCCTCGACGATCTTGGGGTTGATCTGGTTGCCCACGTCGTCGACGGCGACGTAGCGGTCGATCTCGATCTCGCCGGTGTCGGGGTCGACCTCGACGACCGCCGCGTGGACGCCGAACGGGAACACGAAGTTGTCCGGGTCGTAGAAGGACGTCGCCTCGAGCCCGGGCTCCATGTCGTCCGGCATGTCGTGGGCGAGATACGCCGCCTGCGCGATCTCGGTGATGTGCATCGAGCGGTCGGGCGCGCCGGCGACGCGGACGTCGCCGTCCTCGAACTCGACGTCCTCGGGCGCGGCTTCGAGCTGGTGGGCGGCGATCCGTTTCGCCTTCTCGACGAGCTTCTGCGAACTCTTCACGAGCGCGCTGCCGCCGACGGCGGCGGATCGGCTGCCGTAGGTGCCCATCCCCTGTGGGATCTCGTCGGTGTCGCCCTCGACGACCTCCACGTCCTCGTAGTCGACGCCGAGTTCGTTGGCGACGATCTGGGCGTACGTGGTGTCGTGACCCTGCCCGTGCCCGGAGGTGCCACAGTAGGCGGTCACCTTCCCGGAGGGGTGGAAGCGGACGAGGCCGCTCTCCCAGAGGCCGGCCTGGGCGCCGAGCTGGCCGGCGAGTTCCGAGGGCGCGAGGCCGCAGGCCTCGATGTACGCCGAGAACCCGACGCCGATGTAGCGGCCCTCCTCGCGGGCGGCCGCCTGCTTCTCGCGGAACTCGTCGTAGTCGAGCAGGTCGAGCGAGCGGTCGAGCGTCTTCTCGTAGTCGCCGCTGTCGTACTCGACGGCCACCTCCGTCTGGTAGGGGAACTCCCCGACGAAGTTGTGCCGCCGGAACTCGGCGGGGTCCATCCCCACCTCGTCGGCGGCGAGGTCGACCATCCGCTCGACGACGAACGACGCCTCCGGGCGACCGGCCCCGCGGTAGGCGTCGACCGGCGGGACGTTCGTGAACGCGCCCGTCACCGAGCAGTGGATCGCCGGGATGTCGTACTGTCCCGACAGCAGGGTGCCGTAGAGGTAGGTCGGCACCGCGGGCGCGAACGTCGAGAGGTAGGCGCCGAGGTTGGCGGCGGTGTCGACGCGGAACCCGAGGATGTCGCCCGCGTCGGAGAGCGCCATCTCGGCGGTGGTGTCGTGACCGCGGCCCTGGGCGTCCGTGAGGTAGGTCTCCGTGCGCGTCGCCACCCACTTCACGGGGCGCTCGACCCGCTTGGCCGCCAGCGCGGCCAGCGCCTCGTCGGCGTAGTGGTGGATCTTGCTCCCGAACCCGCCGCCCACGTCGGGCGCGCGCACCCGAAGCTTGTGCTCCGGGTGGTCGATGACCCCCGACATGAGCAGGCGATGCAGGTGCGGGTTCTGGGAGGTCATGTGAACCGCCAGTTCCTCGTTCGAGGGGTTGTACTCCGCCACCGCCGCCCGCGGCTCCATCGCGTTGGGGATCAGAAGCTGGTTCTCCAGGTCCAGGGAGACGACGTGGTCGGCGTCGTCGAAGGCCGCGTCGGTCTTCTCGGCGTCGCCGATCTCCCAGTCGAAGGCCGTGTTGTCGCCGGCGTCGTCGTGGACGACCGGCGCGTCGTCGTCGAGGGCGTCAGCGGGGTCGGTGACCGCGTCGAGGCGGTCGTAGTCCACGTCGATCCGGTCGACGGCGTCGTGGGCGACGTATCGCTCCTCGGCGACGACGACCGCGAGGGCGTCGCCCTGGTAGCGGACCCGCTCCCCGGCCAGGATCGGATGATCGACCTGCTCCAGCGTGTCGAGCAGCCACCCCGTCGGGAGGTTGCCCGGCACGTCGAGGTCGTCGGCGGTGAAGACGTCGACGACGTCGTCCATCGCCTCGGCCTCGCTCGTGTCGATCCCGTCGATGCGGGCGTGGGCGTGCTGGCTCCGCTTGATGGCCATGTGGACCATCCCCCGCATCTCGATGTCGTCCGTGTACTCGGCGTCGCCGGTCAGGAGCGCGGGGTCCTCCCGGCGCTCGATGGCGGACCCGAGGATGTCCGCGGCGTCGACGTCGTCGGGGTCGATGGCCTGGACGCCGGATCGGGGCTCGGAGTCGGACTCGGCGCCCATCGTCAGTCACCCCCTCCGTCGGCCACGGCCGGCCGTTCCTGCATCTTCTCCGCGGCGGTTTCGACGGCGCGGACGATGTTCTGATACCCCGTGCAGCGACAGAGGTTCCCCTCCAGCGCCTCGCGGATCTCCGCCTCGCTCGGATCGGGGTTCTCCTCCAGCAACTGCGTCGCGGTCATCATCATGCCCGGCGTGCAGTAGCCACACTGGAGGCCGTGTTCCTCCTGGAACCCCTCTTGAATCGGGTGGAAGTCGCCGTCCTCGGCCAGGCCCTCGACGGTCGTCACCTCGGCGCCGTCGGCCTGTACGGCCAGCAGGGTACAGGACTTGACGGCCTCGCCGTCGACGTGGACCGTACACGCCCCGCACATGCTGCTCTCACAGCCGACGTTCGGGCCGGTGTAGTCGAGTTCGTCCCGGAGGACGTGGATCAGCAGCGTCCGCGGCTCGACGCTCAGTTCGTGTTCCGTGCCGTTGACCGTCAGCGAGATGTCCCGTGTCGACATGGTTAGATGAGTCCCTCGATGCGGTCACGGAGTCCCGAGGACTCCTCACCGACGTCGCTCAACTGGCTCTGGATCTGTTTGAAGAAGCGGCCGACGACGCGGTTGGCGACCGGGTTGATGACGCGCTGGCCCATCTGGGCGACGCGGCCGAACACGTCGGCCTCGGTCCACCACTCCACGTCGACGCCGTCGTCCGTCTCGACGAGGGTCATCCCCGAGTCCATCTCGAACGAGGAGTCGCTCGCGCTCCCGTAGCCGGAGGCGTCCATCTCGGGGAACTCCTTGCGGTCGATGGTCACGACCGTCTCGAACCGCGGTTTCACGCTCCCGACGCCGACCTGGACGAGGGCGGCGTAGTGCCCGCCCTCCTCGAGGGCGCGTTCGGCGACGTCCTCGGGGTCCGCCTCGGGGAGCGTCGGCGGGTCCTCCCCGTCCTCGGCCGCCTCGGACAGCGCGTCGAAGTCCACGTCGTCGGGGTCGTCGACTTCGACGAGGAACTGACACCCCGGAAGCGCGTTCCTGACCATCACCGGGTCCGAGAGGGCGAGCCACACCTCCTCCGTCGTCACGTCCGATAGGCTGAACGTCCCGTCGAACTCCATCTATCGGCCCACCTCACGCGGTACCGCGATATTAAGTGTTTGTAGCATCATCAGCAATCTACCGTGACAGTAACCATATTCACCAACCTAATAAGCCTTTTGAGGAATAACGTAACTATATTACGTTTCTCGACGCTAGTGGATAGACCTAGCCGACGAGAAATCGAGTCCGGTTCCAGTTACTTCCGTTTCGAAAAATCGGATTCATTTTTCGAGTTGATCGAAAGTAGTTACGCCGGACGGGGGACCCGTGTCGTCGCTCCGTGATCCGGCCGAAGCGGCGACGGCGGCAGCACGGCTCGGGGAGGCAGTCGCGGGCGAGACGACGACGGTCGCCGCCGACGCCGTCGGCGGACTGCGACTCGTCGAGGCCGTCGTCGCCGCGGACCCCCGCCCCGCGCACGACTACGCGACGATGGACGGCTTCGCCGTCGCGGCCGGCGATCCGCTCCCGCTCTCGATCCGCGACCGCACGCTCGCCCCGGACGACGACCCCGTCGACCACGCGGCCGGGACGGCGACGCGGATCGCCACCGGCGCGCCCCTGCCGCGCGGCGCCGACGCCGTCGTGCCACGGGAGGACGCCCGCGTCGACGGCGAGCGGCTCCGGGGACCGTCGCTCGAGGCCTGGACCAACGTCGTCCGCAGGGGGAGTTACTGCAGCGCCGGTGAGACGCTCGTCGAATCCGGGACCGTTCTGTCGCCGCGGGACGCCGCGATCCTCCGCGACCTGGGCCGGGACCGGGTCACCGTCCGGGAGCCGCTCTCCGCCGCCGTCGTCGCCACCGGCGACGAGGTGGACGCCGGCGCCCAACCGGACCGCGACTCGGCCACGATCGCCGGCCTGTGCCGTCGGTGGGGGCACGACGCCACGCTCGCGGGGACCGCGCCCGACGACTCGACGGCCCTCCGTCGCCGGTTGCGTGCGGCGGCCGAGACACACGACGTGCTCGTCACCTCGGGCGGCACCAGCGTCGGGCGACTGGACCACACCGTCGGCGTGCTGGCCGACCTCGGCGCGGTCGTCTGGCGGGGCGTCGCGCTCCGTCCCGGACGCCCGGCCGCGTGTATCCGCCTCGGGGGCCACGACGCCGTCGCGTTCGCGCTCCCCGGCAAGCCCGTCGCGGCCTACGTCGCCGCGGTCACCCTGCTGGCGCCGTTTTTCCGCGGGGCGCGGGCGCTTCCCTGGCGCGAGGCGACCGTCGACCGCGATCTCGCCCTCCCGGAGGCCCCGCTGGAGTACGCGATTCCGGTCGCCGTCGCGGACGGGACCGCGACACCCGTCGGGACGCCGGGAACGGGGGCCGACCTGTACGACGGCCGATACCGCCCCGGCCGGGTCGCGTCCTGCCCCCGCGTCCTGCGTGCCGACGGCCTCGCGTTCAGGACGGCGCCGCTCGTCGCCGGCGACGCAGTCGAGTGGACGCCGTTTCCGGCGCTGGAGACGCCGTGATCGACGCCGACCTCCCCGTTCGCTCGCCCCCGTTCCACCCGACGCGGACGGCGAGCGTCGCGGGCGTCGTTCTCGCGGCGGGCACGAGTTCCCGCTACGGCGACGCCAACAAACTGCTCGCACGCGTCGACGGCGAGCCGATCGTCACCCGCGCCGTCCGGACGTACCTCGACGCACCGGTCGATCCAATCGTCGCCGTCGTCGGCCACGAGGCGGGGCGGGTCCGGACCGCGCTCCCGGACGGCGTCCGCGTCGTCCACAACCCCGACTACGCCGACGGGCAGGCGGCGTCGGTCCGAACGGGAGTCGCCGCCGTGCCACCCGACGCGGACGCCGCCGTCGTCGGTCTCGGCGATATGCCGTTCGTGCGGTCCGAGACGGTGACGCGCCTCGTTCGCGCCTTCCGCGCGGGCGCCGGCGACCCCCTCGCGGCGGCCGTCGACGGTCGCCGCGGCAATCCGGTCTGTTTCGGGTCGCGGTGGTTCGACGCCCTCCGGGGCGTGGCCGGCGACGTGGGCGGGCGGGGGATCCTCCTGTCGGCGCCCGACGCCGCACTGGTCGAAACCGGCGATCCGGGCGTCCACCGGGACGTCGACCGGCCGTCCGATCTGGACGCGGCGTGACCGCCCGGCAGAGCGAAGGTCCCCGCGTGCGTAGCCGGAGCCGTGACCGGAAGCATCGGACGGGTGGGACTGTGGGTGACCGATCTCGACCGGATGGTCGAGTTCTACGGGGACGTGATCGGCCTGGAGACGCTGGTCCGCGACGGCGACCGCGCGGTGCTCGGCGTCGACGACCCGCTCCTGGTCCTCGCGGCGGCGCCCGACCGCCCGGCCCGCGGGGTTGACGAGACCGGCCTCTTTCACACGGCGTTTCGGGTCCCCTCGCGGGCGGCCCTCGGCGACGCGCTCGGCCGGATCGAGCGGAACTGGCGGCTCGACGGCGCCTCGGACCACCGCGTCAGCGAGGCGCTGTACCTGAGCGACCCGGAGGACAACGGGATCGAGATGTACCGCGACCGGCCGCGGTCGGCGTGGCCCACCACCGACGACGGCCGGGTCGAGATGGACACGCTCCCCCTCGGGCTCGACCCCCTGCGCGAGGCGGCCGGCGGTGCGGATCGGTGCCCGCCTGGGACGGACGTCGGCCACGTCCACCTCGAAGTGTCGTCGCTCGACGCCGCGCGGTCCTTCTACGCCGACGGCCTCGGCCTGCGCGTCCGGCAGTCGATGCCGGGCGCGCTCTTTCTCGCCGCCGACGACTACCACCACCACGTCGGCTGTAACGTCTGGAACGGGCGGTCGAAGCCACCGGAAGGCAGGGGACTGGCGTGGATCGAACTCGCTCTCGACGACGCCGAGGCGGTCGCGTCGCGAGTCGGCGGGGCGCCCACGAACCGCGCCGGCGAGGTCGAGGCCACCGACCCCGACGGCATCACGATCCGGCTGCGTCGGGCGTAGCGTCCCGACCACCCATCCCCACTGTGGGCGGTCGACCCGGCACCGGCGGCCCGGAACGCGACCCGGATCGGCGGCCGCGCCGCACGGCTAGCCGACCAGCAGCCGGACGTTGTACGCGGTGGTGAAGGCGCCGACGAGCGCCAGCACCGCCGGCGGCCCGTAGTAGAGCAGGTCGTCGGCGTCGCGGGCGCCGGAGAGGCTGATCGCCAGACAGGTGAAGAAGGCGGCGAGTTTGAGCCCGACCAGCCCCCACAGACCGAAGGCCTCGATGGCCGTCCGCAGGAGGGCGTTGGCCTCGCTCACCGACGCGCTGAACCGGACGAGCGCGACCGTCGTCACGACGTCGCCGACGCCGTAGGTCGCCGTCGCGACGAGCCACAGCCGCGAGAACTCGGCGTCGTCGTAGGGGGTGCCGTCGAGCGAGAGGAGGGTGCGGCCGGACACACCGGCGGTGGAACGCCCTGGCACAAAACGTCACCGGCGATCCGAACCGGGACGTATATGCCCGCGACCGGGGTAGGAGGGCCATGGATCCCTTCGGGTGGCTCTCGGACGGCGCGGGCGACGGCGAGCCACGCGTGGCGCTGTTCGTCGACGGGCCGAACGTCCTCCGCGACGAGTTCGACGTGGACCTGGACGACGTGCGCGAGGCCGCGGCGGCGGCGGGACGGCCCGCCACGACCCGACTCTACGTCGACGAACACGCGACGCCGAAGCTGATTCAGGCCGCCGAGGCGCGCGGGTTCGAGGTGGTCGTCACCAGCGGCGACGTGGACGTGAAACTCGCCGTCGACCTGACCCGCTTCGCCGTCGAGGGGCGCGCCGACGTCGTCGCCGTCGCCTCCCGGGACACGGACTTCAAACCCGCAATCGAGACGGCCAACGCCTGCGGACTCCGGACGCTCGCCATCGCGCCGGGCGAACACGGCCGGTCGGACGCCCTGCGCAACGCCGCCGCCGAGAGCACCACCCTCGGCGAGTGACCGACCGAATCCGAGCGACCTTTGCCGCGCCGGCCCCTCAGGGTCGCCCGTGACCGAACCGGACCTCGACACGCCGGTACTCGACGACCACCTCCACCTCGACCCCGACGCGGGCCAGGGGCTGTCGGCAGTCCGCGACTTCCGCCGCCTCGGCGGCACCCACCTGCTCGTGGTGAACAAGCCCTCCTGGCACCTCGGCGTCGAGGCCGAGACGGGCGAGGACTTCCGCGACGTGTTCGAGCGCACCCTCGACGTCGTCGTGGAGGCGAACGACCTGCTTCCCGGGCGCGCGTGGCCGGTGCTGGGCGTCCACCCCGGCCTGATCTCCCGCCTGGTCGACGACCGCGGGTTCGCGCCGGGCGACGCGCGCGACCTGATGCAGGCCGGCCTCGACGTCGCCGCGGAGTACGTCCGAGACGGGCGCGCGCTCGCGCTCAAGTCCGGGCGACCCCACTACGACACGCCCGACGAGGTGTGGGACGCCTCGAACGCCGTCCTCCGCCACGCGCTCGGCCTCGGGGCGGACGTGGAGTGCGCGGTGCAACTGCACACCGAGGCGAGCGAGGACCTCACGGAGATCGCGTCGTGGGCCGAGGAGCGGGGGCTCCCCGCCCATCGAGTCGTGAAACACTACGCGGGCCCGACGCTCGCGGGGCCGACGCCGAGCGTGATGTGCCGCACGGAGTGGCTCCGCGAGGCCGCCGAGCGCGGCGAGCCCTTCCTGATGGAGACGGACTTCGTCGACGACCCCGACCGGCCCGGGGCGGTGATGGGACCGAAGACGGTCCCCCGACGGGTCCGCACCCTGCTCGAGGAGGGGTACGACGACGCCGTCCGACTGGCACACGTCGAGACCCCCGCTCGCGTCTACGGGATCGACACGGAGGCGACGCTTTCCGCGTGAGGCGCCGAGCCGCCGGATACGACGGGAATCCGTCGGATCGGGTCGCCGAACCGACGCCGGGAGTATCGGAAAGGTCTTTGAGTCCACGAACGTTCGGTCGAGGTATGACCGACGTGGAGGACACGTTCTACACCGAAGACCGCTGGGGGAACTGGATCGAGCGGGTGGCCGAGGAGGACCTCGACCCGGAGAACGAGGACTCGGCGCGACTCCTGCTCAACCTGCAGGACGACGCCGCCATCGCCGTCGCGAAGATCGTCAACGCCTACGAGGACGGCCGCCTCGACGAGGAGGAGGCCGTCGACGAACTGACCGACGTGCGCGACATCGTCCTCGAGGACGTGGACCTGGAGGACGAGGAAAAGCGGATGCTGGTCGACGGCGTCCAGACCAGTCTGGTCTGTGTCTTCTACGCCGCCGAGGAGTACATCGCCGCGGGCGCGGCCGAGGACGGCACCATCGAGGAGTACGTCCACGCCGCGGCCGACGCCGAGGCCAACGAGGACCTGGACGCCGCGCTCGGCTACCTCGTGCAGGCCGGGACGCGCATCATCGACGGCGACGAGCTCGACATCGCCCTCGTCGAGGACCTGGAGTACGGCCTGGTCTCGGAGTGGGTCAACGGACTCGACAGCCTCCAGAGCGCGATGAGCGACCCCGAGGTCGTCGAGGAAGAGGACGAGGACTGATACTCGGGCCGGCATCCTTTTGAACGCCGGTTGGCAAACGGAGGTATGCGACTCCGGGACGATCGGCGAGCGGCCGCCCTCCAGGTCGGTGCCATCCTGTTGCTCGGCTTTCTCGTCATCGGACTGGCGCTCTATCAGGCCACGGTCGTCCCCGACCAGAACGAGGAGGTCGAGTTCGACCACAGCCAGCAGGTACAGGAGAGCCTCCAGCAGTTGCGAAACGGGATCCTGCAGACGGCGTCGGCGGAGCGCACGAGTCCGACGACGATCCAGCTCGGCACCCGCTATCCGACCCGCATCGTCGCGGTGAACCCGCCGCCGTCGAGCGGTCGGCTGGCGACCGAACCGGGCGGAGAGGTTCGGCTCGTCAACGCCACGGCGATCAACGACGAGACCGCCGACTACTGGAACGGGACGACGCGCTCCCGGTCGACCCGGACCCTGACGTACGATCCCGACTACAGCCTCTATCAGGCCGCGCCGCGGACGGTCTACGACGACACGGTGCTGTACAACGACTTCGGGAGTCGGAGCCGCGCGGTGACCGACCAGCGCCTGCTCCAGGGCAACCTGATCTACGTCGTCGCGCTCGACGGGGACCTGAGTCGGAGCGGCACGCAGGCGACCAGCGTGAGTCCGACGCCCGTCAGCGCGAGCGACCGGACCGTCGCCGTCAACGGGAGCGACATCGCCATCGAAGTGACCACCGACCTCCCCGAGGACGAGTGGGAGCGACTCCTCGCCGACCAGTACGAGTCCAACGGCGGGCGCATCGACGGCAACGCGAGCGGGGTGACGGTGACCGGCGGGACGCTCACCGTCGACCTCGTCCCCAACCGGACCTACCGCCTGCGGATGGCGAAGATCGGCGTCGGGACCGGAGTGTCCGACACGAGCGAACAGTACCTGACGGTCGTCGACGGCGCCGACAGCGTCACGGCCGGCGGCACCCGTCGGATCGTCCTCGAAGTGCGGGACGGGTACAACAACCCCGTCTCGGGCGTGACCGTCGACGCGGCGGTCTCGGGGACCGGCGCCGATATCCTGCCGTCGGAGGGCGTCTCCGACGGCTCCGGGCAGGTGATCTTCGAGTACGGCGCCCCGAACTCCATCGTCGGCGCGACCCGAACCGACAGCATCAACTTCACCTTCGACCCGCCCGCGGATCGGGCGGACTTCAGCGGCGAGGAGCCCGAATCGGTGCGGATCAACGTGACGGTGGTGTCGTTGGGGAGCGGGAACGGAGGCGGCGGCTCGACGCCGCCGCCGGACTCGCCGTACTATCCGGACGCGTTCAACGACGGGAACGGGGGTGACGGATCGATCCCTCCGGAGAACAACGCGTACGGGTATCTCAGCGACTTCGCCAACATGCAGGAACCGGACAGTCAGACCGCCAAGCTGGAAACCGAATACCGTAACCCCGGGAAGGAACATCAGTTCGATGTCGGGACGGTGACCAGAAACGTGGCGCCGTCGAACTCCTACACGCTCGAAATCGCGTACTTCTTCGAGAACGGGAACACCGACGGCGTCGACGTCGTGGTCGTCGACGAAGGCAATCAGGAACTCGACCGGTTCAGTTTGGACGAAACCCAGACCCGTTCGAACACCGGACTCGCCGAGGATTCGTTCACGCTCAATCAGGCGGCGACGGATTACATCAGCAACAACGGCGACCTGTACGTGCGGTACGAGACGACGAGCCCTTCGAAGGGAGACTACGTCCTCATCGAGATCGGGTACCAGCGACTGCGAGCGGGGTAAGCGGATCGCTCACGCGCGCCGCCGATATCACTCGTAATACTGAGACGGTACGCTCATACCGCCAGGCGAGTATATCTCCAACGAACGGATGCTCGACCGTGCCCAGTCCGAAGTGATCGGGTCGGTGCTCGTCGTCGGCCTCGTCGTCGTCTCCGTCGGGGTCGCCGGCGCGTACGCCATGGGAACGGTCGCGCCGGCCACGGACGACCCGCGGGCCGACATCACGGGCGAGATCCGGACCGACGGGATCACGCTGAGCCACCAAGGTGGGAGCGCGGTCGCGGGCGCCGACCTCCGACTGCTCGTTCGCGTGAACGGGAGCGAGACGTCGCTCGCCTGGGAGGACGGCACCCTCTCGGGCGACGACGACGTCTTCGATCCCGGCGAGGGCTGGACCGTCTCGCGGAGCTACGACGCCGACAGTCTGGTGTCAGTCACGCTCGTCCACCGGCCCTCGAACACGGTGCTGTTCCGGACGGAAACCTCACCGACCGCACAGG
Organism: Haloplanus sp. GDY1; assembly: GCF_023703775.1. Taxonomy (NCBI): domain Archaea; kingdom Methanobacteriati; phylum Methanobacteriota; class Halobacteria; order Halobacteriales; family Haloferacaceae; genus Haloplanus; species Haloplanus halophilus. The sequence continues at coordinate 2,998,193 of NZ_CP098514.1, read as the reverse complement.
AGCCGGTCGAATCCGAGATGGGTGGGAAGGTCGATGCGGTCGACAGCGAGGGAGAAATCGCCCCCGGAACCGGCGGACCGTCCACGCCGGAGAACGGCGACGAGACCGACGACGGGGACGGCACCGAGGACGGGTGTCAGCCCCCGAAGGATAGGGAGGACGACGAGGACGACGACCACGACGAGGGCGACGAAGACGACGACGAGGACGACGAGGACGACGACGAGGACGACGAGGACGACGAGGACGACGATTGCGACGATGACGATGACGACGACGATGACGACGATGACGACGACGACGATGACGACGACGACGATGACGACGACGACGATGACGACGACGACGACGATGACGACGACGATGACGATGACGACGACGACGACGACGACGACTGACTGACTGACTGAGACGCACGCGGACTCGACTCGGAAGGATCCCATGGACGCGCTCGCTCGACTCGTCGGGACCCTTTTGCTCGCGGTGAGCGGCGCCGCGGCCCTCTGTGGCGTCGGCCTCGTCGGCTGGCTCCTGCTCTCGGGACCGACCGCCGTCCGCGTCGTGGCGGCGATGGTCGCCTTCGGCCTCGCGCTCGGTGCCGGCCTCACGGGGGTCGTCCTCCGCAAGTGGGCGGCCGGCACTCTCCTGCCGTCGGACGTCGACATCTCGGTGGGGTTCCGCGGGGGACAGGGCGGGCTCTGAGAGCGGGAGCGAGGTCTCGGTCCCTCGCTGCTCTCACTCTCCGCACGCTCCACGGCTCGCTCCGCTCGCCGTTCCGCTTCGAGGCCTCACTCCATTCGGTCGTTCGGCCTCGCCCCTGCCCCCACTCTCCGCACGCTCCACGGCTCGTTCCTCGCCGTTCCGCTTCGAGGCCTCACTCCATTCGGTCGTTCGGCCTCGCCCCTGCCGAACCCTTCTTCGACGTTCGACGTAGCTAGCATCGACAAACCCATATAGCGGCCCTCGAAACCCGAGGGTATGACAGCCGTCGGCATCGACGCAATCGAGATCTGGACGGGCAAGCTCGAGCTCGACCTGGCCGAGACGTTCGCCCCGGCCAAAGACGAGAACCCGGAGAAGTACACGAAGGGACTGGGGCTGGAGGCCTCGTCGTTCCCCGACACCTACGAGGACATCGTGACGATGGGTGCGAACGCGGCCAAGCGCCTGATGGACCGGAAGGGGCTCTCCCCGGACGACATCGGCCGGATCGACGTGGCGACCGAGAGCGCGTTCGACAACTCCAAGCCCGTCTCGACGTACATCGCGGGCTGTCTGGAGGACGTCTACGGGGGCGACTTCCACCACGCCAACAAGGGCGAGCGGAAGTTCGCCTGCGTGGCCGGCACCCAGAGCATCGACGACGCGTACAACTGGATCAAGGCGGGTCGCAACCGCGGCCGGGCGGCGCTGGTGATCGCCACCGACACCGCGCTGTACGCCCGGGGCGACCCCGGTGAGGCGACGCAGGGCGCGGGCGCCGTCGCGATGCTCGTCGACGAGGATCCCAGCGTGGTCGAACTCTCGACCGAGCAGGGGTACGGCAGCGCCGACGAGACGGACTTCCTGAAGCCCAACCAGCAGTTCCCGAGCGTCGACGGCAAGCGCTCGGTGCAGGTCTACCTCGCGCGGATGCGCGAGGCGCTGACGGACTTCGAGTCGGTCGCCGGCCGCACCCACCCCGACGACTACGCCTACTTCCCGTTCCACACGCCGTTCCCGGGGATGGTGCGCAAGGCCGCGCTGCTCGGCTTCCGGCACATGACCCGCGATACGGGTGTCGAGGACGAACTCGCCGACCGGATCGGCCGCCAGCCCCGTCGGGCGGACTTCGAGGACTGGGACGCCTACGAGGACGCCATCCGGGAGTACATGGACGCGCTGAAGGAGACGGACACGTACAACGACTGGTACGCGCGGGCCATCGACCCGACGCTGACGCTCTCCCGACGGGTCGGCAACTGGTACACCGGGTCGGTCCACGTCGCCCGCGCGAGCGCGCTCAAGACCGCCGCGGAGACGGGGCGGGCGCTCTCGGGCGAGAAACTCCTCGTCGGCTCCTACGGCTCCGGCGCGCAGGCCGAAATCCACTCCGAGACGGTGGCCGACGGCTGGCGCGAGGAGGTCGAGGCGTTCGACATCGACGAACAGCTCTCCCGGCGCTACGACCTCAGCTTCGAGGAGTACGGCCGCGTCCACGACGCCCACAACCACGAGAAGGATCGGGAGCTAGAGGAGTTCACCGTCCCGAGCGGCGAGTTCGTCTTCACCGGCTGGGGTCGGATGAACGAGCGGAAGTACGAGTACGTCGACTAGGGCAGGTCGCGGATCTTCGCGAGCGCCGAATCGAGGTCGCAGTTCGAGACGGCGAGGGCGAACCCGTCGATTTTCGCGAGTTCGGTCGCGTGTTCCCAGAGGTCGTCCGGATCGAGGCCGTGGAGGACGACGGCGTTGGGCGTCGGGTTCACGACCCGGAGCGCCACCAGCGGCGACTCCCCACGGGTCACGTCGGTGAAGACGAGCGCGCGGTTCGTGCTCTGCCCGTAGAGGCGGTAGAACTCCTCGCTGGGGAGGCGCGTGATCGCCTCGATGCTGTTGATGACCGTGTGGCCGCTGACGTGGTCCTGATCGCCGGCGATCACCTCCGTCGCCTCCATCGCCTCGTAGAAGGTCTCGAGGGGGATCGAGGTGGGATACTCACGCAGGTCGTGGACGATGTCGCTCTCGAAGCCCGCCGAGATGACGCGTGCGTACTGGCGGATGCGGCCGCCGCCGCGGGACTCGTCGATGTCGAGCAGCGCCCGGACGATGCGACTGACCACGCCGATGCCGGGGCTCTCCCGCCGGCCGCTCTCGTAGTCCGAGATGACGGACGACGAGACGTCCAGTCGGTCCGCGAGTTCCGTCTGTGAGACGTCGAAGTCCGTGCGCCACTTCCGGAGCGTGGCGCCGGGGTTGGAACTGAGCGTGATCTCGCCGGCGATCCGTCTGGCGAGGTCGTCACGGGGGTCGTCGCTCATCGGTCACCCAACCCTCCGAGGAGCCAGTCCATACCCCGATTCCGGGCGGTGAGCGCAAAAGGTTACCGAAAGGGCGGACGGCCGCCGACCCCACGGATCTTTGCCCGTCCGGCCCGCAGGGAGGGGCGATGCCACGGACCATCGACGCGGAGACCGTCGCCCGACTCGCCGACCGACTGACCGAGGCCTACCGGACGGGCGAGAGCGTCGATCCCCTCCCGGCTCTGTCGGTCGCCGACGGCTACGCGGTGCAGCGGGCGGTGATCGACCGCCGGGCGGACGCCGAGGGGCCGCCCGTCGGCTACAAGGTGGGGTTCACGTCGGCGGCGATCAGGGAGGAACTCGGCGTCGAGGAGCCGGCCTACGGGCGCGTCCTCGCCGACACCGTCCGGTCGGAGGGCCGCCTGACCGACGACCTGATCGAGCCGAAGGTGGAGGCGGAACTGGCGGTCCGCCTCGGCGACCCGCTCGATCCACCGGCGACGCCCGTCGACGTCCTCGCGGCGGCGGACGCGGTCGTGCCCGTGATCGAGGTGGTCGACTCGCGGATCCGGGACTGGGAGATGGACGCCGGGAGCGCCGTCGCCGACAACGCCCTCGCGGCGCGGGTGATCCACGGCGACCGGGTGGCCGACCCGTCGGCGCTCGACCTCGCGCTCGAGGGCGTCGCGGTCCGCCGGAACGGCGAGCGGGTGGCGACGGGCGTCGGCGCGGACGTCCTCGGGGGGCCCGCGCGGGTGGTGGCGTGGCTGGCCGAGCGACTCGCCGAGGCGGGCGAGCGACTGGCGGCCGGCGACCTGATCTCGACGGGGTCGCTCACGCCGCTGGTCGCCCTCGACCCCGGCGACACCGTCGAGGTTCGGTTCGCGTCGCTCGGGAGCGTGACCGTCTCGCGCGGGGCGAGGGATTCAAGCCCGTGACGGCCAAGGCCTACCCATGCCCTCGACGGTCGTCCACCTCGCCGTCGGCGGCCTCGTCGCCGCCGCACTGCTGGGCGACGAGTTCGACCGGCGAGCCGTCGCCGTCGTCCTGGCCGTCACGGCCATTCCGGATCTGGACACGTTCGCCGGCCTCTACGTGCAGGGCGCCCACCGCGCGCTGTTGCACACGCTCGTCCTGCCCGCCGTCGCGGGGGTGGCTCTCGCCTACGACACCCGGATGCGCGACGCGTCGCGACTCCGGGATCGCTGGGGAGGCCGGGGCGTCCGGGTGGCGTGGGTCGCCCTCGCGGCGCTGCTGGTCGGCGGGATCCTCCCCGATCTGATGACCAACGGCGTCAACGCCTTCTACCCGCTGTACGACCGGTTCCTGACCGTCGACGGCGAACTCCTCCTGTCGAACCAGCGCGGAGTGGTCCAGACGTTCGTCGACCTGTCGGCCGATCCCGAGCGGACGACGGAGAACACGCACTACTGGACGGGCGTCGACCCCTCGCCCGGACCGGAACCCGAGAACGTCGAACGGGTCTTCCCGGTCGTCCGCTCGGGGTTCCAGTTGCTCGTCGTCGTCCTCGGGGTCTTCACGCTCGGTGCGCGGTTCTGGGAGGAAGGACGGTAGATCGGCTCACGGATGCGGCGGGGCGGCGCAGCGAACAGCCAGCCGGCTGATCGACCCCGCGAATCGGCGGGGTCGAGCGTCGACCTCTGGCGGACGGGAGGGACCCGCTCAGGGCGCCGCGAGTGCTCCGAACGGGTGGGGAGCACCGCGAAGCGGCGCGGTCTCTCAGGCGGGGCGGCCGTCGACGTCGGTACCGATGAGGTAGGTGCCGACGGTCAGCAGCGCCGCCGCGGCGACGGCCAGCAGGTCGATACGCATCGTCGTCCGCGGGAAGATGGTCGGGAAGAAGGCCGCCGTACCCGCGATCATCAGGACGATTCCGATCACTCCTCGCTGCGAGAGGCCGAACATACGACGTCCCTCTGTCCCCAGTCACATAATTGATTTCGCTTTCCGTCGCGTCGGAGGGCGCCGCGACGATCAGCGACCGTGTTCGTGACCGAGGACGAGGGCCGCGACGTTCGCCAGCAACAGTCCGGCGAAGACCGTCGCCTGCTGGCCTTCGAGGCCGCCGACCAGCAGGGGGAGATAGAGGAAGGGGAGGGCCACGGCCGCCCAGAAGGCGACGAATCGGAGGGGGGCGGTGAGGACTTCGAGGCTCCGGCGCAGGGGCCAGGCCTCGGCGAGTTCCTGCAAACGGGGCAGTCGGTCGATGGGCGCGGTGGGGGACGAGTTCGACATCGGGGACACCTCGTTCACTCCATGAAGCCCGGATACCATATACCCCGCAGAGCGTTGCCGTCGTTTCGGGGGTTTTCATCGACCGTGCGACCGCCGGCACACGATTCACGACGGCCGATGATCGCTCCTAACGTTTTACGAAGCGCCTCGACTCTTTTATTCATCCTCCAAAAGAAGAATTCAAATGGAGCGACACCTGACGCGAGTGACGTCCCGGAACCGGTGTTCTCTTAACGACGGTGACGCGTAGATGCGGACGAACGTTCATGTCGAACTCGAGCGCCACCACAGAACGGCAACTCGACAGCAACCTGTTCATCACCGTCTCCGGTCCTCCGGGGTGTGGTGCGACGACGCTCACCGAGGGGCTCGCGGAGGCCCTCGACTGCGGGTACGTCATCGGCGGCGACATCTTCCGTGACCTCGCGGAGGAACGGGGGCTGTCGCTCCAGCAACTCATCGCCAAGGCGGAGGAGGACGACGAGATCGACCGGGCGCTCGATCAGCGGCTGCGCCGGATCGCCGAGCAGTGGGGGGCGGCGAACAAGGCGTTCATCCTCGAATCGCGGCTCGCGGGGTGGCTGGCTGGCAACCGCGCCGACCTGCGGATCTGGCTCGACGCGCCCGAGGAGGTCCGCATCGAGCGTCTCAGCGACTACGAGGTGAGCTACGAGATCGAGCGGCCCGACGAGCGCACCTCCGAGGACGTCCGCCTCCAGGAACTCGACGACGAGGAGGCCATCGGTCCGCTGTTGCGCGTCCGCGAGGTGAGCGAGGCCGGCCGCTACCGGAGCTACTACGGCATCGACGTGGAGGACCAGTCCTTCTACGACCTCTGTCTGAACACGGCGCGGTGGGACGCCGACACCGTCCTCGACATCGTGCTCTCGGCCGTCGAGGGGTACGACGCCGAGACGGACGAGGGCGCCTTCACCACCCGCGACGTGGAACTCTAGTCGCCGTCACGCCGTCGACCCGGGGTGCGGAGCCGCGGGAGTTCCGCGCGGATGGCCCGGCGCTTGACGAGCAGGAAGCCGAGGAAGATCAGCGCGAACCCGACGGCCGTCGCCGCGGAGAGCCGTTCGTCGAGGAGGAGCCAGCCCGTGAGCGCCGCGAAAATCGGCGCGACGTAGGAGACGAGGTTGATCTCGACGGCGCCCAGTCGGTCCAGCAGGTCGAAGAAGATGAGAAAGCCGAGCGCGCTCGCGGCCAGCGAGAGGTACGCGAGCGCCAGGACGCCCGTCGTCGAGAGGGTCACGTCGGCGACGGACTCCCCGAGCGCGGCGGCGATGGCGTGCATCAGCGCGGCGCCGCCGAGCATCGACCACGCCTCCATGGTCTCGATCGGCAACTCGGCGTCGATCCGTCGGGTGAGCACCGAGCCGAGGGCGAACGCCGTCGCGGCGCCGAACACGAGCAGTTTCGCGACGACCGCACCAGTCAGCAACGCGCCGGGTTCGGGCCGGGCGAGGACGGCGACGCCGAGGAGCCCGCACAGCAGTCCGACGACGCCGACGGCGGTCAGTCGCTCCGCGGGGAGGAGGGCGCGGGCGAACCCGGTCGTCAGGACGGGGCTGAGGCTGACGATGACCGCGGCGGCCGCGCTGGTCACCGCGGGGTCGGACTCGCCGAGGAAGAGCAGGACGTGATAGCCCGCGATCAGGAGCGTCGACCCGACGGCGACGAGCGCCCACTCGCCACGCCCGCGGGGGACGGGGTCGTCGACGACCCAGGCGGCGTAGCCGAGCATGAGGACGCCCGCGACGTCGTATCGGATCGCCGCGAAGAGGACGGGCGGGAAGTAGTCGAGGCCGGCCTTGATCGCCACGAACGAGGAGCCCCAGATGGCCGCGAGGGCGAGAAAGAGCGCGAGGTTCCGGTATCGGGCCACGGACGATATCGGCCCGACACTCCACTCAACGTTTCGATTCCGCCCGCTCGTCGCGGATCGCCCGCAGCACGTCCTGCCGGGCGACGATGCCGACGAGGCGGTCGTCGTCGACCACCGGCAGGCGGTTGATGTCCCGTTCGTCGTCGGCCAGCAGGTCGAGGATCGTATCGAGGTCGGTGTCGGGCGCCACCGTCACCACGTCCGCCGTCATCACCTCGCTGATCGGTCGCCCGGCGTGTTTCGCGAGGTCGATGCCGAGGTCGAGGTCGTCCCACGACACGTCGACGGCGTAGGTGAGCGTCTCGGTGAAGGGCGGGAGCCCGATCGGGAGCCACAGCACCCGGTCCTCGGTCTGGAACAGGTGGACGAGGTCGTGCTGGGTGACGATGCCGACGACGCGGCCGGCGTCGACAACCGGGAAGCCGTTGAACTCCGCTCGCGCGAGGCGGCCGAGCACCTCGCTCACCTCGTCCTCGGGGGCGACCGTCTCCACGTCCGTCTCCATCAGGTCGCGGGCAGTCAGGGTCACACCCGGGGTGACGGCCGACGCGCAGGTAGGGTTTGCGGGTCGCTCGCGCCGTACGTTTAAGTTACCGCACCGCGAACGGAGCGTATGGCCGTTCACGGCCGTTCGACGCTCCGGGATCTGTTCGACGACTCGCCCACGCCCCACATCGCGCATCCGCCGCGCACACACCACCGACACTTCTACGTCGCCACCGACGGCTCCTACAGAGCCGACGGCGGGGGGCTCGGGGCAGTCATCGAGACACGCGACGGGCAGCGGGTGGCCCGGCTCTCGCTTTCGGATACGCCGCCCGACAACAACGTCGCCGAATATCGGGCGCTCCACCTGGGCCTCGACGTCCTCGCTGCGCGGGCGCCCTCGGGGTCGCGGGTCGGCGTCCTCGTCGACCACGACGACCTGGCGGCGAACGTCAACCACGCCACCCTCGCGGCCGACGACCCCGACTGGAAGCCGGCCCACCCGGTCGACGTGCCGACCCACAGCGAGTACCACTGGCGGGGCATCCGTGCCCGCATCGCCGACTTCGACGAACTCCGGGCGGCCCGCATCGACAGTCGGGTCAACCCCGCCCACCCCCTCGCCAACGCGCCGGACCAGTACGCTCACGTCAACCGTCGCAAGGAGCGGTGCGTGATTCCGGACGCCGGCGGGCGGGCGGCCGACGACGGCCACGCGGACGCCGGCGCGGAGATTCCGCCGCCGTCGCGGGCCGAACGGCGCGCGGGCGACTGAGGGGAAGTCCCTACTCGTCGCGCTCCTGTGCGTCGACGACGGCCACGCCCGCGAGGTTGACGATGTCCTTCACCTCGTCGCCGCGCTGGAGGACGTGGACCGGCTTGTCCATCCCCACGAGCATCGGTCCGATGGCGTCGGCGCCGCCGAGCCGTTGCAGGAGTTTGTAGCCGATGTTGCCCGCCTCGAGGTTGGGGAAGATCAGCACGTTCGCCGGATCCTCCAGGTCCGCGAAGTCGTAGGTGCCGTCGAGGATGTCCTCGACGACGGCGGTGTCGGCCTGCATCTCCCCGTCGACCGGGAAGTCGACGTCGGGGTCGTTCCGGAGCATCTCGGCGGCCCGCCGTGGCTTTCGAGTCCCCGGGTTGTCGACGCTCCCGAAGTTGGAGTACGAGAGCATGGCCGCGCGCGGGTCGACGTTGAACCGTCGGGCCAGGTCGCCCGTGTGGCGGCCGATTTCGGCGAGTTCGGCGGCACCGGGATCCTGGTTCACCGTGGCGTCGGCGACGAAGATCACCCGGTTCTTGAAGGTGAGCATGTAGACGCCGGCGGCGTAGTCGGTGTCCTCGGCCGTCCCGATGATCTGCAGGGGCGGGCGCAGCGCCGAGGGGTAGTGATGCATCAGCCCGGTCAGCATCGCGTCAGCGTCACCCATCTCCACCATCACGCTGCCGAGGTAGTTGCCGTCGCGGACGAGTTCGTTCGCCTCGCGTCGGGTGATCCCCTTGCGCTTGCGGAGTTCGTACAGGCGCTCGGCGTAGGCGTCGAGCTCGTCGGCCGCGGGGTCGACGATTTCGGGGTCGAAGTCGAGACCGAGGTCGTCCATCGCCGTCCAGATCTCCTCCCGGTCGCCCAGCAGGATCGGGTGGGCGATCCCCTGCTCGGTGATCTGGTAGGCGGCGCGGATCATCTTCTCGTCGGTCCCCTCGGCGAGGACGACCCGCTTGGGGTCGGTCTTGGCCTTGTTGAGGACGACCCGCATCATCTCGCGTGACTTGCCCAGGCGGGCTTCGAGTTCCTCGCGGTAGGTGCTGAGGTCGACCGACTTCCGGGCCGCGTCGCTCTCGATGGCGGCCTGTGCCACCGCGGGGGCCACCTCGAACATCACGCGCGGGTCGACGGGCTTGGGCAGGATGTACTCGGGGCCGAACTGGAGCGGCTGGTCGCCGTAGGCCTTGACCACCGAGTCGGGGACGTCCTTGCGGGCGAGGTCCGCCAGCGCGCGGGCCGCGGCGATCTTCATCTCCTCGTTGATCTCGGTCGCGCGCACGTCGAGGGCGCCCCGGAAGAGGAAGGGGAACCCGAGGACGTTGTTGACCTGGTTCGGGAAGTCGGAGCGCCCGGTGCCGACGATGACGGTGTCGTCGCGGGCCTCTTTGGCGTCGTAGTAGTCGATCTCGGGCTCCGGGTTGGCCATCGCGAAGATGATGGGGTTGTCGGCCATCGACTGCACCATCTCCTCGCTGACGATGCCGCCGACCGAGAGACCGACGAAGACGTCGGCGTCGACCATGGCGTCGGCCAGGTCGCCCGCGGGGCGGTCGCTGGCGAAGCGGGCCTTGTACTCGTTGACGTCGCCGCGCTCGGCGCGGTCGGTCGTGATGATCCCCGAGGAGTCACACATCGTGACGTTCTCGCGGGGGACGCCCAGCGAGACGTAAAAGGCCGCGGTGGCGATGGCGCTCGCGCCCGCTCCCGAGATGGTCACGGAGAGATCGGCGAGTTCCTTGTCGACGATGTCCGCGGCGTTGAGCAGGCCGGCGCCGGTGATGATGGCGGTGCCGTGCTGGTCGTCGTGGAAGACCGGGATGGACATCTCTTCGCGGAGACGCTCCTCGATTTCGAAGCAGTCGGGGGCCTTGATGTCCTCCAGATTGATGCCGCCGAACGTCGGCTCCATCGCCCGCGTCGACTCGATGATGTCCTCCGGGTCGTCGAAGTCGAGTTCGATGTCGAAGACGTCGATGTCGGCGAAGCGCTTGAAGAGGACGCCCTTCCCCTCCATGACGGGCTTGGAGGCCTGCGCGCCGATGTTCCCGAGGCCGAGGACGGCCGACCCGTTGGAGATGACGCCCACGAGGTTCCCCTTCGAGGTGTACTCGTAGGCCAGATCGGGGTCCTCGTGGATGTCCGAACACGGTGCCGCCACGCCCGGCGAGTAGGCGAGACTCAGATCCCGCTGCGTGTTCGTCGGCTTCGTCGTCGAAATCTCGATCTTCCCGGGAGGATCCTGTCGGTGATACTCCCTGGCGTCGTCGTCGAGTCCCATAACCGCGACCACAGGAGGTGCAGACAAAAAGCTATCCGTGGGACGTCGATTATGACATTCGTCGATCGACGAGACGAGGTCAGTCCCCCCGAAGCACCTGCGGGCGGCGGACCGTCACGTCGTAGTCCCGGGAGACGACCGGGCCGGTCGGCCAGTCGCCGGTCGCGGTCACCACCTCGATGCCGTCCTCGGGGGCGGTGAAACGTCGGCGTTCCCAGCACGCGGGCACGGGCGGACAGGTCTAAGTGCGCGTGGTGCCGAGACGCGCGCATGAGTCGACTGGACGCGATCACCTTCCCCCGCTTCGCCGCGTTCACGACGGGCATGACGCTCTCGCTCGTCATGCTCGGCATCTACACCGCCGCGACCGGATCGGGGCTCGCCTGTTCGGCCCAGTGGCCGCTCTGTGACGGCGGGGTGCTCCCGCAGACCATCCCGAGCTTCGTCGAGTGGTTCCACCGCCTCGTGGCGATGGTGACCGGGTGGTTCATCCTCGGAACCGCGCTCTGGTCGTGGCGCCGACCCGATCGACGGACCCGCATCGCGGCGACGCTCGCCGTGCTCCTCCTCCCGCTCCAGATCAGCATCGGCGCCGTGACTGTCACCCTCAACGGCCTCCTGCCGGCGGGCTACTCGGCGCCGACCCAGGGCGCCCACCTCGTCGTCGCGCTCGGGATCTTCTCGCTGCTCGTCTGGACGACGCTGTCGGCGCGGACCGAGCGACGGCCCGAACTGCCGCGGGTTCGGACGGCCCTCGGCGTCGCCCTCGTCGCCGTCGTCGCGAGCGTCTTCGTCAGCCGCGTCTTCACCCCGGTCCCCTACTCGCCGGCCGCGCAGGCGCTCTTCTACGGCGCGGCGCTCGTCGCCGTCGCCGCGCTCCTCGCCGCGACCCGCTGGCTCGCCGACACCGCGGTCGCGCACCTGCGGTACGCCACCGGCACCGCCCTCGCCCTCCTCTTTTCGGGGATGCTCCTCGGCCGCGATCTGGTCTTCTACACGCCGACCGTTCGGGTCGTCAACGCGGCCCTCTTCGTTCTCGCCGTCGTCGCCGTGGTCGCCGCGACGCTGCTCGCTCGGCGGGCGCGCAGCGACGGCCGGACCGGATCGGTCGTCTCCTAGAACTCCGTGACGACTTCGACCCCGGTCGTCTCGTAGTCGGTCATCGCCGCCAGCCGCTCGGGCACCTCGTCGAGCGACACCTCGCGGCGAACCAGCCGACCCGGTTCGATGGCGTCGGACTCCAGCAGGCGAAGGAGTTCGTCGTACCGCGTCGGCGGCATGCCCCTGGCGCCCCTGAAGTCCGCCTCCATCATCGACATGCGCTCGACGGGGAGGGACACCTCGCCGCGCTCCTCGTCGGTGGTCAGACCGACCTGCACGTGGGTGCCCCGGCGGCGCAGGGAGAACACCGAGTTCCGGCAGGTCTCCGCCACGCCGAGGGCGTCGACGGAGACGTGGGCGCCCCCCTCGGTGACCGAGCGCACGTCACCCGTCACCTCGCGGCCCGAACGGCCGTCCGCGTTCACGACGGCGTCGGCGCCGAGGTCGGTCGCGAGGTCTAGGGCCGCGTCGCGGATGTCGACCGCGACGACCCGGGCTCCGAGGGCGTCGGCGATGTGGACCGTCGAGAGGCCGACCCCGCCACAGCCGTGGACGGCCACCCAGTCGCCGCCGCCCACCTCGCCCCGCGCGGTCAGCGCGTGGAACGCCGTCATGAACCGACAGCCGAGCGCCGCCATGTCCCGCGCGGAGACGCCGTCCGGCAGGTGCATCGCGTTGTAGTCCGCGTAGGGGACGTGGACCGCCTCGGCGAAGGCGCCCTGGGCCTCCCGCTGGAAGCCGAGGGCGAGTCCGTCCTCGCAGACGTTGCCGTGGCCGCTCAGACACTGCGGGCAGGAGCCGTCGCCGAGGTTGAAGGGAACGGCGATCCGGTCCCCCTCGGCGACGCGCTCGACCCGGTCGCCGACGGCGACGACGCGTCCGGCGGGTTCGTGGCCGAGGATCTGGCCGTCGGTCACCCGGTCGCCCACCCACTCGCCGTGACCCTGCCAGGCGTGCCAGTCGCTCCGACAGACGCCACAGGCCTCGACGGCGACGACGGCGCCGTGGGGCGCGGGGTCCGGTCGGTCGACGTCGGTTATCTCGAGCGGTTCGCCGTGTTCCCGGAGAACGGCAGCGCGCATGCTGGGACCCACGACGCCGGGGGGCAAAAGTGTCGTTACATGAAATCCGAGAGGCCGGACTGGCCGTCGTCGGCGTCGTCGGCGTCGTCGGCATCGTCGGTGCCGGCCGCCTCGTCCTCGGCTTCGGCGCCCTCGCTCCCCGAGGGCGCGGACTCCCCGTCGACCGACTCGTCGCCGCCCGCCGCGCGCCCGCCGCCGAACGCCCCCGAGTGGTCCTCCATCTCCGACTCCCGGAGTTCCGCGGCGTCCGCGACGATGGACTCGACCTTGTTCGTCGTCTCGCCGCTCCCGGTCACGAACGACACCGCGGCCTCGTCGAAGTCGTAGTACGCGGCCATCGCCACCGTCAGGTCGCGGGGCTTGCAGTGGTGGGTCATCGCCGCGAGGAAGGGCAGCACCTCGCGGCGGGCCGTCGCCACGCTGAACCCACCCCGCTCGGCCACCGCGCGGACCACCTCGTCGGCCGTCGAATCCGACGAGGGCCAGAACTGCGGGCGAGAGAAGCGCGTCCACCCGCCTTTCGAGCCGTCACGGGCGGCCGCCACCCCGCCGGCGAGGGCGTCGGTCGCGTACCGCCAGTAGCCGTACTCCTGGCTGGCACGCACCCGACCCAGCCAGCGGTCGGCGTTCGCGAGGCTGTCGTACGCCCGGGCGAGTTCCGCCCCCTCGTACACCTTCGGGACGTTCTCGGCGACCCACTTCGTCAGGTCGTCGGGCGTCTCGTCGACCCGGTAGGCGGACCCGATGGCCTCCTCGGCCGACTCCTCTTTCAGCACGGCGTCGAGAAACGGGAACACGTCCAGTCCCCGGTCGCGGTCGCTCGTCGCCACGTCGTCGACGGTCAGCCGGCGGTCCCCCTCGGCGGCGGCCTGCAGGTCGTTGACCGCCGACCGGAGGTCGCCGTCGTTCACCTCCGCGATCCGGTCGAGGGCGTCGGCCTCGAACTCGACGCCCTCCCGCCGGCAGATGTCCCGGAGGACGGGGACGATGGAGCGGGCGGACACGTCGCGGAACTCGATCTCCCGGCAGGCGTTGCGCAACCCCCGGCTCATGTCGTAGTAGTCGTTGGCGATCAACACGATGGGCTGCTCGGCCTCTTTCACCACCCGGGTGACGGCGCTTGCGCCGCCGCGGTCGTAGTTGCCGTGGATGTTGTCGGCCTCGTCGAGGATCACCAGCTGTCGGCCGTCGCCCGACCCGTCCGTGGATCCGGCGAGCGTCGCGTTCTTCGCCGCGCGGCCGGCGAAGCGCTCGATCACGTCGGCGGTCCGCTGGTCCGACGCGTTGAGTTCGACCGTCTCCCACCCCATGTCGGCGGCCAGCGCGTGGGCGGCCGACGTCTTGCCCACGCCCGGACTCCCGTGGACGACGACCGCCTCGCGGTGGTCGTCCCACGTCTTCGCCCACTCGGCCAGCGCGTCCCGGGCCTTGTCGTTTCCCCGAACGGCCGACAGGGTCGACGGTCGGTACTGCTCCGTCCAGTCGGTCATTGCCGGAGGAAGGTGCGAGGCGCGTTTAGTGGTTGCGGAGCCGGCGGACGGCGCAGCCGGCCGGCCCGCGATCCGACGGTCCGGGCGCGACGCACACCGCATCCGAACGTCGGCGCCCGTTCCCTCCCCGACCGTCAGAGTGAGTCCACGATCGTCCCATACACTTATCACGGGGGACAGACTACCACACTTCGACCGCGGCCCACATCCCCCCACCCACAGACTGGCACCCCAGTTCGAACGCGACTCCGTCGCCGTTCGGGGCCGCGGTTTCGTTTTCCGAACGCCGTCCCGGTGCCGAGCCCAGTCGCGCCTCCCGACCGTTCACACGCCGAGTGGCGACCATCGCGACGGGCGATCGGTGTGAATCCGATCGACGGAGCCGTCGCTCGCGGGTGTAGCGCCGTCGAAAAAATGAAGCCGCACCGTGTGACCGCTTTCGGCGGTCAGTCGTAGTTAGCTTAGTTGTCGCGCCGGGTCGCGAGCAGCGCAGCCGCGAGCAGCGCGATGACAGCGACGATGGCACCGAAGCCGGGGCCGCCACCCGAGGTGGGCGTCGGCGTGTCAGTCGGTTCGGCCGTCGCCGTCGCCGTCGGTTCGGGCGTCGCCGTCGCCGTCGGCTCCGGCGTCGCCGTCTCCGTCGGCGTCGGTTCCGGCGTCTCCGTCGGTTCCGGCGTCGCCGTCTGGACGTTCTGGACGATCTCGACGTCAACTATGTCCGTGTTGTAGCTGTCGTCGGCCTCGAGGATGTACGAGCCGGTCTGCACGTCCTCGAGCTCCATCGAGACCATCCAGGTGCCGTCGAAGGACCACTCCTCGGTCGTCGTCAGTGCGACCGAGTCGCCGTCCTGCGTCAGCAGTTCGACGGTGATGGAGTTGTCGTCGGGGCGCAGGTTCGTGCCACCCTCGGCGACCAGCGTGTCGTCAACGCCGACCGGGTTGACACCCGAGGCTTCCATGCCTTCGGGGTAGACCGTGTTGATGGTCGTCTGCGCGTCCGCGTAGCGGAAGCGCGTCGTGACCATCCGGTCGTCGCTTGCGACTTCCTCGGTCGTCTGATCGAGGATACGCGAGCGGACCTGCTGGCCCGTCAGACCCGAGTTGTCGTTGTCCAGATCCTCGACGAAGCCGGAGAAGGTAGTGGCACCGGTGCCGAAGCTACCGTCACCGAAGTTGTCGTCACGACCGGGGATCAGGACGTGGGCACTGACCTCGCCCTCCGCGAGGCCACTGCCACCCGACGACGTGGAGACCGTGAGGTCGTCCTCGTCGAAGGAGTTGTCGTCGTCGACGCTGACCGTGTGGAACGCCGTGTTCCCACGCTCACCGACGAAGACGATGTAGGCCTGCTGCGAGCCGAAGGCCGTCCCGGACACGTTGACCGAGTTGTCCTCGACGGCCACCTGGCCGCCGACGGTCTTGAAGCTCGCCTGCAGTTCCGTGTCGAGCACCCGCAGCGACTTCTGGGTGCTCGTGTTCGTGTTGAAGTTCGACGTGGAGATCGTCTGGGGCGGCGTCGCGCCGATACCGCCGGCGTCGACGACGCCGAGCCGGTAGGTCCCGGGCTGGGACAGCTCGTTGTTACCGGGCTCGTTACCTTCCGAGAGGACCACGTCTTCCTCTTCGAAGGTGCCGTCCGCGTCGACGGTCAGCGTCGCCGAGCCGTCGATGTCGAGCAGCTGGTACTCGTTCTGTCGGCGGACGTAGAAGGCGACCTCGTCGATGCCCTCGGAGGCCGTACCGTTCACGTCCACCTCGCTCCCGACAACGTACGTGTTGCCGGGCGACTCGATCGAGAGGTCACCCTGCTCGATGGCGATCGACTGATCGTCGACCTGGTTGTCCTCGGTCGTGGTCGTGCCCAGCTGGAAGGGCACGAGGTAGCCCTGCTCGTACAGGTAGATGTCCACGTCCGAGTCGTCGAGGTACTGCGTCTCGATCTGACCGACGCCGAGACCAGTCCCGTCGTCGATGGTCACGTTCGCGTACGCGTACTCGATCGTGCCGCTGGGCGTGGTGCCCCGGGGCACGGCCGTGTTACCGCTGTTGTTGACCACACCGACCTGGCCGGTGTCACCGACCTGGCGGAAGATCTTCTGCGCGTTCGTGGGGGAGACACCGTCACGGAAGTCGTCGGACGAGATCAGGACCGTGTGCTCGTCGCCAGCGTCGGAGCCCTGGATCTCGAAGCGGACGTCCTCACCGCGGACGATGTCGTCCTCGTCGACCTGAAGGCTCGGGTCGTCGTCGCCGGTGACCGTGATGGTCGTCGACTGGGACGCCTCACCGAAGCCGAGGTCGTCCGAGCCGGCGAGCGAGATGGTGTACGTACCCGTGCCGGTGTCCGAGAGGTCGACGTCCCAGCCGACCTCGCTGGGGGCGATGTCTAGGCCGTTGACGTCAACGCCCGTGTCTTGGGGGGCGCTCTTGACGGCGTCGTTATTGACGTCGCCGGTCACGTCGAGGCCGGAGTCGTCCTCGACGGTCAGTTCGAGGTCTTCGGCTTCCTCGTAGTTCCAGGCACCGACGACGGTGAGTTGACCGGCGCCGGACTGGTCGCTCTGACCCTCGCCGACGGAGCCGCCGGCGATGTCCTCACCGTTCGTGTTGAGCACTTCGAGCGAAGTGACACGCGGCGTGGTGACGACAACACCCGGGGAGCCCGTGCCGCCGGTGGTCGTGTAGCGACCGGTCTCCTGGCTCTGCGGGACGTCCGGGAGTTCGAGGGGAACACCCTCGGCGTCACCGGCCGTCTTCAGGAGTTCGTTGTTCGCGAGCTGGCCGCCGAGTTCGAGGCCGGTCTCGCCCTGGAAGACGGTCGCGCCGTCGAAGATGTACCCTTCACCGTTCGTGGTGTCGAAGTCGCCACCGTTGAGGCCGGCACGCGAATCGTCGCCGCCTCCGACGGTGACGGTGATGTCATTACCGATCTGGGTACCACCACTGACACCGCTGATGGAGGTAGTGTCGGCAATCTGGATGTTTTCGGTGGTCGATTCGGAAGTGATGCTGGACCAGTCAACGGTCAGCGTAGCCTCAATGGTGACGTCATTATCAACGGTGTTGTTGAAGTTGATCTGAGCACCACCATTGTTGATGGAAGCGTCCTGAGTCGTGATATCCGTACCAGAAGTATTGGTAACGGACACGTCGGACACTCCAGTCACACTATCTGCGCTGGATGTGATGTTGACCTGTTCGTCAGAACTGTCAATACTCACACCAGTAAGATCAAACTGTACCGTATGCTGGGCCGAGCTAACGTTAGCGACACTGTTGGGATCAACAGAGTCGTTAGTCACTGATGCCGCAGCAGCCGTCCCCGAGAACGCCACGGTGCCAGCGAACACGCTGAACACCATGAGCGCCGCGAGGATGACCGCGCGGACCTTCTCGTTATAGTCTGTCATGTTTTGCGTTGTTGTCTGCGGTGACAGTCCGGAGGTCGCTCCTCTTTCGTGCCGATTCGTGATCTTGCTACCCGAGGGGTAGCGCGACCACTGGTAGGGGTACGGGCATGTCTTTAGCCAAGTTCGGTATATGTTTTGTGGTCTTGTCGTGTGTGTGTCAGACGTCACCAGATACGACCCCAAAATAGAACGACGTCGGCCGAATTGGACCGTCGATACGTTCTGTAACCCCCGTGACCAAATTGGTTAGATTACCAATAACTGTCGGTGGCGTGACTATAGTTACATATCCAACACTTACGCAGTGAGGGACGCGAGGGGGAACCGGGCACCATTTACGTCGGGCGCGCGGACGCGAGGACATGCGACGCCGCGCGTTCCTCAGTTCGGTCGGAATCGCCGCGCTAGCGGGGTGTTCGAACGGCGGCGGGTCGGACGGCACCGCGACGCCGACGCCCTCGCCGACCGGGTCGGGATCCCCGAACTTCGAACTGGTCACCGTGGAGTACGCGGAGAGCACCCCGTTGAACAACCCGACGTCGTTCGCCATCGGCGTGGAAAACACCGGCACGGGACGGGGAACGTTCACCTCCGAGTTGGACCAGCGGCTCGGGGACGGCGAGTGGGAGACGGCCGGAGAACTCGAGATGCCCCTCGCGGCGGGCGAGCGGGGCGAGTGGCACAGTCCGCGGTTCATGCCGCGGTATCTGACGACGTTTCACTTCCGACTCGACGCGTTCGACCGGACGTGGTCGACGGAGGCCGTGCCCGCGGAGTACGACTTCGGCATCCGATACGCGACGCCGAACGACCTGTTCGTCAACGTTCTCGGCGGAAGCTTCGAGTCGGCGTATCCGACGGCGAGCAACGAGACGGCGACCGACGGGACGGCGAGCAACGAGACGGCGACCGACGGGACGGCGAGCAACGAGACGGCGACCGACGGGACGGTGACGCCGACGACGCCGCCCGACGGGCAGGTCTGGGCAGTGATGCGCGTCGACGTGCGGAACCGCCTCCAGGAGCCACAGCCCGCCCCGGCGCCGTCGACGTTCACCCTGGAAGTCGACGGCGAGCAGCGTCCCCTCCGTCAGGACGTCACGGCCGATCCCTACGAGGGCGGTTCGCTGGGGGGACGGACCGTCAGGCGGGGTGATCTGGTGTATCCGGTTCCGGCGGGCACGGAGGCCAACGACCTCCGGCTGACGTGGGCGTGGTCGCTGGAGGACGGCGACGTGAAGGTAATCTGGACGAAGTAATCAGGGGAGCGCGGCGACGGCACAGCCGGCCATCGCGACGAACAGCATGGCCATCGAGAGCGCTTCGACCAGACATTCGGTTGGCGATAGCAGCCGAAACAGGTCCCTCGGGGTGAGCGCGACGTTCATTGGCTGTCGGTACCGGCGATTGGAACCGCATATTTTAATCTCTTTCGGGATATTTGCAATGTATTTTCACCTTCCATGAGAATACGGTCCAGACGGACGATTTTTCGGGAGATAACTGAATAAGAACCGGTCGGTGTTCGGAGAGTGAACACCCGGGCGAGCCGAACCTCGGCAACGGCGGATCGGGTCGGTCACGCGGCGGGCGAGCGACGGCGGCGTCAGGTCTCCGGGGGCGGACCGAGTTCGACCAGCACGATCCCCAGGTGGTCGCTCCGCGCGAGGACCGTCGGATCGCGCTCGGTCACGAGGGGAACGCCGGCCGTCGTGAGCAGCGCGTACCTGACGCGTGGGTCCGACCGGAGGCGCTCGACCGGGACCTCCCGCATCGGGCGGTCCGCGTAGAACTCGTACGAGGCGTAGAACCACAGCGCCGCCGCGTTGGGTTGGACGTACACGCGCTCGCCCGCGGGGACGACGTCGGCCGTGGTCTCCCCGAGGCGGTGGAACGCCGTGTCGGTCGGCTCGTCGGCGTTCCCCGCGGCGTAGACGGAGGGAGTGCCGACGAGGGCGGCCGCCACGAGCGCCAGCACCACGCCGACCGTCAGCGCGCGGCCGAAGGCCTCGACGTCCAGCGACAGCGCCCCCGGCAGGGAGACCTCGCCCCCTCCGAAGGGGGTCGCCGTCAACAGCCAACCGCCGACGCAGACGATGGCCACGGCGATCACCGCCGTCGGGTCGGACGGAAGCGCCGGGTCGAGGACGAACCCGCCGTCGCCCCCCAGTCCGTACAGCCGGCCGTCGTCCCCGGCGAGGGCGACCAGGACGGTGCCCGCGACGACGCCGGCGGCCGCCGGGCGATGGCCGTCGACGGCGCTCGCGACGAGCCACCCGACCGTGAGCGCCGCCGGGACGTACAGCGGGAGGATGTACCACGGCTGGGTCCCGAAGAGGGCAAAGGGCGCGGCGGCCGCGAGGGCCCACCAGAGCAGGAAGCGGGGATCGAGCGCCCCGGGAGTCTCGTCGCCGTCGGCGGGCCGTGGCCGGGCGGCCGCGACGACGGCGCCGGCGAGAAAGAGGAACCACCAGGGGCGGAGGGTGCCCTGAATCTTCGTGAGGTACGGGTACTCGAAGACGGGGAGGAGCGTCTCCCGGCCGGGGCCGGGGGCCGCGGTGTCGGCGCCGACGATCCGCGCCCAGACCGGGTCGAGGAAGATCTCCTCGACGAAGTAGCCGCCCTGGAGCAGATACGCCGCGACCACCCACCAGCCGACGGCGACGGCCGTCACGGCGGTCGCGACCCCGACGAACCGGGGGGAGAACCGCTCGCGGTAGCGGACGGGGAGGGGAGCGAGCGCGAGGAGGAAGGCGCCGGCGGCGAACCCCTTCGTCAGGAGGAGTGCGGACGCGACCCCGCCGACGAGGAGGGGCGAGACGTCGCGTCGGCCGGTGGCGTGCAGCCAGACGAGGACGACGAGGAGGGAACCAAAGAGGACGTGGAGCGTGTCGGTGGCGCCGAACCGGGCCGCGTTCGTGCCGACGATCACCGCCGGCGTCGTCAGGAAGACGGCGGCGGCGACGAGGCCGGCCGCTCGCCCCCGGATCCGCCGCCCGACCGCGTAGACGAGGACGGTGGTCGCGACGGCCGCGGCGGCCGAGGGAACCCGGACGGCGAACTCGGTCGGGCCGAAGGCGCCGATGGAGAGCGCTTCGAGCCAGATGGCCAGCGGCGGCTTCTCGAGGAACGGCGAGGGGTGGATCGTGTCGAAGCCGGCGAGGTGGGGGATCAACCAGTGTCCGCCCTCGACGGCGTGGAGCGCCGCGTTCGCGTAGAACGACTCGTCCCACCACCACAGCGGCCGCTCCCCGAGGCGGTAGAAGACGACGACGGTGGCCACCGCGAGAACGACCCCGACCGGCGCGGAGAACGCCTCCCCGAAGGCGTCGAGCCGCGCCCGCAGTCGATCCGTGACCGATGCGACCGTCCGTGTCCAGTCCCGTGTGCCCATCTACGGCCGTGATGGCGGCGTGATCGGAGTAAAAGCACCGGTGGACGGCAGAAAGTGCCCGGGGTGGGCTCCGAACCCACGATCTCCGCATGTCCCAGGTTCCGAGGCTCGGCGGGCCCCGAGGGAGGCGGAGGCTTCCAAGGCGTATCCGCACCGAAGCTCGAATACCCTATGAGTGCGGCGCTATGTCCAGCTAAGCCACCCGGGCGCACTCATCCGTAGGGAAATCCACCCCTTGAAGCTTCCCATATCGGTCCACCCCCCGGCCTCGTCCCGTCGGGCGGATGCGGGAGACGTCCCGCCCGGGGCGGCGCGTACCGTCATCGGCAGCCAGCCGGCAGTATTATCATCCGCGGCGGGGACACTCCGCCCATGAGTTTGCCGGAGATCGTCCAGTCCAGCCTCGACGACGAGTCCGTGGCGGCCCGCGTCGGACTCGGGGGCGAGGACCTGCTCCTCGTGACGCCGACGCGGACGCTCGTCTACCGGGCGGAGGGGCTCCTCTCCGACGAAGCGGTCGAGGAGTTCCCCCACGACGCCGAGCGCGTCGGCGTCTCCGAGGGGCGACGGAAGGCCACGGTCACGCTCGACTACGGACTCGACGGCGAGCGCTCGTTCTCGGCCCCGACGAAACAGCTCGATCAGGTGATCCACCCCGTGCTCGCGGGCGTGTTGAACGCCCGTGGCGTGACCGACCCGGGCGAGACGGTGAAACAGACCTACCGGTTCAGCGAACTCACCGTCGTCGTCACGAGCGCACGGCTGGTTCGCCACATCGGCGAGGCCGTCTGGGACGAGGAGTACGACGAGTACCACTTCGACGACGTGACCGACCTCGACTTCGAGGAGGGGAGCGTCGCCACGTCGGTGGTCATCACCGTCGACGGCCGGCAGGAGCGGTTCAAGGCGCCGAACGATCAGGCCCGGGCGCTCCGCGAGGGCCTCGTCGCGGCCGTGTGTGCGTATCACGGCGTCGAGGACCTCGACGAACTGCGGGCGGCGACGGCCGAGGACGACGAGGACGCGGACGCCGAACCGGGCGACACCGTGTCCTTCGGCGACGGCCCCGGGCCGCTGGACACGAGCGGCGTCGACGGGGACGTCGACGACGCGAGCGACCGGTCGGAGCCGACGGCGAGCGAGGGCATGGCCGGGAGCGACGGCGAGGCTGCGGCCAGGGCCGCGGGCGCGAGCGCCGACCCCGACGACGGCTTCGGCGACTCCGGGTTCCAGTCGGCCGGCGTCGTCGACGACCCGGCGGTCGCCCGCGAACTCGCGGAGCTTCGCGAGGCGGTGGAGGCACAGAACGAGCGCCTCGAACGGCAACAGCGGACGATCGAGCAGTTGATCGAGGAACTCCGGCAGGGCCGCTAGTCCCGGCCGAGCACTTTTCGCACGCAGGAGGAGCCGAAGGGGCCGAGTTCGTCGGTCTCGAACCTGACGAAGTGGCCGGTCGAGATGGACGCTCCACAGCGCCGGCAGTCGAAGTCCCCCTCGCGGGCGACGACCTGGCGCTCGAAGCTGACGTGGCTGCCGCTTCGCACCCGGATCCGGCCGTCCTCGCGGTCGACGAGGCCGCGGCGTTCGGCCTCGTCGAGGACCCGCCGGACGAGCGCCGGATCGGTCGTCACCGTCTCGATGCGGTCGACGACCGCCGGCAGCGGCAGCTCCCGGCGTTCGAGGTTGGCGAGCAGGTCGAGTGCGAGTTCGACGCGCTCGTCCGTCCGATCGGTCACGCCCGCCCCTTCGACGCCTCCCGTCAAGAACGTCCCGGCGCGCACGCGAAGGACACTTGAGGTGGGGCGGCCACCGGCCCCTATGGACCGACGCGCGCGGCTGGCCGCCGGAGTGGGGGTGCTCTCGTTGGTGGCCCTCCTCGCGTGGGCGAGTTCGCCGTCGTGGGTGCTCGGCCGGCTGGCGTGGGTGGCCGCCGACCCGCTCCGCCTGACGGTCGCACTCGTCGCCGTCGCCGTCGTCCGCCCGCTGTTCGCGTGGCCGACGACGCTGCTCGCCGTCGTCGCCGGCTACGGACTGGGGCTCGCGGGGTTCCCGCTGGCGCTCGGTCTCGTGGTCGTGACGAGCCTGCCCCCCTACTGGCTGGCCGGACGGGGAGTCGGCGACGGCCGCGTGGCCGCCGTGGGGGAGCGGCTGGTGGCCGAGGCGGGCGACCTGCGGAGCGTCGTCGGCAGTCGCCTCCTGCCGCTCCCCTCCGACGTGGTGTCGGCCGGCGCGGGCGTCGCGGGGGTCTCCACCCGGACCTTCGCGCTCGGCACCGCGGTCGGCGAGGTGCCGTGGGTGGCGGCCGGCGTGATCGCCGGCGACTCCGTCGCGACGCTCTCCCGCGTCTCGCTGTCTGCGGCGATGGATCCCCGCGTCGTCGTCGGGGCGGCGATGCTCGCCGTCCTGGCGTTCGCCGGGCCGGCGTACCGACTGGCCACGAACTAGTCGAGGAGCGACTCGCCGGTCATCGCCGCCGGCTTCTCGACGCCGGCGAGTTCGAGCAGCGTCGGCGCCACGTCACACAGGGAGCCGCCGGCCCGAATCCGTCGGCCGTCCGAGGGGTCGTCGCCCGGGGCGAGGTAGACGACCGGCACCGGATTGGCCGTGTGGGCGGTGTGGGGGTCGTCGGCGGTGCCCATGTCGTCGGCGTTGCCGTGGTCCGCGGTGACGAGGACGTGCCCGCCGGCGGCGTGGACGGCGTCGACGAGGCGCGCCAACTGGGCGTCCACCGCCTCGACGGCCGCGACGGCCGCCTCGAAGTCGCCCGTGTGCCCCACCATGTCGGGGTTCGCGTAGTTCAACACCAGCACGTCGGGGTCGTCGCGCTCGACGCGTGCGATGGCGGCGTCGGTGACGGCCGCGGCGCTCATCTCGGGGCGCTCGTCGTAGGTCGGCACGTCGGGGCTCTCGACGATGACGCGCTCCTCGCCTTCGAACGCCACCTCGCGCCCCCCGTTGAGGAAGTAGGTGACGTGGGCGTACTTCTCGGATTCGGCGATGCGCAACTGGGTCTCGCCGGCGCGGGCGAGCGTCTCGCCGAGCGTGTCCGGCAGGTCGACCGGCGGGAAGGCCACGGGGAAGGGGAAGCGCTCGTCGTAGTCGGTCATCGTGACGAGGTGGACCTCCGGGGGATCGACCGGGTCGGGCCACGCCGGGTCGAGGTCCGCGAGCATCCGCACGAGTTGGCGGGCGCGGTCCGCCCGGAAGTTGGCGACGACGACGGCGTCGCCGTCGCGGAGCGGGGGTGCGTCGTCGACGAGCGTCGGCTCGACGAACTCGTCGGTCTCGCCGCGGTCGTAGGCGGCCTCGACGGCGTCGACGGCGGTCGGCGCCTCGTGCGCGGCCGTCCGGTCGACGATGGCGTCGTACGCGCGCCGCGTCCGGTCCCAGTTCCCGTCCCGGTCCATCGCGTAGTAGCGGCCGCTCACGGTCGCCACGTCGCCGGTGCCGTGGTCGTCGACGACGGCCTCGAGGTCGGCCAGCGCGTCCGCGCCGGCCGTCGGCGGCGTGTCTCGTCCGTCGGTGAAGGCGTGGGTGACCGCCTCGACGTCGTTCCGTGCCGCGAGTTCGATCAGGGCGTGGAGATGTCGCTGGTGGGAGTGGACCCCGCCGGCGCTGGCCAGCCCCACGAGGTGGAGCCGACCGCCGGTCGAGCGGACGCGCTCCACCGCATCGAGGAGGGCGTCGTTCTCGAAGAACGAGCCGTCGGCGATGGCGTCGTCGATGCGCGCCAGCGGCTGGGTGACCACCCGGCCGGCGCCGATGTTGAGGTGGCCGACCTCGCTGTTGCCCATCTGGCCGTCGGGGAGGCCGACGCGGCGGCCGGAGACGTCGAGCGTCCCCGAGGCGCCCGTCGCGAGAAAGCGGTCGAACGTCGGCGTGTCGGCGGCCGAGACGGCGTTCCGGCCCGGGCCGTCGAGCCCCCATCCGTCGAGGATGACCAGCGCGGCGTCCATATCCGAGGCGAGGCCGGCGTCCGTTAACTACCTGTTGCATCGCGTCAGCGCGTCGGATCGGCCGCCGAGCGGCCGTGCGTCGCTACCCCCGGCCGGTGGAGGGGAGGATCACTCGAGATCCAGCGTCAGGCCGAACTCGTCGAGGTAGAACTGCTCGCCGACTCCCTCGGCCGCCAGGTCGTTGAACGACTGCTTGACGACGTGGGGATCGAACCCGTCCTCGCGGACCTCGTCGAGGGTGACGGAGTCGGTCGTCACGTCGTCGACGTACGCCTCGCGGACGTGATCCGTGCAGGCGGCCACGCGCTCGGCCACGACCGGCGGTTCGAACAGGGCGGCGTTGTCCGCGACCACCGGATCGTTCGCGTCGTAGTACAGGTCGCCCGTCTGGAGGTCGACCAGACAGAGGCTGAGGTGGCGGCTGAACCGACTGCCGCCGTCGTCGCCGGCGCCGGCGACCTGCTGGCGCGCGCGCTCGGACCACCCCGTCGGCGAGGCCAGGGCGAGGAGGTAGTGGTAGCCCTCCCGTTCGGCCTCGTAGACGACGGGGTTGACCACGTCGAGCAGGCGGTCCACGTCCGCGGGTGCGGCGTCGAACCCGTTGCGGGCGTGCGCGTCGAGGTTGCTGACGACCTGGGCCTCGACGACCAGTTCCAGGTCGCGCGACAGGCCGAGATACCGCTCGTCGGTGACCTCGTACCGCGCACACCGGTTGTGAGGGTACCGCTCCGGGTCCTCGCCGTCGGGGAGCAAGTCGAGCAGGCGGGCCCGATCGGTCCGCCGCTCGCTCCGGTCCTCCCAGTAGCCGTCGGGGATCTCCCGGGCGCCGTCCGGCGTGTGGACGGTCGCCGCCTCGTGCATCGAGATGTCGAAGCGGCCGAGGTAATCCATCTCGAACAGCCGGGCCATCGACGTCGTCACCACGTCGTCGCCGTCGGCGGCGTCGTCGGCGCCGCCGAGGGACGCCTCCAGGTCCGCCCGTTTCTCGTCGAGGCGCTCGTTCGCGGCGGCCAACTGCTCCCGTTCGCGTTCCAGGCGGTGGACCTCCGCCTCCAGACGGTCGTGTTGCTCGTGGAGTTCCGACAGTTCGTCGTCGAGGAGCGCCGACGCCTCCTCGCGGACGGCCTCGCGGGCGGCCTCCTCCGTCTCCTCGCGGACCGACTGGAGGTTCGACACCTGCGCCTCGAGGTCGGTCTGGAGGTCCTTCGTCAGGTCGATCCGGGCGGTGAGTTCGTCCATCGCCGTCTCGCGCTGGTCGGCACACCGCTCGATCCGCGCCTCGACGGACGAGTGGCTCCCGCCGCCCCCCGCCTGCAGGTCGAGGAGGTCGGCCTCGAGTTCGCGGAACTCGTCGCGCAACTCGCCTTCCAGCCGGTCGTAGAGGTCGGTCAGCTCCGACTCGAGTTCGTTCCGGACGCGCTCGCGCTCGGCCTCGGCCGACTCGACGGCGGTGATCGCCTCCTCGATGGCCTCGACGGTGTGTACCAGCCCCTGATCCTCGACGTAGACGAAAAAGCCCCGCCGGATCTTCTCGCGGCGGTCCTCGTAGCGCTCGATGAGTCGCTCCATCACGTCGCGCTGGACGTCGGGGTCGTCGAGCAGGTCGTCCAGGTTGTCGAGTTGCGTGGCGGTGTACTCCGTCACGAGTTCGTACACCTCGCCCTCCATCCGGCGGACGCGGGTGGCGATCTGTTCCTCCGAGAGCGCGTCGAACTGCTTGTAGCGGTCGAAGTCGACGACCGCCTGGAGTTCGGCCTCGACGAAGTCGCCCTCCATCGCGGCCGGGAGGCCGCCGTCGTCGTAGAAGCTCGCCGCGACGAGCAGGCGGGCGAGGCGGAACTCGCTGCGGATGCGGTCCTCCTCGGCGCCGGTGAAGAAGTCCGGACACTCCGCGGTGAACTCGAAGACGAACGACTCCTCGTCGGCCTTGAGTTCGTTGTACCGCTCGATGCGCGCCCGCTCCGACATCCGCTCGAGCGCGGCCAGGTCCTCGTTCAGAATCCGATCCTTCGTGTGGGTGAGATCCCTGTATTGCTCTTTGCAGTCGCTCATGTGGATTCAGCTCCGCTGACTCGCCGCGTAGTCCGTCAGTTCGCTCTCGAAGAACTCCGCCAGGAACGCGGGGGCGTCGGCGTAGCCCGTGATCCGGACGCGTACCGTCGTCCCGTCGCCGTCCTCGTCGAGTTCGTACGTTGCCGTCGCTCGCCCCTTCTTCGTGTACATCTCGTACTCGTTGTGCGCCGGTGACTGGAGGACCGCCTTCTTCTTCGAGAGCATGTACTGCACGAACGTCTCGACGGCGTCGGCGTCCGTCGGGACCGTCCGCTCGACGGTTCGCGTCGTCGGCGACACCTCCCTCCGCCCTTCCTCCAGCCGGTACGCCCGGATCCGCTCCTCCGGGACCTTCGAAACGAGCTGTTCGTAGAGCCGCTCGTGATCGACGTCCGACGTGAGTCGGACCACCCCCTCGGGCCGGTCGATCTCCCCGCCCGACCAGTTGTTGAACAGGTACTCGACGCGCTTGCGCTCCGCGTCGTCAGCGTAGTCGACGACGTACAGATACTCCGGTTCGTCGGTCATCGCTGTCGGTCGACGTGCCGATCGCCGTTCACGCGCCGGGGGGGCCGAGCCGGTCTCTCAGAGGGTCTGCTCACTGTCGGTCACGCTCGTTCACGTGTGTCTCGCCCAACTCTGTAAGTGTTTCTCCCAGCGGGTTTCGGATCGTTGTGTCCATTCTGGAGAAACGAATTGGCTCCACACGGGAGGAAAATTTAAGTCAATGGATATGGACATTCGATCTGAACGTCGAGGGAAATCGAATCATGGCACCTGTCCACTGGCTGTCCGCCGGCGTACTCGCACTCAACACCGTCATCGGCGTCGCGCTCGTGTTGGGCGTCTTCATGTTCATGGAGCGTCGCATCCACCTCGGCGCGTTCGGGGGGCTCTTCGTGGGGGCGGCCGTCATCTACGTCGAGGCGACGATGGGGGAACGACTGCTGCAGGTCACCGTCGGGGAGATGAAGCTCCTCGTCCTCGCGGCGGCGTTCGGTGCGGTCCTCGGCGTCGTCGGGACGGTGCTGACGGTCAAACCGGAGCTGTAGGGGCATCGAACGGAGAAACAATCATGACG
Organism: Haloplanus sp. GDY1; assembly: GCF_023703775.1. NCBI lineage: Archaea > Methanobacteriati > Methanobacteriota > Halobacteria > Halobacteriales > Haloferacaceae > Haloplanus > Haloplanus halophilus. The sequence continues at coordinate 2,969,948 of NZ_CP098514.1, read as the reverse complement.
GTACGACTACGTAACACGAATCATGGAAGTCCGTAGTTGGGTCAAAGACAAGTTCGGCACGACGGATCAGACGCTGTTGAGCACGGAGGTCTACTCCGACGAGGACCTCCGTCGGGACAAGATCAAGCTGGAACGGCAGCGCAACCGCATCGAGGACGAGATCGAGGACCACCGGAGCAAGTACAAGCAACTGGTGAAGGAGGCGGCCGGCGAGGACGACATGCGAAAGCAGGTCCTCGCCAAGAAGGCGAAAAACCAGAAGAAGCAGTACGAGCTCAAACAGAAGAAGTACCAGAAGACCTCGATGAAGTACGGGACGATCCTCTCCATCGAGGGCGCGCGCGAACTGCTCCAGGAGCAGGAGAGCAGCAAGAACCCGGACCTCGCCATCGACGACGTGATGGACGAGGACCTCCAGGTCGAGGAGTTCGAGGCCAAGATGGAGCAGAAGATGGTCGACTTCGACATGGAGGTCGACATGATGGAGCGCATCCAGGGGAGCCTGGACTTCAACTTCACCTCCGGCGACATGTCGATGAGCTCCGACGACGACGTGCTAGACGAGATCAACAAGGTCGAGGAGGGACAGCTCGAGGAGGAGGAGATCGACGTCGATGACGACACCTCGAGCGTCTCGGCCAACGTCGAGGCGTCCGTCGACATCCAGGAGGAGGAGGTCGACATCGAGGACGACATGAGCGAACACGGCTTCTGATCGTCCGGTCCACGCATGGAAGACGACATCCAGCGGGACATCCTCCAGGACCGGTACGAGGAGTACCGTGCGAAGGCCGACGAACTCCGCGCGCAGGGGGAAGCGAAGAAGGCCGCGGCCTACTACGAGAAGTGCGCCGACGCGATGGCGGACCTGGCGGCCACCGAGTCCAGCGACTCGCTGGCCGAGAAGCGCCGCGACCTCGCGCAGAACCTCGCGAACGTCGCCGAACGGCTCCGGGATTCGGGGTCCCTCGACGCCACGGAGCAGGTCGACGACATGGAGTCGGGCGACGGGGACGCGGGCGCGTCGGATGACGCCGGCAGCGGGGGCGGGTCGGGGAGTCCCGACGCCGACGCGAGCGACGGCAGCGACGCCGATTCGGAGTCCGTCGAGGACGCCGGCGAGTATCTGGAGCCTCCGCCGGATCTGGACTTCGAGGACGTCGGGGGGATGCACGACCTCAAGGAGACGCTGCGGGACAAGGTGATCGACCCGCTCGAACGGTCGGACCTGTACGCGGAGTACGACCTCGGGGTGGTCAACGGAGTGATGCTGTACGGCCCCCCGGGGACCGGCAAGACGTACATCACGCGAGCGCTGGCGGGCAAGCTCGGCTACAACTTCGTCGACGTCGAACCCAACGACATCACCAGCTCCCTGGTGGGCGAGGCGGCGGACAACGTCTCGGAACTCTACGACGTCGCGCGGGACAACCAGCCCTGTCTGGTCTTCATCGACGAGGTGGACGCCCTCATGCCCTCCCGGAGCGGCGGCTCCCAGAAGACCCAGAGCGAGCGTCAGATGGTCAACCAGTTCCTGACGGAGCTGACCGAAACCCGGGGCGAGGACGTCATCACCGTGACGGCGACCAACATCCCGGACGAGGTGGACGGGGCGGCGACGAGCCGCTTCCAAGAGCGCATCGAGGTGCCGCCGCCGGGACCGGAGGCCCGCGAGGCCATCCTGCGTGTCCACCTGCGAAACCGGCCGGCGCTTCCCGACGAAATCGACTGGGAGCGGATCCGGGAGTCGACCGAGGGGTACTCCGGGCGGGACCTCGAAGTCGTCGCGGACGACGCGGCGCTCGCGGCGCTACAGGAGGCGGTCGAGGACGACGAGATCCGACACATCCGCCAGGAACACCTGGAGCAGGCGCTCGCGGAGACCGATCCGAGCCTCGACCACTGGAGCGGGTAGCGCCGCACTCCCGCCAGTCGACACCACCGACCGCCGACCGGTAGACGGCCCCGACCCGTCGGACGGTAACTGATCCGACACGATCGTCGGCAGCTTTTTTGCCGGTTGTCCGTCAGGGAACACCCATATGACAGCTCGACGGTGGGACAAGTGGTGGTCGAATTACTTTCTCGCACTGGGCGTTCTCTCGGTCGTCGCGATGGCGGTTCTGGGGTGGGTGCTGAGCCAGGCGCCGAGCGGCATGGGACCGGGGAGCTCCGAGACGATCGTGGTCGTGCTGGGCGTCTACGGCGTCGGCGCCCTGCTGAACGTCGGGATGGGGCTCTGGATCCGGCGGGGGAGCGGGTACGCGTGGTACGCGGGGATGGGATTGCTCGTCCTGTCGATACTCGCGTCGCTCGCGGCCGGTGCGAGCGGAGCGGTCGGCGGGGCCGCGGTTTCGGGGATCGGCCTGGTCCTCGGGTATCTCGCACGCGACGATCTGCTCGAATCGAAGAGTGCGCCGGCGGCCGACGAATCGGGGGAGCGGCGCGGGACGGAACCGACGGGCGAGGGGGCGAGCGAGCGACAGCAGGCGAGCGAGCGAGGGGGACCCGAACCGCAGCAGGCGTCCGAACACCGACAGCCCGAACGCCAGCAGGGCCGCGGGACCGCCTCGGCGGACGCCGGAGCGGGGTCACCGAACCGGTCGGGGAGTTCCGGATCGCCGGCGAGCGAGTCCGGCGGCGGCCGTCCCGCGTCCGCCGCTGCCGGGGGCGAGGAGTCGGCGTCGCCGAACGCCGCGGACGACGGCGGAACGAAGTTCTGCCCCTACTGTGGCGAGGAGATTCCGGAGAAGGCGGGTCACTGCCCGTACTGTTCGTCGTCGGTTCAGTAGCGCGTCACCGGTGTATCGGGTCGGCAGTCACCACCGGTGGACCGCCACCCGTTCGGCGGCTCACCGGCACACAGTTACAGTCCGATCAGAGGTCCGATCCGCAGCTGATGCACGTGTTCCAGTCCGCCTGGACCTCCTCTCCACAGCTCGCGCAGTACTGGGCGCCGCCCCCCGACTGACTCTGGCCCCCGGACGCCTCGTGCTGTCGATTGCCGCCCTGGGGCTGGCGGCCGCCCCGGGAGCCCTGATCCGGGTGTGACTGGCCGCCCTGTGTGGTTCGGTCGGGTCGCTGACCGCCTTCGGACCGGCGACCGCCCTGGGGTTGCTGGCCGCCCTGAGGCTGCTGGCCACCCTGAGGTTGCTGACCGCCTCGGGGTTGCTGACCGCCCTGGGGCTGCTGGCCGCCGCGGTTCGCGCCCCTCGGGGCGTGTCCTTCGCCCTCGGCCGAGGCGGTGATGTCGGATCGGTTGACGACGCTGTCCTCGACCTGCGTGCGCTGGTCTTTGACCGTCTTGCTCTGGTCGACGGTGGTGGTGCTCTGATCGATGGTGTCGACGTTGGTGGTACTCTGATCGACGTGGGTCTGCTGGTTCTTCCGGTCGACCATGTCGCCCTGGACGTTCGTCACCTCGTCGGGGCCTTTCTCGATTTCCTTTTTGGTGTCGAGGTACTCCTTCCCGGCCTTGGCGACGGTGTCCTTGGCCGCCTTGCGCTTTTTCTTCGCCATGATCGTGTAGTCGTACACGCCGAGGATCATGACCACCAGGAAGGCAAAGCCCGTCGCGGCCAGCGCCGATCCGCTGAGGTTTCCGATGGCCATCGCCAAGCCGACGAGAAGCAGGATGACTGCTCCGATGCGGATGAACCCGCTGAAGTTCGAGAGGTTGTCCGGCGTGTCGATGTCCGGATGGTCCCCCGCGACCGCTGCCCCGTACAGAACGACCGACAGTAGTTGTGCAACTACCATACGAGGAGGCTGCGAATCGATCACCTTCAATCTTTGCCCGTCCGACATGTTGGCTTTAGAATGTTTTCTCGTGCGTCGCGAGGGCCGGTGAGTCGGGGGGCAGTTCCGTCGCGGGGGACGTCGTCCCGAGCGCGGGCGGTCGGCCGTCGCGCCCGGGGCAACATTTATTCCCATCCTCGTTTCATGTTTCTCGATAACGAGGTTCGACGAGCGCGCCACGGGGGGAGTCCGGCGTGCGTTCGTGAACCACGGGAGATCCAACGAATGCCTTCGACATGCCCGAACTGTAGCGGAAGCGTGCCGTCGGACGGCGACTTCTGTCCGAGCTGCGGGGAGTCGCTGTCGTCGAACTGTCCGAACTGCCGCGAGTCGCTGCCGGTGGACGCGCAGTTCTGTGCCAACTGCGGCCAGGACCTCACCGAGTCCGCGGGCCAGCAGGGGTCGGGGAGCGACGCCCAAGGTGGAAGCTGGCGGCTGGCGGGCGACGAGTTCGCCAAGCGCGTCGACGGGGAGGCGCTCGACGGCGACGGACTGCTCGCCACGCTCAGCCGCCGGAAGGACGTCGAAATCGAGGCGGGGAACCGGGCGCTCCTGCTCCAGAACGGGGAGCTCGTCGAGACGCTCGACCCCGGCAAGCACAAACTCGACAGCCTCGGCAAGCGGATTCGGGAGCTCCGAACCAGTCACAACCTCACGGTCGTACTGGTGCAGGAGGGACGGACCACCGTCGCCCGCTCGTTCGACGACGTTCGCACGGCGGGCGACTACCTCGTCGACGTCACCGTCGAACTCGACGTGGGGATGCACGACCCCGAGACGTTCTTCCGGTCGATGATGGCCGACCGCGAGGTGCTGACGACCGGCACCTTCAACCAGTTGCTCGGGCGGGCGATCCGGAACGCCCTCGAAACAACCCTCTCGGAGTACGAACACGAGGAGCTCTACGGGAGCCGGGAGGTGAAGCGTCGGGTCGCCCGCGAAATCGAGGAGCAGTGTCGGTCGGTCCTCGAGAGCAACGGGCTCGAACTCGTCGAACTGATCTCCTTCGACTACGACGACGACCGCGAGGAGATCCGACAGGGTCGCAAGGACGTCGACATCCGCGAGGACAAAGAGGACATCAAGGACCGCGAGAGCGAACTGGACCGGCGGGGGCGGGAACGCCAGACCGAGGACAAGGTCCACGAGGAGAGCCAGCGCGTCCGTCGGGAGTCCGCGGAGATGAGCGCCGACCACGCGCTCGACGAGCAGGAACTCGAACAGGAACAGGAACTCGACGACAAGCAGCGCCGCCACGGCCACAAGGCCGAACGGGAGAACGTCGAACACGAGGAGGACGTCAAGACCCGCCGGACCGAATCCGAGGTGGAGCGCGAGGACATCCGCCACGAGCAGGAGATGAAAGAGCGGGAGCAGGAACACGAACAGGACGTCGACGAAATCGAGGACCTGATGGACCTCAAGCGGAAGAAAGACGAGCAGAAACTCGACAAGCAGGAGCGAAAGCAGGAGATGGAGATGGAGAAGGAGAGCCACGAGGTCGAAGTGGAGAAAGAGCGCCTCGAGGCTCGCGACGACGTGGACGCCCAGACCCTCGCCAGCATGGACGACGCGGGCGAGGAGATGGCCGACCTCGCGAAGATGGACAAGGCGGAGAACCTGAACGCCGACCAACTCGACTCGCTGGGCGCCCAGAAGAGCGACGAACTGGCGAAGGCCCGACAGGAGGCCAACAAGGCCGAGAAGGAACGCGAACGGGTCGAGGACCAGAAGGAGTTCCGCGAGGAGATGAAAGACATGATGGAGGGGTCGATGGACCGCATGGAGCGGACCACCGACAAGGCGATGGACAGCATGGGCGGCGCGGCGGAGGCGGCCGCGGAGGACACCTCCGACAACGTCATCGTCGGCGGCGAGGGCGGCGGGTCGTCGGGCGGCGACACCACCATCGTGCAGGGCGGCTCCGGTGGGGGCGACGGCGGATCACAGGGCGACGGCGGCAACGCGGGCGGTGGCGACGCACAGGACGACGACCCCGAGAAGCTCCTCGTCTGTCCGAACTGTGGCTCGGAGGAGCCCTACTCCAACGCCTTCTGCATGGAGTGCGGACAGGAGTTCCCGTAAACTACCCCACCCTACTTCGCTCACCGCATACGCGGTTCGCTCGTTGAGGGAGAGGCTTTGATGTGGACTCCCGGCGATCAACTGTCGGCGGTTGGCCGATAGCCGTTGCCGCTCAACTACTGTCTCGTGGTTTGTGTCGTGGAGTGTCGGCTTCCTCCCCGGCCTACCCGCGTCGCGCTTCCGACCAGTCGGAAGCCTCGCTCCTTGAGGTCGGGGGCTCCGCCTCGAAACTGCTGATCGACCCGGACGCGTCGCCGCTCAGCCCTCGGTGACGAAGAAGGCGACCATGGTGTCCTCCCAGCGGGAGAACTGCACGTCCGACACCTCGTGGTGATCGAGGTACGCGTTGATCTGGGACTCCATCTCCTCGATGCTGGTGGACTCGTACTGGAACTCGAGAACCTGCACTTGCATACTCTCCCCTCCGGACGAGGGTCGTATAGGCCTTCGGGCCGTCGATCCTCCCGAAGATCGGGTGCCGATCCGTCGGTCGGAAGATCCGCTCGGAGTCCCCGAATTGGACCCCAATTTTATGTAGCGGGTCGGTAATTTCTGGCCGTATGAGTTATCAGGCACCGGGGATGCTCGGGGGCGATGGTCCGACCGACGGTCGAGTCGCGAGGACCGAGGTGCTAGCCCGAGCGTTTGCCGACGCAGCAGGGGAATTCTTCGAGCGTAGAAAACAGTACGAGGACGCCATCGACGAGGCGGAGGATCGGAAGGACCGGATGAAAGTGATCGGTATCGGAGGGGTCGGCGTCGGCGTCTTCCTCGTGCTGTTCGGGGTGATCGGCGGGAACAGTCCCTCGCTCGCGTTGATCGGGGTCGGACTGCTGGTCGCCGCGGGGAGCGGGGGGTACGCGTACAAACAGTACCAGGAGGCGGTCGAACGGATCGAGGAAAACGAACGCAATCTCCGGGAGAACGAACCGGACGGCGAAGTCTCGTTCGTCTCACAGGTGTCGGTGCCGTTCTACCTGGTCCCGTACCAGGAGCGGTTCATGATCTTCGACGGGCTCAATCAGGCCCCGGAGACGCGACTGGAACTCGCGAACATCGACGGCGACGCGCTGACGACGGAGGGCGAGCGCCTCGAGGAACTGATGGACGCCTACGAGGACACGCTGGGCGGGGAGTCGGTGGTCTCGCCGGAGTTCGCCGAGCAGTTCGCCCCGGACGTGGCCGACCACGGACGGCTCGAACGGCCGCTGCTCGACCAGATGGACCGGATGACCGACATCGCGTCGGACGTCTCCCACGACGTGGTCGACGTGAACGTCCACGCGAACGACGCCAAAAGCGAGAGCATCCGACGGCTCGCCGAGCGGGGCTACCTCGCCGAGGGGAGCGACCTGCCGGGCGTGCCGACCCGACGGTCGGCGGCCGAGAGCGAGGCGGAGGTCGACGAGATCCGGGGCGTCGAGCAGGAGGCGGTGAGCGGCGACCTGCTCTCGCAGGCCCGCGAACAGCGCACGTTCGTCAACGAGCGGGCGACTGCGTTCGCCGAGCGACTCCAGACGAACGAGCAGGCGGTCACCGACCACTACGACGCGTACGCGGAGACGGTCGACGCGGCGGTCCACCGACACGTGTGTGCGGAGTGTCTGGCCGACCGCGTCGAGGACATCGACGGCCGTCTGGATCTCGTATCGGAGATCCTCAGTTCGGAGACGGGGAGTCTCGGGGCGGCCCTGAGCGACCGCGACCTCGACGAGGGGTACGACGGGGAGTTCACGGAGAAGATCCGCAACGACATCCAGCGGGAGATCCCGGAACTCAGCGAGGAACTCAAGCGGGCGTTCAACACCCTCCCCGACATGGGGAGCGACGGCGGGCACTGCGAGATCCACGGCGACGTGGAGACGGCGCGGGTTCCCGACAGCGGCGCCGTCTTCGGGGAGACCTGGCGGAGCCTCTACTACGCGTTCCGCGAACCGATCATGGAGAGCGCCGACGACCTGGAACGCGACGCCGAGGAGGTCAGACAGAACAAAGAGCAGAAGATGATCGACATGACACAGTACGAGCAGATCAAGGAGCGAGCCGAGCGCGACTACCACCAGGTCAGGTCCGACTACGAGGCCGCGAAGACGGTCGAACGGAGGCTGCGATAGATGGCCGAGAAAGTCTCACTCACCAGAAGCAGCGCGAAGCAGGTGGGGAAGGCGGCCGCGAACGGCATCAAAGGCGAGATCTCGGACCTCCGGAGCACGCTGAAGCAGACGAACCGACAGCTCGACAATCTGGAGTCCCGCATCGACCAGCTGGAGCAGAGCTTCGAGCGGATCGAGCAGACGAAAGCCGCCGCCCAGCGGGAGGCGATGGAGGGGCTGGTCGACGACCTCAAGGAGCAGGTCGACGAGAAGCGCGCGGAGTTCGAGCGCCGCCGCAGGGACGTGCTGGAGGATTACCGGGACAGCATCCGCCGCCTGAAGGACCGCTTCGTCGGCGCCATCTCCGGCAACCGCGAGCAGTTCGAGCAGGTGGAGACGGAGTTCACGGACGTCGAGGAACACCGGACCCGGACGGCGGAGGCGTCGAGTCGGCTGAGCGACGGATCGGCGCGGACGTACGACGACCGGCTGGATTCGGTGATCGAGAGCCGAAACGGGTTCCTGTCGGCGATCAACGAGTTCCTCGACGACCGGGAGAAGACCGCGAACACCATCGACTCGCTCCAGACGCCGCTGTCCGGCATCTCCGGGACGACGACGGTCGAGGTCCCGTTCTGGGTGGTCGGCATCGAGCGGAACGGTCACGAGGAGATCAGGGTGCTCCCGGTGCTGACGCGCGGGAGCGCCGACGAGTCGGCGACCCGGGGGCGGCCCTACGTGAACTACCTGCGGGAGCATCCCACCCACAGTTACGGCGACATGGCGGAGGCGGTGACCGAGTACGCCCAGCGCGACGACGTCCGCGACCGGCTCGCCCGACAGGACGGCGAGTTCGCCGATCCGGAGTTCCTGCGCCGGCGCGACGAGACGCTCGACCGCTTCGTCGACGCGCTGGAGGAGTACCAACTGGGCCGCGACACGCGGGGGTCGGGCCGGCCGAGCGACGGGGCCGAGGGGTCGACGGCCCGACGCGAGGTGACGACCGATGCCTGAGGAGGCCAAGGGGGCGATCACCTCCGACAAGGTCGAAACCGACAACACGAACTTCGCGACGGTCAGGGCGGACCAGACCTGTGAGGAGGTGCTCGTCCCTCGCGAGAACGCGTACCGACAGCTCAACTGGCAGGTCACCCTGGAGAAGGGATCGATCTACAAGCCCCAGGAGGACGTGGGCATCTACGCCGACGAGGTGGACTGCAAGTACGGCGTCCAGATCCGCGGCGACGTGTTCGGCCGCAGCGCCGTCAGCCTCGAACACGGCGGCGCGGTCCACTCCGGGGCCGACGACGGCGAGTCGGCACCGGTCGTCGGCGCGCGGGTCGTGGGGTCGGTCGTCTCGGAGGGGCAGGTCGACGTCACGGCGCCGGGGTCGCGGATGGACGACTGGGAGCCGCGGCCGGTGCAGGTGTACGGCGACGTGATCGGCGACCACGTGACGATCGAGGAGCCGACGGTCGTCTACGGGACGGTGTCGGCCGAGACGACGCTGCGTGCGAACGCCCCCCTGGTCGTGGTCGGCGACGTGCGCTCGGAGGGGATCGTCGAGGCGTCGGATCTCGTTGCCGTCTCGGTGAGCGCGCGCGACGACGTGACCCTCGGCCACGACGTCGCGGTGGTCAACCCCGAGATCCGCTCGGACGAGGGCACCCTGACGATCGCCGACCGCGTCGGGATCCTCACGCCGGAACTCCTGGAGCACGTCCGTGCGAACAACGACGTCGACGCCGTCGGCCCGTGGGTGTTCGACGTGGACGCGGTCTGGGAGGGGTCGGCGCTGGTGCCGGCGGACGTCTCGGACCACGGACAGGGACAGATCGCCGACCGCGCCTGGCGGACGGTCGAGGAGCCGACCGAGCGGCGCGCGAAGGTGCGCAAGACCGTCGAGTCGATGATCGAGCGGACCCGCAAACATCCCCCGGACATCGAGGAGTTCCGGTACGCCAGCGTCGGGTCGGTCGGCGGCACGGAGATCACCGTCGAGGGCGACGTGGTCGCCGGCGATCAGCGGAAGACGGTCGACGAGAGCACGACGGCGATCGACCGGAGCACCGAAGTCCACGACGAGAGCACGACCGTCGAGGACAGCGTCGTCAACCGATCCGACATCGCCGGGGACGAACCGGAGGAGTGAACGCATGCCCTACTGCGACGAACACAACGAGGTGTACAGCGGCGCCGAGTGTCCGGCCTGTGCGGGAGGGGCGGACGCCGACGGCGGAGGCGAGAGCCCGAGCGGGGGCGACTCCATCGGCGACGTGGTGGACGACGCCCTCGACGCCGCGAGCGACGCCGTGGAGTCGGCCGAGGCGGACGGCGACGTGGTCGCCGGCGACCAGGAGAAGACGGTCGACCGGAGCACCACCGTCGTCGACGACAGCACGGAGGTCCACGACCGGAGCACCACCGTCGACGACAGCGTGGTGCAGGGCTCGTCCATCGGTGCGGGCGAGGGCGCCGGCGAGGGACGGACCGTCGTCGACGACAGCGTCGTGCAGGACTCGACCATCGGCGGGGAGGGAGAGACGGACGTCTCGGACAGCGTCCTCGACGACGCGACCGTCGGCGACGAACACGTGGAGTCGGCGGTGGGGGACGTCGAGTCGGGGAGCGGGCCGGAACGGGATCCCGATCCGGATCCGGAGCCCGATGGCGCGGAGAACGACGAGTCGGCGTTCTGCATCTACTGCGGCACCGAGATCCCGGCGACCGCCGGCTTCTGTCCCGCCTGCGGTGAGGAGCAATGAGAAGCGCCCACAAGACACTTACCACCCGTTAATGATCCACCAACCACACCGCGACGAGAGCGAACTGGCATGACCGACATCGTCACCGAACTCCGAACGCAGGCGCTCGAATCGACCTACGGCGACGACCGGCGGGACGCGCTGGAGCGGCTGGCGGAGCGGTACGACCGGGCCGACGAGGCCGGCCGCCGCGAGATCCTCGGGACGCTCGCGGACGTGGCCCGGGACGCCACCCACCGGGAGGAGCGCGAACTGGCCCGGGAGCGACTGGAGGACCTCTACGAGCGCGACTCGTCGGCCGCGGGGACGGTCGTCAGCACCTACTGCTGGCTGGCCACCGAGGCGGACTACTCGAGCGAGCGCGAGGCGGCGCTGGACCGCCTCCGTCGGATCGGTCGAGGGGGCGTCTCGGCGGATCTCCGTGATCGGATCGCGGACACCTTCGAGACGGTGAGCGAGGAGGCGACCTACAGCGCCGAGCGGGAGGCGGCCCGGCGCGGGCTGTCGGAACTGCCCGACGACGGAGACGTTGCCGGGGGCGGAGGCGGAAGCGGCGGCGGGAGCGCCGCGTCGGGCGACGACCCGGAGAGCGGCGACGCCTACCTCGCCGTCTCGCTCACCGAACACCTCTCCGCCGCCCGGACCGAGGGAGCGGACGCGTGTCTCACGCGCGCGGAGGAACTCCACGACTTCGTCGACCGCCACCCGCTCGACGACGACGCCTACGGGGAGGTCCGCGACGACCTGTCGTCGCTGGTCGACCAGTTGAGCGTCGTCGCCGACGGCCAGTCGGACCTCGGCGAGGAACGACGCGCACAGGTCGAGCGGGTGGCCGACCGGACCAAGCGGCTCTACCTCCGCGACTGACCGGCGACCGGCACGCCTTTGAGCGGCGCTCCGGAACACGGAGTCATGCCAGACGACTCGGAGGATAGCGTCAGCGTCGGGGTACTCTCGCTCCACAACAGCAAGGAGACGAAGGCGATCCTGAACGCGGTCGAGGACCTGGGTCACGAGCCGGTGTGGCTGCGCCGGGAGAACACGACCGTCTCCATCGAGGACAGCGAGGTGACGGTCGACCCGGACGTGGACGTGGTCGCGAACCGGCTCCTCCTCTCGACGACGAGCGAGCCCGCCGAACTGCTGGGGCTGGCGACGACGTTCAACCGCATCCGGCCGATGCTGAACGAACCGGACGCGGTGCTGACGGCGATCCACAAGTTCGCGACGGCGGCGACGCTCGCGGACTGGAACGTCCGGGTGCCCGACGCCTTCCTCGCGCTGTCGAACGACCGCCTCAACGCCGGCCGGGGGCGGTTCGGCGACGTCGGCGTCTACAAGACGGCCATCGGCACCCACGGCGGCGGCACCTGGAAGGTCGACCTCACCGAACCCGTCAACCCGCGGGTCGGCAACCGGCAGGCGTTCCTGCAGGACCTCGTCGAGCGCGACGAGAGCCGGCACCGAGACCTCCGGGTGTACGTCGTCGACGACGAGATCGTCGGCGCGATGTATCGCTACGCGCCGGAGGGCGACTGGCGGACGAACGTCGCCCTCGGGGGCGACGTGACCGACGCGACCGACGACCTGCCCGAGACGGCGGCGGAGACGGCGCTGTACACGACCGAGGTGATGGGGCTGGACTACGCCGGCGTCGACCTGATCGAGGGGGAGGACGGCTGGTTCGTCCTCGAGGTCAACCCCACGGCGGGGTTCAAGGGGCTCTACCAGGCGACGGGGACGAGTCCGGCGCCCTACGTGGCGAAACTGGCCATCGAGCAGGCTGGCGGGGAGGTCGACGACGAGCGCGTCAGCACGCTGGCGGCGACGCTCGACGACTCGACGCCGTCGTGCAAGCCACGGATCACGCCGCCGGAACAGGAGGACCTCCCGGTCATCGGCTACATCGAGGACGTCATCGTCAGCGGGACGAGCGGCTCGAAGCAGGTGAAGGCCAAATCCGACACCGGGGCGACGCGAACCAGCATCGACACGGGGCTGGCCGCCGACATCGGCGCCGGGCCGATCAAGAGCATGACGCGCGTGAAGTCGGGGAGCGTCAAGTCCGGGAAGGCCCGGCCGGTCGTCGACCTGGTCATCGGCATCGGCGGCACCCAGCACACCGTCACCGCGAGCGTCGAGGACCGGGGCCACATGGACTACCCCCTCCTGCTCGGCCGCGACGTGCTGGAACACTACCGCGTCGACGTCCGGCGGCGGTCGGACGAGGAGGAGCGAAGCGACGGCGAACTGCTGGAGGAGTAGCCTTTTCAGCCTCGTTCCTGAAGTCGGGGGCGATGACGCCGCTGGAACTCGGCTTGCGCCTGATCGCGGGCCTGCTTCTCATCCTCGCGAACGGCTTTTTCGTCGCCATCGAGTTCGCACTCACCAGGGTGCGACAGTACCCCGAAGCGGAGTTCGACACGCCGGGGTTGCGGCGGGCGTGGGAGATGACCCAGGACCTCGAAATCTACCTCACGAGCTGTCAGGTGGGGATCACCGCCTCCAGCATCGCGGTCGGCATCGTCGCCGAACCCGCGCTGGCCGCGCTGTTCGAACCGATCTTCGCGGGGAGCGCGCTAGCAGGGATCGGCGCCGGTGCCCTGATCGCCTACGCCATCATCAACCTCCTGCATCTGACCCACGGGGAGCAGACCCCGACGTACCTGGGCGTCGAGCGCTCGAAGTTCGTCTGTCGGTACGGCGCCCGGCCGCTGTACTGGTTCGCGTGGCTCATCTCCCCGATCATGAAGGTCGGGGACAGCGTCGCCAAGGCGACCCTGTCGGTGTTCGGGATCGAGATGTCCGGCGCGTGGCTGGAGACCGAGGAGGAGGTGATCGAGTCGCGCGCGGAGCTCCGGAACCGGCTCGGCTCCCTGCTCGACGAGGGCGACGTGCCGGAGGAGCGCCGGGAGGAAGTGCTCAACGCCCTCGCCGTCGACGAGATGTCGGTCGCGGAGATCGTGACCGATCCCGACGACATCGTCGCGCTGTCGACGACGGCGTCGGTCGAGGAGAACCTCACGACGATGCGGTCGACCCCCCACACACGCTTTCCGCTCGTCGGCGAGGGCCTGACCGACCTGCAGGGAATCGTCTACACCCCGTCGGTGCTGACCCACCTGGAAGCCCTGGAGCGCGGCGAGCGGACGTTCGCGGACGTCGCGGCGCCGCCGATGACCCTCTCGGCGGACACGACCGTCAGCGACGCCTTCGATCAGTTCCAGGCGCAGGATCAGGAGCTCGCCCTGGTGCTCGAGGACGGCGAGGTGGTCGGCCTCGTGACCGCGACGGACACCCTCGAAGCCGTGATGGGCGACCTGGAGGATCCGCTGGACCGGGCGTACGACTAGCTCTCGTGGTGGTCCCAGACGTACAGCGTGGCGTACGAGCGGTAGGGTCGCCACGGCTCGGCGACCTCGCGCATCTCGGCGCGTGACTCGCAGCCGTAGAGGTCCTCGAGCCCCCGGCGGACGGCGAGGTCGCCGAGGGGGAGGACGTCCTCCCGCGCGAGGACGAAAAGCAGGTACATCTCCGCGGACCACCGACCGATGCCGGTGATCGTCGTGAGTTCGTCGACCACCGCCTCGTCGTCGTGATCGGCGAGGCCCTCGCGCGAGAGGTCGCGGTCCCGGAAGGCCTCGGCGGCGTTGCGGAGGTACTCCACCTTGGTGCCCGAGAGCCCGGCCTCGCGGAGCGCGTCCCGGTCCGCCGCGAGCACCGTTGCGGGCGTCACCTCGCCGAGCAGGTCGAAGACGCGCTCGCGGATCGCCGCGGCGCTCGCCGTCGAGAGCTGCTGGTTGACGATGCTCACGACGAGACGGCGGAACTCGTCGTCGGCCGGCCGGAGCCGTCGGTCGCCGTGGGTCTCGATCAACTCGGCCATCACGGGGTCGCGCCGGAGGACGCGCTGCCAGTCGCTCACGATCCACCCCCCGGAGCCAGCGGGTCGAACCGCTCCGGCCGGTCGAACAGGCGGTCGGCGGCGGCGACGGCGCCCACCGACAGGAGGAGCGTCGCCAGGATCAGGACGAGTCCGGGGTCGTACCGGAGCGGCGGGTGGTAGCCGAGCGCGTAGTCGAAGACGTCGTTGACGAGGAGGGCGCCGAGGGCGAGTTTCAGCGCACGGTCGGTCGTCCGGGCGTAGTAGGGGATCACGAGCGCCTCCGCGACGAACAGGAGGTGCGTGAGGACGATGCCCCAGTAGTCCCAGAGCGCCGCGCCGGCGAACCCGAGATACTGGTCGGGGTGGAGGTTGAGGGCGACGACGGTCCAGAGGCCGTACTTGACCAGCCAGACGAACGCGAAGGTGTGGAGGTAGACCAGCGGGGTGTTGGAGGGGGCGTCCGCGACCCGACGGCGGCCGAGGTTCGGGAGGAGCGTCGCGAGCGAGAGCGTCACGAGCGCGAGCGCGGTCGGCGAGTCGGCAAAGAGGGGATAGAGGAGGGTGGGGACGTCGGCGAGGGAGGTGGGCGTGGAGTGGACGTAGAAGCTGACGCCGACGAGGAAGGCGACGCCGTTGGCGACGAGCAACGTCGAGAGGCTGGGCGCGTTGCCGAGGTAGTACTCCACGTATCGCCCGGCGTCGAACGAAACCGTGACCATCGGTGGGTCACAGGGCCGGTCGGCGGTAAAAGCTGTCGCGTCGACGGGGCGATCCGTCGTTCGACCATTTAAGTAGGCGCCTCGCGGAGTGGGTGTATGACCTCGGACGCGGCCTTCACGTACAACGGCGGGAAGGTCGCCCCCGGCGAACGGCAGAATCTCCGCTATGGAATCAGCGAGACGTATCTCGGCGACCCGGTGCGCATCCCCGTCACGATAGTCAACGGGGAGCGGGCGGGGCCGACGCTGTTCCTCTCGGCGGCGGCCCACGGGGACGAACTCAACGGCATCGAGGTGGTCAGGGAGGTGGCCTTCGAGTGGGACCTCTCGGACCTGACGGGGACCATCGTCTGTCTGCCCGTGTTGAACGTCCCGGGCTTTCTCACCCAACAGCGGTACCTCCCCATCTACGACCGGGACCTGAACCGGTCGTTCCCCGGCGATCCCGACTCGACGAGCGCGAAGCGGATGGCCCACGCCATCTTCCGGAACTTCGTCGAGCCCTGTGACCTCGGCATCGACTTCCACACCTCGACGCGGGGGCGGACGAACATGCTCCACGTCCGGGCCGACATGGCGAATCCCGACGTCGCGAGGCTGGCACACGCGTTCGGGGCGAGCGTCATCGTCGACGGCGGGGGGAGCGACGGGACCCTCCGGGGGGAGGCCACGGGTGCGGGCGTGCCCACGGTGACGGTGGAGATGGGTCAGGCACACCGCTTCGAGCGGTCGCTCATCGACGACGCCCTCGACGGCGTCAAGAGCGTCTTCGCGGAGTACGGCCTCCGGGACCGCGACCTGGTCCGCTGGCCCGGGTGGCGGACGGTGGTGACGGAGAAGACGTGGATCCGGGCCGACGCCGGCGGCATCGTCGACATGCACCACGAGCGCGGGGGGCTGGTTCGCGAGGGGGAACGCATCTGCACCATCACCGACCCCTTCAAGGCCGACGGAACACCGGTCCGGGCGCCGTTCACCGGCGTGTTGATCGGCGTCCTGGAGAACCCGGTGGTCTACCCGGGCAACCCCATCTGTCACCTGGCCGACCTCGACGAGGGGACGGCGCGGATCGTCGAGCGACGACAGGCGGCTCGGTGATCGACGGAATCGGTGGACTGCGACGGGGCGTTCGGGACGGCGCTGTACGTAACTTCTATACGACCCCGGTCCCGACTGCGGGACGAGCATGAGTCAGTCCTACGATCGGGGCCTCATCGAGGACTTCGGCCGGTGGCGGGAGTTCTCGGCGGGAATGTGGGCCTGGATCTTCCACAAGTTTACGGGGTGGGTGCTGATCGGGTATCTGTTCACCCACGTGGCCGTCCTGAGTACGGCCCTCACGTCGGCGAGCGCCGATCCCGCGACGGTCGCGGCGAACCAGGACCTCTACACGCAGACGATCCGGACGCTGGAGAGTCTGCTGGTGGTTCGCGTCCTCGAAGTCGGGCTGTTGGCGGTGGCCGTGTTCCACATCCTGAACGGCACCCGGCTGCTCCTGGTCGATCTCGGGATCGGCCTCGGCTCCCAGGACCGGAGCTTCTACGCGTCGCTGATCCTGACCGGGGCCATCGTCGTCGCGAGCGTGCCCACCTTCCTCGCGGGGGTGTCGCTCTGATGGCCGAGCGCTACTCCTCTTTCACCGCCGGCGGCCGCCTGTGGCTCTGGCAGCGGATCACCGCTGCCTTCCTCATCGTCGTGTTGGCGTTTCACTTCTTCCTCCTCCACTTCGTCCACCACGCGGACGAGGTGACCTTCCTCATGAGCGCCAATCGGATGGAGACGTGGAGTTACTACTCGCTGATGATCCTCTTTCTGGTGACCGCGACGTTCCACGGCGTCAACGGCGTCTACAACGCCCTGATCAACGCGGGGCTGACGGGAACCAAACGGCAGGTCGTCAAGGTGGTTCTCGTGGTCGCGAGCCTCCTCCTCCTGGTGCAGGGCTTCCGCACCGCGAACGCCTGGGCGGGCATCGACCTCCTCCCGATACTATGAGCACGCAACGACCCGAACCCGAGGCCGAGACGGAGAGCGCGGAAACCGACCCCGAGGCCGAGACGGCACAGGACCGCCGCCTCGACGAGAAGCGCCGGCGGGCCGAGGAGCGCGAACGGAAGCGCGTCGAGGAGGCCGAACGCGCCGCCGCCGACGCGGAGCGGTACCACCTGAAGGTGTTCCGCTACGACCCCGAGGTGGAGGGGAAACAGGAGCCCCGCTTCGACGACTTCCACGTCCCCTACGAGACGGGGATGACGGTGCTGGACGCCCTCATCTACGCGCGCGACGAGTTCGACGCCAGCCTCACGTTCCGACACTCCTGTCGGCAGGCCATCTGTGGCTCGGACGCGCTCTTCATCAACGGCTCCCAGCGCCTCGGCTGTCAGACCCAACTGTCGGACCTCGATCAGCCGGTGCGGATCGAACCGCTCCCCCACCAGGAGGTGGTGAAGGATCTGGTCGTGGACATGGAGCACTTCTACGACCAAATGGAGTCGGTCGAGCCGTACTTCCAGACGACCGACCGACCGGACGGGGACCTGGAGGAGCAACGACAGAGCCGCGAGAACCGCGAGAAGATCAAGACCTCGACCCGGTGTATCTGGTGTGGGGCCTGCATGTCCTCGTGCAACATCGCGGCGGGCGACAACGAGTATCTCGGCCCGGCGGCGATCAACAAGGCCTACCGCTTCGCGATGGACGAGCGGGAGGGTGAGGACATGAAACAGCGGCGCCTGGAGATCATCGAACAGGAACACGGCGTCTGGCGGTGCCAGACCCAGTTCTCCTGTACGGAAGTGTGCCCGAAGGACATCCCCCTGACCGAGCACATCCAGGAGCTGAAACGCGAGGCTGTCAAGAGCAACCTGAAGTTCTGGTAACCATGCACGAATACGACGTCATCGTGGTCGGCGCGGGCGGGGCGGGCCTGCGCGCGGCCATCGCGGCACAGGAAGCGGGCGCGGACGTGGCGATGGTCACGAAACTCCACCCCGTCCGGAGTCACACGGGCGCCGCGGAGGGCGGCATCAACGCCGCGCTCCGCGAGGGCGACGACTGGGAGCTCCACGCCTACGACACCATGAAGGGGTCGGACTACCTCGGCGACGCCCCCGCCGTCGAGGCGCTGACCCAGGAGAGTCCCGAGGAGGTCATCCAGCTCGAACACTGGGGGATGGCCTTCTCCCGGGACGACGACGGGCGGGTCTCCCAGCGGCCCTTCGGCGGCCTCTCCTTCCCGCGGACGACGTACGCGGGCGCCGAGACGGGACATCACCTCCTGCACACGCTGTACGAGCAGGTGGTGAAACGCGGCATCGAGGTGTTCGACGAGTGGTACGTCCTGAACCTCGCGGTGTCGGACGAGGACGAGCCGACGGACCGGACCTGTCACGGCGTCGTCGCCTACGAGACGGCGACGGGGAACGTGGAGGCCTTCACGGCCCGCGACGGGGTCATCCTCGCCACGGGCGGGCTGGGACAGGTGTACGACCACACCACGAACGCCGTCGCGAACACGGGCGACGGCGTCGCGATGGCCTACCGCGCGGGCGTCCCCGCCGAGGACATGGAGATGATCCAGTTCCACCCGACGACGCTTCCCTCCACGGGCGTCCTGATCTCGGAAGGGGTGCGCGGCGAGGGCGGCATCCTCTACAACGAGGAGGGCGAGCGGTTCATGTTCGAACACGGGTACGCGAACAACGACGGCGAACTCGCCTCCCGCGACGTCGTCTCGCGTGCGGAGTTGACCGAGGTCAACGAGGGCCGCGGCATCGAGGACGAGTACGTCCACCTCGACATGCGCCACCTCGGCGAGGAGCGCATCGTCGACCGCCTGGAGAACATCCTCCACCTGGCGGAGGACTTCGAGGGCGTCGACGGGCTGGAGGAGCCGATGCCCGTCAAGCCCGGCCAGCACTACGCGATGGGCGGCATCGAAACCGACGAGTTCGGGCGGACCTGCGTCGACGGCCTGTACGCCGTCGGCGAGTGTGCGTGTGCGAGCGTCCACGGCGCGAACCGTCTCGGCGGCAACGCTCTGCCGGAACTGATCGTCTTCGGCAAGCGCGCGGGGCGACACGCCGCGGGCGAGGACCTGGGCGACCCCCGCGTGACCGTCGGCAGGGGAGCCGACGCGGAGCCGGGGACCCTGGAGCCGCCGGTCGAACTGGGCGAGCCGTGGAGCGCGGACGGGGACGCCGTGGCCGACGGCGGCGCGACGGCCGAGACGGCCGAGGCCGTCGTCGAACGCGCCCTCGAACGCGAACGCGAGCGCGTGAACCGCCTGCTGGAACGCGACGAGGGGACCCAGCACGCGGACATCCGCGCGGCGGTCCAGCGGACGATGACGGAGAACGTCAACGTCTTCCGCGAGGAGGACGCGCTGAAGGAGGCGCTGGTCGACATCCACGCCGCCCGCCAGCGCTACCGGGACGTCTACGTCGCGGATCCCTCGAGTACGTACAACACGGACCTGATCCAGACCATCGAGACGCGCAACCTGCTGGACATCGCCGAGATGATCACCGTCGGGGCGCTCGCCCGCGAGGAGTTCCGGGGCGCCCACTGGCGCAAGGAACACCAGGAGCGCCGCGACGACGAGTGGCTCAAACACACGATGGTCTCCTGGTCGGACGGGGCGCCCGAACTCTGGTACAAGCCGGTCGTGCTGGAGGGCGAAGCGAAGACCTACGAGCCGAAAGAGCGGAGCTACTGATACGGGCGATCCTCACGGTTTACCGGTGGGTCACCCAGACGATCCGCCGACCGCAGACGTGTCATCCATCTAATTATTCTGTCTGAGAATTGGCCGCTTGATTTAAAACTCGGGAAGCCGAGGATCCACCGAACACGTCGACGCGTGTCCGTGCGGGAGCATCGATCCCCCCGGCTCCGGCCCGGCGTGTCAAGACAACCATGAATTTCAAGGAACTACTGACGGAGGATCGGGCGGTGAGTCCGGTGATCGGCGTCATCCTGATGGTGGCCATCACCGTCATCCTCGCCGCCGTCATCGGAACGTTCGTCCTCGGACTCGGCGACCAAGTGAGCGAGAGCGCACCGCAGGCCAGCTTCAGCTTCGACTTCTCTGCGGGAGGGGGTAACGGCTTCAACGGCGGTAGCAGCGACTACGTGAACCTCACCCACGAAGGCGGCGAGACCCTCGAGAAGTCCAGCATCGAGGTCGACGGGAGCGACGGGGGCGTGAACCAATCCAGCCCCTTCCCCAACGCCACGATCAGCGCGGGAGACGGGGCCAGTTACAACGAGGTCAACTCCGGCGAGACCATCCGCGTCATCTGGACCAACCCCGCCGGCGGCAGCACCAACACCATCGCCCGCGCCACCGCGCCGCAGTAACCGACGCCGCGACACCGCCATTCTTTCGACGCATCCGACCCGGTGAGCCGCCGGCTCGCCGACGGATCGGCCGTCGCGTGTCCGCGGGAGGACCACGCGCCCAGATATCAATATCGATAATTGACGGGCGAGATTTATCATCCAGCACCGCCTTCGGTCGCACACCACGTCGACGCGTGTCCGTGCGGGAGCATCGATCCCCCCGGCTCCGGCCCGGCGTGTCACTTAACCATGAACTTCAAGGAACTACTGACGGAGGATCGGGCGGTGAGTCCGGTGATCGGCGTCATCCTGATGGTGGCCATCACCGTCATCCTCGCCGCCGTCATCGGCACGTTCGTCCTCGGACTCGGCGATCAAGTGAGCGAGAGCGCACCGCAGGCCAGCTTCAGCTTCGACTTCGACATGAACGACAGCGAGGTAACGATCACCCACGAGGGTGGCGAGACGCTGGAGAGCAGCAACATCGCCGTCGAGGGGAGCAACGGGACACCTAATGGGGCCACCTTCTCCGGTGACACCATCTCGGCCGGGAACTCCTCGACGTTCAGCGGCGTCAACCCCGGCGAGACCATCCGCGTCATCTGGACCAACCCCGCCGGCGGCAGCACCAACACCATCGCCCGCGCCACCGCGCCGCAGTAACCGACGCCGCGACACCGCCATTCTTTCGACGCCGACGCCGGTGAGCCGCAGGCTCTCGGGGAGCAGCCGAAATTAGTATCTCCCGTGATAATTTGCGGGGCGGACTTATGACTCGCCGCCGCGTTTCGCGTCCCACACACGTCGACGTGGGGCTGCACGGGAGGGGCGTCTCCTCGGCTCCGGCCCGGCGTGTCCCACACCCATGCAACTCAAGACCCTACTGACGGAGGATCGGGCGGTCAGCCCGGTCATCGGCGTGATTCTGATGGTGGCCATCACCGTCATCCTCGCCGCCGTCATCGGTACGTTCGTCCTCGGACTCGGTGACCAGGTGAGTGACAGCGCACCGCAAGCCAGCTTCAGTTTCGAGTTCTCGGACACGGGCGACGACGGCTTCGGCGGCGGGGCGGACGACTACGTCAACCTCACCCACGAGGGCGGCGAGACGCTCGAGGCCGCCGATATCGACGTCGACGGCGACGCCGGCGACGTGAATCAATCCAGTCCCTTCCCCAACGCCACCATCAGCGCCGGCGACACCGCCAACTACAACGAGGTCGACGCCGGCGAGACGATCCGCGTGGTCTGGACGAACCCGAACGGCGGGTCGACGAACACCATCGCCCGCGCCACCGCGCCGCAGTAAGCGGCGTCGCGGCCCGTTCTCGAAACCGTCAGTATCAGTAGCGACGGGGTTCTACGTGGCGCCATGGACACCGACGCGTTTCTGAGCCGGGACGTCCTGCTGGTCATCGCCCTGCTCGTGGTCGGCATCGGGGGCTCGGGGATCGCTCGCGCACTACTCCACGAGCAGGGGTACGACACCCTCGGATCCGTCGTGTTCGTGCTCGGCTACGGATCGATGGTCGTCGTGCTGTGGTGGGGGTGGATCAGGCCGCTGGACATCACCGGACCGAGCGGCCGCGGGGAGTAGCGGTCGCCGACGCCCGACCGTAAACGGAACTTTAATGGCCGATTCCGGGCGAGTTGTGAGTACGAATGCTCCCGTTACAGGTCATCGACGGTTTCCTGCTCCAGTACAACGTCGGGCAGGCCCTGCTGTTGATCTTCATCCTCGCCACGGTCGGGACGCTTCCCCTGAAGTCGAGGCGGATCATCGCCGCCAACGTGACCGTGTTCGGCCTCGTGTTCATCATGACGCCGCAGGCGCTGGCGCCGATGCACTACCTGTTTCTCGGCATCGTCCTGCTGGTCGTGGGGCCCGTGTTGTGGGTGACGGCCGAGCGGTGAGGAGCGCGACGTTTAACCGGGCGAGGGCGCAACCGGACGTATGACGAACCCGGGAGTCCCCGGCGACACGCGCGAGATCGACCTCCCCTGCGGGGAGTCCGTTCCCGTCACGGAGTTCGACCTGGGGATGCGGGAGTTCGAGTGCCCCTGTGGCGACGCGCACGCCGTCGTGATGGACGTCCACCCACCGGAGCGGTTCCTGCCGGAGTTCCTGGTCGAGGTGTTGCGGGAGACGGTCGAGACGACCAGCGAGGAGATGCCGGAGTTCGACACGCCCCACCTGCTCGGGGTCGTCCTCGAGGAGTTCCCGGCGAAGGTGGCGACGGCGGACCTCAGCGAGGAGGGTGACGTCGGCTACGCGCTGCTGTGGGTGACGGAGTTCGACGCCCGTCGCCTCCACGAAGTCGTCGTCGAACTCGTGATCGAACTGATGGAGCACGCGGTCAGCCACGCCGAGGACGACGACACGATCCAGGAGTTCGAACGACGGATGCTCGAGTTCGACGTGGCGACGTTCGTCGACCAGTACCGCGAGGAGCGGGACCTGGACGCCGACGACGTCTACGTCTGACAGCCGTCGGACGGTCGTCTCACTGAACACTAAGGCGTTCCCGGCCGTTGTAGGACGTATGCGCCCCCAATCGACGCAGTACGAGCAGCTTCGGGGCGTGCTCTCCGAGGCCGACGAGCCGTTGACCGCCCGCGAGATCCTGTCGTTGCTGGAGGAGCACGAGGAGTTCGAGAGCGCCCACCGCGTCGCGACCGTCCTGGGTCGCTGGGCCGAAGAGGGCGAGGTGGAAGTGCTCCAGGGGAGTCCGTACCGCTACCGGCTGAACACCTGAGCGTCGCACGACGCCGGGATCGGCCGTCCCACGGACGCTCCCCGGCGGCGGGAGAGCCCCTCCGACACGCGTGGGGATTTCGAAATCCGTAATTTAGTTGCGTATCTCGTATCATTTCGTCGGGCTTATTACGATGTGCGGACTCGGATCCGATGATGACCGACGAGGCCACCGTGGCGGGGAGTCCCGCCACCGAATCCGAGAACCGGACCATACTGTTGATCGGAAGCGGCCCGATCCAGATCGGACAGGCCGCCGAGTTCGACTACTCGGGCGCGCAGGCCTGCCGAGCCCTGCAGGAGGAGGGCGCTCGGGTCGTCCTCGTCAACTCGAACCCCGCGACGATCATGACGGACCCGGAGATGGCCGATCGGGTGTACATCGAACCCATCACGACCGAGGCCATCTCGGAGATCATCCGCCAGGAACAGCCCGACGGCGTGATCGCCGGGCTGGGCGGACAGACGGGGCTCAACGTCACCGCCGAACTCGCCGAGGAGGGGGTGCTGGAGGAACACGACGTGGAGATCATGGGCACTCCCCTCGACACCATCTACGCGACCGAGGACCGCGACCTCTTCCGCCAGCGGATGGAGAACATCGGTCAGCCGGTGCCCGCCTCCACCGTCATCTCCCTGGAGGACGACGAGTCCGCCGAGACCATGAGCGAGGACGCGCTGCGTGACCGCGTGGGGGCCGCCGTCGACGAGGTCGGTGGCCTCCCCGTCATCGCGCGCACGACCTACACCCTCGGCGGGTCGGGGTCGGGCGTCGTCGACGACATGGACAAGCTGGTCGAGCGCGTCCGGAAGGGGCTCCGCCTCTCGCGGAACGACGAGGTGCTCATCACCGAGTCCATCGCCGGCTGGGTCGAACTGGAGTACGAGGTGATGCGCGACGCCGACGACTCGACGATCATCATCTGCAACATGGAGAACATCGACCCGATGGGCATCCACACGGGCGAATCCGTCGTCGTCACGCCCTCGCAGGTGATCCCCGACGAAGGCCACCAGGAGATGCGCGACGCCGCGCTCGAAGTCATCCGGGAACTGGGTATTCAGGGCGGCTGTAACATCCAGTTCGCGTGGCACGACGACGGCACCCCCGGCGGCGAGTACCGGGTGGTCGAGGTCAACCCCCGCGTGTCCCGGTCCTCCGCGCTCGCCTCGAAGGCGACGGGCTACCCAATCGCCCGCGTGACCGCGAAGGTGGCGCTGGGCAAGCGCCTCCACGAGATCGAAAACGAGATCACCGGCGAGACGACCGCGGCGTTCGAACCCGCCATCGACTACGTGGTGACGAAGGTGCCCCGGTGGCCGAAGGACAAGTTCGACGACGTCGACTTCACGCTCGGCCCGGCGATGAAGTCGACGGGCGAGGCCATGTCCATCGGGCGGACCTTCGAGGAGTCGCTGCTGAAGGCGCTTCGCTCCTCGGAGTACGACCCGGCGGTCGACTGGGCCGACGTCGACGACGAGGAACTGGAGTCGGAGTATCTGGTGCGGCCGACGCCGGATCGCCCCTACGCCATCTTCGAGGCGTTCGACCGCGGCTACACGGTCGACGAGGTCGTCGAGTTGACCGACATCAAGGAGTGGTACGTCGAGCGGTTCAGGCGCATCTCCGACGCGGTCACGGCGGCCGCCGAGGGCGACTTCACCGAAGCGGCGATCAAGGGCGTCACCAACGCCGAAATCGCGGCGACCGCCGGCGCCGACGTGGGAAGCGTCGAAACCGAGGTGCCGGGGCGGACCTACAAGCAGGTCGACACCTGTGCCGGCGAGTTCGCGGCCCAGACGCCGTACTACTACTCCTCGCGCAAGCCCGAGTTCGTCACCGGGCCCTTCGAGGGCGACGCGGCGGCGGGCGAACTCCGCGTCGACCGCGACGTCGAGAGCGTCGTGGTCGTCGGCGGCGGCCCCATCCGCATCGGGCAGGGCGTGGAGTTCGACTACTGTTCGGTCCACGCCATCCAGGCGCTCCGCGAGGAGGGCATCGACGCCCACGTCGTCAACAACAACCCCGAGACGGTGTCGACGGACTACGACACCTCCGACGGCCTCTTCTTCGAGCCGATCACCGCCGAGGAGGTGGCGGACGTGATCGAGGCCGCGGACGCCGACGGCGTGATGGTGCAGTTCGGCGGCCAGACCTCGGTCAACATCGGCCACCCGCTGGAGGCGGAACTGGAGCGTCGCGGCCTCGACTGTGAGATCCTCGGCACCAGCGTCGACGCCATGGACCTCGCGGAGGACCGCGACCGGTTCAACCGCCTGATGGACGAGCGCGGCATCGCCCAGCCGGAGGGCGGCTCCGCGACCAGCGAGGCCGAGGCGCTCGAACTCGCGAGCGACATCGGCTACCCCGTCCTCGTGCGTCCCTCCTACGTCCTCGGCGGCCGCGCGATGGACGTCGTGTACGACGACGAGGAACTGAAGGAGTACATCGAGGAGGCCGTTCGCGTCTCGCCGGACAAGCCGATCCTCATCGACGAGTTCCTCGCCGACGCGGTGGAACTGGACGTCGACGCCGTCGCCGACGGCGAGGACGTGATCGTCGGCGGCGTGATGGAACACGTCGAGTCCGCCGGCGTCCACTCCGGCGACTCGGCGTGCATGATCCCGCCCCAGGCCGACGAGGTGCTCGACGTGATGGACCGCGTGCGCGAGGTGACCGTCGAGATCGCGCGCGAACTCGACACCGTCGGCCTCCTGAACGTCCAGTTGGCCGTGAAGGACGGTACGGTGTACGTCCTCGAGGCCAACCCGCGGTCCTCGCGGACGGTCCCCTTCGTCTCGAAGGCGACGGGCGTCCCCATCGCCAAACTCGCGGCGAAGGTGATGGCGGGGTACGACCTCGACGACCTCGACGTCCAGGAGCAGGTCCCCGAGAAGGTGAGCGTCAAGGAGGTCGTCCTGCCTTTCGACCGCCTGGAGGGGAGCGACCCGCGCCTCGGCCCCGAGATGAAATCGACCGGCGAGGTGATGGGCACGGCCGAACACTTCGGCAAGGCCTACGAGAAGGCCCAGTCGGCGACGGGCAAGCCCATCCCGACCGAAGGGGTCGCCGTCGTCGACCTCTCGGCGGCGGAGTTCCCCGGTCCCGACACCGAGGAGGGACAGGCCCTGCTCGACGGCTTCGGGGAGTACTTCGACGTGCAGGAGTTCGACGACCTGCGCTCGGCGATCCGCGCCGGCGAGGTGGACGTCATCGTCTCGCGGAACCGCGAGGCCCTCGAAGTCGCCGTCGAGGAGGACGTGACCTACTTCTCGACGCACGCCTCCGCGAAGGCCGTTCTGGAGGGGCTGCGCCACCACGACGACCCCATCGACGTGCAGGCCACCTCGGACCGCCCCAAGCGGCAGACCCAGTGGGGCGGCGAGTAGCGACCGACGCGCGGTCGCTCCGCTAGTCGAGTTTGCCCAGCGCCTCGAAGAAATCCGCGGTCGGCCCGGCGACGCGCATCGGCGAGTCGGCTCGGCCGACGTCGACCGCCGTGGGCGGGTCGAGTTCTCGGAGGACCCGCCCGTCGCCGACGACGACCGCCCGGTCGGCGTTCTCGACGGTCACGCCAACCGTGCTGTCCGGACCGACCACGAGCGGCGGCATGCCCTCGCTCGCACACATCTCGTTGACGACGATGGCCTCGACGCCCGGATGCACGAGCGGCCCGGACTCGCTGAGGTTGTAGGCCGTGCTGCCGGTCGGCGTGGCCACGAGGACGCCGTCGGCGGGACCGGCCGAGTAGCGCGCGCCGTCGATCCGGACGTCCACCTCGACGCCGCCGCCGGGGCCGCGGATGGGTCCCTGGACCACGACCTCGTTCGTGACCGGCGGCGCGGTCCAGTCGTCGCCGCTGGCGGCCAGTCGCGGCGTCTCGCGCACCGACATCTCCCCGGCGCGGAAGGCCGCCACCTCGTCGAGGACGACCTCGACGGCCTCCTCGGGGCCGACCGCGTTGAGAAAGCCCACCTCGCCGAGGTTGACCCCGAGGATCGGCGTACCGTCGGCGCCGCGGGCGGCAAAGAGGAAGGTGCCGTCGCCGCCGATGCTGACCACGAGGTCACAGCCGTCGAACGCCTCGATCGGCGTGCCCTCCAGGTCGAGCGTCTCGGCGGTGGTGGTGTCGACCGCCACCGTCACGCCCTCGTTCCGGAGTCGGCGTCGCAACTCCGCGGCGAGAAAGGCCGCCCGACTGTTGTCCTTCTGGGCGACGAGACCGACGTACATACCCCGCCCTCGCCCCGTGAGAAAAAAAGCCCACCGAACGGACAACATTCATGGCATCTCCGGCCGGAGTCACCCTCGATGGCGAAACACGCGGGGAGAACCGTCGGAAGTGGCCACCGTCGGCGGCCGGGTGGGCGTGAGCGCCCATGAGCGAGGACGACGACTGGTTCGAACGAGCCGTCGGTGAGCCGGACGAGGAGGCCGACGACGACCGGTCGGCGACAGACGGGGAAACCGACGACCGGTCGGCGACAGACGGGGAAACCGACGACCAGTCGGCGACCGACGGGGAGGCCGACGACCGGTCGGCGACCGGGGCGGAGTCGGCCGGGACCGAGGAGGCGGACGTCCCGACCGACCCCCCCAGCGACGCGTTCTCCGGACTCGGCGACGAGGGCACCGAGGACGACGGCGGTGGTTCGCCGTTCGACCAGGATTTCGCGAGCGCCTTCGAGAACGCGCCGGATCCCGCGGGCGGGGTCGGCGGCGGTGGGGCGTTCGGTTCGGGGCCGGAGGGTCCGGGCGGCGGTCCGGGTGGCGGCCCCGAGGGCGGGTCCGCCGACCCGTTCGACGACGAGGAGTTCGAGTCGGCGATCGATCGGATCGACCTCGGGATCGAAGGCCTCGACGACATGATCCTCGGGGGCGTCCCGCGGCGCTCGCTCATCTCGGTCATCGGGTCGGCGGGGACCGGGAAGACGACCTTCGGCCTCCAGTTTCTCAACCGGGCGCTGGCCGACGGCAAGCGGGGCGTCTACGTGACCCTGGAGGAGAGCACGGACCGCATCTACGACACCGCCCGGGAGAAGGGCTGGTCGTTCGCGGAGTACGCCGACGAGGGACGACTCGCCGTCGTCCACCTCGATCCGGTCGAGATGGCGAACAGTCTGGCCAGCATCCGGAGCGACCTGCCGGACCTGGTGAAGGAGTTCGGCGCCGACCGTCTCGTCCTCGACTCCGTGTCGCTCCTGGAGATGATGTACGACCACCCGTCGGACCGGCGGAGCGAGGTGTACCAGTTCACCCGCTCGCTCAAGGAGGCGGGCGTGACGACGCTCGTGACCAGCGAGGCCAGCGGCGACAACCCCTACAACTCGCGGTACGGGATCATCGAGTATCTGGCGGACGCGGTGTTCGTCCTCCAGTACGTCCGCGCGTCGGACTTCCAGGAGACGCGGCTGGCGGTCGAGATACAGAAGATACGCGACGCGAACCACTCCCGGGAGACCAAGCCCTACGAGATCACGAACGAGGGGCTCAGCGTCTACCGGCAGGCGAACATCTTCTAGTCGTCGGCGGTCGCGGGCGACTCGCGGGCGACCGGGTCGAAGCCGTCGAGGTGGACGAACTCATCGGCCGGCCGGCGGAACTTCCGCGGTCGCTCGATGTCGGCGGCCTCGTCCTCGGGGTAGCCGAGCGTGACGAGACAGACGGGTTCGTAGTCGGCGGGCACGTCGAACTCCTCGTGGACGGCGTCGGCGTCGTAGCCGCCCATCGGACAGGAGGCGATGCCGCGGTTCCAGGCGGCGTGCATGAGCGCCATGGTCGCGAGGGTACAGCTCTGGACCGTCCAGACGCGGCGCGTCTCCTCGTCGGCGTTCGCGAGGCCCTCGACGCTGTCGAGGCGGGCCTCGGCCGCCTCCTCGTCGGGGAGGTAGCCCTTCTCCAGCAGGTCCCGCGTGACGCGCTCGGCGTGATCGCTCGGGTCCAGCGTCCCGAGGACCACCACCGCGGCCGCGGCGTCGGTGACGTGTTCCTGGCCGTAGGCGACCGACTGCAGGCGGTCGAGGTCATCGCCACGCACCACGAGGAACTCCCACGGCTGGAGGTTGAACGAGGAGGGCGCGAAGCGCACGTCCTCGAAGAGGTCGTACAGCGTCTCCTCGTCGATGTCGGCGTCGGAATACTGGTGGACGGATCGTCGAGTGTGAATGACGTCGTCGAACTCCATCACCGTCCCCAGGGGTTCGACGGACAAGTACCGGCGGAAGGCGGCCGAACTCGCCGGGTGTGAACCGTTCGCGGACTACCGAACGACGGTCACCGGGACGGGCGAGCGGCGGACGACGTCCTCGGCGACGCTCCCGAGGAGGATGCGTGAAACCCCCTCTCGGCCGTGACTCCCGAGGACGACGTGATCGAACCGGTCCTCGCCCGCCACCTCGACGGCGACGCGGGCGGGGCTTCCCACCTCGATCCGGGTGTCGAGCGGCCGACCGGCCAGTTCGCGGGCCGCGTCGAACTGTTCCTGTGCGGTTTCGCGGGCGCGCTCGTACCACGTCTCCGAACTCCCGGGGAAGGCACGCTGTGCGAACCCGGACGTGACCGGGTCGACGACGTAGAGGAGCGTGACGTCCGCGTCGGGCCACTCCGAGACCACGAACCGCAGCGCCGCCTCGGACTGCGGCGTGCCGTCGAAGGGGACGAGGATACGGTCTACCATACCGACACGTACGCGAGGCGAGTACAAAAACGGTGCCCGCGACGCGAACTGGATCGGGGCGTGGCTTAGGGCGGGGGCGGACGAACCCCCGCTGTGCCCGAACGAACCACGCTCACCGACCTGGACGGCCACCCGCACGCCGAGGTGTTCGAGACGCGTCGCCCCCGGGCAGTGCGACTCGAACTCGACGCCGGGGAGGCGGTGCCCCGACACACCCACGAGGGAACGCACGTCGTCCTCCACCTGCTCGACGGCCGGCTCGAACTCGACCTCGACGACGAGACCTACGACCTCCGCGCGGGGGAGGTGATCCGATTCAGCGGGGACCGGGAGGTGTCGCCGGCGGCGGTCGAGGACAGCACGGCGCTGGTGGTCTTCGCGCCGGCGGGGTGACACACGCAGCCCTTTTCACCCACCGACGCTTACCTGACGTCATGGACTCGGCGGTACTACTCGACCTCCTCGGCAACGAGAACCGCCGGCGGATCC
This sequence comes from Haloplanus sp. GDY1, assembly GCF_023703775.1. Lineage (NCBI taxonomy): Archaea > Methanobacteriati > Methanobacteriota > Halobacteria > Halobacteriales > Haloferacaceae > Haloplanus > Haloplanus halophilus. The sequence goes on along the minus strand of NZ_CP098514.1, from coordinate 2,939,338 downwards.
TGCGACTCCTGGCTCGAAAGCCCTGTTATGTCACCGAGATCAGCGAGTATCTCGGGGTGAGCCCGAAGGCGGTGATCGACCACCTCCGGAAGTTGGAGGAGGCGGGGCTGGTCGAGAGCCACACGGACGACCAGCGCCGGAAGTACTTCCACATCTCCCGGAACCTCCGACTGGAGGTGAGCGTCTCGCCGTACGGCTTCGGCGCCAAGAGTGCCTATCCCGCGAGCCCGAGCCTCGACATGGACGGCCGGTGTCGGCACGTCTCGCTCGACGCGCCGGGCGAAACCGACGACGACGTACAGGACCTCGCGACCGCGTTCCAGAGGTTACAGGCGCTGGAAAACGAACTCTCGCTGGCCCAGCGGTGGGTGTACGGCCGGATCACGGAGGTCCTGGACCGGCTGGACGACCACCTCGGCGTCGACGCCGACAACCGCTTTCACGCCGAGGTGCTGGCGGCCGTGGCGACGGGCGCGGACACCACGGAGGAGGTCGTCGAAGCGGTCGACGCCCCGACGGACGCGGTACAGGGAGCGCTCACCACGCTCGCGGATCGGGGAGTCCTCGCCCGTCGCGGCGACGAGTGGCGGGTCGCTCGCTCATAGCGTAGCGATTGAAGCTGGTTGCACATCCGATCGCAGTACGGCGTCCGATCAGATGTGCGATGCCGGTCACTCGCTACGATAGCTCCCGCGTCAGGCCGGCCCGGAGGTCCCGGCCGAAGTAGTGGCCGACGATTCCGGCGGCCAGGCCGGCGGTCGTGCCGACGCCCGCGACCTGGAGGCCGTAGTCGGCGACGACGGGGAGGAGCGCCACGTCGACGGCCGAGAGGACGACCCCGACCCCGCCCGTGAGCGCGCCGGCGAGGCCGGCCTCGGCGTACCGGCGCTCGGAGACGACGAAGGCGAGGACGAACCCGGCGAGGGCGACGCCGAGGAAGCGACCGAGGGCGCCGACGACGGGGACGCTCCCGCCGACGACGAGGCCGGCGACCGAGAGGACGAGAGCGAGGAGGAACGGTCGGACGGCGAAGAGGCCGCCGAGGCGACGGCGGAGGCCGGCGAGGCGGCCGGTCGACTCCTCGGTCTCGGCCTCGTCGCCGGCGGTGTGTGGGCGTTCGGGACGGCGCATACGGGGTCTCGGGGTGGGAGCGGCAAGTGGCTTGCGCCGAGACGAGTGGATTCAAGTCCGCGCGGCCGGTACCGCGGTGTATGAACCCAGGGGATCGCGTCCGCGTCGAACGCGGGAGCGTCGAGAACGAGGGGGTCCTCATGCCCTCGACGACGGCCGACCACCTCGTCGTGAAGCTAGCCGGCGGCTACAACGTCGGCATCGACCGCGAGGACGCGGCGATCGAGGTGCTGGAACGCGACGTCTACGACGTCGAGGGGGCGGACGACGAGGAGGGCGACTCGACCGTCGAGTTCGACGACGACCTGCCGACCGTCTCGCTCATCTCGACCGGGGGCACCATCGCGTCGACGGTCGACTACCGGACCGGCGCGGTGACCGCACAGTTCGACGCCGAGGACGTCCTCCGGGCGGTGCCGGACCTCGCGGGCCGGGCCAACTACCGCGGCCGCGTCGTCGCCAACATCCTCTCGGAGAACATGACGCCCGCGGTGTGGCAGGACCTCGCCCGCGCGGTCCACGAGGAGGTCGAGGCCGGTGCCGACGGCGTCGTCGTCATGCACGGCACCGACACGATGCAGTACACCGCCTCGGCGCTCGCGTTCATGCTCGACACCCCCGTCCCGGTCGTCTTCACCGGCAGCCAGCGCTCGGCGGACCGTCCCTCCAGCGACAACGTGATGAACGCGGTCTGTGCCGTCGAGGCCGCCACGAGCGACCGCGCGGAGGTGCTGGTCTGCATGCACGAGTCGTCGAGCGACGACGCCTGTGCGCTCCACCGCGCCACCCGCGTGCGCAAGAACCACACCTCGCGCCGGGACGCCTTCGAGACGGTCGGCGCGAAGCCGGTCGGCCGCGTCGACTACGGGACCGAAACCGTGAGCTTCCGGCGCGACGGTCCCGAGCGCGGCGAGGCTGACCTCGACATCGCGTCCGACCTGGAGACGAGCGTCGAACTCGTGAAGTTCACGCCGGGGATGAACCCCGCCGCCCTGGACCACCTCGACGACGCCGCGGGCGTCGTGATCGAGGGGACGGGACTCGGCCACGTCGCCACCGACTGGATCGACCGGATCGAGGAACTGATCGAGGCGGGCACCGTCGTGGCCATGACGAGCCAGTGTCTCGAGGGGCGGGTCTGCGACCGGGTGTACGACACCGGTCGGGACCTGCTGGACGCGGGCGTCGTCGAGGCGGGCGACACGCTGCCGGAGACGGCGACGGCGAAGCTGATGTGGGCGCTCGCGAACCGGTCGGATCCGGCCGCGGCGATGCGCGAGTCGCTGGCCGGCGAACTGCAGGACCGGTCGGTGCCGTGGACCTGACCCTGCGGCCGGCGCGGGTCGACGACCACGAGGCCGTCGCCGCCTTCACGCGCGAGACGTGGCCCGACCGGGAACTGGAGGATTACCTCCCCCGGACCTTCCGGGAGTGGGCGGCCGACGACGGCGAGACCAGCCACACGCTCGTCGCCGACGACGGCGGCGAGGCGGTGGGCGTGATCCAGGGGGTCGAACTCTCGGACTGGGAGTCGTGGGTACAGGGACTGCGCGTCCACCCCGACTACCGTGACCGGGGGCTGGCCCGGCAGCTCACGGACGCCGTGTTGACGTGGGCACGGGATCGGGGCGCGGCGGTCTGTCGCAACCTCGTCTTCTCGTGGAACGCCGCCAGCCTCGGCCTCGCGCGGAGTCTCGGCTTCGATCCCTGCACGGAGTTCCGGTGGGCCGAGGTGACGCCGGACGCCGACGCCGACCCGGCTCTCGCGGTGACGGGCGACCCGAACGCGGGGTGGGCGTTCTGGACCGGGAGCGACGCCCGCGACCACCTGCGCGGGCTGACCGTCGACCCCGCGGCGGCGTGGACGCTCTCGGAACTCCGGCCCCGGGACCTGGAGCGGGCGGCCGAGACCGACGGCCTGTTCGTGGTCGGCGAGGGCGGGACGCGGGGACTGACCCTCCGAAGCCGGGTGTTCGAGACGGGCGACGACGGCGACCGCTGGACCGAGTACGCGGTCGGCGCGTGGGCGGACCTCGACGCCGCCAGGAGCCTCGTCGCCGCCGTCGCCCGGGACGCCGCCCGCCTCGACGCGGACCGGGCGCGGCTGCTGGTGCCGGAGACCCCCCGGTTCGTCACCGACGCGGCGGCGGTGCGGGCGGACGTGAGCGGCGACCCCGACTTCGTGCTGGCGGCGGACCTGACCGATCCGGGCGTCGGCGCCTGATCCACAAACGACTTACCCGCGGTCGGCGGAGAAAGCGCATGATCCACGTGGTCGGCGGCGGCATCGCCGGACTGGCCGCCGCCTACCGACTCCAGGGGCACGGCCACGAGGCGACGGTGCTGGAGGCGAGCGACGACCTGGGGGGGCTGGCGGCCACCTACCCCACCGCCGGCGACGACGTCGAGAAGTTCTACCACCACCTCTCGAAGTCGGAGGAGACCATCGTCGACCTGGCCGGGGAACTCGGCCTCGGCGACCGGGTGGAGTGGCGGGTGGGCAAGAACGCCTACTACGTCGACGGGATCGTCCACCCGCTGGACACCCTGCCACAGATCGCCGCCTACCCCCACCTGAGCCTCTACGACACGCTCCGACTGGGGCTCCTGACCCTCGAAATCGACGTTCGCGGCGGCCGTCCCCGGTTCGACACCTACGACGACCTGGAGGCGTTCGAGGACGTCCCGATCAAGCGCTTCCTCCTCGACCACACCACCCGCGGCGTCTACGAGAACTTCTTCGAACCGCTGCTCGACGCGAAGTTCGGCGACCGCAAGGAGGACGTGAGCGCCGCGTGGCTGCTCGGCCGCATCAAGTTCCGCGGCGAACGCGACCTGCGACGGGGGGAGATCCTCGGCTACTTCGAGGGCGGGTTCGCGGTCCTGATCGACGCTCTGGTCGACGCGGTGGGCCGGGAACACATCGAGACGGGGAGCCGCGCGGTCGACCTCGGCGTGACGGACGGCGCGGTCGACTCGATCACCGTCGAGACCGAATCGGGAACCGAAACCCGCGAGACCGACGGCGTCGTCGTCGCGACGATGCCGAACGTCCTCGAATCGCTCACGGGCTACGCCTGCGACGTCGACTTCCAGGGCGCCGTGTGTGCCGTGGTGACGATGGACGAACAGCTCACGGAGACCTACTGGCTCAACGTCGCCCACGACGCCCCGTTCGGCGCGCTCATCGAACACACGAACTTCGTGCCGCCGGAGCGATACGGCGGTGACCACCTGCTCTACGTCGCGAGTTACGTCCAGCGCCCGGAGGAGGCCGTCTGGCGGATGGACGACGCGGAACTGCGGGAGACGTGGCTGGATCACGTCGGGGAGATGTTTCCCGCCTTCGACCGGTCGTCGGTCCGGGAGTTCCGGGTGGCGCGGAACCCGCGGGCCGCGCCGGTGTACGAGCGGGGCTATCTGGAGATGGTGGTGCCGTACGACCTGGAGGAGGAAGTGGCCGACGGGGTCTACTACGCGGGGATGGCGAGTCGGGCGCAGTATCCCGAGCGGAGCCTGAACGGCGGGGTCGTCGCCGGCTTCGAGTGTGCCGATCGGATCGCCGGGGAGTAGCCCCCCGACCGACGGGGAGCGCCGCGGTCGCCGGTCGTGAGGCGGGGGACGTCGCGTCGGCCGCCTACGCGCCCGGTGCCTTGTCCACGTCGACGTCCTCCGGTTCCTCCCGCCCGCCGACCACGACGCCGTCCTCGGTCTCGACGTAGACGTCGTCCGCGAACCCGCCCTCCGCGTGGGGGTGTTCCGGCTCGTCCAACTTCTCCGGGGTCGACGGCGCCTCCGCGATCCCCGCCGGCGGCCGAAACTCGCCGAGCGGATCGTCGATGGTGATCCCGTGTCGCTCGAAGAAGTCCGCGTACCGCTCGTAGTGGTCCGCTACCTCGTCGGTCGGGAACTCCATCATTTCGACCCATCCCCGGTTGAAGAAGGCAAAGTTCGCCTGTATATGCGTGATCTCACGGGCTTCCGCCTCGGTGAATCCCTCGTTCAGCCCCGCGAGGTACGTGTCCATGGTCGCGTCGAAGAAGTCGTCCAGGAAGTCCGTGCGTTCCTCCCGGTGGTCCGCGTCGGCCTTCTCCGAGAACACCCGCGTATGCAGGTCCACCAGCTTGTCGTTGACCCTCTCCCCGACCACCGGGAGCGTCAACGCCTGCCGCGCCGCGAAATGTCGGACGTTCTGTTTCAGTTTCATCGGGGACGGCTACGGTCCCGACGTAAAAGAAGGCGACGGGGCGGTCGGGCTACGAGCCGTCGAGGCGCCCGCCGCCCCCGGGGTAGAGGCGAATTTCGCGGATAGCAACCGACATTAACCCGTACCCCCAAAGTTCCGGGTATGACCAAGTCGTATGTGATCATCGGCGATGGAATCGCGGGGAGTTCGGCCGCCGAAACGCTCCGCGACGAGGCGCCGGACGCCGAGATCACCGTCATCACCGACGAGGGCGAGGCCCTCTACAACCGAATTCTCATCAAGGAGTTCGCCAAGGGGAAACTGCCCGAGATGCCCATCTCGATCCACGAGCCGTCGTGGTACGAGGACCGGGACATCGACCTCCGCCTCGACACGCTGGTCACGAACATCGACCCCGACGGTCATCGACTGCGAACCCACGAGGACGAGATCATCGAGTACGACAAACTCCTCGTCGCCACGGGCGGGACGCCGACGCAACTGCCCGTCGAGAACAGCGACGCGGAAGGCATCCATCACTTCTGGACGTTCCAGGACGCCCGGGCGATCAGGGACCACGCCGAGGCGGCCGACACCGGCATCGTCGTCGGCGCGGGGCTGCTCGGCATCGACCTGGCGGCCATCTGTGGCGAACAGGACATCGAGGCACACTACCTCATGCGCGGCGACTGCTGGTGGCGCTACGCGCTCTCCGTAGAGGGGGCGGAGATCCTCCACGAGGCCATGCGCGAGCGCGGCGTAGAGCCGGTGTTCCAGAGCGGCGTCGACCACTTCGAGACCGACGACGACGGCCACGTGACGGCGGCGATCGACCCCAACGGCGACCGCTACGAGGGCGACTTCGTCGGCATCGCCATCGGGCTGACCTTCAACACCGAACTCCTGCAGGGGACGGGCGTCGAATGCGACGACGGCATCCTGGTCGACGAGTACATGCGGACGAACGTCGAGGACATCTACGCCGCGGGCGACATCACCCGGTATCACGACACCATCCTCGGCGAGCGCGCACAGAACGGCTCGTGGGACAGCGCCAAGTCCCAGGGCACGACCGCCGCGAAGAACATGCTCGATCCGGGCTCCGAACCGTTCCGCTTCGTCTCCTCGTACTCCATCACGCATTTCGATTTCCCCTTCCTCTCCTTCGGCCACCCCACCATCGGCGACGACGAGTGCGAGCGCAAGTACTCCGACACGGAGTGGCGCCGACTGGCGTTCAAGGACGGCAAGATCGTCGGCGGCGTCCTCATCGGGGACCTCTCGCCCCAGAGCGCCTACAAGCGACTGATGGAGGAGGAGCGCGTCGTCGCGGACCAGAAGGAGGCCCTCCTCCAGAAGTCCGTGGACCTCGACGACCTCGCCCCGAGACAGGAACAGTAACCGGCCGCGCCGCCGGCCACCGACCCTCGTTTTCGATCACGGCCGCCTCGTCGCCGACGGACGCGCGAAACGTCCCGAGAATTTATGTGAACAGTCCGAATGCGGTACGTAGTGTGGCAACTGAACTCACGGGTCGTGTGAACACGCAGCGGAGGGATCGGCAGCAGGACGACGCCGCCGGGGGGACGACTCGGCCCCCCGGCGTCACGGGTCGGGGACCGCGACCATGATCGTCGGCGTACCGACGGAGACGGCCGCAGCGGAGCGGCGCGTCGCGATCACGCCGCCGGTGGCGGAGAAACTGATCGACCGCGGGCTGGACGTGTGCGTCGCGAGCGGGGCGGGGCTCGGCTCCGACTGGACGGACGACGACTACCGGGCGGTCGGCTGCGAGGTGGTCGACGGGCGGGACGCGGTGTTCGAGCGGGCCGACGTGATCTGTCAGGTTCGGGGACTCGCCGCGAACGAGGACGAGCCGATGGACCCCTACCGGGAGGGACAGATCGTCGTCGGGACGCTCGGGCCCTACGACCTCGCGGACGAGTCGTACGAGGAACTCGCCGACCGGCGGGTGAGCGCCTTCGCGCTGGAGCTGATGCCCCGGATCAGCCGCGCCCAGAGCATGGACGTGCTGTCCTCGATGGCGAGCATCGGCGGCTACAAGGCGGTGCTGGTCGCCGCCGAGCAGCTCCCGCAGCTCTTCCCGCTGGAGATGACGGCCGCGGGGACGGTGCGCCCGGCGGACGTGTTCGTCATCGGCGCGGGGGTCGCGGGGCTGAAGGCCATCGCGACGGCGGAGCGACTCGGCGCCTCGGTGAAGGGTTACGACATCCGGCTGGAGGTGAAACAGGAGGTCGAGAGCCTCGGCGCGGACTTCGTGGAACTCGACCTCGAAACCGAGGGCTCGGGCGACGACGAGGGGTACGCAATCGAGATGGGCGAGGAGTTCTACGAACAGCAACGCAAGGAACTGGGACGGGTCGTCCCGGAGTCGGACGTAGTGATCACCACCGCGGCCATCCCCGGGGCGCCCGCGCCGGAACTCGTCTCGACCGAGATGATCGAGGGGATGGACGCGGGGTCGGTCGTCGTCGACCTGTCGGCGCCGACGGGCGGCAACTGCGAACCCACGGTGGCCGGGGAGACGATCGAACACGACGGCGTGACGGTGTTCGGGCCGACGAACCTCCCCTCGACCGTCTCTCACACGGCCAGCCAGCTGTTCGCCAACAACCTGAACAACTTCCTGAACCTGCTCGTCGAGGACGGCGAGGTCGACGTCGACCTCGACGACGAGGTGATCGACTCGACGCTACTCACACACGATGGAGAGATACGACGACCGCACGAGGACGACGACGACGAGGAGACGAACGACGAAGCGGCGGACGAACCCACGGAGGACGAGGCCGATGCGTGATCGGAGGCGACCATGACCGACGCCACGACGGTCGTCCTCGCGACGGACGGCGCCGCGGCGTTCGTCCGGAACCTGACGCTGTTCGTCCTCGCGGCGTTCGTGGGCTACGAGATCATCACGAAGATCCCGACCAACCTCCACACGCCGCTGATGTCGGGCGCCAACGCCATCTCGGGGATCACGCTCATCGGGTCGGTCGTCGTGGCCGGGTCGGGCGAGCGGACGATCGCGTCGATCCTGGGCTTCCTGGCGGTGGTCATGGCCACGGTCAACGTCGTCGGCGGCTATCTCGTGACCAACAGCATGCTGGAGCAGTTCCGCAGCGGAGGGGGTGACTGACCGTGGCCGCCATCCTGCCGCTCCCGGAGGCGGCGCTCGCCGCCGTCTACCTCGTCGCCAGCGTGCTGTTCATCCAGGGGTTGCGCGACATGACGCACCCGCGGACGGCGCCGCGGGGGAACCTCATCTCCGCCGGCGGCATGGCCCTCGCCGTCGGGGTGACGGTTCTCAACACCGACATCCTCTCGCCGATCCTGCTGTTCGCGGCGCTGCTCGTCGGCACGGCCATCGGCGGGTGGCTGGCGGCCACGGTGGAGACGACGGAGATGCCCCAGCTCGTCGGGCTGTTCAACGGGTTCGGCGGCGGCGCCTCGGCGCTCGTCGCCGGCGCGGAGCTGACCGGGATGTTCACCGAGGGGAGCTTCGCCGTCGGCGTGACGGCGACGGCCGCGCTCGCGGGCATCATCGGCTCGGTCACGTTCTGGGGGAGCATGGTCGCAGCCGGCAAGCTCCACGGCGTGATCAACGACTCGGCGGTCCGGTACGACGGCGAACAGGTCGTCAAGGGCGTCTTCCTGCTCGTCGCCGTCCTCGCCGGCATCCAGCTCGTCGTCAGGCCGAACCTGTTCGGGCCGATGCCCGGGTGGGTGCCCTCCTACTGGGTGCTGGTCGCCGCCGCGTCGGTCCTCGGCGTCCTCCTGGTGATCCCCATCGGCGGCGCGGACATGCCGGTGGTCATCGCGCTGCTGAACTCCTACTCCGGGCTGGCGGCCGCCACGACGGGGTTCGTCCTCGGCAACTCCGTGCTGATCGTCGCCGGGACGCTCGTCGGCGCCTCGGGACTGATCCTCACGGTCATCATGTGCGAGTCGATGAACCGCTCGCTGGCGAACGTCTTCTTCGGCGGCATCGGCGAGAGCGGCGGGGACGGCGAGGAGATGGAGGACATCTACGAGGGGAACATCACCACCACCTCCACGGAGGAAGTGGAGATGACCCTCGACGTCGCCCAGCGGGTCGTGATCGTGCCGGGCTACGGGATGGCCGTCGCGCAGGCCCAACACGCCGTCGCGGAACTCGCCGAACTGCTCGACGAGAACGACGTCGACGTGGAGTTCGGCATCCACCCCGTCGCCGGCCGGATGCCCGGGCACATGAACGTCCTGCTGGCGGAGGCCGACGTGCCCTACGAGAAGCTCCGCGACCTCGAGGAGATCAACCCGACGTTCTCCCAGACGGACGTGGTGATCGTCATCGGCGCCAACGACGTCGTGAACCCCTCCGCGAACACCGCTGACTCGGGCCCCATCGCCGGCATGCCCGTCCTCAACGTCGGGGAGGCACGGACGGTCATCGTCAACAAGCGGAGTCTCAGCCCCGGCTTCTCCGGGGTCCCCAACCCGCTGTTCGCCCAGGACAACACGAACATGCTGTTCGGGGACGCCAAGGAGTCGATGCAGGAACTGGTGAACGTCTACAAGGAGAACCACTGACGAGGAACGGCGTCGCGCGACCGGCCCCCGACGAAACCTTTATGATTCTTAATGCTAATCGTTGGCACATGGCACGCGCCGTCGACGCAGAATACGACGTGAACCGGACCGACACCGTGCCCGAGAGCGCGCGAGTGCGTCACTTCGACGAACTCGACGAGTCGGCACAGGAGTATCTCGCTCACGTCGCCGAGGGGGTATCGCCGCGGGACCCGGCGAACCTCTCGGGGCTGGACGAGGGCGACGTCGTCGTGTTCACGGACTACTATCACGTCCAGTAGGATCGAAGCCGTTTTGCCCGGCGCCGCGATAACCCGTCCATGGACAGCGGCGGGACGATGACGCTCGCGTTCGAACTCGAGGCGATGAAGGCCCTCGCCGACCCGAACGCGGTGTTCGACGACGCCCGGCAGTGGACCGAATACGTCGGCGTCCTCAGCGACCAGCCGACCTACGTCGTCACCAACTTCACGCGCAAGCGACGCATCCGGCAGGACTTCTTCTCGGGGCCTCGGGGCGTCCGCGAGAGCCTCGACAACGTTGCCGACCAGTTCGACACCGACCGGCACGTCTTCATCGGCACGACCGACGAGGACCGGACCGCCGCCGAGGAGATGGGCTGGGAGTACCTCGACGTCGAGGAGGCGGCGGAGTTCGCCGAGTGGGAACTGGGCGACGAGGTCGAAGAGGACCCCTTCGAGGGCGAGACGCGGGACGACTGGCCGTAGGCGATCACGCGCCGTCGACGTCGGTGAACTCGAAACGGGCGCCGCCGTCGGCGCCGTCGGCGACCGTCACCTCCCAGCCGTGGGCCAGTGCGATCTGCTGGACGCTCACCATCCCCAGGCCGGTTCCGTCCTCCTTGGTGGTGAACCCGGGGTCGAACACGCGGTCACGAGCGGCCTCCGGAATGCCGTCGCCGTCGTCCTCGACGTAGAAGCCGTCGGAGAGGATGCCGATCCGGACCGTCACGTCCCCGTGGTTGTGTTCGACGGCGTTTCGGATCAGGTTCTCGAACAGGCGGGACAGCGCCGTCTCGTCCGCCCGGAGGGACCGGGTCTCCTCGACGACGAGCGTCGCGTCGTCCGTCTCGACCACGTCCCAGCACGACCGACAGACGGGGTCGAGGTCGAGTACCGTCCGATCGCCCGCTAGCTGTCCCTCCTGCATCGCGCTCGCCAGGTCCTCGACCAGGGTCTCGATCCGCTCTAGCGCCCGCTCGGCGGCCGCGAGATGTTCGTCGTCGTCGGTCGTCTCCCGTGCCAGTTCCAGCCGGCCGGCCAGCGTGTTGAGGGGAGTCCGGAGGTCGTGCGAGAGGACGCCGCCGAACGATTCGAACTGACGAAGCTGTCGCTCCAGCTGTCGCGCGTGGCGCTTGCGGTCGGTGATGTCCCGACTGATCGCCAGGAAGCGGATCTCACCCTCGATCTCCAGCCGGAGGAGGTTGACCTCGACCGGGAACGAGGAGCCGTCGCGGCGGACGTACTCCCCTTCGAATCGGCGGCGTTCGTCGAGGTCGAACTCCGAGAGCAGGGCCCGCACCTCCGCCTCGTCGACCAGGCGGTCGAACGCCCAGATCGGCTCGCCGATCACCTCCTCCTCGTCGTAGCCGAGTTCCTCGCGGAAGCGACGGTTCACCTCCAGCAGCGTACCCTCGGAGTCGAGCACGTCGATCATGTCCGGGGAGTTCTCGAAGAGCGCCCGCAGGCGGGAGGTCGTCTCCTCCAGTCGCCCCTCCCGTTCCTTGCGGTCGGTGACGTCCTGAACCGCCCCACGGAGGGTGACGACCTCGCCGTCCTCGACCGTCGGGACCCCGCGGACGCGGAACCAGCGGGTCTGGCCGTCAGCGCGCTGGAACCGCGCCTCCACGTCGAACGGCTCGGCCGCGTCCAGCGCCTCCTCTATCGCCCGCTCGACGCGCGGGCGATCCGCCTCGTGGTACACGTCGAGCGCCTCGTCGAGCGGGGGTTCCTCCCCGTGATCGATGCCCAGGAGGTCGAAGAGGTTGTCGGTCCAGAACACCTCCAGGGTGTCGGTGTCGATCTCCCACCCGCCCACGTCGGCGATCCGCTCGGTGTGATCGAGGAGGTCGCGGGTCCGTTCGAGTTCCCGCAAGCGACGTATCCGGTCGGTGACCTCCCGGAGGTAGAACGCGAGTCCGCCGTGGTCCTCCGGATAGACGTCCACGTCGAACCAGCCGTCGAGTTCGGCGTAGTAATCCACGAAGGAGGTCGGCTCCCGCGTCTCCATCACCCGCCGGTAGACCTCCTCGAACCGCGTGTTGCGTACCTCGGGGAACGCCTCCCAGAAGTCCCGGTCGAGGAGGGTCGCCGCGTCCACGTCGTACAGCTCCTCGGCCTGCTCGTTGAGTAGCGTCAGTCGCCAGTTCGCGTCCACCTCGACGACGGCGTCGGTCACCCGGTCGATGATCTGCTGGCGCTTGTGTTCCAGGTCCGTCCGCTCGGTGATGTCGCGACCCTCGGGGACCAGCAGGATCACCTCACCACGCTCGTCGACGACCGGTCTGACGGAGAAGTCGATCACCGCCTCCCGGTCGGATCCCTGGACTCGGATCTCGTCGCGGAACAGCTCGCCGTCGCGGGCGCGCTCGACCGCCGTCCGTGCCGTCGCCCGAGCCTCCGGGTTCGAGCGGAACCACGCGGCCTCCCACAGCGGTTCTCCGACCACGTCATCCCGGTCGAGACCGCCGAAGGACAGCGCCGTGTCGTTGGCCTCGATTAGGGTGCCGTCCGGCTCCATCAGCCCAGTGAACGTGTAGGTGTTGTTGAAGATGGCCTCGAACCGCTGTTCGTGTTTGCGGCGTTCGGTCACGTCCTGGAACTGCGAGAAGCGGGCGACCACGTCGCCGTCGTCGCCGGTGACGACCCGGTTGTGCCACTCACAGACGATGCGTTCGCCGTCCCGCCGGACTGCCTCGGTGACGACGTGGTAGCCACCCTCGTCCTCGCGGAGGATGGCGGCAGCGTTCTCGACCACCGGTCGACCCGACTCCGTCAGGACGGTCTCCCAGGGCTGCCCGACGAGTTCCGACTCGGGGTAGCCCAGGATCTCCTCCGCGGCGTCGTTGACGCGGAGGAACTCGAAGTCGTCGGTCCACTCGACCGTTCCGAGCGGCGACCGCTCGAAGAGGAGGTCGAGACGCCGCTCCCTGTCGGCGAGCTCCGACTGCGCGCGATACTTCTCGACGGCGTTTCCGATCCGGTTCGCGAGGACGGCGTACTGGCTCGTACCGCTTCCCTTCTGGAGGTAGTCGGTGACGCCCGCCGAGATGGCCTCGCTCGCCACCTCCTCGCTCCCCTTGCCGGTGTAGAGGATGAATGGAAGGTCGGGGCGGGTCTCGCGGACCCTCTCGAGGAACTCGATGCCGGTCAGCCCGGGCATGTCGTAGTCGGAGACGACGCAGTCGAAGTCCCCGTTCTCGAGGCGGTCCAGCCCCTCGCCGGCGTCGCTAGCCACGGTCACGTCGAACCGGTCGTCCTCGCGTTCGACGTAGGTCGCCGCCAACTCCACGAAGTCCCGATCGTCGTCGACGTGCAACACACGGATCGGCTCGGTGGGTGGCTCCATATCCGTGGGTCCAATCCGAACAGTATGGGGAACTACGTCTTAATTCCGGCGGCGATCCGCCGGGATTCCCGCTCGCGATCCCGCCGGCGGGCCGCGGGCACGTCGCCCCGTCACCGTCCGGACCGAAAGCCATAATCGCGGCGCGTCCCTGCCGATAGTCGATGAGTCACCAGTTGCCTGACGTGCAGGCAAGCCAGCCCGACGTGACCGTCGGGCTCAGTCAGGTCGGGGTGACGGGCGTCGAGAAACTCGTCAAACTCGACCGGAACGGCAAACGTCCCATCGTCCTGATGGCGGAGTTCGAAGTGTTCGTCGACCTTCCCAGCGGCCGCAAGGGCATCGACATGAGTCGGAACATGCAGGTGATCGACGAGACGCTGGAGGCGGCCGTCTCGGAACCCTCCTACCGCGTCGAGGAGGTGTGTGGCGACGTGGCCGAACGCCTCCTCGAGAAACACGAGTACACCTCGACCGCCGAGGTGCGGATGGAGGCCGACTACGTCACCCGCGAGTCGACGCCCGCCTCCGGCCTCGATACGCAGAACACGGCGACGATCATCGCCGGCGCCGTCGCGACCGACGAGGGCACCCGCGAGGAGATCGGCGCCCGCGTCACCGGGATGACCGTCTGTCCCTGCTCGCAGGGGATGTCCGAGTCGCGCGCCCGGGACACCCTGACCGACCTCGGCGTCGACGAGGGGACGGTCGAGGCGTTCCTCGACGAGGTCCCACAACCCGGTCACTCACAGCGCGGCCACGCGACCCTCACCGTCACCAGCGACGGCTCGCCCGACGTGGACCTCCGGGACGTGATCGACGTCGCCCGGGACGCCATGAGCGCGCGGATCTACAACCTCGCGAAGCGCCCGGACGAGGACCACATGACCTACCACGCCCACGCGAACGCAAAGTTCGTCGAGGACTGCGTGCGCTCGCTGGCCGAGTCCGTCGTCGAGGAGTTCGGCCACCTCGCCGACGACGCGGTGATCCACATGAAGCAGTCGAACGACGAGTCGATCCACCAGCACAACGCCCACGCGGAGCGGGAACTCACGCTCGAGGCGCTCCGCGAGGAAGTCAACGGCGACGCCTGATACTGTCGGCTGTACCTGTTTCGAGATGTTCGCCACCCCGGAGTGGCGAACATCCCGATCGACTTACAGCCGGCAGTACGACTACGGGGGATCGAGCGGTGTCGACTCCGCCCACTGCTCCTCGAAGACGGTGCGAACGTCGTCGGCGAAGGCGACGTCCTTGAAGTCGATCAGGGCGAAGACCTGACTCGCATCCAGCGGGTTCGGCACCTCGATGCACACCTCCTCGCCGTCGATCAGCGTGAACGTCCCGTCGATGGCCGTCGATTCGCGGATGTGGTACCTGTCGTGTCCACGGAGCCGAGTCTCGAACCGTTCGTTGAGTTCCGCGGGAATCGTCTCGACGAGGTCGGGGTGGATGAGCACCTGGACCGAGACGCCGCGTTCGAGCGCCGCCTCGAACGCCTCGAGCACTCGCTGGCCGACCTCGCCGAGGTCGATCTGTGGGGAGGGGAGTCCGGCGACGTAGTGGATGCGCTCGTCGGCCGCCGAGAGCCGTTCGAGGAACAGTTCGGTGGTCTCCTCGGGACCGACCGACGCGGTCCAGAACTGCCCTTGGACCGAGTCGGCGGCGTCCAGGTCGTCAACCAGGTCCTCGGCGACCGCCTCGTAGCGCTCGGCCTGCTGGTCGAGTTCCCGCTTTCGGGCGTCGACCAGGCGATCCAGGGCGGCCTCGGGTTCGACGGCGACGTACTTCTTCGGTCGACTGGCCGCCTGACTCCGGACCAGACCCGCCCCCTCCAGATCGTTCAGCACGTCGTAGATGCGCCCCATCGGCACGTCGCTGACGGCCGACAACTCCTTCGCCGTTGTGGGGCCGTGATCGAGCAACTCGCGATAGGTTCGCGACTCGTACTCTGAGAGGCCGAGATCTCGAAGGCTCGCCATACACCGACGTGGGCACCGACGAACTAAACCTGACCGGTGGTTTACTCGCCGGCGACGGCAGCAACGGCCTCCGCGAGGGCGGCCGGCGTCTCGACCGTCCGGGAGCGGTCGCCGACGGTCACGCGCGCCGACCCCGGGGCCGGATCGGCGGCCCCCGGGTGGACGACCTTCTCGTGGTCGGCGACCCGCAGGGCGGCCCGGTGGAGGTCGCTGCCGGGGTCGGTCCCCACCTCGATCACCAGCGGGTCGCCCAGGAGTCGCGCGGCGACGGCGCCGTAACCGGCCACCTGCACGCCCAGTCGGTCCCACGCGCCCGCGAAGGCGGCGACGGCGTCGCGGGCCACCTCGCGGTATCGGTCCTCGCCCGTCAGGGCAGCCAGGTCCAGCAACGCGTCGGCCATCTCGACGTTGCCGTCGAGCGGGCGGAACGGCCGGTCGAGCAGTCCCGGCCCCTCGGCCGGCCCGTCACGGAACGACCCGTCGTCGAACAGCCCCTCGACCGTCCGGTCGGCGACCCGGCGGGCGAGCGCGAGGGCGTCCTCGTCGCCGAGCACCTGCGTCGCGCGCACGCCGGCGGCGACGGTCCACGCCTGATCCGCGAGGACGAGCGTCGGCGCCCCGTCGTCGGCCCGGTGGCGGACGGTGCCGTCGTCGGCGACGAACGCCGAGCGGAGCGTCGAGAGCGTCCGGCGGGCGTACTCCCGTGGCCGTTCCGCGTCGGTGTACGCCGAGAGGGTGAGCAGGGCGTCGACCGCGAGGGCGTTCGCGTCCGCGAAGGCAGTCAGATCCGTCCGCGGCCCCGTGTCGCTCTCGGCCTCGGTCGGCCCCTGACTCCCGCCGAACGCCGACCCGTTCCACAGCGCGTCGATCAGGTACTCGACGGTGCGCTCCGCGGGACGGCGATACGCGTCCTCCCCCGTGTAACAGTAGGCGTGGGCGAACGCCCGCACCAGCGCGGCGTTGTCCGCGAGCAGTTTCGCCCGGTCGGGGTCGCCCCAGTCGCGGGTCCGGGCGTACCGGTAGAAGCCGCCCGCGTCCTCGTCGAAGAGGCCGCGGGTGACGGCGTCGAGGGTCTGCCGGGCCTTCGACCGGTCCCGCTTGAGCGCGAACTCGACCGTCCGCGGCAGGGGGAACTTGGGGGCGTCGCCCCAGCCGCCGTACTCGGCGTCGAAGGCCCCCTCGACCTGCCCGGCGAGATGCCCCTCGATGCGGTCGGTCACCGGCCCCCGCGGCGGGTCGTCGTCCGCCAGGGCGCGCGGCAGCCGCCCCGCCTCGGCACCGCTCGTGTCCCAGCGCTCGCGCACCCGGTCGAGCACGTCCCGCATGCCGTCCGGCCCGAGGAAGCCGGCGCTGGCGATCCGTTCCCCGCTCGGCGTGCAGAACACGGTCGCCGGGAAGCCGCCGACGTTGTAGCGCTCGCGGACCCGGGGGTGGCGGTCCACGTCGACGCGGACGGGGACGAACCCGTCGTTCAAGTTGGCCGCGATGCGTGGCTCGCCGTAGGTCCGGGCGTCCATCTCGTGACACTCCCCGCACCACGTCGCCGTCAGCGCGAGCAACACGGGCGCACCGGTGCGGCGGGCCTCGTCGAAGGCCGCCTCACCCCACGGCCGCCACTCGACGCGCGTCCCGTCGGTCATACCGACCCTCCGGGACGGGCGGGCCTAAGGGCTTCGTCATCCGCGCCCGACGAGACGACCCGGGACGGCCGCCCCCGCGTCAAAAGGGCTATGGGTCGGCGTCCGGTAGGGGCACCCATGCGCCTGCGCTGGGTGTTCGTCCTCCTGTTGCTCGTCCCCCTCGCCGACGCCCTGTTGCTCGTCGTCGTCGCCGACGCCGTCGGCGCGCCGGCGACCGTCGCGCTGGTCGTCCTCACCGGCCTCGTCGGGATGTTGCTGGTGCGAGCCGAGGGTCGTCACACCGTCCGGCGCCTCCAGGAGCGACTCGCGACCGGCGAGGTGCCGACCAAGGAACTCATGGACGGCGGCCTGCTGATCGCCGCGGGGGCCTTCCTGCTCACCCCGGGCCTCGTCACCGACGCCATCGGCTTCCTGCTCGGGGTGCCGCTGACGCGTGCGCCCATCCGAGCCCTGCTCGAACGGGTCGTCGTGCGCCCCTATCTGGACCGGAAGAGCGGCGGGTTCGTCACCGGCGGCGTCTACACGGCGGGCTTCCCGGACGACGACGACGTGTACGACGTCGACGGCGGCTCCTACCGCGTCGACGACGAGTAGCATCGGTTACGGCGGCCCCGCGCCGGGCCAGGACGACGTGCGACCGCCCCCTCCGAACGCGAACGGAAACGCTTAACCGACCGACCACGCAAGCAACTGATGCGCTCACCTGGGCCAATAGCTCAGTCAGGTTGAGCGCTCGGCTGATAACCGGGAGGTCCGCGGTTCAAATCCGCGTTGGCCCATCATCGAACTCGTTGGCTTCGTGCCGACGACGGTTGGGGCCACAACTCCCCAGCCACTTCATCTCGGTTCTCACACGTTCGGAGCGTCCGCTCTCCGCACCGGTGTGTTTCGGTGCTTCAGAACTTCGGAGGAGCCCCGTCTCTCGCTTGCGAATGGTTACGTCGCATACTCAATGTGACCCGTTATCACATTTCGACGGTACGCGATGCGGATGTGAAGAGCGACATCGTGACGATTCCGAAAGCCCACCTAGAGCGCGACGGCGTGTTCCACGAACTCCGCGACCGGAAGAATGAGAGTGTTTCGAGCGCGACGAGGTGCGGCTACTGACGCCGCAGGGTCCCTACGACCGCGACCTCAACGGGAGGGGCCGGGCGTGAGTGACGTTACTCGGCCGGTTCGGTCAGCGATGCTCGTCGATCCACGCACACCACGCGTGGAAGTCCTCGGCACCGCACTGATCAGCAATCGACTGGAGCGTTCCGGTCGGGATCTCGTCGGCCGGAGCCATGGGAACGGAGACGATACGAACCTCGTCGGTATCGTCACTCTCCCATCGGAGTTTCAGGTGACTGCCAGTCCGGTCGACAGGGACGTACCCGAAATCAGTCAGTACGCTGGCGATCTCGTGACCGGAGAACGGCGTGCGTACCATTCGTCACTGCATGAATTCGGGAAGTTCCTTGTCGTCGAAGTCGTCGGGGTCGAGACCGAACTCTTCGAGGTCCTCGTCCGTGACGGGGTCGCCGCCCCCTGCGTGGAGTTCGAGTGCCTCGGCGAGCATCCGCAACGCCTCGGCCTTCGTGTCTCCGAAGGAAGCGACGCCGGTCTCCTCGTCACGGGCCGTGATCTTCCCGTCGTCCTCGTAGATGAAGGTCACGCCCTCCTCGCTTCCCTCGTCACGAGTCGTACTCGACATCACTGGAAGAGTACGTGGGAGCCGTGGATAAGCGTTCGGGGGCGCACCCCGAACGGGGGTGTCGCCGCGTGAGCGACGACCTCGACCCACTCTCCCCGGACACCGCGCTGGAACGCTACCTCGACCACCGGAGCGGAGAGATTTCCGACCAGATCCTCCAGACCCACCGCTACCGGCTGGGGTCGTTCGTCGAGCGGTGCGAGGAGGACGACTTCCACAACCTGAACGACCTCACCGGGCGTGACCTCCACGCCTACCGCGTCGAGCGTCGGGAGGAGGGGGACCTGAAACCCGTGACGCTCCAGGGATAACTCTCCACCCTCCGGGTGTTTCTGGAGTTCTGCGCGTCCATCGACGCCGTGCCGGACGACCTCCGGTCGAAGATCCTCCTCCCGACCGTCAGCGGAGAGGAACGGGCCAGCGTGACGACCCTCGACCACGAACGCGCGGAGGCGATTCTGGAGTACCTGGAGACGTACCGCTACGCCTCCCGCGATGCTGGTTTCGCCCGGTCGACGGGCACGTCGACGGCGTGTTTCACGAACTCCGTGATCGGAAGAGCGGGGAGCGGTTCGAGCGCGAGCAGGTGCGCCTGCTCGTCGCGCGCGGTCCCTACGACGAGGATCTCGACGGGAAGGGTCGGGCGTGAGCGACATGGACGAACGCTCCGCCGATCGGAGCGGGAGCGCTGGGATCGGGCGACGACGACCGGCGACGGCTCACTCCTCCATCAGGACGCGGATGCGCTCGCCAATTTCGACGATCAGATCAGATCCCATCCGGAGGTCGTAGTCCTCGACGTCGAAGGGGCGGACGCGCTCGTCGTCGGCCAGCGAGACGGTCAGTTCGTAGGCGCCCGTCCCGTCGATACCGGGGTCGACGGATCGACGGGCGCCCGGTTCGACGACGACGGTCCGGTCGAAGATCCGATCCGCCTCGTGGGTGACGAGCAGTGCGGCGTCGACGGCGGACTCCCGGCCGTTGCTGACGACGATAGCGATGGGGTCCGACCGCGCCGGGGAACCGGAGGGAGTGGGCGTGTCGGTCGACGAGGTCCCGTCAGGCGTCGTCGAGGCCGGCGACGACGTGGACGGCGCGGACTCGGAGTCGATCGAACAGCCGGCGGCAGTGACGAGGAGAGCGGGGGTGAGAGCGAGGAGTTCGCGGCGGTCCATGTGTGCCGTCTCGGCCGATGCAGGAAAAGTCGGCCGGAAGGACGCCGGCCGTCCGGAGGCCCGCCCGGATCGCGAACTCGGCGACGCGTGCCGGGACAGGGCGGTGTGGGGAAGCGTTTTCAGGCGGGCCGACCACCCGCCGCCATGCCCTCCAGTTCTCGGCCGACCGCGACGGTCGGTCGCAGACGCGCCCTCGCGGCACTCGGAGCGTCGATGACGGGAGTCCTGTCCGGCTGTAGCGGGCGGATACCGGGTGCGGGGCCCGCACGGATCGACGCGACCCGGAGCGCGGAGGAGAACGACCTCAGCTGGGAGTATCCGCCGACCGAGGGGGACGATGAGGGGATCGGCTACGCCGCCGTGGAGTACGACGGGCTGGTGCGGCGGGAACGGCTGCCGCCCGCGATGCGCCTCGAATGCAACTCGACCATCGGCGGCATCGCGTCGAGCGAGCCCTACCGCGGCTACGAGCCCGACTGGTTCCGATTTCGGTTCGGCCCGCCGGCCGCCTACGAGGGGAGCGACACCTTCGAGGTACGCGTCCAGCCGCCCGGCCAGTGGGAGGGGTTCGGGGCGTACTACGAGTTCGAGGGAGCCACGCGGTGGTTCGTGATCGAACTGCGGAACGTCGGGACTCAGGGGACCATCCTCGTCCCGGCGGTGTTCGACCCGGGGGCGAAAGCGCTGCCCGACCGCCTCCATTGCTCGTTCGCCGTCCGGGCGTCGCGGCCCGGAGCCCTCGGGCGGACGGTCCGAGTCGACGGCCGGGGCGTCCTCGACCTGAACGTGGGGTGAGGCCGCCGGTCCGGACTCGACCCGACCTCGTCGGGGAGGTGAGACCGCGGATCGAGGCGGCCGGGGGCGACCCGCTGCGAGGCACCGTTCGGAGGAACGGCCCGAGCGAGGGATCGATCCCCGCCGTTCGGCCACAACTTTCTTGTTATGGTGTCTCATACCATGGAGATGGAGAGGTGATGGCACAGTCTATCGACCGAACCCCCACAGCGACATGCCGACGGACGACCAGCCAGCAATCGCGTAGTCCGCCGCTTTTGCGGCCGCTTTCCAGTCCTTCAGCCTCGACGGTCACGGGGGCGTCCCGAACCCCGAACCGTTAACTCGACCGGCCCGAACCGACGTGAGCATGGGCGCGGTACTGACGAGCGTCGTCGCCGACGTGGTCTACGACCTCCGGCGCCTCCACGGACTCTGGATGGCGCTGGCCTTCCCACAACTGCGGGACACCCACCCGGTCGTCGCCCGCTGGACGCCGGAGACGACGTGGGAACGCGCGACGTATCGGCTCTGGGCGCTACTGGGAGGGTTGGGGCTGCTCGTCGGCTATCCGCTCGCCGTCCTCGGCCTGCTGGCCCGATTCAACGTCCGGCGGTTCGACCGGACGGCCACGCGACTCGGGGCGGCGGGCACCGTCGTCCTCGCGGTCCTCCTCTGGGGGGCGCTGACCGCCCTCGCCCGGGTGCGGTTCTCGACCGAGGGCTTCCTCGCCGTCGCCGCCGCGGGCACCGTCGCCGTCGTCTCGACGGTTCTCTCGCTCGGCTTCCGGCGCCTCGGCGGCCGCCTCACGACCGTGATCGTCGCCTATCCCTTCGCCGTGGTCGCCGTCTTCCTGCCGCCGGTGGTGGCCGCGCTCTACTCGCCGGCGCTGGCCGCGACGGTCTTCCCCCGGAGCGAGACGCTCGCAGTGTGGCTGCTCGACACCGTCCTCACCTACCGCGGGGTGAACACGGTCCTCCGCCAGCGGTTCGAACTCGTCGGCCTCGCGTACGTCGGCATGTGGGGGGCGCTCGCCGTGCCCGTCGGCTGGGCGCTCGGCGTGCTGGTGACGCTCGCGAACCTCGTGCGCCCGACGGCCGACGGGAGCGAGGGCGACGACGGCGCGTAAATGGACACCTCCAAGGGGTCGCGGCGACTGGGCGGAGTGTGGTCATCATCGTGACCTGTGAGGAGTGCGGTCGCGGCTACTCGCGCACCCGATTCGTGGGTGAACCGGACCGACACGGCGCGCGACCGATCCAGTGCCCGAACTGTTACGCGTATCTGGGGCGCACGGAGCAGGGATCGGAGTCGTGAACGGGAACACGTAGCCGGAGGGAGATTCGAACCACGGTCGCTCCGCTCCCTGATTCGACTCTACTGGGCGAGTGTTCCGACGGCCGACCCCCTCGTCGCTACGCTCCTCGGTCGAAGTGGCCGTCAGAACATAGCGGGAGGTAGATTTGAACTACCGATCTCCGGGTTATGAGCCCGGCGGAATCTCCTGGCTATCCCATCCCGCTACCGGATCCTATCGGCGAGGCGGCGTTAAGGGTTTTGAAATCGGACCGGTCGGCGGCCGCGGCGAGGCCGACCGCGGCGCGTCACGCCGGAGGCGCCGCGGAGCCTCGCCGCCCCGCGATCACGGCCGCCGAACGTTTAATGAGACTCCGTGCCACACTGAGGGGTATGGTCGAAGCGTTCGTGAGACTGCTGTGTCCCGAGTGTGGCAAGGACTGGGAGGCCGGACCGACCGACCTGCCCGGTCACCGGAAGAACTTCAGTTGCCCGACGTGTCACGCGACACGCCGACTCGCGGAGTTCATGCGAACCGAACGCGATCTCGAACTCGTCAAACAGTTCGAGTGATCACAGCTCCGAGACGGAGGAGAGCGCACCGCAGGCGTCACACTTCAGGACCGTCGCGCCGCGTTCTTCGACCAGTCGGGTGTCGGGCGACCCGCACTCCGAACAGGTCACGAACGTCTCGACGTACTCCTCGAGGGCGTCCGCCACGCGCGAGTGCTTGAAGTCGCCGGTGAAGCGGGCCCGACCCCGGTCGTCGATGCTGGCGCTCGTCCCCAGTTCCGACTGGAAGAACTTGAGCAGGTGCTCCTGCGTCCGGTTCAGACGGTCGTGTGTCCCCGCGAAGTTCTCGTAGACGGTCACGTTACCCTCGGATCGCACCTCCGGATCGGGGACCTGGAACCGGTCGACGGCGTCGCTCATTTCCGGCGTTTCGGTCAGCGCCCGGTCGAGACTATCCTCGTAATCCATGTGCCCACCTGACGGCCGCGGCGACTAAAGCGTTTCAGGACTGCCCGCCTACGGCCCCCTCGACCCGCCGAGGCGCATGTTAACTCCACTCAAGATAATAATATAACCTTCCACTCGCTATGGGACGTTGTTATGAAAAAGCAGGAGCTCATTCACCTGCACGGCCTCCTGGCCGAGGTAGAGAAACAGTGTGCAGCATGGCACGACGACGAAATCGACCTGACGGCGTACGAGGAGATGGGGGTACGACCCACATCGATTCACAAGTCCAAGACCGACCACAAGGCGGCTGTTTTCAAGCTGGCGAACGGAATCACTTCGTCCCTGGACACGTCCGAGGAGCGCGTCGCTCCTCGCGCGGACTGAACGCGTACGCACGGCGCAGTCCCCCGACGCGCACGACCGACCAGCGACGGCGCCGGGCGACGCTCATTCGTCGACGAGTTCCTCGAACTCGGGGATGAGATCCTCGTCCTCGTCGCCCTCGCCCTCGCCCTCGCCCTCCGACGACGTGTCCCCCTCCTCGGTCGCTTCCTCGCCCTCCCCGTCGTCCTCGATGGGGTCGACCGACAGGATCGAGAGCGGGACGTTCGTCATGCGCTGACCGATCTCCTTGCGCGCGATGCGCGAGGCGTGTTCCTCCTGTTCGACGTTGAACACCGTCATCTCGAGTTCGAGGGCGACGAGCGCCTCGTCCGCGGCGATGAAGGCCGGGGGGAGTTCCTCCCCCGACGGGGAGGTCCGTGACCCCATGTCGATCTCCACGTAGTTGAGGTCCGGGTTCAGCATCTCACCGGTCTTGGCGATGGCGATCCGGATCGCCTCGTCCGGGGTCTCTACGTCGTACACCGGAACCGCTGCCTCGACGACGACTCGACAGTCCATACCACACAGAAATTGTATTCCCACCGTCATGAAGCTTCGCCCGAACCTCGCGCGACGAGCGGCGGTCGAGTCCGCATCGACGGCCAAGATAGTTGAATAGTTACTCAACAGTAGATCGCATATTTTTCCTAGATACACCTATTTCGAGAGTTCAAGCCGATTTCGAGGATCTATTATTGAGCATCGAAACAACTAATGCCCCACCGACGGTGGGTCGGAGTGATGGCACAAGGGACCGAGCGGCTCCGGCGATACCTCGAAGACGAACTCGGGGAGTGTCGAAGCGAGGACGTCGAGCGGCGGGTGGAGGAACTCGGGACGCTGGAGGCGGCGCTCGGGACGGCGCGGGTCGAGGCCGAACTCGACGTGCTCTCGGCGCTCGCCGGCGAGACGCGCTACACCCTCGTTCGGACGCTCGTGGCCGCGGGCGAGGAACTGTGCGTCTGCGAACTGAACGCCGTCGTCGACGTGAGCGAGAGCGGGCTCAGTCACGCCCTCTCGACGCTCGTCGACGCCGGGCTCGTGGCCGGGCGAAAGGACGGCCGTTGGAAGAAGTACCGCGCGACCAACCGGGCCGTGGCCCTCGTGACCGTGCTGGAGGGGAGCGTCGGCGATGAGTAACGCGCACGGCCCGAACTGCGACTGCGCGAGCTGTGGCGACCCGCGGTCGATGGACGTCCTCGACAAGTACCTCACGGTCTGGATCTTCGGCGCGATGGCCGTCGGCGTCGGCCTCGGCTTCGTCGCGCCGTCGGTCACGGCGCCGATCCGGGAGTTCCACCTCGTCGAAATCGGCCTCGTGGCGATGATGTACCCGCCGCTCGCGAAGGCCGACTACTCGAAGCTCGGGACGGTGTTCAGCAACTGGCGGGTCCTCGGGCTGAGCTTGATCCAGAACTGGCTCATCGGGCCGACGCTGATGTTCGGGCTCGCGGTCGTCTTCTTCGGCGGCGTCGTCCCCGGCCTGCCGGCCCGCCCCGAGTACTTCCTCGGGCTGGTGTTCATCGGGATGGCCCGCTGTATCGCGATGGTGCTCGTCTGGAACGAACTCGCCGAGGGGTCGACGGAGTACGTGACCGGCCTGGTCGCGTTCAACAGCCTCTTTCAGATCGTCACCTACGGCGCCTACGTCTGGTTCTTCGGGCTCTTCCTCCCGCCCCTGCTGGGCATGGACGCGCTCGTCGCCGGCATCAGCACCGTCGACGTGACGCCGATCCAGGTGTTCGAGGCCATCGTCGTCTTCCTCGGGATCCCCTTCGCCGGCGGCTTCCTCTCCCGATTCGTCGGCACGCGGGCGAAGAGCCGGGCGTGGTACGAGGAGGAGTTCGTCCCCCGGATCGATCCCCTGACGCTCGTGGCCCTGCTTTTCACCGTGATCGTCATGTTCGCCACGCAGGGCGGCAACATCGTCGCCGCGCCGGGCGACGTGCTCCTGATCGCGGTCCCGCTCACCGTCTACTTCGTCGCCATGTTCCTCGTGAGCTTCGGGATGGGCAAGGGAATCGGCGCGGACTACTCCACCACGACCGCCATCGGCTTCACCGCCGCCTCGAACAACTTCGAACTCGCCATCGCCGTCGCCGTCGCGGTCTTCGGCGTCGGCTCCGGCGTCGCCTTCGCCACCGTCGTCGGGCCGCTGATCGAGGTGCCCGTCCTCCTCGCGCTGGTCAACGTCGCCCTGTACTTCCAGCGGCGGCTCGACTGGGGCGACGCCGACACGACCGGCGGCCTCGACGCCGTGACGACCGACGACTGAGCAGACACATGTCCACCGACACCGACACCGACCTGACACGCATCGCCTTCGTCTGCGTCCGGAACGCCGGGCGCTCGCAGATGTCCGCGGCGTTCGCCGAACGCGAGCGCGACCGTCGCGGGCTGGACGTCGAGGTCCTGTCCGGCGGCACCCGTCCCGCCGACGCGGTCCACGGGGAGGTGATCGACGCCATGAACGAGGTGGGGATCGACCTCTCCGACCGGACGCCCCGCGAGATCACGGCCGGGGAACTCCGCTCCTGTGACTACGTCGCCACCATGGGCTGTTCGACGCTCGACCTCGGCGACGCCCCCGGGGTCGACGTCCGCGACTGGGCGCTCGACGACCCCGGCGGACGGGACCCCGAGCGCGTCCGCGCGATCCGCGACGAGATAGCGGAGCGGGTCCGCGCGCTGTTCGACGAGGTCGAGGCGAGCGCGACGCGGTAGGGGGTCCGGCCCGCCGACTCACTCCCCGCCAGCGCGCAGGAGATGGAAGACGTAGGTCTGGGCGTAGCCGGCGTACTCGCCGCCGAAGCGCTCGCGAATCGCCCGCGAGGTCTCGGTGTAGGAGCCACGGTCACAGGCGGGGTAGTGATCGGCGATAGCCGAGCGGATCCAGGTGTCGAGCGGGACGGCCTCGAGATACCCCAGCGAGAACAGCAGGACGCAGTCCGCCACCTTCTCGCCGACGCCGACGAAGCGCGTGAGCGACTCGCGAGCGTCCTCGTAGGGGAGGCCGCGGGCGTCCTCGGGGGCGGCCTCGCCCTCGGCGACCATCTCGGCGGTTCGCCGGACGTAGGGGGCGCGGTAGCCGAGTTTCAGGTCCCGGAGGTCCTCCTCGGAGCGGGCGGCGAGGTCCGCGGGCGTCGGGAAGGCGTGGTAGGTTCGCCCGTCGACGGCGAACTGCTCGCCGTACTCGCGGGCGAGCGCCCGCTGCATGCCGTGGATGCGCGACACACGCATCTGTGCCGAGCAGATGAAGGAGATCAGACAGGGAAAGGGCGGGTCGCGGACCAGCCGCATCCCCGGATACGCGTCGTAGGCGCGTTCGAGGAGCGGGTCGTCCGGCGTCGCGTCGACGATGGCGTCCAGGTCGTCGTCGAGGCGGAGCAGGTGGGTGAGGATCGGCACGGCGTCGGTCGTCGACGCCCACTCCAGCCGTCCCTCGACCTGTCGGACCCGGACGACCGCACGCTCGTTGCCGACGGCGTCGAGCGGCGGGACGACCGTCTCGTACCACGCGTCGCCGCCGTGGGCGTCGGTCCGCTCGTACATCCCCCCGTCGGGACGGTCCCAGAGGTAGCTCTGCCCGCTCTCGACGGTCGCCTGCAGGTCGAAGGGGCCGTCGAGGTCGTCGAGCGGGATGGCGCCGCGTTCCATGCGGTCGGGTCGGGACCGCGGGGTTTCCCGGTTTCGTTTCTACTCCTCGTAGGCCGCGTCGAGGGGCGGCCGGTCGACGCCGCGGTCCGCGCGGTAGTCGGCGGCGACGGCGACGACGGCGACGCCGAGGAGCTCCCAGAGGAGGAGGGCGGGCACCACCGTCGACAGCGGGTCGCGCACGAGGACGGCGTCGTCGACGCCGGCGAGGGCGGGACCCCAGCGCGAGAAGCCGAGCGTGCTGGCCGGATCGAGGGTGGCGACGCGGGCGAGGACGACCCCCGCCGTGGCGAGGCCGGCGAGGGAGACGGCGACGAGGGCGGGCGCGGGGAGGCGGAGGCGACACCGACGGTGTAGTTCCGGCCGGATCAGGGGGAGGGCGCCGACCGACGCCGCGATGGCGGCGTAGCCGACGAAGATGCCGGCGAGCGCGAGATACGAGGCGTAGCCGACCAGATCGAGGGCGACGACGGCGCCGGCGAGCAGGCCGGTGACCGCCAGCGCGGGGTCGGGGACGCCGCGGCGCGTCTCCCGGTCCAGCCCCGGAACCACCTCGGCGACGCCCCGGAGCGTTCGCGCGGGCAGCCACGCCGTCGCGAGCGCGGCGCCGACGCCCGCGAGGGCCGTCCCGGGCACGAGGAGGGTCCGGGGGGCGACGCCGAGGGCGCTCGCCGCCGCCTCCGCGAACGGCGCCGAGACGAACACCAGCCGCGACCAGGGGATGACCCCGAGCGTCACCACCGCCGCGAGGGTGGCGACGGCGCCGGCGAGCAGGACCGCGACGAGCAGCGCCCGGGGGACGGTCCGGCGGGGGTCGTCGACGGCCGACGAGACGGCGGCGCCGGCGTCGAAGCCGGCGAAGCCGAACAGCGCGGCGACCGTCGCCCCGCCGAGGGCGACCAGCGGACGCTCCCGGAGCGGCGGCGTCGGCAGGAGCGGGCTGAAGTTGTCGGGGACGACGGCCGTCGCTCCGACGAGGAGCATGCCCCCGAGGAGGGCGAGGAGGGGCACGGTGACCCACAGTTGGGCGCGACCGGCCGCCGCCGGCCCGAGCGCGTGGACGGCGACGAGGGCCGCGAGGGCGGCAAGCGCGGCGGGCGTCGGCGGCAGGGGGAGGACGGTCGCGGCGGCGGCGCCGAGGCTGGCCGCGAGGGCGGCGAGGACGGCGACGTAGGCGCCGACCGTCGGCCACGCGGCCAGGAAGCCGACCGGCCGGGAGCCCCAGGTTCGCGAGACGGCCGTGTAGAGGGGCGCGTCGCGCTCGACGAGGGGACTCGACAGGAAGACGGCGTAGGCGACGGCGACGGAACCGACGGCGAGCGTCCCGACGAGGTAGGCGACGGGCGTGGCCGGGCCGCCGAGGTTCTCGACGCCGCTCGGGAGGAGGAACACGCCCGCACCGAGCGGGAGGCCGAGGGCGACGGCGACGGCGTGTCGCGGGGCGAGCGGGCGTGAGTCGGACACGGTACCCGTGAGTCGGGGAGCGAGAAATAGCTTGCGCGCGCCGAAGACGCGTGTTCGACAGTATTATTCCGTTCGTCCGATTTCCTCCGGGTATGAGTGAGATCGTAGTGACGCTTCCCGACGGGTCGGAACTCTCCGTCACGGAGGGGTCGACGGTGGAGGACGTCGCCTACGAGATCGGGCCGGGTCTCGGACGCGACACCGTCGCGGGCGTCGTCGACGGCGACCTCGTCGACAAGGCCACCCCCCTCTCGGACGGCGCCGACCTCGTCATCGTCACGGCGGATAGCGACGAGTATCTGCGCGTGCTCCGCCACTCGGCGGCACACGTCTTCGCACAGGCGCTGCAGCGACTGTATCCGGAGGCCAAACTCGCCATCGGGCCGCCGACCGACGAGGGCTTCTACTACGACGTGACCGGCGTCGACCTCGACAGCGAGGACCTGGAGCGGATCGAGGCGGAGGCCGAGGAGATCATCGCCGCGGATCTGGACATCGAGCGCGAGGAGCGCCCGCGCGAGGAGGTCGTCGAGGAGTACGCCGACAACCCCTACAAACTCGACATTCTCGAAACCGAGGCCGACGGCGAGGACCCGGTGAGCGTCTACCGACAGGGCGAGTTCGAGGACCTCTGTCAGGGTCCCCACGTCGAGTCGACCGGCGAGATCGGCGCGTTCAAACTCCTGAACATCTCCTCGGCGTACTGGCGGGGCGACGAGGACAACGACACCCTGACGCGCGTCTACGGCACCGCCTTCGCCGACGAGGCGGAGATGGAGGAGTTCCTCGAGCGCCGGCGCGAGGCCCAGGAGCGCGACCACCGGAAGCTCGGCCAGGAACTCGACATCTTCGCCATCGACGACACGACCGGGCCGGGGCTGCCGCTGTATCACCCCAACGGCAAGCGCGTCCTCGACGAACTGTCGGCGTTCGCCCGCGACCTGAACCTCGACGCGGGGTACGAACCCGTCGAGACGCCCCACCTCTTCCGGACCGAACTCTGGAAGAAGTCGGGCCACTACGAGAACTACGTCGACGACATGTTCCTGCTGGACGTGAACGACGAGGAGTACGGCCTGAAGCCGATGAACTGTCCGGGCCACGCGACCATCTTCGACCAGAAGTCCTGGAGCTACCGGGACCTCCCCGTCCGCTACTTCGAGGACGGGAAGGTGTACCGCAAGGAACAGCGCGGGGAACTCTCGGGGCTCTCCCGGGTGTGGGCATTCACCATCGACGACGGCCACGAGTTCGTCCGGCCCGACCAGATCGAAGACGAGGTGACGCTCGTGATGGACAACATCGTCCGGGTCTTCGAGACGTTCGACCTCGACGCGGAGGTGGCGCTCGCGACGCGGCCGGAGAAGTCGGTCGGGAGCGACGAGATCTGGGAGCGCGCCGAGTCACAGCTCCGCGCCGTGCTCGAGTCCCGTGACATGGAGTACGACGTCGAGGCGGGGGACGGCGCCTTCTACGGCCCGAAGATCGACTTCGCGTTCGAGGACGCCCTCGGCCGGAAGTGGGACGGCCCGACCGTCCAACTCGACTTCAACATGCCCGAGCGGTTCGACCTGACCTACACCGGCGAGGACAACGAGGACCACCGCCCGGTGATGATCCACCGCGCGCTCTACGGCAGTTACGAGCGGTTCCTGATGGTGCTCATCGAGCACTTCGACGGGAAGTTCCCGCTCTGGCTGGCGCCGGAGCAGGTGCGAGTGCTGCCGGTCAGCGACGACAACCTCGACTACGCCCACCGTCTCGCGGACGAACTCGACGACTTCCGGGTCGAAGTCGAGGACCGATCCTGGACCGTCGGCCGCAAGATCCAGCAGGCCCACAGCGACCGCGTGCCCTACATGCTCATCGTCGGCGACGACGAGGAGGCGGCCGGCACCGTCTCGGTGCGCGATCGGAAGGAACGCGAGCGCAAGGACGTCGACCGCGAGGCCTTCGCCGCCCACCTCCGGGCGGAGCGCGACGAGAAGCGCGTCGAACCCGACTTCCTCGACTAGAACATCCCCGTTACTCCGAGTCGAGGGAGGGAGCGTTCGGGAACGACCGCGTCGGCCGCCGAGGCGGCTATCCGTCGTAGATCCGAACCCAGCCGTCGGCGGTGACCGTCACGAGATACGTGCCACAGCGGAACGTGGCGCTGATGGCGCCGCCGGCGGCGTCGACGGTGCCGAAGAGCGCGTGCTCCAGGGACTCCACGTCGATGCAGTCGTACAGCGGCGGGATCGACACCTCCTCCGGGGGGACGCCCTCGACGGTGGCGATGGCGCGAACGATGGCCGTCGAGAGTTCACGGCCGGCCTCGGGATCGTACCGGTGTCGGACGAGGGGCTTCGGGTCGTCGATCGGATCGTCGACGGGCATCGGCATCAGCCGCCTCCGCGGGCGTGGTCGGCACCGCTCGTGACCGGCCGTCGAACGTCGGCGGCGTCGGCCGACGGGACATTCGTGTGCATACCCCACCAACGGGTGACGCCGAGTTAATTCTTCGCAGAGGGCTGGCGGGCGATGGAATTACATGGTAGCCGCGACACCACCGTGTCGTGTCTCGGACGAGCGACGGCGGGGCGGAGGCGACGAAGGACGGCGACGTCACGGTGCTCGTCGTCGACGATCAACCGAACGTGGCGAAGGCGTACGAACTCCACCTCCCGGAGGCGTACACGGTGCGGACCGCCACGGGCGGCGCCGAGGCCCTCGAACTCGTCGACGAGTCGGTCGACGTGGTGTTGCTGGATCGACGCATGCCCGAGATGACCGGCGACGAGGTGCTGGAGACCATCAGGGAACGGGGCTACGGCTGCCGGGTCGCCATGGTCACGGCCGTCGATCCGGACTTCGACATCGTCGAGATGGACTTCGACGCGTACCTCACGAAGACCGTCGCGCCCGAGGAGATCAGGGAGACGGTGGACCGACTGGCCACTCTCTCGGACCTCGACGAGCAACTGCGGGAACACTTCGTGCTCGCCGAGAAGAAGGCGACGCTGGAGGCCACCAAACGCGCCTCGGAACTCGACGAGCACGAGGAGTACGCCGAACTCGTCGAGCGACTCGACGCCCTCGAAACCGAACTGGACTGGGCGAGCCGGGAGTTCGACGACGAGGAGTTCGCCGCCATGTTCCGCGACCCGGAAGGCGGGGGGACGGGCTGATGCGGGGCGGTGTGATCGGGACGGACGGGCAGGGGGAGCCCCCTCGACCCGACGGTAACTGTACATCCGTGGAGGAGGAAGGCGTCCGCTAATGCCGCCGACGGGCTCCTCGGACGACCGACGGATCGCGACCGACGACCTCGTGTCGACCATCCGTGATGCCGAGTTCTTCCGGTCCCTGGTCGAGAACGGCTCGGACGCCATCATCTCCATCGACAGGAACAGCACCATCCTCTTCGCGAACGAGGCGGCCGAGCGGGTGTTCGGCTACGAACCCGAGGAACTGATCGGCGAGAAGCTGACGGTGCTCATGCCCGAGCGGTTTCACGCCCAGCACTTCGACGCCGTCGATCGGTACCTCGAAACCGGCGAGCGACGGCTCGATTGGAACACCATCGAACTCCCCGCCGAACACCGCGACGGTCACGAGGTGCCGCTCTCGATCACCTTCGAGGAACACGTCTACGACGGCGAACGGGTGTTCTCCGGCATCATGCGCGACATCTCGGAACGGGTCGAGCGCGAGCGGGAACTCGAACGCCAGAACGAACGGCTCGAACGCTTCGCGAGCATCGTCTCCCACGACCTCCGGGACCCTCTGAACGCCGCGCGGGCGACGGCCGCGCTCGCGAAGGCCGGCGACGAGGCGGCACTCGACGACCTCGACGACATCTTCGACCGGATGGAGCGGCTGATCGAGGAGGTCCTGACGCTGGCCAAACAGGGACAGACCGTCGGCGACACCGAACCCGTCGACCTCGCGTCGGTGGCCGAGGACGCCTGGACCATCGTCGACGCCGAGGCCGCGACGCTCGTCGTCGCCGACGACCTCCCCGCGGTCGAGGCCCACCCCGAGCGACTGGAGACGCTCCTGGGGAATCTCTTTCGGAACGCCGTCACCCACGGCGGACACGACGTCGTCGTCGCCGTCGGCCCCCTCGACGACGGCCGTGGCTTCTACGTCGAGGACGACGGTGCCGGCTTCGGCGACGTCGACCCCGACCGGCTGTTCGACTACGGATTCACCGGCAGCGACGACGGGACGGGCTTCGGCCTGAGCATCGTCGAGGAGATCGCCGGCGCCCACGGCTGGACCGTGACCGCGACGACGGGTGCGGACGGGGGTGCCCGATTCGAGTTGGCGCTGGATCCGTAACCACGCCGCGCCGCATGCCGACACGGGGTGAAAGGCGACCGTCCGCGCGGAGTATCGGGACGATACTCCGGAACGGGGAGAGGAAGGCGCGGCCTGAAACCATCAGCGATCGGATGTGTCACGGGAGGACGGGGCGGAGACGACAACCGACGTCGACGTGACCGGTCGTTCGGAGCCTCACACGACCGGTCTCCGGGTGTCGGAGTCTCGGAGCTGCTGTATTCTATATGATGTGTTTGCTCCGGAAGCGGTCCCGCCGCTCGCGAGTCACCACCGGAGTCGCGTCCGGCTAATCGGCGGTTACCGTCCCGGTCGGCAGCGACGCTCGACGCCGAGACCTGTCGAAGCACCGATTAATTAACCTCGTGTAATCCGAGTGACTGGTACGGCGAACGGTGATCGCTGACAGGAGATCGAACGATGCCAATCGACAGATACGAACTCTCACGACGACGGATACTGGCTGCGCTCGGGACGATCGGACTCACCTCGGCGGGTGCCGGCCTCGGCACCACCGCGTACTTCTCCGACCAGGAGACGTTCGAGGACAACCGGCTCGTCGCCGGCACGCTCGACATGGGGGTGGGCTACTCGGCCCACTACTCGGACTGGAGCGAGGACGAGGGAGAGGGAGTCGACGTGGTGATGTACGACGGTCCGGCCGACGAGACCGGTACCGCGGAGGAACTCCCCGGGGAGCCGGGGGAGTACGTGGGACTGCCGGCGAACGACGCGTGGCTCGTCGCCGTCGACGACCCCGAACGGTTCCTCGACAACACGCAGGTCGGCGCCTACCCGGACGCGGAATCGGACACGCTGTACCGAGTGAACGCGGGCGGGGACACGCTCACCGCCCTGGACTCCGGGCCGGACTGGGAGGGGGTGAGCGCCTCGTCGACGGCCTACTTCAACGGTGATACGTCGGGCGATACGCCGCCGGGGTCGCCGCCCTCCTCGATCGATGCGAGCGTGCCGGCGGACACGCCCGACGAGGTGTTCGTCGACGAGATCGGCGACCCGCCGGGCGACGAGGAGATGCACTGGGAGTTCGACGTCCCCGCGGGCACGCAGGTCGAAGTGCGTCTCTACCTCGCCGACGAGTGGGCCCAGGATCGCTCCTTCGACGTGGCACTGGAAGGGACGACCGTCCTCGAGGAGTACGATCCCAACGACGACGTCGGCCACAACGTGGGCACGATGAAGTCGTTCACGACGACCAGCGACGGCACGGTCGACGTCGACTTCTTCCACGGGTCGGACGCGTCCGACACGAACCCCTTCGTCAACGCCATCGAGATCGTCCAGACCACCCTCTCGTGTGTGGACGGCGCGGCGTCGGCACAGGCGGACGACGCACCCAAACCCGTCATCGAGGTCGAGGACCTGAAGCCGGGCGACTTCGGCGAGGTCACGTTCGACTTCGTCCTGTGTGACAACCCCGGCTACGTCTGGCTGAACGGCGCCCTGCTCGAAGAACACGAGAACGGCGTCACCGAACCCGAGGCGGACGACCCCGACGAGGAGGAGGGCGTCGTCGAACTCCTCGACGTCGTGCGGGCGGCCATCTGGGTCGACGACGGGAACAACTACCAGAACGGCGACGAGGAGCCCGCCCGAATCGGTACCCTTCGGGAGATCCTGGGCATCGTCGGCGATGCCAACGGTACGGAGCTCACCAGCGCGATGAACGCCGAGCAGGCCGGCGGAACCGGCGATCAGGGCTGTTTCGCCGCCGGGGAGCAGTACTCGGTCGTGTTCGCGTGGTGGGTGCCGGTCGACCACGGCAACGAGATCCAGGGCGATTCGGCCCGGTTCGATCTCGGCCTCTACACCGAACAGTGCCGGCACAACGACGGGAGCGGGCTGAACAACGAGGCGGTCGCGGCGAACGAGACCGACGACTCGTAGCGACCGCGGCCGTCGACGAGGGAGCGGGCCGGGGGGGAGTTGACCCCGATTGCGAGACTCACGCCGTTCGTCTCGCGTGGTTCAACACCCTCGGACGTTTTCACTGCTCACTGACGTTCGCAGGAAAACGGGCCGGGAGGGAGTTGAACGCTCCCTTCGGTCGCCCCGCAGTCGATTACCGGGGCCGCGCTCCCGCTGTGGGCTAACCAGCTATGCACGCTACGGCCCGTCGAACCGGAGAAGCGCCGGGCGTTAGAGCCAGTCCTCGGTCAGATACACGGCAGGTGGCAGTTCCTCAGCTGAAGAGACAACGTCACAGACGGCAGAGAGAATGCGATAAAGTTCGAACGCCGACAGCCGCTGGTTCGGCGCGTAAAGGGTTCTGTCGTCATCCGCCCGAGCCCCCCTTACATAATCGTCGTCGTGAGTCACGACGATCCGATCCGTCGAGTTAGCGTACCGTCGGACTTCGGCATCTTTCGCTCCTCGGCCCAGTTCCGGAACGTCGACGACTCGCTCGACATCGTGACCCTCCTTCTCGCAGAGTCGGGCGAACTTGGCTTCCGTATCCTCGTCGAACAACAGCGACAACGTCACCGACATCCGCTTCCGTTACTCCAGATCCGCGGGACCTGTCGCCACGTTCGGATCGGACTCCGTGCTCTCACGGAGTCGTTTCCGTTCTCGCTCGATCCTCGCCATTTCGTCCGGATGGTCGTGATAGTAGGCCAGTGCACGATACACGTCGGCGACATCGAGGTCGTGTCGATCCGCGACCGTCCGAGGTTCGAGGCCCCGCCGTTCCACCCGTTCGTGGACGAAGTACACCCCGATCCGCGTCCCATCGATGCGCGGTTTACCACCCAGTACGTCCTCGGTACTGACGATCCGAGATTGAGACGTATCGGGGCCCGATTTCGTGCCACTCATATCGCTCTATTGCGCGTCGGCGTATGAAAAGTCTCGCTTCAGTCGTACCCGGTTCACGGACAGAGCCTCGCTGCGTCGTGTGCCCGTCGCAGACTGCCGGGCCAGTCGGTGACTGAGCGAACTGACGGCACTCGCGGAACGGGGGGTACAGACCCTCGTTCCCCGAATTCGGGGGGTACGAACGCTGTAATGCCTCTCGGAGTGACTGAAAAACCGTCGGAGACGGAGCGGGCCGGGAGGGAGTTGAACCCCCGACCGACGGATTAAGAGTCCGTCGCTCTACCTGACTGAGCTACCGGCCCTACGTAGTCTGCTATCCGAGGCCCACTAAAAGGCGTTTCCCTTCGGGTCGACTCACTCCGAGAGGATCTCCCGGAGGTCGTCGGCGTCGACGCGATACTTGAACCGCGGGCGGCCGTCAACGGTCACGTACGGGACCCGGTCGCCGTATCGCTCCCGCAGGTCCGGGTCCGTGTCGACGTCGACGACGTCGATGTCGACCGGCCGCCCGAGGGATGCGGCGACGCGCTCGACGGTCTCGATGGCCTCCGCACAGAGGTGACAGTCCGCGCGCGTATAGACCGTGACGGTGGCCGTCTCACCCGAATCGGCCGCTGGCGTGTCGGACACGGGAGGACGTAGCCGCCGTGGGCTGGTAACTCCTTCGTCACCGGACCGTTCGGGGGCCGCCGGAGGGGCGGAACGCCGGCGTGACGTGGTAAGGCGGCCGCCCGCCGGCGGGGCGGCCGCTCGCGGTGCGCGAAGGGACGACGTTAAGTGAGACGCCTCGATACGTCGGATCACATGAGCAACGCGGCGCCAGTCTCGACGATGTCTTCGTACGCGATCCTCGGCTGTGGGAGCGTCGGCCACGCCGTCGCCGAGGACCTCGCGGAGGAGGGCAAAAGCGTGCTGATCCTCGACCGGGACGAGAGCCGCGTCGAAGCGCTCCGCGATCAGGACCTCGACGCCCGCCGGGCCGACATCCGCGAGGACGAGGTGGCCGACCTCGTCGCCGACCGCGACGTGATCCTGATCCTCGCGTCGGACGTGGAGGCGAACAAGGCGGCCGTCTCCAGGATCCGCGAGCGCGGCGGCGACCAGTTCGTCATCGTCCGCGCCTCCGACCCCGTCTCGGAGGACGAACTCACCGAGGCCGGCGCGGACGTGGTGATCAACCCCTCGCAGGTGATCGCGGAGTCGGCGCTGCGCGCCCTGGAGACGGGCGAACTGGAGTACAAGGCCCAGCAACTCGCCGACATCCTCCGTTCGGGCGACGGGCGACTCGCCATCCTCACCCACGACAACCCCGATCCGGACTCCATCGCCAGCGCGGTGGCGCTGCAGGCCATCGCGGAGGCCCACGACGTCGAGGCGGACATCCTCTATCACGGCGACATCGGCCACCAGGAGAACCGGGCGTTCGTGAACCTGCTCGGCATCGAACTCCTGCCGCTCTCGGAGGTGGAGTCGCTGGACGACTACGCCCTGATCGCGCTGGTCGATCACATGAAGTCCGGCGACCTCGGCCTCGACGCCGGCGTCGACATCTTCATCGACCACTACGAGCCCGAGTCCGACTACGACGCCGACTTCATGGACGTCCGGCCGAACGTCTCCTCCACCTCGACCATCCTCACGAAGTACATCCAGGAGTTCGACCTCTCGCCGAGCGAGGCGGTGGCGACGGCGCTCCTGTACGGCATCCGCGCCGAGACCCTGGATTTCAAGCGGGACACCACGCCCGCTGACCTGACGGCGGCCGCGTACCTGTACCCCTTCGCCAACCACGACACCTTAGAGCAGGTGGAGTCGCCGTCGATGTCGCCGGAGACGCTCGACGTGCTCGCGGAGGCCATCCAGAACCGCCAGGTACAGGGGAGCCACCTCGTCTCGAACGCGGGGTTCATCCGCGACCGCGACGCGCTCGCCCAGGCCGCCCAGCACCTCCTCAACCTCGAGGGCATCACGACGACGGCGGTGTTCGGCATCGCCGACGACACCATCTACCTCGCGGCACGCTCCAAGGACATCCGCATCAACATCGGGAACGTCCTCGACGACGCCTACGGCGCCATCGGCGAGGCGGGCGGCCACTCCACGCAGGGGAGCGTCGAGATTCCGCTCGGCCTCTTCACCGGCATCGAGGCGAGCGAGGACAACCGCGACACGCTCCTGTCGCTCGCCGAGGAGGCGGTGCGCAAGAAACTGTTCGACGCGATGGGTGTCGAGAGCAGCGCGGGCGAGGGCGCGAACGGGAGTTAGGCGACGACTTCCTCGTCCTCGTCCTCGTCGTCCAGCCGTTCGACCACGTCGTTGATGAGGATGACGTCACCCACGGCACGGACCCAGCGGTAGGGGATCATCACGCCCTTGCCGGCCTCGATCCGACCGGCGAACAGTTCCTGGCTCAGTTCGCCGAGCGCGAGTCCCGTGACGGACTCCCCGCCGAGGTCGAGGCGCACGTCCTCGACTTCCCCGACGAATACCCCGTTGTTCGAATACACCTCGCGCCCGACGAGCGTCGTGATCTCCTGTGGCGTGCCGTCCATATGCACTCCCTGTTCGTGACGGGTCTTAATAGTTCGTTGCTGCGGCGAACGCCCGGTCCACCGGACCGTCACGACGGCCGTGAAGGGTAACCGGCCGCCGGTCCTACGGGGGGACGTGCTCTTCGCGACCCACCTCGTCGCCGCCTGGCTCCTCGGTCGGCGGTGGCGGGCGTCGCCGCGGTGGCTCGTCGCCGGCGCGGCGCTTCCGGACGTGGTCGACAAGCCCCTGGCGGCGGCGGGCGTCGTCGACCTGTATCACACCGTCGGTCACTCGGGGGTCACCCTCGCGCTGGCCGTCCCGGTAGCCCTGGTCGGGAGACGGGGGGTCGCGCTCTGGGTCGGCTGGCTGTCGCATCTCCTGCTCGACGCGCTCCACCTCGTCGTCAACGGCCGCGCCGACGACGTCCCGTTTCTCGGCTGGCCGCTGACGGAACCGGCGACCCCGCTCGGGCTCCCACCCGTCGAGTTCGTGGGGTACTACCTCTGGACGCCGTCGTTCTTCCTCGAGACCGTCGTCTGGCTGGCGCTCGGCGTCAGCCTCGTGGCCGCCCGACCGGACGGCGAGCGCGGGTGACCGGAGTGGGGCGGCGGCGCTACCGCGGCGCGACCAGTTCGACGGGGTGTCGGGACGGCCGGGCGAGCAGGGCGTCGAGTTGCTCCAGACAGGAGGTGCCGCTGGCGACCACCGTCCGGTCGCGCGTCTCGGCGGTCGAGAACTGCTCGGCCAGGTCGTCGCCCACGTCCATGCTCAGTTCGTAGTAGGTGTCCTTGTAGCCGAAGGAGCCGGCCATGCCACAGCACTCCACGTCGGAGGTGACCACGTCGTAGTCGAGGGCCTCCAGCACGGCCGTCGTGTGGGCTTCGAGGCCGAGGGTGCGCTGCTGGCAGTGAGCGTGGTAGGCGACCTCGTGACCGTCGCCGCCCCGGAGCGCGTCGGCGTCCGCGCCGTTCTCCAGCAGGCCGTAGACGTACTCCATGATCTCGTAGCTGTGCTCCTGCAGGCGCTCGACGGAGGCGTCCGCGAGGAACCGCTCGTACTCCCGCTCGAACATCGCGAGGTCGGAGGGTTCGATCACGACCACGTCGCGCCCGGCGTCGACGTGTTCGGCGAGCGCGCCGTAGACGTCGTGGGCGTGCGCCTCGGCGGTGGCGATCATGCCCTGCGAGAGCGGCGCGCGACCGCTGGAGGGCATCGAGGGGATCCGCACCGAGACGCCGAGGGCCTCCAGTACCCGCACGGCGGCCTTCCCCCGTTCGACCTGCACGTGGTTGGTGTAGACGTCGGGGTAGAGGACGGCCTCCCGGGTCGGATCGGAGACGGTCGAGACGCGGTTCCGGAACCAGTCGACCAGGGTCTCGCGCTGGAACTCGGGGAGGTCGCGCCGGGAGTCGACGCCGGCGACGCGCTCGAGCGCCCAGCGGGCCGGCCCCGTGTCGGCGAGCCAGTTCGAGACGGGGGCGGTCGCGCTCCCGAGTTTCGCGAGCGTCTCGAAGTTGCCGAACAGGCGCTTGTCGAGGTCGAGGCCGCCGGGCTCCTCGTCGGGCGTCAGCCCCTCGACGAGGAAGTCGTACCCCTCGGGCTCCGTGCCGCGGTTCACCCGGTCGCGCACCACCGTGTTGATCCACGGAATGTCGATCTTGGTGGGACAGCCGTTGACACACCGGGAACAGCCGGTACAGAAGTCGTTGAACTCCGCGGCGGTGTCCAGCCCCTCGATGCCG
Organism: Haloplanus sp. GDY1; assembly: GCF_023703775.1. NCBI lineage: Archaea > Methanobacteriati > Methanobacteriota > Halobacteria > Halobacteriales > Haloferacaceae > Haloplanus > Haloplanus halophilus. Next base: position 2,899,371 of record NZ_CP098514.1, on the reverse strand, counting down.
GCCTCCCAGCCGGTGCCGATGCCGCCGGAGTAGGTCTCGCCGCCGAAGGCGTGCCCGCCGACGTGCTGGAAGTTGGCACAGGAGTTCGAACACTGGCCACACCGGATGCAGTACAGCGTCTCGCGGAGCTGGTCGTCCTCGCGCATCGCCATGCGGCCGTTGTCGACGAGCACGAGGTGGAACTCGCGGTCGGAGCCCCGCTCGGACAGGGGCGTCTCGTCGTCGTCGAAATCGAGGGTCGGGGAGTCGACCGGCGGGGTCAGCAGCGAGACGTAGGCGGTGAGGTCCTGGCCGGTCCCCGAGCGCGCGAGGAGTTCGAGGAACGGCGAGAGGTCGTCCGTCGAGGGGATCACCTTCTCGACGCCCGCGACGGCGACGTGCGTGTCGGGCGCGACGGCGCACTTCCGGGCGTTGCCCTCGCTGGTGACGAGGGCCATCGTCCCGCTGTCGGCGGTGACGAAGTTGGCTCCGGTCACGCCCACGTCGGCGTCGCGGATGAGTTCGCCCAGCCGGTTCCGGGCGAAGGTGGTGAGTTCGTCGGCCGTCTCCGGCGGATCGTCGGGGTCGAACACCTCACGGAACAGGTCGGCGATGCTCTCCCGGGAGCGGTGGATGGCCGGCGCGATGAGGTGGGAGGGCGTCTCGTCGGCCAACTGGACCACCCACTCCCCGAGATCCGTCTCCACCACGTCGACGCCGTCGGCCTCGAGGGCGTCGTTTACCTCCAGTTCCTCGGTGGTCATCGACTTGCTCTTGACGACGCGCTCGGCGCCGTTGTCGGCCACCACGTTCCGGACGTAGCGGTTCGCGTCCTCGGGGTCGTCCGCGACGTAGAGGTGGCCGCCGTTGGCCTCGACGGACTCGCGCAGTTCGTCGATCAGTTCGGGCAGGCGGTCGATGGCGTCCTCCTTGATCTCGCGGGCGCGGGTCCGGAGTTCCTCGTAGTTCTCCAGGTCGGCGACCGCCTCCCGTCGCCGCCGGTTGAAGCCCTTGGTGTTCTCCTCGATGGCCGGGCCTTCGGTCGCCATCAGCCGGCGGATCTCGGCGGCCTTGTCCCCCTTACTCATCGAGCATCACCACGTGGACCGCCTCGGGGCCGTGCGCGCCGAGGACGAGTTCCCCCATGTCTGCGGTGGCGCTGGGGCCGGTGGCGACGACGGTGCTCGCGCCGTTCTCCCGGGCCACGTCGCCGAAGCGGTCCAGCGCCTCGGGCAGGTCCGGGAGGACGTCGCTCGCGCGGACGACGGGGACGTGGAGTTCGGGGTAGAGGGAGACGGGTTCGGCGCCGTCGGCCGTGGAGGGCAGGAGGACGCTCCCGTAGTTGGCCACGCCGAAAGAGGCGGGGGTGACGCCCGTCTCCGCGCGTTCGAGGGCGGCGGGCGTCGGATCGACCGTCACCGAGTCGGGGTACGCGACGTCGAAGGGGAGGGGGACGCCGACGGCCGGATCGCGGACGACGTCGTCGAGGGTCGCCGCGAACTCGTCGGCGGCCGTCCGGGTGAGGTCCACCCCGAGTTCGTCGAGGGCGTCCTCGAACGTCGAGATGGTTGGGTTCGTGGTCGTGGTAGCCATGTACACGACGGTTGGGGTCGGGACGGCTTTGTAGCTTCGGTCCCCCCGTCGGCGTCAGCGGAACGGGCGCGTGCGGTCGGGGGCGGCGTCGACGGTGCCCGCGGCGGCCCGAGTCATCCGCGACGAACTCGGACCGGTCGCCCCCCTACGCGACGGCCACGGGCCTCCTGACGCTGCTGTTCGGATACGTGCTCTTCCCGGGCGTCTTCTGGACCCGCCCTAGTACCCGCATTTTATCCCGGCGTACACCAAGTGGCCGCCGATGGCAACGACAGGCGATTCCGCCGACGACCCCTCGTCGGCGGGGGATTACGACTACCGGAGCGACGACGTGGACCGGCCGGGGATGGTCGACGACCTGGAGGGGCTGATCGACGGGGACGTGCGGTTCGACGACTACTCCCGACAGCTCTACGCCACCGACGCGAGCGCCTACGAGATGACGCCCGTCGGCGTCGTCTTCCCGACGTCCACCGCCGACGTGGCCGCCGTCGTCGAGTACTGCGCCGACCGGGGCGTGCCGGTCCTCCCCCGCGGCGGCGGCACCAGCCTCGCCGGCCAGACCGTCAACGAGGCGGTCGTCCTCGACTTCTCGCGGTCCATGACCGACGTGCTGGAGGCCGACCCCGAGGCGCGCCGCGCCCGCGCCCAACCCGGCGTCAAACTCGGCGACCTGAACGCCGAACTCGCTCCCCACGGCCTGAAGTTCGCCCCCGACCCGGCGTGGGGGGACAAGAGCGTCCTCGGCGGCGCCATCGGCAACAACTCCACCGGCTCGCACTCGCTGAAGTACGGCAAGACCGACGCCTACGTCGAGGAGGTCGAGGCCGTCCTCGCGGACGGGACGGTCACCACCTTCGGCGAGGTGGCCCTCGACGACCTGCGGGCCACCGCCGACCCCGAGGGCACCATCGAGGAGCGTATCCACGCCGAGGTCGTCCGGATAATCGACGAGGAGGCCGACGAGGTGCGCGAGCGGTATCCGGACCTGAAGCGCAACGTCTCGGGGTACAACCTCGATCAACTGATCGAGGAGGCCGAGTCGGGATCGGTCAACCTCGCCCGCCTGCTTGCGGGCAGCGAGGGGACGCTCGCGGTCGTCACCGAGGCGACCGTCGCGCTCGAACCCGTCCCCGAGACGAAGGCCATCGGCCTGCTGACCTACGACGACCTGCTCGACGCGATGGAGGACGTGGCCCCCATCCTCGAACACGACCCCGCGGCGGTGGAGGTCCTCGACGACGTGTTGCTCGACCTGGCGCGCGACACCGCTGAGTTCGCGGACGTGGTCGGCACCCTCCCCGAGGGGACCGACTCCGTGCTGCTCGTGGAGTTCTACGCCGAGAGCGACGCGGCGGGAAAGGCGTTGGTGGCGGACCTGATCGCCGATCGGGTGCCCGACGGCGACCCCGACGCCGACCCGAGCGACGGCGCCGCCGACCGGACGGCCGCCCCCCGACGCGCCCGGGCGGCGATGGAGGCCCACGACGCCGAGACCCGCGAGAAGTTCTGGAAGATGCGCAAGTCCGGGCTCCCCATCCTGCTCGGGCGCACCAGCGACGCCAAACACATCGCGTTCATCGAGGACACCGCCATCCCGGCCGAGAACCTCCCGGACTACGTCGCGGACTTCCAAGCGATGCTCGACGACCACGACACGTTCGCGAGCTACTACGCCCACGCCGGCCCCGGCGTCCTCCACATCCGGCCGCTGGTCAACACCAAGACCGTCGAGGGCGTCGCTCAGATGGAGTCCATCGCCGACGCCGCGACGGATCTCGTGGTGAAGTACGACGGCTCCGTCTCGGGCGAACACGGCGACGGCCGCGCCCGCACCCAGTGGAACCGGAAGCTGTACGGCGACCGCCTGTGGGAGACGTTCCGCGACCTGAAGTCGGCGTACGACCCCGACTGGATACTCAACCCGGGGACGGTCTGTGGCGACGTCGACATGACCGAGAATCTGCGGTTCGACCCCGACTACGAGTTCGACGCCGGCTTCGACCCCGCGCTCGACTGGGACAACGAGAACGGGATGCAGGGCATGGTCGAACTCTGTCACGGCTGTGGCGGCTGTCGCGGCCCGCAGGAGACGACCGGCGGCGTGATGTGCCCGACCTACCGCGCCAGCCAGGAGGAGATCACCGCCACCCGCGGCCGGGCGAACCTGCTCCGGCAGGCCATGAGCGGCGACCTGGACGGCGACGCCACGGACGTGGAGTTCATGCACGAGGTGCTCGACCTCTGTATCGGCTGCAAGGGCTGCTCGAAGGACTGTCCGAGCGAGGTGGACCTCGCGAAGCTGAAGGCGGAGGTGACCCACGAACACCACCAGCGACACGGCGCCAGCCTGCGCGACAAACTGTTCGCGAACGTCGAGACGATGAACCGGCTGGGCTCCGCGCTGGCGCCGCTGTCGAACTGGGCGACGAAGGTGCCGGGCGCCCGCACGCTCTTGGAGAAGACCCTCGGCATCGCGAAGGATCGCACCCTGCCCACCTTCCACCGCGAGTCGCTCGTCGACTGGTTCGACGACCGGGGCGGATCCCGGGTGCCCGAGGCCGAGGCCGACCGCAAGGTCCTGCTCTTCCCGGACGCCTACACCACGTACAACCACCCCGAGTCCGGGAAGGCCGCGGTCAGGGTGCTGGAGGCGGCGAACGTCCACGTCGCGATCCCGCGGGACGTCGCCGGCAGCGGCCGGCCGCCGTTCTCGAAGGGCTTTCTCGACGAGGCACGCGAGCGAGCGGCGACGAACGTCGACGCCCTCGCGCCCCGCGTCCGCGACGGCTGGGACGTGGTGCTCGTCGAACCCTCCGACGCCGTCATGTTCCAGGACGAGTACCGCGACCTGCTCACCGGCGCTGACGTCGACGCCGTGGCCGACGGCACCTACGGGGTCATGGAGTATCTCGACGCCTTCCGCCTCGACGAGCGCCTCGACACCGGCGGCGCCGACGGGTCGCTGACCTACCACGGCCACTGTCACCAGAAGTCGACCAACAGGGACCACCACGCCGTCGGCGTGTTGCGCCGGGCGGGCTACGCGGTCGACCCCCTGGACTCCGGGTGCTGTGGCATGGCCGGCTCCTTCGGCTACGAGGCCGAACACCGCTCGATGAGCCGGGCCATCGGCTCCATCCTCTTCGACCAGGTTGACGGGAGTCCGGGCGAGGAGGTCGTCGCGCCCGGCGCCTCCTGCCGGACGCAGCTCGGCGACCGCTACGACGCGGAGCCGCCGACGCCGGTGGAGAAGCTCGACGCCGCGCTCAGATAGGGTCGAACGGCGTCCCCGCGGCCCACAGGCGCTCGTGGAGCGCCCGCGCCCACCGCGTCGCCGCGGGGTCGTCGTTGCCGACGAAGCCGCGCGCGGCGCCCCCGCGGTAGACGACCAGCCCCACCTCGGGGCCGTCGGGCGTCTCCGCGAGGACGACCGTCAGCGGCTCGTCCCGGTTGGTGCGGCGGATGGCGACCCGCCCGCTCGCGACCGCGTCCCGGGTGTCGACGGGACGGGACGCCGCCAGTCGCTCGATCACCCGTTCGGTCGTGACGAACGCACCGGTCGTCCCCGCCTCCATGATCCGGTCGTGGTAGAGCCGGGCGTGTCGGGAGAGAAAGCGCCCGGTGTAGACCGACACGTGCGTGGCGGTGCCGACGACGTCGGCGACGGCGTCGAGCGGGTCGGTCGGCGCGTGCGGCGTCGCCTCGACGACCGTCGCCCCCTCGAAGACGGCCGGGTCGACGTCGAGCCCCACCTCGACCCCCTCGAACAGGGGGGCGACCGCCGCCAGGGCCTCGATCCGACGGACGTGCCGGTCGCGTCCCGAGAGCGCCAACCGCCCGGGCAGGGTCGGCCGGTAACCCGCCGGCGTCGACGTCACGAACCCGACCGTCGACAGTTCGCGGAGCGCCCGGTCGACCGTCGACCGCGAGACGCCCGCCCGGTCGGCGAGCGTCGCCCTCGACGCCGCCCCCTCGTCGAGCGCCCGGAGCGTGTCGAGGCGGCGGTCGACGACGGCCGCCGGCGACTCGTCGGTCACCGACGCCCCTCCGCGGGCGTCGCGACCCGCCTCGTATGCCGTTCCGCGAAACGCTTATGTGTCACCGGTCAGTCGGTGACGCGTTCGGCGGACGACAACATCAAGTCGTCGATCAGCGTACGGGTTCGTGCCGGGGTGCCTCTGACACGGGGTCGTGGCGGGTTGCCCGGCCCGCCTCCCGATCCGGCGTCCGACCGCCACGCGTTCGCCCGGACGTGAGCGGCGGTCGGACATCCCCGGTCGCCCGACTTCGGGTCGGGACTCAGCTTTTCGACGCCGCTCGGTGTGCCGACCGCACGGTTCCGACCAGTTCCTCGGCCGTCGGCCCCGCGGCGAGGTGGGAGCGACAGCCACAGTCCGAGGCGCCGAACCCCGCGACCGGTCCCTCGGGGAGGCGTGTGGCGACGGCACACTCGGCGTCGACGCCCGCGCTGGTGACGGCGGTCACCAGGCCGGTCGCCGGGTGGCCGGTGAGGTAGTCGACGTGCCAGTGCCGGGTGTCGTGTTCCCCCGCCGCGACCCGGCGGTGTCGGTCGACGCGGGCGAAGCCGCCGCTCCCGAGTGCGCTCCCGGTGTAGGCGTAGGCGCCCGCGGGGAAGCGGTGCCGGCCCAGCGCGCCGACCGTGACGTCGACCGCCCGGGGCAACTCGAGGACGAGGGTGTAGGTGCCGCCGTCGGCGTCCATGTGGGTGAGGTCGGCGGCGAGCGCCAAAACGCGACCGGAACCGGTTTGGTCGGGCCGGCCGGAGCAGGGGTGTGGACGACGTCGTCGACCGACTCCGGGAACGCGCCGAGGACGGACGGGTCGCGGACCACCGCGTCCTGCCGGGACGCGACCCAGTCTACGCCGACTGCGACCTGGAACCGCGGCTGGCCGACGCGCTGGCGGATCGGGGGGTCGACCGCCTCTATCGCCACCAGGTCGACGCCATCGAGGCCGTCCGCGACGGGCGGGACGCGGTGTTGGCGACGCCGACGGCGAGCGGCAAGAGCCTCGCGTACACGGTGCCGGCGTTCGAGCGGGCGATGGAAGACGGCGGCCGAACGCTGTATCTCGGCCCGCAGAACGCCCTGATCGCGGACCAGGCCGAGAGCCTCTCCGACCTGGCCCGCGGCCTCGGCTTCGGCAGTCGCGTCTCGGTCGACACCTACACCGGTCGCCTCTCGAAAGCCGAGAAACGCGACGTCCGGGACCGGCGGCCGACGGTCCTGCTCTCGAACCCGGACATGCTCCACTACGGCCTCCTGCCTCACGGCCACCGGCTGTGGGAGTGGCTGTTCTCGTCGCTGGAGCTGGTCGTGATCGACGAGATGCACGGCTATCGCGGCGTCTTCGGCACCCACGTCTCGCTCGTTCTCAGGCGGCTGGCGCGCCTCTGTGAGCGCTTCGGGAGCGATCCGGCGTTCGTCTGCTGTTCGGCCACCGTCGGCAACCCCGTCGACCACGCGGCGCGCCTGACGGGCCGCCCCGAATCCGGGTTCGCGCTCGTCGAGACGGACGCGAGCGGCCGGGGGCCGCGCCACTGGCTCCTCTGGAACCCGCCCGAACACGAGGGCGACCGGGGGGCGGGCCGCCGCCGGTCGAGCCACGTCGAGACGAAGCGCCTCTTTACCGACCTCGTGGCCGCGGGCCACCAGACTCTCGCCTTCACCCGGGCGCGCCAGACCGCCGAGCGCTACGCCACCGAGAGCGCCGACGCGCTCCGGGAGCGTGGCGAGCGGGACCTGGCGGGACGGATCGAGGCGTACCAGGCCTCGCTGCGCGACGAGCGCCGCCGCGAGGTCGAGGACGGCCTCCACGACGGGCGCGTGCGGGGCGTCTGGAGCACCAGCGCCCTCGAACTCGGCGTCGACGTCGGGGGACTCGACGCCGTGTTGCTGGACGGCTACCCCGGCACCCGGATGTCGGCCTTCCAGCGCGCGGGCCGGGCGGGCCGGGGGGCCGACCCCGCGCTCGTCGCCCTCGTCGCCGGCGAGGACCAGCTCGACCAGTACCTGATGGCCAACCCCGAGACCCTCTTCGAGGGCGACCCGGAGCGGGCGACGGTCGACCCGGGGAACGAACACCTGCTCCCCGACCACGTCGCCGCGGCGGCGGCGGAGAACTGGCTGTCCCGGGCGGACGAGGCCCACTTCGGCGAGGGGTTCGCCGACGTCGTGGCCGACCTGGAAGCCGCCGGTTGCCTGGAGCGCCGCGAGACGGCGGAGGGGGTCCGCTGGACCCACGCCGGCGACCGGAGCCCGCAGCACGCGACGTCCCTCCGGGGCGCCGACGACCGGGAGGTGGACCTGCTGGCCGACGGCGACGTGATCGCCACCCTCGGCTTCGGCGACGCCCTCCGGGACGCCCACCCGGGCGCGATCTACCACCACCAGGGGCAGTCCTACGAGGTGACCGACCTGGATCTGGACCGGGACGTGGCGACCCTGCAGGCGACGTGGGCGGACTACTACACCCGGGTGCTGACCGAGAAGTCGATCGCGGTCGAGCGCGACCGGGAGTCGACGGCGCTCTCGGCCCGCCCCGACGTCGGCGTCCACCTCGCGGACGTGACCGTCACGGAGCGGGTGACGGGCTACGAGCGCCGGGACGCGGGTCGGGGCGAGACGCTGGGCCGCGAAACGCTCACCCTCCCCGAGACGACGTTGTCGACGACGGCGCTGTATTTCACCGTCCCGGCGGACGTGGAGGCCGAGATGCGGGCGGTCGGCGACTTCGACGGCGGCATCCACGCGGCCGAACACGGCCTGATCTCCCTGTTTCCCCTCCACCTGCTCTGTGACCGCGCGGACGTCGGCGGCCTCTCGACGCCGCATCACGCCCACACCGGCGCGCCCACCGTCTTCGTCTACGACGGCTACCCCGGCGGCGTGGGGCTCGCCCGCGGCGGCTACGCGCGCTTCGAGTCGCTCGTCCCCCGGACCGCCCGCTCGTCCCCCGGACCGCCCGGATGATCGACGGCTGTGGCTGTGCCGACGGCTGTCCGGCCTGCGTCCAGTCGCCACACTGCGGGAACGCGAACGAGCCGCTGGCACCCGACCCCGCCGTCGTCCTGCTCGAATCGCTGAGCGAGGCGGATTAGTCCTCGTCCTCGACGGCGGGGGCGTCCACGCCGTCGCCGGCGCGCCCGTCGGCCGTCTCCGGGTCGGCGCCGCCGGCGTCGCGCCCGTCGGTCGGTCCCGCCTCGGCCTCGTCCGCCGACTCAGGGGCGACGAGCAGGTCGCCGGGACTCGCCGGGTGGTCGGTGTCGATCCCGCGCTCGTCGTCCCGGTCGTGGGCCCGGCGGGCGGCGTCCATCAGGACGGACTGGGTGGCCCACTCGGGGTCGTCGCCCGGCGTCCGCTGGTCGTAGCTCCCGTCGGCGTTCATCGTCCAGCGGGTGCGGTTGTCGTTCAGCATCACCTCGAGGACGAACCGGAGTTGCTCGCGGGCGTCGGGGTCGGTGACGGGGGCGACGGCCTCGACCCGGTGGTCGAGGTTGCGGGTCATCCAGTCGGCCGACCCGAGGTAGTACTCGGGGGCGCGGCCGTCGCCGGCCTCCGTCGGGCTCTCCGCCCCCGCGCCGTTCTCGAAGTAGTAGATCCGCGAATGTTCCAGGAAGCGACCGACGACGGAGTGGACGGTGACGGTGTCGCTGATCCCCTCGATCCCCGGCCGCAGGCGGCAGATGTCGCGGACGATCAGGTCGATATCGACGCCGGCCATCGAGGCGCGGTACAGTTCCTCGACGATGGCGGGGTCCTCCAGCGCGTTCATCTTCGCGACGATGCGGGCGGGGCGGCCGGCGCGGGCGTGGTCGGCCTCCCGGCGGATCAGTTCCGTGAACCGCTTTCGCATCGTGACGGGCGCGACGAGCAGTTTGCGGAACTCCTCGTCCAGCGAGGGGCCGGTGAAGAAGTTGAACACCGTCACGAGGTCCTGCCCGACGTCGCGGTCGGCGGTCAACAGGCCGAGGTCGACGTACCCCTTCGCCGTCTCGGAGTGGTAGTTACCCGTGGCGACGTGGGAGTAGAGTTTCACGCCGTCCGCCTCCTCGCGGACGACCAGCGCGGTCTTGGTGTGGGTCTTCAGCCCGACCGTGCCGTAAGCGACGTGGATGCCGTTCTCCTCCAGTTTGCGCACCCACTGGAGGTTGTTCTGCTCGTCGAAGCGGGCCTTGAGTTCGACCATCACCGCCACCTGCTTGCCGTTGTCGGCGGCGTCGATCAGCCGCTGGATCACCTGCGAGTCACTCGCCGTGCGGTAGATGGCGGCCTTGATCGCCAACACGTCGGGGTCGTTGGCGGCGGCGTCGAGGAAGCGCTGGACCGTCCCCTCGAAGGAGTGATACGGGTGATGGAGGAGGACGTCGTCGCGGGCGATCTCGTCGAAGAGGTCGCTCCCCTGGACGGTCACCTCGCCGGCCGGCCCCTCGGCGAACCGGGGATGGGGGAGCGGCGACCAGGGCTCGCGTTTCAGGTCGGGGCGATCGAGGTCCGAGAGCGTCATGAAGTCCCGGTAGTCGAGGGGTCCGGAGCGGTGGACCACCTCCTCCGGGCAGAGGTCGAGTTGCTCGCGCAGGAGGTCGACCATCTCCTCGGGGGCGTCGTCGCCGATCTCCAGGCGGACGGCGGTGGCGAAGCGCCGCTGTTCGATCACCTCCTCGATGGCCTCGATCAGGTCCTCGGCGACCTCCTGGTTGTGTCGGACCTCGGCGTTGCGCGTGATGCGAAACAGGGCGGTGTCGACGACCTCGACGTTGGGCATCAGCAAGTCGAGATGCGCTCGGATGAGGTCCTCGAGGAGGACGTAGCGCGACCCCTCATCGAGGGGGACGAGTCGCGGGCGGTTCTGCGGGACCTTCACGCGGGTGAAGATCGGGTCCTCGCCGGGGTCGTGCCGGACGTAGACGCCGAGCGAGAGGCTGAGGTTGGAGATGAAGGGGAAGGGGTGGGCCGGGTCGAACGCCAGCGGCGTCAGCGTCGGCAACACGGACTCCTCGAAGTAGTCCTGCATCCGGTCGCGCTCCGCGTCGGTCAGGTCCTCGTGGTCGACGATCTCGATCCCCGCCTCGGCGAGGGCGGGCCGAACCACGTCGCGGTAGCAGTCGGTCTGGCGGCCGAACATGGGACCGGTCGTCTCGAGGATCTCGGCCCACTGCTCGCGGGGGGTCCGGCCGTCGACCGTCGGGTCGGTGACGCCCGCGTCGATCTGCTGTTTCAACCCCCCGACGCGCTTCATGAAGAACTCGTCGAGGTTCTTGGTGAAGAGGCCGAGAAAGCGCACCCGCTCGAGGAGCGGCGTCCGGTCGTCGAGCGCCTCGTGGAGGACGCGCTTCTGGAACTCCAGGTGGCTCAGTTCCCGGTTCAGGTAGAACTCGGCGTCGTCGAGGTCGGGGCCGTCGGTGTCGTCGGGTCCGGGCATGGGTGTGGTGTCGGCGACGTCGCCGCCGTCGGCGAGCGAGTCGGTGGGAGGGTGGCGACAGCGGCACAAAGCGGTTGGTATGTCCCCTACGAACACCTATCGAGAAGTATATATCGTCGGCACGGAACGACAGATATTTTAGGTGGGCCTAAAGAAAAGCGGGCAATGAGCGAGGACATCTGCGTCATCGTCCCGACGATCAGGGAGTACGAATGCGTGCGATCCTACGTCGACAACGCCGAGCGCCACGGGGTCGACACGGACCGGCTGGAGTTCGTGCTGGTGACCGAGGACCACTGCCCGACGGGGGAGATGGAGTCGATGCTCGACGACCTGGGCGTCTCGGGCGAGGTGTTCGACGGGAGTCGGCGCGAGGCGTGGCTGGAGGACCACGGGGTCGGCGAGTACGGCCACCTGATCCCCGCCAAGAGCCACGCACAGACGAGTTTCGGGCTGCTCTACCTCTGGGCGCACGACCACCCCTACGGCGTCTTCATCGACGACGACACCCGGCCCCACGAGGACGTCGACTTCTTCGGGACGCACCTCCGGAACCTGCACGCCGACCGGGACGTGGAGTCGGTGCGCTCGGACGAGAACTGGGTGAACGTCCTCTATCACGGCGCCGAGGACCACGGCCTCTACCCCCGAGGGTACCCCTACGCGGCGATGGACGAGACGGTGGAGACGGGGACGACACACGTCGACAGCGTGATCGCCTCGCAGGGCCTCTGGACGAACGTGCCCGACCTCGACGCGGTCCGCATCCTGATGGACGGCGACCTGCAGGGACAGGCCGAGACGCGTCTCGACGCGGCGGACTTCGGCCCGGACTTCGTCGCCGAACCCGGCCAGTACCTCACCGTCTGCTCGATGAACCTCGCCTTCCGCCGGGAGGTGATCCCCGCGTTCTACCAGCTGCCGATGGACGACAACGAGTGGTCGGTCGGCCGGTTCGACGACATCTGGAGCGGCGTGTTCCTCAAGCGAGCGGCGGACCTGCTGGGGAAGGAGATCCTCACGGGCGACCCGCTCTGTCGACACGACAAGGCGCCCCGCTCCACCTTCGACGACCTGCACAACGAGGTGGCGGGACTGGAACTCAACGAACACCTGTGGAAACTGGTCGACGACGCCGACCCGGACGGCGAGGTGACCTACGCGACGGCCTTCGCGGCGATGGCCGACGCCCTGATGGAGGCGGAGGCCGACTACCGCAACGGCGAGTTCCTCGCCTACGTGGGAGAGCACATGCACGACTGGCTGGACTGCCTCGACGAACTGCGGTCCATCGAACGGCCGGTCCCCGCGGACGACTGAGCGCAGTCACGCGAGCGTCGCCGCCCCGCTCCGACGGAAATATCTCGCGTTGGCCGACGAACCCCGCGAACTGGCCGCTGAGTCTTCGAATCGGCAAATATAAGTGGTTTTAGGGTGGCCTAAATCATATGGAGCGAGACACCCGCCTCAGTCGACGACAGGTGCTGGGAACACTCGCAGCTGGCTCGACGGCCGGTCTGGCCGGCTGTTCGGGCCTCTTGGGAGGTGGCGGTGGCGGTGGCGATGGAACCGAAGGAACGAACGGCTCGGGGAACGTCGAGATTCCGGCGCTGAGCGCGTTCCGGGGCTCGGGCGCGCTCGTCGAGGGCCGGTCCGCCCCCGGAGGGACCTCGATCGAGGAGCTTCCGAACCTGTCCGGGTCGCTGAACCTCTACATCGGCGGCGGAGAGGGCGGCATCTACTACGAGTTCGTCGAGATGCTGCAGGAGATCTACCCCGAGTTCCAGGTCTTCGCCAGCAGCGCCTCCTCGTCGTCGCTGGCCCAGACCGTCGTCGAGGAGGTAGAGGCCGGAGCGCCGCAGGCCGACGTCTTCTGGTCCATCGACGCGAGTTCGCTGGGGTTCGTTGCCGACAACGACGCGTACGAACCGCTCCCGGACGAGGTCGTCGAGCCCGTCCCGAGCGGCTTCCGGGGCGAGGACAACGCGTGGGTCGGCGTCGCGGGGCGAGCACGGAGCATCCCGTACAACACCGAGCAGCTGAGCGAGGGCGACGTCCCGAACAAGGTTCGGGAGATTCCGAACACGGACGCGCTCCGCGGAACGATGGGCTGGGCGCCGACGTACGGGGCCTTCAAATCGTTCGTGACCGCGATGCGACTCCTCCGGGGCGAGGACGCCGCCCGGGAGTGGCTCGTCTCGATGCGCGAGGCGGGAACGGAGCAGTACCCGAACGAGTTCGTCATCTCCAGTCAGGTCGCCGACGGTGCGCTCACCGCGGGCTTCGCCAACCACTACTACGCCCTTCGCGTCAAGAACAGCCGCCCCGACGCGCCCCTGGGCCTCGCGTTCACCGAAAACGACGCCGGGGCACTCGTCAACGTCGCCGGAGCACTGCGAATCGAGGGGACGGAGAAAGGCGAACTGGTCAACAACTTCGTTCGCCACCTGCTCTCCTCGGAGGCACAGGAGTTCTTCACGACCGTCAGCTTCGCGTATCCGATGATCTCCGGCGTGGCACCGCCGGGCGATCTGCCCACGGTCGATCAGCTGAATCCGCCGAACATCGACCTCTCGGAGCTGTCGGACCTCGAACCGACGCTCGAACTCATGCGAGAGGCTGACGTACTCGGGTGACCGATGCGGGTCCGGGAGTGGGTCACGTCGTTCGGTTCGCGTGTCACGGCGGACGAAGCGACGTCGATAGGGACGGGGCTGACCCTGCTCGCGGCCGCCGTCTCCGCCACTCTCGTCCTCCCGCTCGGATGGCTCGTCGTCGACGTGTTCACTCTCGGGTCACGAGCCATCGACCTCACGGTCGCGCCGACCACGATGCGGGTCCTGGTGCGGACCGTCGCGCTGGTCGCCGTCGTAACCGGAGCGAGCGTCGTGGTCGGCGTTCCGCTCGCCGTCCTCACGGTACAGGCCAAGCTCCCGCTACAGCGGTTCTGGACCGTCGTCATCGCGCTCCCGCTGGCCATTCCGAGCTATCTCGGTGCCTTCGCCGCCGTCTCGGCGTTCGGTCCGCGGGGGGCACTCACGAACGCGCTGGCGCCACTGGGCGTGCCGAAGCTGCCGACGGTGTACGGATTCGTCGGCGCCGCGGTCGTCCTCACGCTCTACACGTATCCCTACGTCTTTCTGACGACGCGAGCGTCCCTCCTGTCGCTTGACGCCTCGCTCGTCGAGGCGGCCCGCACGCTCAACGCCGGGCGATGGGAGGCGTTCAAGCGCATCACGCTCCCGCAGATCACGCCGGGGATCACCGCCGGCGCGCTGCTGGTTGCTCTCTATACGCTCTCCGACTTCGGCACCCCGAACATCATGCGCGTGGAAGTGTTCACGCAGTTCATCTACGCCCGATACAACGCGTTCATGCGGGACTACGCGGCGCTCCTGTCGCTCCAGCTCTTCGCCGTCACGGCGGTGATCCTGGCCATCGAGTCCAGAATCGGCATCGACGAGTCGGGTGCCTACGAGAGCCGCGGGAACCGGGGCGCGACGACCCTCGACCTCGGTCGCTGGCGGTACCCGGCGACGCTGCTACCGGCAGGAATCGGTGCCGTGGCCATCCTGCTCCCGATCGGCATCTTCGGGATGTGGTTCCTGCGAACCGGCCCCGGATACGCGACCGGCTCCATGTCGTTCTCGTGGTCCTACGGGTGGAACTCGGTGTACGTGTCGCTGCTCGCGGCCGGTGGGGCGATCCTCGTCGCGCTCCCGATCGCGCTCCGGTCGGCGGTCTCCGAGTCCGTCGTCGCGACCGTCGCGGACCGGGCACCGTACGTGGGCTATGCCACCCCGGGGATCGTCCTCGCGATCGCGCTCGTGAGCTTCAGCCTCGACGTGGTCCCGGCGCTGTACAAGACGATCCCGCTGCTCGTGTTCGCCTACGTCGTCCGGTTCATGCCACAGGCCATCGGGCCGATACGGACGTCACGCATGCAGGTTGACCGCGGGCTGGTCGAAGCGGCGCGCACGCTCGGCCGGTCGCGGCTGGCCGCCTTCCGGTCGATAACGTTGCCGCTGGTCCTGCCGGGAATCGCGACCGGGGCGGCGCTGGTCTTCCTCACGACCATGAAGGAGCTACCGGCGACCCTCATCCTCCGTCCGCTCCGGTTCGACACGCTCGTCACCTACATCTGGCGCGTGCAGGAGGCGGGGCTGTACGGGCAGGCGGCCGTGCCGGCGCTCGTGTTGGTCGTCGTGTCCGG
Organism: Haloplanus sp. GDY1; assembly: GCF_023703775.1. Classification (NCBI taxonomy): domain Archaea; kingdom Methanobacteriati; phylum Methanobacteriota; class Halobacteria; order Halobacteriales; family Haloferacaceae; genus Haloplanus; species Haloplanus halophilus. Next base: position 2,884,142 of record NZ_CP098514.1, on the reverse strand, counting down.
GCTCTCGATGGCGGTCATCCTGGCACAGGAGGGTGGTCGGAAGTCCGACCAGTAACGCACGATGACCGACGCCACGACACGACGGCAGGCGACGCTCGATCACGGCCCCGAGACGGGGGTCGCGGGGGACTGAGATGCGCCGTCGGACCTACACCCTCGCCGCCGCGGCAGTCGCCCTCGCCGGTGCGGCGGCCGTGTGGATCGTCTCCACGCAGGTGTTCCCGTACCATTCGCTGAATCACGACGAGGGGGTGTACCTCCAGCAGGCCGCGATGCTCCTCGAGGGGCAGTTGAACCTCCGGCCGCCCCTGGAGGGCGCCTTCAGGCCCTGGTTCTTCGTCGAGAACGGCGACCGACTGTATCCGAAATACACGCCGGTCCCCGCCGCGATGTTCGCGCTGGGTCGGCTGGTCGGCGGGTACCGGTTGGCGCTCGTCGGGATCGCGGCAGCCAATCTCGCGCTCGTCGTCGCGGTCGTCGACGAGGTCTTCGACCGGCCGACCGGGCTGGTGGCCGGCGGGTTCGTCCTCGCGTCGCCGCTCTTTCTCGTCGACTCGTCGGTGTTCCTCCCGTACGCACCGACGACGCTCCTGAACCTCGGGTTCGCGTACGGCTATCTCCGCGCCGACCGAACCGGCGACCGTCGGTGGGCTGCCGTCGCCGGCACGGCCGTGGGACTCGCCTTCTTCGCCCGCCCCTACACGGCCGTCCTGTTCGCGGCGCCGTTCGTCTGTCACGCACTGTGGTCACTCTACCGGGACTGGCAGGGGGCGCTGGAGCGGCAGGCCATCGTCGCGGCGCTCGGACTGGCCGGCGTCGGAACGACGCTCGGATACAACGCCCTCGTAACGGGGTCGGCGTGGCTGTTCCCGTACGAGGCGTTCGCCCCGCGCGACGGGCTGGGCTTCGGTCACCGGGAGATCCTCGCACACGAGATCCACTACACCCCGGAGCTGGCGATGCGAGCGAACGGCAAAGTCGTCGAACTCTTCTTCACGGAGTGGATCGCCGGGGGGGCGCTGGGAGCCGCACTCGCGGTCCTCGGGATCGCCCGCACGGTTCACCGCCGCCCCTCGGCCCGTGAGGGGGTGATCGGCGGGCTGTTCGTCTCGATCGTCGCCGGTAACGTCTACTTCTGGGGGAACTTCAACATCCTGGGCGACATCGACAGGGCCGGGGACGGTCTCGTGTCGGCGTTCGGCCCGTACTATCACTTCGATCTGCTCCTGCCGACGGCGGCGTTCGCGGCCGCGGGGATACTCTGGGGTGGCCGTCTGCTCCATCGCGCTCTCGACGAGCGGGTGGATCGGCGGCTGGCCCGCACGGCGTTCGTCCTCGTCCTGGTCGTGAGTGCGGGGGCGGTCGGATCGGTCACGGCGAACGACCTCGACGAGCGGATCGCGGAGAACATGGAGGCGACCGACACCTACGAGGACGTGTACGAACCGTTCGAGGCGGGCCCGCCGCGGAACTCCCTGGTCCTCCTGCCGGACCCCTACGGCGACTGGCTCAACCACCCGTTCCAACCGCTGCGAAACGACCCCGGGTTCGACGGCCGCACCGTCTACGCCATCGACGACGAACCCTTCGCAGTGGTGGACGAGTTCCCCGACCGACGCGCGTACCGCTACGTCTATCGCGGGGGCTGGGCGCCGTACGCGGGATCGCCGGAGGACGCTCGCCTGCAGCGAGTCCGTGACGTCTCCGGGGGGAGCGTTCGCCTCGATACCGCCGTCGGCATCCCCGACGGGGCGATCGGCGTCACGGCTCGCATCGCGACCGACGAGGGCAGCGTCTACTACGTCGCGCCGAACGTCACCGACAGCCTCGCCGTGAACCTCTCGATCGAGGACGGACGGATCCACGTCGCGGGCGACGTCCGTCCGGTGGAGAACGAAACCGTCGCGGTCGACGGTCGGGACGACGTTCGACTGACCGTGTTCGTCGACTACGGACCCGGCGGCGGGTTCGCGTACCGACTCGACCTCCCCGTGGAGGCCGCCGACGGGACCGTCCGTGCGCTCACGCCCAGAATCGAGCGCTGTCGCAACGCCCGCGCCTGTGGCGGCGCGGCAGCGTACATTCCGTCGTCGGCCCCCGACGGCGTCTTCGTCCGGAGCGAACTGGTCGCCGGCGAACCCAACCCCTAAGTTTAGGTTGACCTAATCCACGCCAATGAGATTGACTCGACGCGATGCGCTCGCGGCGCTGGCGGCCGCCGGCGTCGCCGTGGGCGGTGGTGCGGTCCTTCGGTCGTCGGACGACGAGCGGGGCGGGTCGGGCGACGACGCCGACCGGCCCGTCACCGACGACGAGCTGGCGACGCTGGTCGCCGCCGCGGAGGTTCTCTATCCGTCGGCGGTCGAGAACGTCGACGCGTTCGTCGGCCGATACGTTCGGGGGCGGGCCGAGGACGAGCCGGGCCACGTGGCGGGTGTCGTGGACGCGACCGGGTATCTCGACGAGTACGCGGAGGCGTGGTACGGCGAGGGGTTCGCGGCTCTCGATCGGTCGGATCGCGAGGAGGCGCTCCGACGGATGAACGTCGACACCACCGACCCCGACCCGGAGGGGTCCGACGTCGAACGGGTTCGCTACTACGTCGTCAACGAACTGCTGTTCGCCCTGTACGCGTCCCCGACCGGCGGCGAGCTGGTCGGCATAGAGAACCCGCAGGGACACCCCGGCGGGCTCGCAAGTTACCAGCGGGGGCCACAGCCGTGATGGCGGACCGCGATCGGACGCCCTCCGAGCGGGTCGACGTCTGCGTCGTCGGCGCCGGGCCGGCGGGGGCACTGGTCGCACACACGCTCGCCGAGCGCGGGCACGACGTCGTCGTGCTGGAGGCCGGCGAGCGGTTCGACGCCGACGAACGGCTCGAACGGATGGAGCGGGCGATCCGCCCGGCTCACGGCCCGCTGTCGGTCTGGAACATGGGCGGCGAACGGGACGCGTACTCCTCGACGGGCGAGCGGTTCTATCCGCTCAACCGGGCGCGCGTCAAGGGTGTGGGTGGCACGACGCTCCACTGGCAGGGGATGGTGATGCGCCTCCACGAGGGGGATTTCGAAACGCGGTCGCGGTACGGCGTCGCGTCCGACTGGCCGATCGACTACGAGGACCTCCGACCCTACTACGCCCGCGCGGAGGAGGCCCTCGGCGTCGCGGGTGCGTCGGACAACCCCTTCGCACCGCCACGCGAGCGACCACATCCCATGCCCGCGTTCCCGCCGTCGTACAGCGACTCCATCTTCGCCGACGCGTGCGAACGGCTCGGCGTCGCCATGCACTCGGTCCCGAACGCTCGCAACTCGGAACCGTACGACGGGGAGTCACAATGTGTCGGCTACGGGACGTGCAAGCCGGTCTGTCCGTCCGGCGCGAAGTACGACGCGACCCGCACCGTCGACGACGCGAGGGAGGCGGGGGCGCGAATTCTGGATCGGGTTCCGGTCCAGCGTCTCGAACACGACAGAGCGGGGGAGACGGTCGAGGCGGCGGTGTACGCCACGCCCGACGGCGAGACCCACCGACAGACGGCACGCCAGTTCGTCGTGGCCTGCGGCGGCGTCGAGACGCCGCGGCTGCTCCTGCTCTCGACGTCTGACGCCTACCCGGACGGCCTCGCCAACTCCAGCGGACTCGTCGGCAAGTACCTCATGGACCACCTGTTCGCGGGCACCGGCGGCGTCGTCGACGAGCGGACCCGCCAGAACCACGTCGGGTTTCTCACGAGCGAAACCCACCAGTTCTACGACGATCCGACCGAGGGCACCGAGGAGGGAATCCCGCGGGCCGAGGGCGACCGGGCCGCGTTCACGCCGCTCAAACTGGAGTTCTTCAACTACGCCGGCCCGTCGCCGGTCGAGATGGCGCTCGGGAGCGAGGAGTTCGGCGACGACCTCCTCGCGTCGCTCCGTGACGGCTACGGGAACAGCATCGCGATGGGCGGCCTCGTCGGCCAACGTCCCCGAAAGGGGAACTACGTCGGCCTGGATCCGTCGACGACGGACGATCACGGGAACCCCGTCCCCGAGATCAACTGGGGGATCGACGAGGCGACCGAGCGGTCGCTCCGGCGCGCAAACGAGATTCAGGAGGCGATCCTGTCCGAACTGGGCGTCGAGATCACGTGGCAGGTCGGCCCCGAGGCGACCGGTCCCGCCTTCCACCACATGGGGACCACACGGATGGGGACGGATCCCGACGAGAGCGTCGTCTCGCCCCGGATGCGAACCCACGACCTCGACAACCTCTGGATCGCCGGGAGTAGCGTCTTCGTCACCGGCGGCGCGATGAATCCCACCCTCACGATCGCAGCCCTCGCGCTCAAGGTGGCGGATCACGTCGACGAGGTGCTGTGATGTCTCCGCCCCGTCGATCCCGGACGCGCCGGCGGTGCGTGCGCCGATCGGGCCGTCGACCCGGCGGTCCGACCCGCCGCGGACTCGGGACGAGCGCGTCGCCTTCGAAACCCACCCGCGGGGGGCGTCCGCCGGATCCGAGGATCGGATCACCCGTCCTGCCGACGATCGATGAATTGAACCCACCCGAGGATCTACACGTCACTCGACGGACGACTCCGGAAGGGACGATCCCACCCAGGAACGTCGGAACGCTCCGAGACCCCATGGCCACCGACCACCCCACCATCGACGACCGACCGCGCCCGACGACGGTAGCGAGCGGGCCCGTCGACGCCATCCGACCGCCGCTGGTGTGGCTGCTCCGAGCCGCGCTCGTCGCCCACGTCCGGGCGGCGGCGGACGGCTACGGCCACGTGGCGGCGACCGTTCCCCACGGCGTCCCCGCGTTCTCGACGCCGGTCAGCCTCTCACAGGAGGGATACGATGTCAAATAGCACGATACACGCGACGGAGGAGACGACGGATCGGCCGCTGGACGAGAACGGAACGCCGGTCCTCGAACTGGACGACGTCTCGAAGTCCTACGGGTCCGAGCGGGTCATCGAGGAGCTGTCGCTCTCGGTCCACGACGGCGAGATCCTCACCCTGCTCGGCCCAAGCGGCTGTGGCAAGACGACGACGCTCCGCCTCATCGCGGGGCTCGAACGCCCGAACGTGGGCGAAGTCGCGCTCGACGGGACGACCGTCTCGGGCCCCGACCGATTCGTCGACCCCGAGAGCCGCGGCGTGGGCGTCGTCTTTCAGGAGTTCGCGCTCTTCCCGCATCTCACCACCGCCGAGAACGTCGCGTTCGGCATCGACGACTGGGACGACGGCGCCCGCGAGGCGCGGATCGACGAACTGCTCGACCTCGTGGGGCTGGAGGCCCAGCGCGACTCCTACCCCGACGAACTCTCCGGCGGCCAGCAACAGCGGGTGGCGCTCGCCCGCTCGCTGGCGCCCGAACCGGACGTGCTCCTGCTCGACGAGCCGTTCTCGAACCTCGACGTGGATCTGCGGGTCGAGATGCGCGAGGAGGTCCGACGCATCATCAAAGAGACGGGCGTGACCGCCGTCTCCGTCACGCACGACCAGGAGGAGGCACTGTCCATCTCCGACCGCGTGGCCGTCATGAACGACGGGCGGATCGAACAGGTCGGCGACCCCGAGCAGGTGTTCCAGCAGCCCACATCCCGCTTCGTCGCCGGCTTCCTCGGGCACGCGAGCTTCCTCCCCGGCTACGTCCACGGCGGCGAGGTGACGACGGGGCTCGGTCCGATCCCGCGCGACCAGATCAACGGGCTGGCGAGCACGTACGACCGAACCCGCATCGACGTGCTCGTCAGGCCGGACGACATCCGAGCCGTGCCCACCGACGGCGAGGGCGACGGCCGCGTCGTCTCGCGGCGCTACCTCGGACCGACCATCCTCTACGAGGTTCGCCTCGACGACGACACGACCGTCCAGTGTATGCACAACCACGACGAGACCATCCCGCTCGACTGCTCGGTCCGGATCGAACTCGACGCCGATCACGACCTCGCGTGGTTCCCGAGCGACCAGCGACCCGACGACGCGGCCGAATAGTGTCGGTCACGCGGCCCCGACGCGACCGACTCCTGGCAACCGTCCTCGTCGCCCTCTGTGGCCTCGTCGTCTACTGGCTGGCGATCGATCTCTTTCCGTACCACTCCGTCAACGACGACGAGGCCGTCTACCTCACGCAGGCCGCGATGCTGCTGGAGGGACAGCTCTTCCTCTATCCGGGCGAACTCGACGCGCTGGTGCGGCCCTGGTTCTTCGTGGCCGACACCGCCGGCGCCGACCTCCGCTACTACCCGAAGTACGCACCCGTCGCCGCGGGCGTGTTCGCGGTCGGGAAGGTACTCGGCGACGCGAACCTCGCGCTCGGCCTCGTCGCCGCCGGCAACGCCGGGCTCGTGTACGCACTCGCGGTCGCCGCCTTCGACCGCCGAACCGGACTGCTCGCCGTCCTCGCCCTGATCGGCACCCCCCTGTATCTCTTCATCTCCGCCGTCTTCCTCCCCTACGCCCCGACGACGCTGTGCAACCTCGCCTTCGCGCTCGCGTACGTCCGGACGATGCGCCGCGACTCGCCGCGGTGGGGCGCCGTCGCCGGCGCGGCCATCGGCCTCGCCTTCTTCGCCCGCCCCTACACCGCCGTCCTCTTCGCGGCGCCGTTCGTCGCCCACGCGCTCGGGTCGCTGTGGTGGACGCGGGGGTCGGACCGGTTCCGGCCGACGCTCACCCGCCTGCTCGCCGTCGCCGGCCTCGGACTGACCGGCGTCGGCCTCGCCCTCGCGTACAACGCCGTGGTGACCGGCGACCCGCTTCTCTTTCCCTACAAGGCGTTCGGGCCGGACGACGGCATCGGCTTCGGTCACCACGAACTGCTGGGGTACGAACGGACGTACACGCCGGCGCTCGCCGCCGAGACGACCGCCAGGCTCCTGGGGACGCTGACCGCGGAGTGGACCGTCGCCGGGCCGGTTGGCACCATCCTCGCCCTCGTCGGCCTCGCCGACCTCCCGACCGACCGCGAGGTGATCGCGGATCCCACCCTGTCGGCGCCCGCCCTCCGCGTCGTCGTCGCCGGCCTCGTGCCCAGCGTCGTCCTCGGCAACGCCTACTTCTGGGGGACGCTCAACGGGCTGAACAGCGGCCTGATCGGCCTGCTCGGCCCGTACTACCACTTCGACCTCCTCCTCCCGCTCTCGGCGTTCGGCGCCGCGGGAGCGCTCGTCTGCTGGCGGCGCCTCCGGGCGGCGACCGGCCGACTCGACGGGCAACAGCGGCGGGCCGTCCTCGCCGTCGCCCTCCTCGCTGGCGTCGGCGTGGTCGGCGTGGCTGGCGCCGGCGCCGTCGCCGAGCCGTACGACGAGAACCGCCTCCGAACCGAGAACCTCGCCGCGACGTACGAACCGTTCGAGCAGCGGTCGCTGGAGAACGCCGTCGTCTTCCTGCCCGATCCGTACGGCGACTGGCTCAACCACCCGTTCCAGTACCTCCGCAACGACCCCGGGTTCGGCGGCGACGCGGTGTACGTCATCAACGAGGGCGACGTGGAGCGGTTCCACGCCCTCGACGCGACGGGCGACCGGCGCCCCTATCGGTTCACGTATCGTGGGGAGTGGACCGGCGCGGAGACGTCGGTCGACCCCGTGCTCACCCCGCTGTCGGTCGAGCGCGGCGCGCGCGTGACGGCGACGACGACCCTCGGCGTGCCCGCGCAGGCCACCCGGGCGCGGGCGAGCGTCGTCACCGAGGCGGAGACCGTCCGGTACGAGGTGGGCCGAGTCGACGGACCCGTCACCGTCGACTGGACGGTCGGCGCCGACGGCGTGGCGGTGACGAGCCACGGCGACGCCGGGGCCGCGCGGCTCCCCGCGGGGATCACCGAGGTGACCCTCTTGGTCACGTTCGTGGAGCCGCAGGGACGGACCGTCACCTACCGACAGACCGCGAGCGTCGAGCGAACCGGCGACGGCGTCCGGGTGATCTGGCCGCCCGAGGCGCGGATCTGTGTGGACGCCACCGACTGCGGGCGGGAGGGGACGTACGTCGGCCCGGACGGCGACTACGTCCTCGGCGTGAGCCTCGAGACGGAAGCGAGCGGGAGGGCTACAGCAGCGTCAGCCGAGTCGTGAAGAAGTCGTCGACGGCGTCGTGGAGGGCCGCCTCGGGCTCGCCGGTCGCGTCCACGGCCGCGACGGCGCTGGCCTCGCGATCCAGGTCGTCGAGGACGGTCCGCTCGCCGAGGAGGACGAGCGAGTCCGGGTCCCGGGCGTCGAGGGCGTCCCGGCAGTCCTCGAGGTGGGCGGCGACCTGTTCGTCGCGGCGGCGCTCGAACCGCGCCTGCGAGAAGCCCCCCTTGGAGTGGCTGCCCTGCACGTCCGTCTCGACCGTCTCCACGTCCACGAGGGCGCCGCCGTCGTAGCGCCCGACCGCGAACAGGTCCGAACGCACCAGCGCGACGGTGAGGCCGTCCGGGGGGTGGAACCAGTCGGAATCGAGGCGGAAGCCGTCGCCCCACTCGACGAAGGGTGCGGGCGCGAGCGGCGGGGCGAGGGCGACGCTCACGAGGCCCGCGTCGTCGGTACAGACGAGACAGGGGGCGGCGCGGTCGACGAGGGGGGCCCGGTCGCCGAGGGCGTCGGCGACGGCGTCGGGGACCGACTCGCCGACCATCGCGGTCAGCGCGCCCTCCGACCCGGTCTCGACGCTCCGGAGGCGGGCGAGTACCTCGTCCAGTCTGTCGCCGCGGAGGTCGGTCGTCCCGCGCGGGGCGAGGGTGGCGCCCGCGTCGGCGTCGCCGTCGTCGAGCCGTCCCTCCAGGTCCGCGACCCGGTCCTCGAGGCGATTCACGCGCTCCTCGGCCTCCTGTCGGGCGGTCACGGCGTCGGCGCGGCGGTCGCTCTCGGCGTCGAGTCGACGTTCGAGGTGCCGCTTTTCCTCTTCGAGTTCCTCGATGCGCGCCTTCAGTTCGGCCCGCCCGAGCAACGAGTCGAGCATGGACACACGAGCGAGCGCGGGGGCCTTCTACTCTGCGGCTCAGACGGCCTCGTCCGCCACGCCGCCGGGGTCGTACCCCGAATAGCGCAGGAGTTCGGCGGCGCGGTCGGGTTTGGCCAGGAACACCTCGCACCGGTCCGGGAGGTCGGTGTTGGTGACGCTCGGGGGGAGGCCGAGCGTGCCGGAGGGGACGCCCTCCTCGCCGACCACCGGGAAGTGGCGGCCGTCCAGTTTCATCACGAGCGGTGCGTCGAGGCGTTCGACGCCCTCGCCCGTGGCGTAGAGGCGTTCGTTCATCCGTTCGTGGTCCGTCCGGTGGATGACGGCGTGCTCGCCGTCGTGGGGCTGGACGTACAGCCGTCCGAGGTAGTAGCCGGCGGAGAACTCTTCGAACATGCGGTTCGGTACACGGTACCACACGACACGGCATAAGTCTTGTCGGCAGGACTTATCACGAACCGCCCGCTCAGCGTCGGTCCTTCATCGACCAGACGGCGACGAACCCGAGGACGACCGCCGGGATCATGGGGAGAACGAGCATGGCCGTCCGGTAGTGGGCGCCGAGGACGCTCCCGCCGGCCGGCCAGAGGTAGACCGCCGCGGGGATCACGAGGACGGCGACGACGACGGCCGCGATCAGCACCCACCCAGCCCAGCCGAGGTCGGCGGGTTCGTCGTCGGGGCGGCCGCTCCCGCGTCGTCGCACGCGTCCGTCGCCGTCCGGATCGACGACGGCGTCGCCGTCGCCGTCACCGTCAGTACTCACTGTCCGGGACGACCACGACCTTGCCGAACCCCTCGCGGTTCTCCAGGAGTTCGTGGGCGCGGGCGGCCTCGCTCATGGGCACCACCTCGCGGATCCGGGGTTCGAAGGCCCCCTCCCAGACGAGTTCGAGGGCGTCGTCGACCTGCCCGGGCGTCGCCATCGTCGACCCGATCACCTCCAGTTGGTTCCAGAAGATGCGGTTGATGTCCGTCTCGGGGTTGGGGCCGGTCGTGGCGCCGCAGGTGACCAGTCGGCCGCCCTTCGCGAGGCTCTTCAGCGAGTCGCGCCACGTCTCGGCGCCGACGTGGTCGACGACGACGTCGACCCCGCGCCCGTCGGTCAGTGCCCGCACCTCGCTGGGGAAGTCCGTGGCGGTGTAGTCGACGGTGTGATCCGCGCCGAGGTCGGCCGCGGCCGCGAGTTTCGCGTCGCTGCTGGCGGTGGCGATCACCTCGGCGCCGAGGTAGTCGGCGATCCCCACGGCGGCGTGGCCGACGCCGCCCGAGGCGCCGAGGACGAGGACGGACTCGCCGGGGCCGAGGTCGGCGCGGTCGACCAGCATCCGCCACGCGGTGCCGAAGACGAGCGAGGCCGACCCCGCGACCGTCCAGTCGACGCCCTCGGGGACGGGCACGAGGTTGTCCTCGGGGACGGCGATCTCCTCGGCGTGGACGCCGGGGACGTGTTCGCCGAGGATGTGAAAGGAGACGCACATCGAGGGGTCGCCGCGGCGGCAGAACTCGCAGTCGCCGCAGGCGACGCCCGCGGTGACGGTCACGCGGTCGCCGGGGTCGAACCTGGTCACGTCCGGGCCGACCTCCCGGACGACGCCCGCGGCGTCGCTTCCGGGGACGTGCGGGAACTCGAGGTCGATCCCCGGCAGTCCCCGCCGGGTCCACACGTCGAGGTGGTTGAGCGCGCCGGCCTTCACGTCCACGCGCACCTCGTCCCGGCCGACCTCGGGGTCGGGGACCTCGCCGTACTCGATCACGTCGGGATCGCCGTGTTCCGTGAAGTGGACCGCTTGCATATCGGATGGAATCACGGCGACCGACAAAACGCTGTGGTTCGGGGGTCAGCCGCCGGTCGTGTTCGTGCTGCCACACTCGGGACAGCGAGTGAGTACCCCCAGCGACGGGTGGGTCGCGGTCTCCCACTCGTCGCTCCCGGCCGGCGCCGCGAAGCCACACTCGTAACACGTGACGCGGGTCGCGGTGGTGGGGTCGTCGACCATACGCGCGACTACGGCGCGCGGTTCCAAAGGTGTTACTCGCCCGACCGGACGGATCGGGGACGGCTTTTGTGGACGGCTCCCGAACGCCCGCGTATGGCCGACGATCACGACCACGATCACGACGACGGGGATCACGACCACGAGCATCACGACGACGGGAATCACGACCACGAGCATCACGACGACGGGGATCACGACCACGAGCATCACGACGACGGGGATCACGACCACGATCACGACGACGAGGGTCACGACCACGAGCATCACCACCACGACGTCGAGACCCTCGGCGCCGCGGTCCTGACGGTCTCCACCTCGCGGACCCTCGACGACGACCCGGCGGGCGACGCCATCGCCGCCGCGTTCGAGGACGCGGGCCACGGCGTCGTCACCCGGGAACTCGTCGGGGACGACTACGACCGCGTGCAGGCCTCGCTGAAGAACCTCGCGGGCCGGGGCGACGTCGACGTCGTCGTCAGCACGGGCGGGACGGGCGTGACGCCCGACGACGTGACCGTCGAGGCGGCCGAACCGCTGTTCGAGAAGCGCCTCCCCGGGTTCGGCGAACTGTTCCGGCGGCTCTCCTACGACGAGATCGGGACGAAGGTCGTGGGGACGCGGGCCGTCGCCGGCGTCGTCGACGGGACGCCGGTGTTCTGTCTGCCGGGCAGCGAGAACGCCGCGACGCTCGGCGCCGAGGAGGTCGTCGTCCCCGAGGCGGGCCACCTGTCGGGGCTGGCGAGTCGGGACGAGGCGTGACCGGACCCGTCGGCAGGGTTTTAACACCCCGAGAGAGTAGAGACGAGACATGAGTCAACAGGAACCGGAGCGAGCGGAGTCCGAGTCGGAGGAACCCTACGCCGGAAGCAAGGATCCCGACCTCCGCAGCAGCGAGGTGACCGAGGGGCGGGACCGCGCCCCTCACCGGTCGATGTTTCGCGCGATGGGCTTCGACGACGAGGACCTCGAATCGCCGATGGTGGGCGTCCCCAACCCCGCGGCGGACGTGACGCCGTGTAACGTCCACCTCGACGAGGTGGCCGAGGCGACCATCGACGGCATCGACGAGGCGGGTGGCATGCCCATCGAGTTCGGCACCATCACCATCTCCGACGCCATCTCGATGGGGACCGAGGGGATGAAGTCCTCGCTGATCTCCCGCGAGGTGATCGCGGACTCGGTCGAACTCGTCTCCTTCGGGGAGCGCATGGACGCCCTCGTCACCATCGGCGGGTGTGACAAGAACATGCCCGGGATGATGATGGCCGCCATCCGGACCGATCTGCCCTCCGTGTTCCTCTACGGCGGGTCGATCATGCCCGGCGAACACGACGGCCGCGAGGTCACCATCCAGAACGTCTTCGAGGGCGTCGGCGCCGTCGCCGAGGGCGACATGACCGACGAGGAACTCGACGACCTCGAACGGAGCGCTTGCCCCGGCGCCGGATCGTGCGGCGGGATGTTCACCGCCAACACGATGGCGTCGATCAGCGAGGCCATCGGGTTCTCGCCGCTCGGCTCCGCCTCCCCGCCCGCCGAGGACGAGGCCCGCTACGAGGTGGCCCGCGAGACGGGCGAACTCGTCGTCGACGTGATCGAGGAGCGCCGCAAGCCCTCCGATTTCCTCTCGCAGGAGTCCTTCGAGAACGCCATCGCGCTCCAGGTCGCCGTCGGCGGGTCGACCAACGCCGTCCTCCACCTGCTGGCGATGGCGGCCGAGGCCGGCGTCGACCTCGACATCGAGGACTTCAACCGCATCAGCGCCCGGACGCCCAAGATCGCCAACCTCCAGCCCGGCGGCGAGCGGGTGATGAACGACCTCCACGAGGTCGGCGGCGTGCCGGTCGTCCTGCGGGAACTGCTGGAGGCCGACCTGCTCCACGGCGACGCGCTCACCGTGACGGGTGAGACCATCGCCGAGGCGGTCGAACGCTACGACCCGCCCGCCGTCTCCGAACTGGACGCCGACTTCCTGCACACCGTCGACGACCCGATCCACGAGCGCGGCGCCATCCGCATCCTCACCGGCAACCTCGCCCCCGGGGGCGCGGTCATCAAGATCACCGGCGAGGACCACCTCCACCACGAGGGGCCGGTTCGGGTCTTCGACGTCGAGGAGAACGCCATGGAGTACGTCCAGGAGGGCCACGTCGAGTCCGGCGACGTCATCTGCATTCGGAACGAGGGGCCGCGCGGCGGCCCCGGCATGCGCGAGATGCTCGGCGTCACCTCCGCCGTCGCCGGCCAGGGCCACGCCGAGGACGTCGCGCTCTTCACCGACGGGCGGTTCTCCGGCGCGACCCGCGGGTTCTCGATCGGACACGTCGCCCCCGAGGCGTTCGTCGGCGGCCCAATCGCCGCCCTCGAGGACGGCGACGTGGTGACCATCGACGTCGACGACCTCGAACTCTCCGTGGACCTGACCGACGAGGAGATCGAGGAGCGCCTGGCGGATCACGACCCCGAACCGAACTACACCGCGGGCGTCCTCGCGAAGTACGGCGCGATGTTCGACTCCGCGTCCAACGGCGCGGTGACGGATCCCGGCGCGAAGCGGGAGTGAGGCGGGGAGAGGACTGCTGGCGAGCGCAGCGAGCCAGCAGGGCGTTTTGCTCCAGCTTTTGCTCCAGCTTTTGCGACGAGCGGTCGCGACCCACGGGAGCGACCTCGGGGTCGTCCCACCCTCGGCGGCGACGACGCGTCGAATCGGCGGGGGTGTGACAGCGGGCGACCCAAAGCATACACGGCGCCGGGAGCGAGGAGGCGACATGCATCGACGAGCAGTGCTCGCCCTCTGTGGGTCCGGACTCGCCGGACTCGCCGGCTGTTCCTCGAGGCGAGAGAGCGACGCGCCGACGGGCGGGACCACGGCGACGCCGACCCCGACGGCGTCCGACGCGGAGTTGGCGGTCGAACTCGACGCGCTCGGGCCGGCACTCGTCGAACTGGACACCGATCACTACGAGTTGGTCTCGGGGGGCGACCGCCAGTACCTCGTGCTGGCCGTGTCCGTGGCCTCCGGGACGGCGCCCTCGCGGTCGGCGCTTTCCTTTCGGTTCGACGGGACCGAGTACGCGCCGAGGACGTGGGACCGCATCCCGGCGCGCCAGTCCGAGGGAGGCGACCAGTACGCCGCCGAGAACGGGGCCGGCTGGGTCGCCTTCGAGTTGCCCGCGACCGGCGACGCGGGCGACGCCGCCCTCGTCTGGCCGGGCGGGGAGTGGCGACCGGACGAGACCCTGCGGGCGCGACTGGCCGCGGCGTCGCCGCCGCTCTCGATGACGGGGTGGACCGTTCCGGAGACCGTCCCCCTCGACGGTCGCTCGACGTTCGAGGTCACCGTCCGCAACGAGGGCGAGCACGCCGGTCGATTCGTCGGTGCGATCAACGCGACGGGGTGGCTGCCGCATCGCCCCGTCACGGTCGTCTCCCGTCGGGTGGCGCCCGGCGACTCCGAATCGTGGACGGTCGGTGGGGAGGAACTCACGCTCGTCGAGGAGTCGCTGTCCGAGTCCGTCGGCGACGGCGACCCCGACGTCACCTACGAGTTGGTCTGGACTGGCGGGAGTCGGGAGGGACGGGTGCGCGTCGTCGGAGCGGACTGACCCGACGGGCGTCGCCCGTTCGTCCCGGCGACGCCGCTCATCCCTCGACGGGGACGCGGCGACGGGTCCCGGCGCGACGCGAGCAACCATGCGTTGCTCCAGCGGTTGCGACGAGCGGTCGCGCGGGGGCGACCCGCGGACGGAGGAGGTGATCCTCGGGTGCAACGCGAGGCGGCATCGGAGCGATCCGGACAACGGCGGACCCCGGAACGGTCGACGAACGCGGCCGACATGTTCCCGCTAGTTAATAATTCGTCGTATGCAATGGAAAAACATGTCAGACGAAGCCGATCGAACTAGGGGCGACGACCCGAGCGGGGAAGGCATCCTCAGGCAGAAGTTCAGACGGTTCAGTATCACGGACGACGGCCTCGCGTGGCTGCTGTTGGGATCGCTCATATTCTACGTCGGTCTCAGCGGATCCGAAACCTGGGGCTTTGCGTTCGCGAACATAAATCCGGCCGTAGTAGGCGTGTACATCACTATCGTCGGGGTCGCAACCACGTGGGTGTTCGGCAAACAGGCCGTGAAAACGTGGCGGTCGGGAACCGGCGACGGCTGATCGAGTTCGCGTGCGGACTCCGGAGGCCATCGGGGGGTGGACGCCGTGTGCCGAAACCGCTCACCGGACACCCGTTTCGACGGGTCGGCGACGGGGGGAGCCGGTTCGGTGCTGTAGCCCGACACGACGCGCGACTAGTCGTCCAACTCGCGCAGCGTCTCGTGGACGCCGACGACCATCGTCGGCACCACGAGCATGAACAGGTGCTCCTCCAGCGGGATTCCGAGCAGGTCGATTCCGGTCCGCATCGGAATCGAGAACACGCCGACCGACAGGGTGTACCAGTCCCAGACGTACGCGAACGGATAGCAGGCGGCGACGGTCCGCGCGGCGGCCCACACGGCGTCGGCACGGACGACCAGCGCGACGGCGACGACCCCCCACAGCACCTCGGTCGCGAGGTAGGTGTAGGGACCGAGGGCGGTGACGTCGGGGAGCCGGAGGCCGGCGAGCGGCCGGAACCACACGGCGACGACCAGCATGGCGAAAAAGAGGTAGGAGGCGCGCACGAGCAGCATCGTCGCGGTTTCGGGATCCGCCCGACGGGCGATCAGGGCGACGGCGACGAACGGGAGGACGGCCAGCGCCGATCCGCGGGGAACGACGCCGGTGGCCGACAGCGCGAGGACGGCGACCATGCCCGCGCCCATCAGCGCGCCGGCGACGCGGCGGGCGCCCTCGCGGCCGAGGACGACGGCCACGGTTCGCTTCTCGACCGAGCGGTCGTAGTCGTAGTCGGTGGCGTCGTCGACGACCTTGATCCCCGCGAGGACGGTCACGAAGACGGCGGCGAAGGCGACGGCGGCCGTCGAGAGGGTGCGGGTCTGGACGTAGTAGCCGCCGAGGAGGGCGACGCCGATGCCGACGGGATAGCCGAGCGTCGCGCCGAGGGGGGTGGTGTCCAACTGTGGCGCGTGGAGGACGGCGACCACCCAGCCCGGCAGGGCGAGGAGGGCCGCGAGGGGGTCGACGAGGAGCGCGAGGGCGATGCAGCCGGCGAAAAACAGCGCCGTCGATCCGGCGAGCGCGAGGTGGCAGCCACGCCGGGTCAGCGGGTGGTCGTCGTCCTCGCCGCGGCGGTGGAAGTCGACGAGTCCGTCCTTGACGTGGGCGGTGTAGAGGGCGGCGAAGGCGACGCCGAGGTGGAGGACGGCCAGTTCCGGCGACCCGACCCCGCCGAGGACGGCCCCGAACCCCGAGGCGGCGAGCGGCGGGGCCATGAAGACGGGGTGGATCTGCGAGACGACGGCGTCGAGGGTCGCTCGCGGGCCGGAGCCGTGCCGGGCGATGGCCATGGCACCGTGGGTATGTGCCACATCACCATATACTGCCGGCCGTCCCGGGACCTTTTCGGACCCCCGGTCGTACCGAGCGGTCATGACCGCACGCGAACGGCAGGGACCGCTCGACGGCCTGCGGGTCGTCGACTGCTCGGACATGATCGCCGGGGGGTTCGCCACGACGCAACTCGCCGACTTCGGCGCCGACGTGGTCAACGTCGAACACCCCGAGAAGGCCGACCCGCTCCGGGAGTGGCCGCCATTCGACGAGAGCGAGGAGCCACGCTCCTCGGAAGACAGCGAGGAGCCACGCTCCTCGGAAGACAGCGAGGAGCCACGCTCCTCGGAAGACAGCGAGGAGCCACGCTCCTCGGAGGGGCCGGTGTCGCTGTGGTGGAAGTCCATCGGCCGGAACAAGCGCTGCGTGACGCTCGACCTGAGCACCGCGGAGGGGAGTGCGCTGTTGCTGGACCTGATCGAGGACGCCGACGTCCTCGTCGAGAACTTCCGGCCCGGGACGCTGGAGCGGTGGGGACTGGGGCCGGAGCGCCTCCACGAGGAGAACCCGGGGTTGATCGTGATCCGCCAGTCGGGGTACGGACAGACGGGGCCGCGGGCGGACAAGCCGGGCTTCGGCACCGTCGCGGAGGGCATCACGAACTGGGCACACGTCAACGGCTTCCCGGACAGCAAGCCGCTCCTGCCGCCGATCAGCCTCGCGGACCTCACCGCCGCGACCTTCGCCGTCCAGGCCGCGATGTTCGCCGTCTTCGAACGCGACGTCGGACGCGGGGGAAGCGGCGAGGGACAGGTGATCGACGTCAGCCTCTACGAGCCCCTCTTTCGGCTCTTCCTCTCGGAGGTGGAGGCCTACGACCGCCTCGGCGAGACGCGCGAGCGCATCGGCAACCACCACCCCAACGCGGCGCCGCGGAACGTCTACGAGACGGCCGACGGCCACCTGACGCTCTCGGCGTCGTCCCAGTCCATCTTCGAGAACGTCGCCGAGGCAATCGACCGGCCGGACCTGATCGACGACCCGCGCTTCGCCACCAACGAGGCCCGGGTCGACCACGCCGACGAACTGGACGCGGTGATCGAGGCCTGGACCCGCGAGCGCCCGACCGAGGAGGCCATCGAGACGATGGAGGCGGCCGACGCCATCGTCGGCCCCGTCTACGACATGGCCGACATCTTCGAGGACGACCAGTACCGGGCCCGCGGGGACGTCGTGGAGGTGGCGGACCCCGAACTGGGTCGGCTGAAGACGCCAGCGCCGGTCCCCAAGTTCTCGCGCACGCCGGGGGCCGTCGACCACGCCGGGCCGCGTCACGGCCAGCACAACGACGAGGTGTATCTCGACGAACTCGGCCTCGACGAGGACGAGTACGACCGACTCCGCGAGGCGGGCGTGATCTGATGCCGGCGCTCCGCGACGTGACGATTCGGGAGGGGGCACAGATGCCGGGGCGGGAGTACGACGTCGAGGACCGAGTGAGCGCGGGGCGGGCGCTCGACCGACTGGGCGTGGACGCGATTCAGGCGGGCTTTCCCGCCGTCGGCGGGACGGACCGGCGGGCGATCCGTCGCCTCGCCGCCGACGTCGAGGCGGACGTCGTGGGCATCGCCCGCGCCAGACCCGAGGACGTCGAGGCCGCCCTCGACGCCGGGGTGGACGTCGTCGAGGTGTTCGTGCCGACGTCGGATCGACAGCTCGACGGCGTCCTCGGGACCTCCCGCGCGGAGGCGCTGTCGATGGCGGGCGAGGCGCTGGACCGCGCCCGCGAGGGGGGCGCCCGCGTCCACCTCACCCTCGTCGACGGGTTCCGAACCGACCTCACCCACCTCGCCGACGCGTTCGCGTCGTTCCCGTCGGTGCCCACGGTCACGGTGGCGGACACGGTGGGCGCGCGGACGCCGGACCGGGTCCGCGACGTCGTGGCCGACCTCCGGGAGCGCGGCGTCGACGGCGACCGACTCGGCGTCCACTTCCACGACGACCTGGGAATGGCGGCGGCGAACACGCTGGCGGCGACGGCGGCGGGGGCGACGACGGCGGACGTGAGCGTCGCCGCCCTCGGCGAACGGGCCGGCAACGCGGCGCTCGAGCGGGTGGTCGTCGCGGACGCCGTCGACGGCGCGGGCGACTTCGCCGTCGACCGGTCGGCACTGATCCCGGCGTGTCGGGCGGTCCTCGACGCCCTCGGCGAGTCGGTCGATCCACGGACGCCGGTCCTGGGCGAGGCGGTGACGACCCACGAGTCGGGCATCCACACCGCCGCGATGCTCCGGGATCCGGCCACCTTCGAGCCGTTCGACCCCGCGGCGTTCGGCGGGGAGCGACGCCTCGTCTTCGGGCCGGGGAGCGGTCGCGGGAGCGCCCGCGCACTCCTCGAGCGGGCGGACGTCGACCCGACCGACGAGCGCGTGGCGCGCCTGCTCGACCTGCTGGCCGAGCGCGGGCCGATGGACGCCGACGCCGCGACGGCGCTGGTCGAGGAGCGGTTCTGACCGCCACGACAGCGTTTTGGCGGTTCGCGCCGTCGTGTCAATGGAATGTACGTTGTTCGGGGCGGCGGCCGAGCGCGCGGCGGACCCGGGGGCCGGTGACCGGCGTGACCGACGGCGGGGACGCGGACCGGTCGCGCGTTCGCCCGCCGTCCGACGGACGGCGGGGGTTGCTCCTCGGGGCTCTGGTGGCCCTCGTCGCGGTTCGCCTGCTCTCGCTCCCGGCGGTGATCCACCCGGACGGCGTGGCCCTGCTGTCGAACGACCCCTACTTCTACCGGACGCTCGTGGACCGGACGGTCGCCGCGTCGGCGTTGCCGCCGCGGGCGCGGGTTGGCGAACCGCTGTTCGTGGCGACGCTGGCCGCGGCCGCGGCCCTCGTCGGATCGAGCGGTGTCGCCCTCGCGGTCTACCCGCTCGTGGCAACCGTCCTCTCGGGCTGGCTCGTCCACGCGACGGCGACCCGGGTGACCGACGACCCGCGCGTCGGCCTCGCCGCGGTGCTGTGGCTGGCGACGGTGCCGGTCCACGCCTGGCGGACGTCGCTCGGCGCCGGCGACCACCACGCCTTCGATTACCTCTGGGTGGCGCTGACGCTGTGCTGTCTCGTCTCGCTGCCGACGGCGTCGGGGCGGGAGCGGCGGCTCCTGACCGCCGCCCTCGGCGTCGCGGCCGCGGGACAGGTACTCGCCTGGGAGGCCGGTCCCTTGCTGCTCCTCCCCGCGGCCGTCGGCGTCGCCGGCCTCCCGCTCCGGCGGCCGGCCGACGCCCCGTCGCGACTGCGGCCGGTCGCCGCCGGGTTCGGCGTCGCGGCCGCCCTCGCGGCCGCGGTCCACGCCGGTCTCGGGTGGGGGTCCGCGCCCGTCGTCGCCGCGCCCGCGCTCCTGTGTCTCGGCGCCGCGGGCGCGACGGCGCTGGCCGGGGCGGCGGGGCGGACGGCGCGCCCCCGGGCGACCTACGCGGCCGGCGGCGCGGTCGGCCTCGGCGTCGCGGGCGCGGCGCTGTGGTACGGGGCGCCCGCCTTGCGCGCCGAGGCGGTCACGGGCGCGGCGTTCCTCGGACGCGCCGGCACCTGGGAGATGGCGGGGCTGTTCGGGACGTTCGGCCCCGCGCTCGGCCCGCTGATCCTGCTCGGCTACGCCCCCTTCGTCGCGGTCGCGGCGCTCCCCGCCGCGGCGCGGGGGCTGTGGAATGGGGAGGCCGGCTGGAGCTTCGTGACCGCCTACGCGCTGGTGTTCGGTGCCCTCGCCGCGGACCACCGGCGCTTCGCCGGCGAGTTCGCGGTGCCGCTCGCCGTCCTGTCGGGGGCGGGGCTGGTCGCCCTCCTCGGATACGTCGGCGTCGTCGGGTCCGGGACCGGAGCGACCGAGACGCGGGTGGAGTCCCCGGACCGGCGGCGCGCGCTCCTGCTCGGCGGCGTCGCGCTCGCGGCCTACGCCCCCGGCGTCCACTTCGCGCGACTCGTCGTCGGGGAGATGACCGTCGACCCGCGGCTCTACCGCGCCGCGCGGTGGATCGAGGGGTACGCACGGCGCCGGGGGCTCGACTACCCCGCGAACTACGTCCTGAGCGAGGAGGGGCGCAATCGGATGTTCAACTACTTCGTGAACGGGCGGGGGCTGTCGGCGTCCTTCGCGGCGGAGACGTACGCACCCCTCCTCACCACCGGTCGGCTGTCGTCGTGGCACGCCCGACTCGCCGACCGCGTCGGCTTCCTCGTCGTGCGCACGGTGCCGGCCTACGAGTCGGCGCCCGAGGGACTGGTGTCGAGCGGGCCGCGGAACTACCGACGCCTCCACCACCACCTCGGGAGCGCCGCGGACGGCTTCGACGGCGTCGGCCACTACCGCGCCGTCTACACGAGCCCCGACGGGTTCGTCTCCGTCTTCGAACTCGTGTCCGGGGCGACCATCAGGGGCCGGGGGCCGCCGGGGGAGCGCGTCGTCGTCGGGACGACGGTGGCGCTCCCCCACGGCACCCTCGACTTCCGGCGGGTGGCCGTGACGGGCGACGACGGCGCGTTCGCCGTCACCGTCCCCCATCCCGGGCACTACGAGGTGGGCGGGCGGGTGGTCCGGGTGACCGAGCGGGCGGTGCGACGCGGCGCGACGGTGACCGTCGGCTCCGATGGGGGCGTGTGAGCGCGGCTCACGGAACGGATTTAGGACGCGAGACCCTTTCGAGGCCATGAACTACGATTCTGCCCTCGACCGCGCCTACGACACGCTGCCGGAGCGAACGCGCGAGGCGGGCGACCGCCTGCAGGTGCCGGATCCGGTCGGCCAGACCGACGGCGCCTTCACCCGACTGACGAACCTCGGCGACATCGCGGAGGCGCTGGACCGCGACCCGGAACACCTCCACCGGTCGATCCAGCGGGAACTCGGGACCAACGGCCAGTTCGACGGCGACCGTGCCCGGTACAACGGCTCCTTCTCCGCCGAGGAGTTCGACGCCGCCATCGACGCCTACGTCACCGAGTACGTCACGTGTTCGGAGTGTGGCCTACCGGACACCAACCTCGTTCGCGAGGACGGCGTCGACATGCTCCGGTGTACGGCCTGCGGGGCGTTCCGACCGGTCGCGAAGCGGCCGAAGCAGAGCTCCGACGCCAGCCAGGCCACGCTGGAGGAGGGCGAGACCTACCAGTTCAAGATCACCGGCACGGGACGGAAGGGCGACGGCGTCGCCGAGCGCGGCAAGTACACCATCTTCGTGCCCGGCGCGAAGGAGGGGCAGGTCGTCGAGGCGTACATCGAGAACATCAGCGGGACGCTCGCGTTCGCACAGCTGGCCTGAAGCGAAACCCATAGCCCGCCGGCCGCCGTCGTCGGCCCATGCGACTGGCACGCATCGCCACCCCCGAGGGACCGCTCACCGGCGAGTACGACGACGGCGTCGTCCACGCGGACGGCGAGGCGTACGTCGTCGGCGAGGACGCGCACCTGATGGCCCCGTGTGATCCCGACGCCATCTTCTGTACCGGCCGAAACTTCGGCGCGAAGATCGACCAGATGGGCGAGGGCGACCTCCCCGACCGCCCGGACTGGTTCGTCAAGCCGCCCCACTCGCTGCACCCGCCCGACCGGCCGATCCGGTATCCCGACTGGGTGAGTTCGTTCACCTACGCGGGCGAACTCGCGGCCGTGATCGACGAGCGGTGTCGCGACCTCTCGGTCGAGGCGGTCGACGACGCGCTCCGCGGCTACACCGTCCTGAACGACCTGGACGCGTACGATCAGGACCGCCGGACGGCCCGCAAGGCCTTCGACGGGTCGGCGCCGCTCGGCCCGTGGATCGAGACCGACGTCGACCTCGACGGGATGGCGATGGAGACGGTCGTCTCGGGCGAGCAACGGCAGTCGGCGACGACCGACGAGATGATCTTCCACCCCGAGGAGGTGGTCGCCTTCCTCTCGGAGCGGTACACCTTCCGCCCGGGCGACGTGATCTCCTTCGGCAGTCCGGCCAACCCCGGCCTGCTCGAACGCGGCGACACGGTGTCGATCACCTACGAGGGCGTCGGAACGCTGCGGAACACGGTCGAGTAGGCCGAAACGTCTTTGCCGGGGCGGCCGGGCACGGCACACATGGCCGACCGCCTCGACCTGTCCGACGGGTTCGACGTCCACGACTACCGAGCGGGCCTGAAGCTCCACACACAGGACGGGTCGTCGATGTACCTGGAGAATCGGTCGGGGCTGGAGTGTCCGGCCTGTGGCCGGGAGTTCGGCCGCCTGTTCGTCTCGGCGGACGACCGGGTCACCTTCGGCAACCCGCCCGACGCCCCGTTCTGTCTCGCGCGGACGGCCGAGCGGTTGCTGCTGTTGACCCACTGAGCATCGAGCGCGGAACCGAAAAGGGTGAGAGTGTACGCACGGAATCGACCGGTACCGATGTACGAGGACATCCTGGTGCCGACGGACGGGAGCGAGTCGATGGACGCGGTGGTCGACCACGCCGCCGACATCGCGTCGGGACGCGACGCCACCGTACACGTGCTCTACGTGATCGACGACCGCTCGTTCCTGACGCTGCAGGACGGCATGAAGGCCGACGTGGTGGACGAACTGCGGGCGGAGGGCGAGGCCGCCACCACGTCCGTGGCGGGACAACTCGAAGGCGAAGGGCTCACCGTCCGGACGGAGATCCGCAAGGGCGACCCCGCCGACCAGGTGCTCGCCTACGCCGACGAGGCGGGGATCGACCTCGTCGTCATGGGGACCCACGGCGCCGACTACCAGCAGAACATGCTCGGCAGCGTCTCCCAGAAGGTCGTGACGGTGTCCGACGCCCCCGTACTCACCGTCAACATCGCCGGACAGGGTTAATCGGGGTCGAAGTCGAGGGCGACGGAGTTGATGCAGTAGCGCTCGCCGGTCGGATCGGGGCCGTCCTCGAAGACGTGACCGAGGTGGCCGCCACACCGCGAACACAGCACCTCGGTCCGGGTCATGCCGTGACGGGTGTCCGTCTCCAGTTCCACGGCGCCCTCGACGGCGTCGTAGAAACTCGGCCACCCCGTTCCCGAGCCGAACTTGGTGTCGGCGTCGAACAGGACCGCCCCACAGCCGGCGCAGGTGTAGGTGCCGTCGGCCGTCCGGTCGAGGTGGTCGCCGCTGAACTTGGGTTCGGTGCCGCGTTCGCGCAGGATGTGATACTCCTCGTCGGTCAGTCGCTCGCGCCACTCCTCGTCGGAGAGGTCGGCCAGGGATCGGTCGGACTCGTTCTCGCTCATGGGGGCGGTAGGCGTTCCACGCCCATAGCCTCGGCGGCGCGCGTCGTCGGCGCTCCCGTTGGCGTCGTCAGTCGCTCACCGTGGCCTCGCGCGTCGGCACGCCGTCGACGTCCAGCAGATCGGTCAGGCCGTCGAGTTCGTAGGTGGGGCTGACCGAGAGGTCGTACGACTCGCGGTGGGGGCGACGGAGGAAGGCGGCGTCCAGGCCGGCGGCCCGCGCCGCGAGCACGTCGGACTCGCTGTCGCCGACGAAGAGCGCCGACTCGACGTCCAGGTCGGCGAGCGCCCGGCGGAGGTAGTAGGGTTCGGGTTTCTTGCGGTCCAGGCTCCGGATCGTCGGGGCGCGGCCGTAGGCCGTCCGGAAGAGGTCGCGGGTGGCGAAGAAGTCGTGCATGAACTCGACGGTGTCCTGCTGGTTCGAACTGACGATGCCGCGAGGCGCGTCGATTTCGCGGACGGCGTCGAAGTCGTCGTAGAGGGTGGCACGCCCGGCACGGAGTTCCGCCCGCTGGGCGTGCGAGGAGTGGTAGTCGCGGGCGCGCCAGAACCGCTCAGGGTCGAGGTCGTAGCGCGCACACACCGTCGAGAGGACGTCGGGCGTGACGCCGATGGCGAGTCGGTCCACGTCGTCCGGGTCCGGGTCGGGGACGCCGAGGGCGTCGAAGGCCTCCCACGTGGCTCGCCGGAGGACCGACTTCCCCATCGGTTCCACGAGGACGCCGTCGTTGTCGAACAGGACCGCCTCGTAACTCATACCTCGACGTAGGCGCCGGCGACGAAAAGCGTTTCACCGACCGACCGCACCCCAAGGGGTTTAATTCGGTCGGCACCGATGTCCGCCCCGATGGTCGACGACCGTGTCGGACGGCGCACGCTCCTCGGCGCGGGGGTCGGGTTGCTGGCGTCGCTGGCCGGCTGTTCGGGGCTGTTCATCGAACCGGAGACGACGACGCCGACGGCCGGCGCCGACTCGACGGCCACGGCGACGCCGACGGCGCGGCCCGCGCCGACGGACCGACCCGCGCCGACGGCGAGGCCCACCGCGACCGCCGCGCCGCTCCCGAGCGACCGCATCGAGGTGCGAAACCGCCTGCTGACCGTCGACCGGAGCCAACTGGAGAAGTTCGCGCTCGTGACCTACCGGTTCGACGTGGAGAACGTCGGCCGCCGGACGGTCAGGGACGTCGAGTTCCGGGTCGACGTCCGATACGACCACGAGGAGCTCTCCCGCGTCGTCGCCACCGCCTACCCTCGGTTCGTGTTCGACCCCGGTGGCGACGAGGGAAGCGACGAGGCACGGGAGGGGCTCCAGCCCGACGAAACCGACCGGGTTCGCGGCGAGACGCGGTTCGAGCGCGACGGCCGGGCGGAGAACTCGACCGCGGTCGAACGGTTCGACCTCGAACTCTCCGTTCGGCGGGTTCGCTACCTGTAATCCCCACAAGATACTTAGCCGGCAGCGGGGTACAGTTCCACGATGGGGAGGCAGTCGCAACCACGAAGGCGGCACAGCCGCCGGATCACCCTGGCGGTCGTCGTTCTCCTGCTCACATCGGGAGTCGGGGGCGTGGTCACGGCACAGGACGCCGACGACCTCCAGTTCGAGAGCGCCGTCACGACCGAGCAGCGCGGCGACCTCGCCCGACTGTCGATGCAGGTCGGCGACCGGGATCGGGTGACGCTCATGGTGCGGGCGCCGGACGGGAACTACGACGCCCGGATCCGGGCCGTCGACGCGAACGACGACGGCCACGTCACGGTGACGCTCGACACCTTCCAGGCCGGCTGGACGGCCGACGAATCGGCGGCGTACGCCGTCGAGTCGGGCGACCGCCTCACGTCGGTCAGGCGGCGAACGGACCGCCTCGCCGGCCCGCTGCCGACGGGCCGATACAACCTCGTCGCCGTGGCGGGGGGCGACAGCACGTCCGCGTCGCTCGTCGTGAACCCGGGACGGATCGGCTCGGCGACGGCGGCGACGGTCCCGCGCGACCGCCTCGAACCGGGCGCGGCGAGCGCGGTGCCCGGGACGCCACGGTTCGAGACGGGACGGGTCGCGACCGGTGATCACGCGGTCGTCGCGGTCAACGCCAGCGGCCTGGGCGGCGTCCTCTCGTCGACGCAGCCACCCGGCGAGAACCTCGTGTACCCGACCGACAGCACGCCCGGGGCGTCGACGACCCACACCGTCAGCGTCGACGCCGACCGGACGGTCACGCCCGACTCGATCACCGTCGAGTACGGCGACACCGCGCCCCAGTCCCTGGAGCGCTTCGACGCCGAGCGCGTGCGTCACCTCGGCGTCGACCGGGACGGCGACGGCATCGTCGAGACCGACCTCCGGCCCGCGATAGCCGGCGTCGACGCCACGGAGCGCTCGCTCACGCTCCGCCTCGACACCGAGGCGACGATGGCGGCGAACGAGACGCTGCTCCTGCGGTACCGCGCGACGAACCCCGGTGAGGCGGGAACCTACGGGGTGCGCGCGACGGTCGGCGAGACGGTCGAAACCGACGGACGGGTGGTGTACGGGATGGCGGGTCGCGGCACCCTCGGCTACGGGATCGACCTGGGGCTGGCCGCCGACGGCGACCGGACGGTCGTCGATCCGCTCGCGGCCGTCGAGTACCACTACGACGGCGACCGCCTGTACGCGCTGGTGAACACGACCGGGCTGACCGCGGGCGAGCGCTACACCGTGGGTCTGATCCGGTGGGGCGCGAGTCCGCTGGGGACCGAAACCCGGGCCGCCGCCACGAGCGTGACGATCACCGAACGGCGGGCGACGCTCGTCGACCCGGCGCCCGAAGACCCCTTCGTCGTCGCGAGCGGCGAGCGGACCGTCCGCGTCGAGACGACGCTCGCCCCGACCACCGAGGTGGTGGTCGAAGTCTCCGGATCGGCGCCGAACAGCTTCCTCTTCCGGCAGTCCACGCGGGTCGACGCCGACCGGCGACTCTCGGCGACGTTCGACCTGCCGGCGGCCGAGACGCGCCAGTCGATCACGGTTCGGATCGTCGACGACGGCCGGGTCGTGGGGCAAGCGCGCGGCGAGGTCCGGGCGAATAGTTAAGTCGGTTCGGCATCCCCGATTCGGTGTCCAATGCTCCCGCTCGCCGCGGTCGCTCTCGGCCTCGCACTCGTCCTCGCGGGGGGCGCGTACGCCCTCGCCAGCGTCGACGCCGTCGACCACCGCGCGGCGCTCGTGGGTGCGGTGGCCCTGCTGGCCGTCGGGGGCGTCCTGGCGGGCGCGGGGCCGGTGGGGTCCGACGCTCGGACGGCCGACGGGGCGACGGCCGTCGGCGACCGGTCGCCGGCGACGGCCGCCGCGACGGGCGACGCGGAGCGGGCGGCGACGCGAACGGCGGCGGCGACCGACGCGACGACCGATGCGGCGAACGACACGGTGACCGCCACCGTCGTCGGCGCGTCGGCGGGCGACTGGCTCACGTACCGAACGGCCGCGGGGGCGCGGCGGACGGTCCGGCTGGCCGGCGTCGACGCGCCGGGCGTCGACGGCGACGACCCCCGACAGTTCGACGGCGTGCTGACGGGGAGTCGGGGACGGACGTGCCTCGCAGACCACGGACGGCGGGCGCTGGTGTCGCTGCGGACCGACCTCGTCGGGACGTCGGTGACCGTCGACCCCGTCGAGCGGGCCGACGGCGTCGACGCCGCCGTCGTGACCGTCGACGGGCAGTCGATCAACCGGCGGATGGTGGATCGGGGGCACGCTCGGGCGAGGGGCGGCCGATACGCGGACGCCGAGCGGGCCGCCCGGAGCGCCGACCGGGGCCTCTGGTCGTGTTCGGTCGTCGCGCCGGACCGCCCCCTCCGCGAGTCGAACGTCCCGAACGTCCGCATCGCCGCCGTCCACCCGAACCCGCCCGGCGACGACGGCGCGTCCCTGACCGAGGAGTACGTCGTCATCGAGAACACCGGCCCGGAGACGGTCGACCTCTCGAACTGGTATCTCGTCGACGGCGACGGCCACACCTACTTCTTCTTCGACGGCCGGGAGCTTCGGCCGGGGACGGAACTCGTCCTCCACGTCGGGGCGGGACGGGACCGGGAGGGACACGTCTACTGGGGAGCGTCGACCCCGGTGCTGGACAACGATCACGAGTCGCTGAAACTCGTCGATGGCGACGCTGACCGAGTGGTCAGGTTCTCCTACTGACCGAGACGCACGGAGCGGGTCGACGGCGGCGGTCCCCCGCGAAAAACGGTTCTAACGTTCAATTTCGTTTGAGTTTGATACCTCGGATCGTCATCGTTATCATCGGCCGACCGAAGGTGGCACCATGAGGCGGATCACGGTTCTGGCGGTCGTCGGTCTGTTGCTGGTCGCGCCGGTCGTCCCCGCCGTCGCGTCGACCGTCGTCACCGGGAACCCGGAGCTGAGTTTCAGCGTCGCCGACGACACGTTCAGGGCGAACGAGGAGGCCAGGCTCACGGTCGTCGCCACCAACGACGGGAAGATCGACGACGGAGGCGTCGGCCGGTTCGAGGACCAGGTACAGACCGCACGGAGCGTCCAGGTGGACGTACTCGACCGGCGGATCGACGCGCCCATCGAGGTGAACACGGGCACCGTGACGACCGGGAGTCTCGGGCCGGGCGGCGCCGCCGAGTTCGGCTTCGACCTGGAGATCGGCGACGCCGAACCGGGCACCTACACCGTCCCGGTCGAGGTCACGTACCGACACGCCCGCGCGGTGATCTTCGACCAGACCAGTTCGGGTCCCTCCGAGATCGAGTACGTCTGGCTCGACAAGGAGCGGACGGTCGACCTGACGATCCACATCGAGGAGCGCTCCGAGTTCGGGATCGTCTCCGAAGGGGAGAACGAACTGTTCGCGGGCGACACGGGGTCGCTCTCCTTCACCATCGAGAACGTCGGCGCACAGACGGCGCGGAACGCGACGGTCCAACTGACGTCGAAGGCGTCGGGGCTCTACTTCGGGAGTCCGGCCAACCCGTCACCGACGAACGGCGTGTTCGTGGAGTCGCTCGCCCCGGGCGAGACGCGCCGGGTGTCGGTGCAGGTGGGCGCGACCGACGACCTCTCGCCGGGGACCTACCCGGTCGACGCCGTGGTCTCCTACCGTGACGAGAACGACATCGCGGCGGCGTCGGACACGCTGACGACGGGAGTGCGGGTCCGGCCGGAGCGGAGCTTCGCCATCGAGAACCTGCGGACCGAGCGCTTCCGAGTCGACGAGTCCGAGGCGCGGATCACGGGCGAGGTGGTCAACACGGGTCCCGCGGTCGCCCGGAACGTCGTGGTCCGGATGAGCGGCAGCGAGACGGTGACGCCGACGAACGGCGAGACGGCGGTCGGTGATCTCGATCCGGGCGAGTCGGCGGCCGTGAGCTTCACCACCGCCGTCGCCGGCGACGCCGAACCCGGGACGAACTCCTTCGCGTTCGCGGTGGAGTACGAGAACGCCGACGGCGACGTGCTGACGACGGCGAACCCGCTGCGGAAGACGGTGACCATCGAGCCCGAGCGCGACGCGTTCAGGGTGACGAACGTCTCGACGACGGTGACCCCCGGCGGGACGGCACAGCTCAGCGCGGACGTGGAGTACCTCGGCGACAGCCCCATCTCGGCGGCCAACGCGCGGCTGTTCACGAGCGATCCGCTCTCCACCTCCGACGACGGGGCCTTCCTGGGACGGATGGAGCCCGGCGAGACGGCGACGGCCACCTTCCGGATCAGCGCGACGAGCGACGCCCTCCCCAAGGAGTACGCCGCGTCCATCGAGGTCCGGTACGACGAGCAGGACGGCGACACGGAGTTCACCGAGGGGATGCCCATCGGCGTCGGCGTCGAGGAGTCCTCGGGTGGGCCGCCCGTGCTGCCCATCGCGGCGGGCGTGATCCTACTCCTCGTGATCGGCGGCGGCCTGTGGTACCGGCGACGATGACCGAGCCGTCGGCGGTCGCGAGCGCGAGCCACCGTCGACAGCCGGGGGTGGACTGATGCACGCGCTCCGCGAACTGTTCCGTCGGGTCGGCAACGAGATCCAGGCCCACCCGGCCGCCACGCTGCTGGTCGCGCTGGTGTTGCTCTTCGCCGCCTTCGGGGGCGCCGCACAGATCACGAGCGTCACGGGCGACCAGGCGTTCACCGGCGACAACCCGACCCTCGAGACGTTCACCGACTCGTTCGACCGCGGATCGATCTCGGTGTTGCTCCGGGGGGAGACGACCGAGCCGGCGACGCTCAGGGCGATCGCCAGGTTCGACGACCGGATGTCGGCGGTCGAGAACGTGGCCTACGTCTCCAGCCCGGCCGATCCCGTTCGAGCCGAGTACGGCCGGATCCCCGGCTCCGAGGCGAAGATCGAGCGCGTCCTCGGCACCCCGGACGTCGCGTTCGTGCAGGTGGTGTTCGAACCCGGACTCACACAGCCCGAGGAGCGGCCGATCTACACGGAGGCGCTCGCGGCCGAGGAGTGGGCGCGCTTCCCCGCCGGCGTCGACGTGATCGTCACCGGCTCGGCGGCCTTCTCGGCCCAGCTGTCGGAGCTCATCGGCCAGAGCACCAACCAGTTGCTCGGCCTGGCGGTGGGGCTGATGATCGTCGCCCTCTTTTTCCTCTTCCGGGGGGTTCGGCTGCGGCTCCTCCCCATCGTCGCGGTGTTCACCGGGGTGCTCTACACCTTCGGCGCCATCGGCTACGCGGGCATCCCCAACTCGACGCTGACGAGTTCCGTCTTCCCCATCCTGATCGGGCTGGGCATCGACTACTCCGTCCAGTTCCACGAGCGCTACGAGGAGGAACTGGAGTCGGCGCCGCCGGAGGAGGCGCTCCCGCGGGCGCTCTCGGGGATCGGGCCGCCGGTGTTCGTCGCGATGCTCGCCGCCGCGCTCGGCTTCGGCGCGACCTGGATCTCGACCCTCGGGACGCCCGCGTTCGTCTGGTTCGCCCAGACCTCCATCTTCGGCGTCCTGCTCACGTTCCTCGCGGGGATCATCGTCCTGCTCCCGATCCTGACGCTCTACGCGCGGTTCCGGCGGCGGGGACTCGGCGAACTGGGACTCCGCGAACTCGCGGACGGCGGGGTCGACGGCCCGCCCGGCGGCGACGGGACGGCCGACGACGACGGCTCGACGAACGAGGGTGACCGCGGGGTCGACGGCCCCGATCCCGACGCCGACGACGAGCGGGTCGGCCTGCTCGGCCGGACGCTCGGACGCGTCTCGCGGACGCTCGCGGCCAACCCCGGGGTCGTCCTGCTGGTCGCCCTCCTCCTGATGGGCGCGGGCTTCCAGGCCGGGCAGGGCCTCGAGACGATGGCGGACACCGAGGAGTTCGTCCCGCAGGACCTGCCGGCGTACGTCGACCTCCAGCAGTTCCGCGCCGTGACCGGCGGCGGGACCGCGGTCCAGTACGACGTGCTCGTCACGGGGAGCGACCTCACCCATCCGGCGGTGTTGGAGTGGATGGAGCAGTTCGAGCAGGTGGCCGTCGGCGCACCGCTGATACGGGGCGTGGACACGCCGGCGTCGCTCGTCGCCGAACACAACGGCGGCGAGATACCCGCGACGCAGGCGGGTGTCGAGCGCGTCCTCGCCGACGTGCCCGAACGGGAGCGCGCCCAGTATTACAACGACGGCGTCGCCCACATCACGGTCGTCGGCGCCCAGGACATGACGACCGGCGAGACGCTGTCGTTCATCTCGAACGTCCGCGAGACGATCCGGTTCAGCAACCCGCCGCCGGGCGTCGACGTGACCCTCACGGGGACCGCCGCCATCACGCCGCCGTCGGTCGTCGAACAGATCGAGAGCCGGAACGTGACGACGGGGCTGGGTGTCCTGTTCGTCTTCGGCCTGCTGCTGGCGTACTACCGGAACCTGGTGAAGGCGGTGGCGCCGCTGGTCCCGATGGTGTTCGTCATCGGCTGGCAGAACCTCTACATGGCGGCGCTGTCGATTCCGGTGTCGCCGCTCGGCGCCTCGCTCGGCGCCATGAGCGTCGGCATCGGCGCCGAGTACACCATCATCGTGATGGAGCGATACTACGAGGAGAAGGCCCAGTCGGGCGTGAGCAACCTCGACGCCGTCGAGACGGCCGCGACCCGCGTGGGGAAAGCCATCTCCGTCTCGGGCATGACGACGGTGTTCGGCTTCTCGGCGCTGACGCTCTCGCCGTTCCCCATCCTGGGGGACTTCGGCTACCTGACCGTGGGCGTCATCTTCCTGACGCTGGTGGCGGCGCTGGCGACGCTCCCGCCGACGCTGATCGTCCTCGACGGCGTGGCCGAGCGACTGGCGCCGCTGTTCGGTGAGCGGACGGCCGACCCCGACCCACAGGGGAACGCCTAACTAGCCGCACGTCGAACGCCCGGCCATGCCGACTGCACCCGCAGACTCGGAGTACGGCACCACACTCGTCCCGACGGTCACACCGTTCGCGAACGGATCGGTGGACGCGGACGCGGTGGCCGACCTCACCGAGTTCGTCCTGTCGAACGGCGCGGACGGGGTCGTCCCCTGTGGGACGACCGGAGAGTTCGCCAGCCTCACCCTCGACGAGTACGAGACGGTCGTCTCGGCGAGCGTCGAGGCGGCGGACGGCGCGCCCGTCCTCCCGGGCGCCGCGTCGTCGAGCGTCGCCGGCACCCTGGAACGGATCGACGTCGCGGCCGACTGCGGCGCCGACGCCGTCCTCGTCGTCCTCCCGTACTTCCACGGCGAGAACGGGCCGGGCGGCAACGAGCGGTTCGTCCGTGCGGTCCTCGCGGAGACCGACCTCCCGGTGATCCTCTACAACATCCCCTCCTGTGTCGGGCAGTCCATCGACGCCGACCTGGTCGAGGCGGTCGCCGACCACCCCGACCTCGCGGGGATGAAGGACACGAGCGGCGACCTCACCCACTTCATCGAGGTCATCCGGCGGACCGGTGACGACTTCCACCTGTTCCAGGGCTTCGACAGCCAGCTCGTCCCCGGCGTGTCGATGGGCGCCACCGGCGGGATCAACGCGGTGGCGAACGTCCTCCCCGGGCTGATGGCCGACGCCATCGACGCGGCCGCGTCGGGGGACCGCGAGCGCGCCCGCGAACTCCAGGTGAACCACGTCGGCCCCATCTTCAACACGTCGGTCGAGTACGGCTTCGCCTCGACCACGAAGGCGGCGCTGGTCGAACGGGACGTCATCGACGACGACGCGGTCCGACCGCCGCTGGTCGAACTCGACGACGAGCAGGTGGCGGAGGTCCGCGAGCGTCTCGACGCCACGCTCGGCGTCGCCGCGGAGTAGCCACGAGGCTTATCCTTCGTCCCGGCGAACGGGACGTGTGAGCCAGACGACGATCCGGATCGACCCGCACGTCCACTCGGAGGCCTCCTACGACGGCCACGACCCCGTCGAGTTGCTCCTGGAGCAGGCGGCCGAAATCGGGCTCGACGGCATCGTCGTCACCGATCACGACGTGATCCACGAGTCGCTGCGGGCGGCGGAACTCGCCCCCGAGTACGGACTGCTCGGCATCCCCGGCGTGGAGGTGTCGACGGCGGTGGGCCACCTGCTCGCCATCGGCGTCTCGGAGATGCCGCCCCGGCGCGCCCCGCTCGACGAGACGGTCGCGTGGGTTCGCGATCACGGCGGCGTGGCGGTCGTCCCCCATCCGTTCCAGCGGTCCCGGCACGGGATTCCGCGGCGTCACCTCGTCGACTGCGACGCCGTCGAGGTGTTCAACTCGTGGCTGTTCACGGGGTTCCGAAACCGGCGGGCGCGGCGGTTCGCCGCGGAGCGCGGGTATCCGGCCCTCGCCGCCAGCGACGCCCACTCGGTGCCACACGTGGGGCGGGCCTACACGGAACTCGTGGTCGAGGACGTCGACCGGGCGACCCTCGACGGCGAGGCGGTGCTGTCGGCGATGCGGACGGGCGCGACGCGGATGCGCGGCCGACACCAGCCCATCGCGACGTCGGCGCGACACTACGCCATCGGCTCCGCGCGAAAGAGCGGCTACTACGCGAAGGCCGGCGCACTCAAGGGCGGCGCGGCGGCCAGAGCCGGCGTGATGCGTGGCGCGCAGTTGCTCGCCGAACTCGCCGTTCGCTGACGACCGACGTTTTTTGTAGTGGTATGCCAACCCATAGGCATGGCGAGTAGAATCCGAGCCCTCCTGTCGCGGATCGCACGGTCGTACGTGCTGTTCGTGGCGGTCGGGGTGGTCGTGGGACTCGCACTGGCTCCCGTCGCGTGGAACGCCTCGTCGACGGAGGGCACGGTAGCGGTCGTCCCCATCTCGGGCACCATCGACGGGTCGACCTCGGCGGGCGTCTCGTCGATGCTCCAGCAGGCCCGGAACGACCCGGACGTGAAGGCCGTCGTGTTGCTCGTGAACAGCGGGGGTGGTGGCGCCGCCGCCAGCGAGGAGTTGTACCTCCAGTCCAAGCGGACCGCGGCGGAGATGCCCCTCGTGACCAGCGTCGACGCCTCCGCGGCCTCCGGGGCGTACTACACCATCGCCCCGAGCGACCGCATCTACGCCAAACCGGCGTCGACCGTCGGGAGCGTCGGGGTGCTGGCGACGGCACCGACGGAGCTCGAACCGACGGACCTCATCGCGACGACGGGGCCGAACAAGCTGACCGGCGGCGACGCCCGCGAGTTCGACTACGTCCTCGAATCCCTGGGGAACGCCTTCATCGGGGCGATCTTCGAGCAGCGTGGTGACCGGCTGAACCTCAGCCGGACGGAACTCGAACAGGCGCGCATCTACAGCGGGACCCAGGCGGTCCAGCGGGGCCTCGTCGACGCCATCGGCGGCCGACAGGCGGCGGTCGAACACGCGGCCGACCGGGCGGGGCTCGACCGCTACGACGTGCGGGTGATGCGCCCGGACGGCACGGCGCGGTTCCTCTCGCGGTCGAACTACGTCGCGTCGACGGCGCCGAACAAGACGATGGTGTCGGCGGAGTACCTCTACGGCGAGGACCCGTCGGGGCCCGTCTTCCTGATGGTGCCGGCGACGTATCTCGACGTCTCGAACGACGGCGACGAGACGGTCCACGCGTCCGGCGGCGCGGGGGGCACCCCCCCGGACGTGCCGATGGCGGACGACAGCGGGACGCCCGTTCCGACCGCCGCCGTGGGAGGGACGCATGTGGCGTGAGGCGGGCAAGCGCCTCGCGGCGCTCGTCCTGACGGTGGTCGTCGTGGTCGGCGTCGCGGCCGTCGGGCCGACGCTGCTCGCGCCGAGCGACGACGACGAGGCGACGCTCGAGAACCCCGAGTACGACCCCGACGACGTCGCCCTCGAAACCATGCCGGCGACGGGGACCGTCGACCCGAACCCCGGTCCCGACGCCACCACGAACGGGACGGTGCTCATCGACCGCGGGCACGCCAACCGCGTGACGCGAGCGGACATCGAACCGCTGGTCGACGCGCTGATTCGACACGGGTTCAACGTCGAGTTCCACGGGTCCGGGAACCTGGCGGCACAGCTGGAGGGTGCGGACGCGTTCCTCGTGATCGACCCCGGCTCGGAGTACATGCCGGGCGACGTCGACGACGTGCGGCAGTTCACGGGGAACGGCGGTCACCTGGTGATGGTCGGCGAACCGGATCGAACCGCCATCAGCACCGGGCTCCTCGGCACCACCATCCAGAGCCAGGAGAGTCGCCTGACGACGCTGGCCTCCCCGTACGGGATGAGCGTCGACACGCAGTACCTCTACAACCAGGAACACGCCGACGGCACGTTCAAACACATCGTCGCGCGGCCGACGGGACAGGGGGACCTGGACGACGTCGAGCGGACGACGATGTACACCGCCGCGGCGGTCACCGTCAGCGACGGGACCGTCCTCCTGCGGAGCGCGCCGAACACCCACAAGTCCGGCAGCGACGACGTGACCGGTACGTACCCGGTCGCGGTGCGGACGAACAACGCGATGTTGCTCGGCGACAAGACCTTCCTGCGCGGGGATCGGTACCGGGTGGCCGACAACGAGCAGTTCGTCGCCTACGTCGCGGAGTTCATGCTCCGGGGCGACCACCGGCCGTCGAGCGACGACGAGGACGGCGAGAACGGGGACGACGACGACCGGTCGACGACGCCGACGGCGACCCCGACGGCGACGCCAACGCCCACGCCGACCCCGACGCCCACGCCGACCGACGACTGAGCGCGGCGAGCGCGGTCGCGGTCAGCAACGTTATCCCGCCGGACCGCGAGGGGAACGTATGAGCAATCCGACGGCGACGCTGCACACGACACACGGCGACATCACGGTCGAGCTGTTCGCGGAGCGGGCGCCGAACACGGTCGAGAACTTCGTCGGCCTGGCCGAGGGCACCGACGACTGGGACAGCCCCGTCGAGGCAGGCACGGGCGCGTGGGAGGACCCAGAGAGCGGGGAGAAACGGACCGACCCGCTCTACACCGACGTGCCCTTCCACCGGATCATCTCGGGATTCATGCTCCAGTGTGGCGACCCGACCGGCACCGGCCGGGGCGGCCCGGGCTACACCTTCGACGACGAGTTCCACGACGAACTCCGACACGACGGCGCGGGCGTCCTCTCGATGGCGAACCGTGGCCCGGACACCAACGGCTCGCAGTTCTTCATCACGCTCGACGCCCAGCCACACCTGGACGGCGACCACGCCGTCTTCGGCGAGGTGATCGACGGGATGGACGTCGTCGAGGACATCGGATCCGTGCGGACGGGACCGAACGACCAGCCCGCCGAAGACGTGACGCTGAAGTCCGTGGATGTGGACCGCTGAGCGGGCGGCGACGACGCGGTCAGGCCGACCGACGGAGCGTGCGGGCCGGAGGACGGATCCGTGAGCCCGCGAATCGAAACGTCGCTCGACGCGTTCCGCGCGGCGGCCGACGGCGCGTCGCCGTCGACGCGCGTGCCCGTCGAGGTGCGAATCGACCGCGACCCGTTCGAGGCCTACCGGCGGGCGCGGCGCGAGGCCCCCTCGGTGTTCTTCGAGACGTCGGGCGGGCGGCCGGGGTGGGGCTACTTCGGCGTCGATCCCGACTTCGTCCGCGAGGTGGACGGCGAGGGCGTCCTCGACGCCATCACGGAACTGGTCGATACGGAGTCCCTGGTCCGGGGGGACTGCGAGGTGCCCTATCCGGGCGGCTTTTTCGGGTGGCTCTCCTACGACGCCGTCCGCGAAATCGAGGACCTGCCGGAGACGACCGTCGACGACAGGGGGCTCCCGCGGCTCCAGCTGGCGCGGTACACCTGCCTCGCCGCGTGGCGGGCGGGCGAGTCGACGCTGCGGATCGTCGCGACGCCGCGGGTCGGCGACGACCCCGACGCCGCCTACGAGCGCGGTCTGGCGCGCGCGACGGCCCTGGCCGAGGCGGCGCGGACGGGCGACCCGTCGG
Source organism: Haloplanus sp. GDY1 (assembly GCF_023703775.1). NCBI lineage: Archaea > Methanobacteriati > Methanobacteriota > Halobacteria > Halobacteriales > Haloferacaceae > Haloplanus > Haloplanus halophilus. The sequence goes on along the minus strand of NZ_CP098514.1, from coordinate 2,847,128 downwards.
TCGGCGACCCCCCGACGACGGGGCCGGTCACCTTCGAGAGTTCGTGTGACCGCGGGGCCTACGGCGACCGGGTGCGGCGGGTCAAGGAGTACATCCGCGACGGCGACACGTTCCAGGCGAACGTCTCCCACCGCCTGACCGCCCCCGCGGCGGTCCACCCGGTCGAGGCCTTCGCGGCGCTCCGGACGGTGAACCCGGCGCCGTACTCCGGGCTGGTGGAGTTCCCGGGCGTGGATCTGGTGAGCGCGAGCCCCGAACTCCTGCTGGAGCGGGCGGGCGACCGACTGGAGACGGAGCCCATCGCGGGCACCCGTCCCCGAGGGGCGGACGAGGCGGCCGACCGCCGACTGAAGGCCGACCTCCGAAACGACGAGAAGGAGCGGGCGGAACACGCGATGCTGGTCGACCTGGAGCGAAACGACCTGGGGAAGGTGAGCGAGTACGGGTCGGTCACCGTCGACGAGTACCGCCGGATCGACCGCTACTCGGAGGTGTTCCACCTCGTCTCGACGGTGTCCGGCCGTCTCCACGAGGGGTACGACCTCGGTGACGCCATCGGCGCCCTGTTCCCGGGCGGGACGATCACGGGCGCGCCCAAGCCACGGACGATGGAGATCATCGACGAGGTGGAGACCCACCGCCGCGGGCCGTACACGGGGAGCATGGCGGCCATTGGCTTCGACGGCCGGGCGACGCTCAACATCATCATCCGAACGCTGGTCCGTCACGGCGAGGAGTACCACCTGCGGGTGGGCGGCGGCGTCGTCCACGACTCGGTCCCGGACCGCGAGTACGACGAGACGCTGGCGAAGGCGCGGGCGCTGATCACGGCCGTCGACACCGCCCTCGGCGACGACGCGGAGATGGACGTGGAGGCGAGCGCCAGATGACCCGCGTCCTCGTCGTCGACAACTACGACTCCTTCGCGTACAACCTCGTCCAGTACGTCGGCGAGGCGGCCGACGAGGTGGTCGTCCGCCGGAACGACGCGGTGGACGTCGCGGGGATCCGGGCGGTCGATCCGGACGCCATCGTCGTCTCGCCCGGACCCGGAACCCCGGCGGACGCGGGGGTGTCGATGCCCGTCTTCGCCGACCTCGAGTATCCCACGCTCGGCGTCTGTCTCGGCCACCAGGCGCTCTGTGCGGTCCACGGCGCGTCGGTCGGCCACGCCCCCGAGGTGGTCCACGGCAAGCGCTCCGTGATCCACCACGACGGCGAGGGGGTCTTCGCCGGCCTCCCCGACCGGATGGAGGTGGGGCGGTACCACTCGCTGGCCGTCGACCCGGACGACGTCCCCCCGGTGTTGGAGGAGACGGCCCACACCGACGACGAGGACGGGGTCGTGATGGGCGTCCGGCACCGGGAGAAACCCCACGTCGGCGTGCAGTTCCACCCCGAGAGTATCCTGACCGACGACGGGCGGCGACTCGTCCGCAACTTCCTGGACCGATGCAGTACCACGTGAACGGCCGCCTCGTGCCCGCCACGGAGGCGACGGTGCGGGTCGACGACCGGGGCTTCCTCTACGGCGACGCCGGCTTCGAGACGTGTCGGGCCTACGGCGGCGACGTCTTCGAGTGGGCGGCCCATCGCGACCGACTCGTCGACACCTGCGAGACCCTGGGGATGGGTGCGGCCGTCCCCGCGGACCTCCGGGAGCGGCTCCGGGAGACGCTCGACGCCAACGGCCTCGACGACGCCTACGTCCGGGTCTCCGTGACGCGGGGGGTCCAACCCGGCAAGCTGACGCCCGACCCCGAGGTCGATCCGTCGGTCGTCGTCGTCGTCAAGCCCCTCCCCCGCGGCGGCGTCGGCGGGGAGGACGTGTGGGACGGTCCCGCGACGCTGCGGACGGTCGAGCGGCGGCGGATCCCGGAGTCGGCGATGCCGGCCGACGCCAAGACCCACAACTACCTCGATGGAATCCTAGCACGACTGGACATCCGCGGGACCGACGCCGACGAGGCCCTGATCCGCGACGCCGATGGGTTCGTGGCCGAGGGGGCGACGAGCAACGTCTTCTTCGTCGACGACGGCGTCCTGAAGACCCCCGCCCTGTCGGGACCGATCCTCCCGGGCGTGACCCGGGCGGTCGTCCTCGACCTGGCGGCGGACCTGGACGTGCCGGTCGAGACGGGCGCGTACGGCGTCGACGCCGTCCGCGAGGCCGACGAGGCGTTCCTGACGAACACGACGTGGGAGGTTCGGCCCGTGGCGACCGTCGACGGCGTCGCCGTCGGCGGCGGCCCGGTGACCGACCGCCTCGCGACGGCGTTCGACCGGCGGGTCGAGGCGGACCACTACGGGTGAGGGGCGGCGAGAATCCGCCGCAGACGTATCAGAAAGGAAATTACTGTCTGACGATGGTTTATGACCACGGGGACCGGTAGCCGAGATATGGACCCGAATCCCATGGAGGCCGACCGGACGGAGTCGAACGGCACGGACCCGAGCGAGGAGGCGACGGCCAACCTCGTCGACGCGGACGACGAGGCGGCCGAGGCGACGGCTGACGACGGGAGCGACGCCGTCGACTCGGCCATCGAGACGGGGAGCGGCGACGTCGAACCGCTGACGATCACGCTTCCCGACGGGAGCGAGAGCGTCTCGGAGGCGATCCTCTCCCACCGGCGGATGCTCACGAACCCGTCCGAACACGGCCTCGTCTCGGCCGAGGAGGCGGACGAGGTACTCGACACCATCGAGGCGCTGTCGGAGGACGTCCCCGAGGATCTGGAGGGTGAACTGGCGGCCCTAGAGACGTCCGTCGAGGGGATGGCCGAGCGACTCGACCGACAGGAGCGTCAGATCGCGGAACTGCAGGAGACGGTGGAGTCCCTCGCCGAGATTCTGGGGGCGTCGGTCGAGTTCCAGCACCGCGACTGAGCGGTGTCGGGGCGCCCCGACGACCGAAAGCCACTTGCGGCAAAGCGGGAAACGGGAACCCGGGCGAGGGTGGCCGAGCCAGGCCAAAGGCGGCGGGCTTAAGACCCGCTCTCGTAGGAGTTCGGGGGTTCGAATCCCCTCCCTCGCACTGCCGCTCCGAACGAACGTGAGGAGCGTGCAGTGCGTCCTGGGGATTCGAATCAGGGAGTGCAGCGAGCGGAGCGAGCGCAACGACCGTGGTTCGAATCCCCTCCCTCGCACTCCCGCCGAACGAACGTGAGGAGCGTGCAGTGTGTCCAGGAGAGTCGAATGGGGGAGTCAGGGGAGTCGAATGGGGGAGTCAGGGGAGCCGAATCGCGGAGTGGAGCGGACAGGCGATGCCACGGCTCGGCGTCGGAGCGGCCGCTCGGTGGCTGTAGCTCGGATATCGAGGTGCAAAAGCGAAAAGCGAGCGTACGGGGAAAGAGGGGTCCGTACGGTCGCTTGCCGCCCTGAATTGGTCCCCGCTGACGCTTCGGCCCTCCAGACGAAGCGTCACACGACACAAGCGGAGGAAGGAACTTAAACGTGCCGCCGTCGGCAGGATGTCGGGGTGGCCGAAAGCCTCCGCACCGACGACGCGAGGGACTTTTCCCCGCTCACGCCCTGTCTCGACCCATGACAGAGGGAACCGGACGGGCGACGCGGGCGTTTCGCGACCACGACGCGTTCGAGGCGGCGGAGGACGGACGGTTCGAGGCGACGACGACGCCCTTCGACGCGGTCGTGCGGGCGGCCGAGAGCGAGGGGCGGATCGACTACGAGGTGGAGGTTCGGGCGCCGTCGCTCTCGGCGGCCGTCGAGGGCGACGTGGCGGCGGTGGTCGAGGAGGGATGGCTGGAGACGTTCGAACTCCGGGTGGCGGACGCCGACGGGGTCGTCCGCGGCGATCACGACTTCGAGCCGACGGTTCGGCTGACGGACGCGGAGGTGATCGTCGAGGTGAGCTTCACCGACATCGACGAGCGGCGGGGCGTCGACGACGCCGCCGCGGTCGTCAACTACGTCGAGGGCACCTACGTCCAGGGGATCGTCCCGGGGTACGACTACACGGGTGCGGTGGCGCGGTTGATCGACCGAGCCCGACAGGGCGCCGAGGGCTAGAAGCGACAGGCCAAAGCCGGTCGAGCCCCCACGTCCACCATGGCGACCCTCCTGGATGTCGGCCTGATGGCCGTCGTCTTCGTGGCCAACACGCTGGCCGCGGCGGTCATGACCCGCTTTTTCCGGATTCAGCTGCACACCCGGTGGGGGACGGTCGTGTACACCGCGCTCCTGGTCCCCCTCGTCCTCGTGATCACGACCATCGTCGCGTTCAGCCTCGGCGTCGGCGTCGACCTGGGGAGCACCGGGGCCGTCATCGGGCTGATGGTCGCCATCCCGATGGCCCTCGGCGTGACCATCGACGTGCTGTACGTGCCCGCGCCGGACGAGTACGAACTCCCCGAGACGACGGGGCGCTAGTCCAGCAGGCGGTCGACCGCGGCCGTCACGTCGTCGAGGACGGCGGCCTGCGGGCGCGTCGCGTCGATGCGGACGAACCGCTCCGGATCGGCGTCGAGCAGTCGCTCGTACCCCTCCCGGACGGCCCGGAGGTGTGCCACCCGCTCGAACTTGTCCGTCCGCCCGCTTCGCTCGGCGGCGGTTTCGGGGTCGACGTCGAGATAGAGCGTCGCATCGGGTGGTCGGGAGACGGGCCCGTGGATCGAGCGGACGTACGCGAAGGGATCGTCGAGGGGCGAGTCCGCGAGCGTCGCCGCCTGGTAGGCGATCCGGGAGTCCGAGTAGCGGTCCGAGACGACGAGCGACCCCTCGGCGAGGGCGGGACGCACCACCCGGGCGAGGTGGTCGGCGTGGTCGGCCATGTAGAGGAAGAGTTCCGCCAGCGGGTCGGCGTCGTCGTCCTCGACGGAGCGGCGGACGGCCTCGCCGTACCACGAGTCGGTGGGCTCGCGCGTGAACACGGCGTCGGGGTAGCGGTCGCGGAGCGCCCGCCAGGCCGTCGTCTTGCCGCTCCCGTCGAGCCCTTCGAGCGTGATGAGCATGCCCGACGATACCGGGGGAAGGGGGTTAACCGTCGGGGTCTCGTCCGGTCGGGCGGTCGCCAGAACTATTGAATATCTGATATTCCTTCGGTCCGACCGACCTGCGGACGAGCCCCGGCGTGTGAACGATTCACAGCGCGTTAGCTTTAGGTCGATTCGCGGAAATGTATAGGGTATGAAGATTCTGGTAACCGGCGGGACGGGGTTCGTGGGGCGACATCTGTGCCGCGAGCTGAAATCCCGGGGTCACTCGGTGACGGCGCTCGCGCGACAGCCGAGCGAGGGGGACCTCCCCGGGGGCGTCGAGAAGGCGATGGGCGACGTGACCGCCTACGACTCGCTTGTCGAACCCATGGAGGGGATGGACGCGGTGGTGAATCTGGTCGCCCTCTCGCCGCTGTTCAAGCCCTCTGGCGGCGACGAGATGCACGACCGGGTCCACCGCCAGGGGACCCAGAACGTCGTCGACGCCGCGGAGGAGACGGGAGTCGAGAAGATCCTCCAGATGAGCGCGCTCGGCGCCGATCCCGACGGGCCGACCGCGTACATCCGCGCCAAGGGCGCGGCGGAGGGGATCGTCGAGTCGTCGTCGCTGCGCTACGTCATCTTCCGGCCGTCGGTGATCTTCGGCGACGGCGGCGAGTTCGTCCCCTTCACCAAGAAACTCGCGCCGCCGTACCTCACGCCCCTGCCGGGCGGCGGGAAGACTCGGTTCCAGCCGATCTGGATCGAGGACCTCGTCCCCATGCTCGCGGCCGGCCTCGAGGACGACACCTACGACGGCGGCGTCTACGAGATCGGCGGCCCCGAGAAACTCACCCTCGCGGAGGTCGCGCGCACGGTCCACGGGAGCGAGGGGCGACCGACGACCGTGATCCCGGTGCCGATGGCCCTCGCCAGGGTCGGGCTGTCGGCGCTCGGATCGCTACCCGGCGCGCCGATGGGGGCCGATCAGTACCGGTCGCTCCAGTTCGACAACACGACGGCGCACAACGACGTGGAGGCGTTCGGCGTCTCGGCAGGGGACCTCCGAACGCTCGGGGACTACCTCGCGGATCGCTGACGGACGGCGGACGTCCGTCAGACGGGGCGAAGTCGGGAGGCGAGCGGACGCCGCCGGGCGATTAGCGGGGCGGTTCGACCGCCCAGAGGGTCCCCCCTCCCACAAGGTTTATGTTCGTTTTGCGCCTGGATTCTTGCCAATGAAGAGGGGTCTGAAACTATGAAACTGGCCATGATCGGTTTCGGGCAGGCCGGGGGCAAGATCGTCGACAAGTTCCTCGAGTACGATCAGCGGACGGGGAGCGAAATCGTCCGCGCGGCGGTCGCCGTCAACACTGCCAAGGCCGACCTGATGGGGCTCGAACACATTCCACAGGAGCAGCGCGTGCTCATCGGCCAGTCCCGCGTGAAGGGACACGGCGTGGGCGCTGACAACGAACTCGGCGCGGAGATCGCCGAGGAGGACATCGGCGAGATCCAGGGCGCCATCGACGGCATCCCCGTCCACGAGGTCGACGCCTTCCTCGTCGTCGCCGGCCTCGGGGGTGGCACCGGGAGCGGCGGCGCGCCGGTCCTCGCGAAGCACCTCAAGCGCATCTACACCGAACCCGTCTACGGGCTCGGCATCCTCCCCGGGAGCGACGAGGGGGGCATCTACACGCTCAACGCCGCCCGCTCGTTCCAGACGCTCGTCAACGAGGTGGACAACCTCCTCGTCTTCGACAACGACGCCTGGCGGAAGACGGGGGAGTCGGTCCAGAGCGGCTACGACGAGATCAACGACGAGATCGTCCGCCGGTTCGGCATCCTGTTCGGCGCGGGCGAGGTCCGCGAGGGTCAGGAGGTCGCCGAATCCGTCGTCGACAGTTCGGAGATCATCAACACCCTCTCCGGCGGCGGCGTCTCGACCGTCGGCTACGCCTCCGAGACGGTCGAACCGCAGAAGAAGAAATCCGGCGGGCTCCTCTCGAAGCTCACGGGCAACGACGAGTCCATCGAGGACCAACTCGACTCCGCCAACACCACCAACCGCATCACGAGCCTCGTCCGCAAGGCCGCCCTGGGTCGGTTGACCCTCCCCTGTGAAATCGACGGCACCGAGCGCGCCCTCCTCGTGATGGCCGGACCCTCCGCCTACCTGAACCGGAAGGGCATCGAGCGCGGGCGGAAGTGGCTCGAAGAGCAGACCGGGAGCATGGAGGTCCGCGGCGGCGACTACCCCGTCAACGACAGCGACTTCGTCGCCTCCGCCATCCTCCTGTCCGGCGTCACGAACGTCCCCCGCATCAAGGAACTGCAACAGGTCGCCATCGAGGCCCAAGACAACATCAGCGAAATCCGCGAAGAGAGCGAAGCCAATCTCCAGAATCTAGTCGAAGATGACGAGGACGAACTCGAATCGCTCTTCTAGGGTCGTCCTCGCCGCGCTGGTCGTGCTGCTCGCCGCGACCGTTCCGGCGGCGGCAGTGTCCGTCACTGGCGAGGACGTCCCCGAGGAGGCGCAGGTCGGCACGCAGATTTCGGCGACGGTCACGCTCGAAGAGCTGTATCAGAACCCCCAGAGCGAGCAGTGGCAGCTCTCGGGGGCGACCGAACTGACCGACGTGTCGTGGACGGTCGTCTTCTACGACCAGACCGGCTCCCAGGTGAACCTGGTCGAACCCACCGGCCAGTCCTTCTCCGGGCTGGACGTCGCCGCGAGCGACGGGACCGCCGAGGTGGAGGTCCGGATCACCGGCACGGTCCCCGAGGTGGACTCCTACACCTACGACCCGCCCCAGGAGTTCCTGTTGATGGAGCTCACGCGGGGCCAGCAGGGCGGAGCCAGCAGCACCGTCGACGCCTGGCGGACCCACCACTACACCGAGACGAGCGCGTCGGCCCGGACCGCCATCGAGGAGGCGGGCACCGCCATCGAGCAGGCGCGCTCCGCCGGGGCGAACCCCTCCGACGCACGGGCCAACTACGACGACGCCGTCGCCGCGTACAACGACGGGAGCTTCGACGTGGCGACCAACCTCGCCAACCGGGCCACACAGCAGGCGAACCAGGCCCAGCAGTCCCAGCAGACCCAGCAGCTGATCATCTACGCCGTCGGAGGGCTGCTCCTCGTCGGCCTGATCGTCGGTGGCGTGGTCTACTGGCGCTCCCAGCAGGGCCCCGAAGACCCGCTCGGCTGAATGCGATTTCTCGTCCCGTTCGAGGCGACGCGGCCCAAGACGCGACTCGACCCGGTTCTCGACGCCGACGAGCGGGCGGCCTTCGCGCGGGCGATGCTCCGTGACGTCATCGACGCGCTCGGAGCGGCCGGACACGACCCCGACGTCGTCGCGACGGCGTCCGTGTCGGTCGATGCCCCGGTGACCGTCGACGAGCGACCGCTCTCGGCGGCCGTGAACGCCCGGCTCGGGGGGTCCGATCCGGTCGGCGTCGCCGTCGCGGACCTGGCGCTGCTCACGCCGGCGGCGGTCGACCGCCTCGTCGACGCCGCGGAGGGGTCCGACGTGGTCGTCGCCCCCGGCCGCGGCGGCGGGACGAACGCCCTCGTCGTCGCCCACCCCGACTTCCGAACCGACTTCCACGGCGTCTCCGTCCGCGACCACCTGCGCGCGGCCCGCGACGCCGGCGCCACCGCGTCGGTCGTCGACTCGATGCGCCTGGCGACCGACGTGGACGAACCCGCGGACCTGGTGGAAGTGCTACTCCACGGCGAGGGCGAGGCGGCGGCGTGGCTCCGGGAAGCGGGGTTCGAACTCGACGCCGGCGAGGGGCGGGTCGGGGTGCGGCGGGCGTGACGCGGTCGGCGACGGGGGACGCCGCGAAACGGGGTGTCCCGGCCGGAGTCAGGCCGTGACGACCTTGTGGATCTCGTCGGCGATCTCCTCGCGGGAGTAGGAACTCGTCACGAGGCTCACGGCGATCAGCGTGATCGAGGAGAGGACGAGCGAGAAGGCGCCGGCGACGACGCCGTGCGGGAGCGAGACGCCGTACAGCGAACTGCTCACGGCCAGTCCGAGGTTGACGACCAGGGAGACGACGACGGCGGCGAGGGCGCCCTCCCGGGTGGCGCCGCTCCAGTTGAGACCGATCCCGAGAAGCGGGACGATGGGGGCCGCGAACAGCGCCCAGCCGACGACGCCGAGGATGCCGACGAGGATCTGGACGTAGTAAGCCAGGAAGAGGGAGATGACGATGATCGCGGCGCTCCCGAGGCGGTTCACCCAGAGTTCCTGTCGGTCGGAGTCGTACTGGAAGCCCAGACTCTCGGGGATGTCGCGCGCGAGGTTCGCGGCGCCGATGTTGATGAACGCGTCGCTAGTGCTCATGATCGCGCCGATGGCGGCGGCGAAGACGACGCCGGCGATGACGGGCGAGACGAAATTCGAGAGGAAGAAGGGCGCGGCCATGTCGGGGTTCGAGAGCGAGTCGAGCGCGCCGGTTTCGACGCCCGCTCGCACGGAGATGCCGATGCCGAGCATCATGAGCGAGGAGAGGAAGTAGGAGAGCCCCGCGATGGGCGCGCCCCACTTCAGCAGGTTCACGTCGCGGATCATGTACAGTTTGTGCGCCATGTGGGGCTGGCCGGAGTTCCCGATGGTGAACAGGAAATACCAGCTCAGCGCGAGCATCACCGGGAAGGTGCCGAAGGCACCGGCGAACTCCGGGGTGTTGCTGGCGAGTTCCTGACTCATCTGCGTGAAGCCGCCGCCGTAATCCAGCGCGTAGAAGAAGACGACGATGCTCCCGACGACCATGATGCCGCCCTGCACGAGGTCGGTGAACACGCCGGCGATCATGCCGCCGCCGATGGTGTAGGCCGCGATGACGACCGTCGCCAGGAGGACGGCGACGAGTTCGCTCGTTCCGAGGATGTCCGCGAGGACGAACCCCATCGCCTTGAGCTGGACGGCCAGATACGATATCACGCCGAGCAGGACCGACAGCGCGACGAAAAAGCGCACCGCGTCGCTGTCGTATCGCGCGTCCGCGGCGTCGGGGATGGTCAGGATCCGCTCCACTTCGGCCATGAGCCGCATCTTCTTCCCGAGGACGAACCACGAAATCGGGAACGCGAGGGGGGCGACGATGGCGATCCAGAGGAACGCGTAGCCGCCGCTGTAGAAGAGGCCCGGACCGCCGATGAAGCCGAACCCGCTCATGATCGACGCGAACGCCGAGAACGCGACCGCCCAGATGCCGAAGCGCTTCCCGCTGATGAGGAAGTCCTCGGTGGACTCGGTCTGTCGGTATCCCCAGATGCCGATGCCGAGCACGATCAGCAGGTAGACGACGACGATGCCGGTGATCAGCGGGTCCGCCGCCATTACGGCTCACCTCCGTCGGTCGCCTCGGGACCGTCCATCCGCCGGAACTCCTCGGCCTCCGCCTCGCTCCAGATGTACGTCTCGAACAGGTACGGGTAGGCGAACATCAACACCAGCGCGGGCGGCAGCCAGAGCCAGTACACGAGGACGGACGTGGCCCGCGGGAACCCGAGCCAGTACTCCGGATTCGTGTACGACGGGTTCGCGAAGTGGAAGTTCCACAGCAGGGCGAACCCGACCGCCAGAATGACCGTGAGAGCGCCGATGACGGCGAGAAACGGCCGGTACGAGTAGCGCTCGGCCGACCCCTCCACCCCGAGCAGGATGTAGAGCCCGAAGAGCGCTATCGTCGCGTACGAAAACAGTATCTGTCCCGTCGATCCCCCTGCGAGCATCGCGGCTAACATGAGTACCAACACCACGAGCACTCCAATCACCGTTCTGTCACGATTCCATCGTTTCGACATGGTAACTGGCAACAATATCATCTAATTTTATAAAATTACCCTTGAGAGATCGGGACAGAAAATGTCGGAGAGAGTACGTTTCGGCGTGGATAGCGCCGGAACCGCCCACCGACGGCCGACCGGTCGGAAGCGTCGTCGCGCCGGCCGGCCGTGCGCGGTCACTCGGGCGTGTCGCCGTAGACGAGCCCCCGAGAAGTTGTCACCGTCGAAACCACTCTCCCCGCCGTCCGGCCGAGCGTCCGTTCCAGTTCGGCCGTGTCGTCGCCCGGCGTCGGGAACGAGACCAGAGTCGCGCGCTCGCCGAAGTCCGACTGTTTCACGCCCAGCGTGTCGGCCCCCTGGACGAGTTCCGTCGACCGGAGCTGTGGCATCGGCCAGCTCGAAAAGCCGAGCGCGTCGAGCAACTCCCCGTAGAAGGTGATCAGTTCCCGCGTCGCCTCGTGGTCGCCGTTCCGGAGGTGTCGCCAGAGCGTCTCGGTCGCCGCGTCGCTCGCGGCCAGCACGTCGTCGTAGAGCGACCCGGTGATCGAGCGCCGGCGCTCGACCTGGCTGCGGATCGCCGCCCTGCTGGGACGGGTCTCGGCGGTGGCGACGAGCACCGGCAGGTCGGCCGTCGTCCGCTCGGTGACGGTCGAGTCGCCGAAGACCAGCCCGCCCGAGACGATGACCGCCGGATCGATGGGGGCGGCGTCCTCGTAGAGGTCGGCCTCGAAGTCGGCGACCAGGTCGGCGACGCGCTCGTTCGACTGTCGCTCCCCGAACGTCTCGGTCAGTGCGGCCGTGAGCGCCACGGTCAGCGCCGTCGACGACGCGAGACCGACGCCGAGCGGGAACGCCTCGTCGACGTCGATGTCGACGGTAAAGCCCGTGAACTCGTCGGGGCCGTCGCGGTCGACCGTCGCCAGGATCCGTCGGAGGAGCGCGTAGATGGGGAGTCGGCGGCCGGACCGACTGACAGTCAGGACGGCGGTCGAGTCGGCCGGGTCGAACAGCGAACCGAGCGTGGTGTCTTTCCGTCCGAGTGGACCGCGAACGATGATCGTGTCGTCGTCGCGTTCGGTGACGCGAACGCGGAGGCGCACGTCGAGTGCGCCGGCGATGCGCGGGCCACCCAGGAGCGTGGAGTGATCGCCGGCGACGACGATGCGCCCGGGGACGGAGACGGTTACACCCATACGCGACCGAGGAGACGCCACACAGTAAACTCTACCTGCCGGCCGGACCGCCGGGAGATCACGGACGGATCTCGACAGTCATCGTACCGCGTCGGGACGCCCGACCTGCAGTAATTTTATATAAGGATCGTTCAATACCGGGGACGAATGGACTCACGCATCCCCGGCTTCTACAAGGAGGATATCGACGCGCGTCGAGAGATCGTGGCGGAGCGTGCGGACCTCTCGGACGACGCGGTCGCCGCACTCGACGGCCGAGGGCTCGATCCGGTCCGCGCCGACACGATCAGCGAAAACGTGATCGGGACGCTGGAGTACCCGCTCTCGGTCGCGACGAACTTCCGCATCGACGGCGAGGATCGGCTCGTCCCGATGGCCGTCGAGGAGACGAGCGTCGTCGCGGCGGCGTCCTACGGCGCGCGGATGGCCCGCGAGCGGGGCGGCTTCACGACGCAGGTCACGGGCCCCCGCATGATCGCCCAGATCCAGGCGGTCGATATCGCGGATCCGTTCGCCGCGAAACAGCGCGTCCTCGAAGCCGAGGACGACCTGATCGACCTGGCGAACGAGCAGGATCCCGTCCTGGTCGACCACGGCGGCGGCTGTGAGGAGGTCACCGCCCGCGTCCTCGATACGGACCGCGGGCCGATGGTCGTCACCCACCTCGTCGTGAACGTACAGGACGCGATGGGGGGCAACGCCGTCAACACGATGGCGGAGGCGCTCGCGCCCGAAATCGAGTCGCTCACCGGCGGCGACGTCGAACTCCGCATCCTCTCGAACCTCGCGGACCGGCGCATCGCGCGGGCGCGGTGTACGATCCCGCCCGAGTCGCTGGCCGAGGACGACGGCGAACTCGACGGTGCGACGGTCCGGGACCGGATGGTCGACGCCGGGGCCTTCGCCCGGAGCGACACCTACCGGGCCGCCACCCACAACAAGGGCATCATGAACGGTATCGACGCCGTGACCACCGCGACGTTCAACGACTGGCGTGCCATCGAGGCCGGCGCGCACGCCTACGCCGCCAGGGACGGCTACGCGCCCCTCTCGAACTACGAGGTGGACGCCGACGGCGACCTCGTCTGCAGCATCGAACTCCCGATCCAGATCGGCACCGTCGGGGGCGCGACCCAGTTACAGCCGGTGGCGGGGGCGGCGATGGAGATCCTCGACGTCGACTCCGCCGACGAGTTCGCGGGCGTCCTCGCGGCCGTCGGTCTCGCACAGAACCTGGCCGGCCTCCGCGCCCTCGTGAGCGAGGGGATCCAGCACGGTCACATGAGCCTGCACGCCAAGAACATCGCCATCCAGGCCGGCGCGCCGGGCCACCTCGTCGACGAAATCGCCGAGCGCATGGTCGCTGAGGACGCGATCCGGGAGGACCGCGCGACCGAACTCGTCGACGAACTCTCGGAATGACCGTCGACATCGCGAACGGCGCGGGGTTCTGGGGGGACTATCCGGACGCCACCGAACGGCTCCTCGAGTACGGCTCCGTCGACTACCTCACCCTCGAGTATCTCGCCGAGGTGTCCATCGGCATCCTGGCGCGTCTGGAACGGTCGGACCGCCCGGGCTACGTGACCGACTTCCTCGAGTTCGTCGTCGACGACCACATCGACACCATCGCCGACCGGGACGTGTCGGTCGTCACGAACGCCGGCGGACTCGATCCGCAGGCGTGTGCCCGCGCGGTCACGGACCGCGCCGCCGACCGCGGCGTCGACGTCCGCGTCGCGGTCGTCACCGGCGACGACGTCCTCGGCCGGCTTCCCGAGATCAAACGCGCGGGAAACGACCTCGCCGACATCGACTCCGGCGAGCCGTTCGACGCGGTCGAATCCGCCAGCGCGGCGGTCGCCTACCTGGGCGCGTTCCCCATCGCGGACGCCCTCGACGACGGGGCGGACGTGGTCGTCACGGGCCGCGTCGCGGACCCGGCGCTCGCGCTCGGTCCCCTGATTCACGAGTTCGGGTGGACGCGCGACGATCACGACCTGCTCGCGGCCGGGACGGTCGCCGGTCACCTCACCGAATGCGGACCCCAGGTGACCGGCGGGAACTACCTGGGAGGGTGGCGGGACGTCTCGTTCGACGACGTGGGCTTCCCCATCGCGGAGGTGGACCGAAACGGCCGGATTACGGTCACGAAACCGCCCGACACCGGCGGCAAAGTGACGACGGGAACGGTGGCGGAGCAGCTCGTCTACGAGATCGGCGACCCGACGGCCTACGTCACGCCGGACGTGGTCGCGGACTTCACCAGCCCGGCGGTGACGCAGGTGGGCGAGGACCGGGTGGCGATCGACGGCGCGACGGGCACCGAACCGACGGACGAGTACAAGGTCACGATCCACTACCCGGCCGGGTTCAAGCTCGCGGGCAAGTTGCTCTACTCCCGGCCGGACGCGCTGGAGAAGGCGCGGCGTGCCGCCGAGATCCTCGAATCGCGCATCGACGAACTCGGGCTGGCGATAGATCGCACCCACGTCGACTACGTCGGCCACGACGCGGCTCACGGCCCGGTCGCCCCGACGCGGGAGTCCTACAACGAGATCCTCCTCCGGTTCGCGGCGAAGAGCGACTCCCGGAGCGATCTGCGCCGGCTGGCGATGGAGTTCGCCCCGCTCTCGCTCGCCGGGCCGCCCGCGGTCGCGGGACTGACCGACCAGGGACGGCCGTCGCCGCGGCGGATCGTCGACGCGTGGCCGACGCTGATCTCGAAGCGCTGGGCGACCCCCGAGGTGACGGTGTATGACTGAGTCGGCGGCGACGGGCGGGTCGAGCGATCCGGATCGCGCCGTCCGCCTCGACGAACTCGCACACGCCCGCTCGGGCGACAAAGGTGACCGGTTCAACGTCGGCGTCGTCGCGTGGACCGACGACGGCTACCGTCGCCTCGACGAGCAACTCACCGCGGAGCGGGTGGCGGCGTTTTTCGGCGACCTGGTCGAGGGCGAGGTTCGGCGCTATCCGATGCCCAACGTCCGCGCGTTCAACTTCGTCTGTGAGCGGGGACTCGACGGGGGCGGCCAGACCAGCCTCCGGTACGACACCCAGGGGAAGACCTACGGCGCGGCGCTACTCACGATGACCCTCCCGCCGCTCTCGACCCCCGATGACGGGGAGTAGCGTCGATCCCCCGGCCGTCGTCTCCTCGCCGGACGGCGACGACCGGCTGTGGGTGAGCGAGTGGTACCGCATCGCACCCCGGACGTTCGAGCAGTTCGAACTCTTCTTCGAACCCGGGACGGTGTACGCCGTGTTCGCCGAGGAGTCGTTCAAGTCGCTCCTGCTGCGTCGCGACGGCCGCGCCCGGGCCGCCCGCGACCTTGGCGATCGGTACCGGTCGGCCACCCGGGCACAGCTGCTCGACGGCGAGCGGAGCTTCGAGGTCCCCGCCGACGAGATGACGGCGATCCGGCTCACGCCCGGGTCGCTGCTCACGAAGCCGCGGCTGACCATCGAAACGTCGGCCCGGGACCACACGCTGTACCACGGGTCGCGGAGCTACGACGTCGAGTCGCTGTGTCGTTCCCTCGACCGGCTCTACGCCGACTCACACGTCGACGTGGCGACCGCCGACCGGGACTGGTTGGCGTTCGTCGGGTGACGCGGGCTCGCCGCAGGTGACACCTTTTTGCCCGTCGGGCGAGGACTCGGTGCCATGTCGCGGGCACCCGAAACCGACGACGAGCGTGTCGATCCCGACTCGCTGGTCGACGCCGGCGCGGTCGACGACCTGCTCGGCGTGACCCCTGCGGACGTCGGCCCGGCGCCCGAACTCACCTTCGCCCGGAACGTCTTCCTCCCGCTCACCACGGCCTGTCGGTACACCTGCACCTACTGTTCCTTCTACGACGTCCCCGGCGAGGCGACGCTGATGAGCCCCGAGACGGTCCGCGAGCAGCTCCGCTTCGGCGCCGCGGCCGGCTGCACCGAGGCGCTCTTTACGTTCGGTGACGCGCCCGACGAGCGGTACACGGCGGTTCACGACCGGCTCGACGACTGGGGGTACGACACCGTCCTCGACTACCTCCACGACGCCTGCGAGATGGCGCTCTCGGAGGGGCTACTCCCCCACAGCAACCCCGGCGACCTTCGCTACGAGGAACTGGACCGACTGGCCGAGGTCAACGCCAGCATGGGCGTGATGCTGGAGACGACGGCGGACGTGAGCGCCCACGCGGGGAGCCGGCGGAAGACCCCCGAGCGCCGACTGGGGACGATCCGGGCGGCCGGCGAGGCGTCGGTGCCCTTCACGACCGGCATCCTCGTCGGCATCGGCGAGTCGCGGCGCGACCGGGCCGAGAGCCTGCTGGCGATAGCCGACCTCCACGACCGCTACGACCACGTCCAGGAGGTGATCGTCCAGCCGGTCGTCCCCAACGAGCGCTCGGACTTCGACCGCCCGGACGTCGGGACGTTGCGCGAGACGGTGGCGATGGCGCGGGTCGCGCTGCCGGCGACGGTGTCGGTGCAGGTGCCGCCGAACCTCGCGCCGACCCGCGAGTTGCTCGACTGCGGCGTCGACGACCTGGGGGGCGTCTCGCCGGTGACGGACGACTACATCAATCCCGATCACGCGTGGCCGGCGGTCGAGGAACTGGAGGCCCTCGCGGACGCCGCGGGGGTGCCGCTCAGGGAGCGGTTGCCGACCCACGGCCGGTACCTGCCGTCGGCACACCGGCCGGCGGGGGTCGAGGCCGCCCCCGGAACGTGGCTCCGGCCGGCGATCCGTGACGCCCTGGCGGCCGACGACGACGCCGGCCGCCGCTACCGCGCCCTACAGTAACCGCTCCTCCACCGCGGGCAGGCGCTTGCGGACGAGGGTGTAGGCGCCGCCGACGGCGATGAACGCGAGGGCGACGCGCCGGACCGTCGGGCCGAAGGCGAACAGGCCGGGCGCGAGACAGACGACGGTGAGCAGGTAGTCCTCGGGCGCGCCGTCGTAGCGCACCCAGTAGCGCGGCGCGAGCCACCGACTCCGGGAGTGGAGGTAGACGGCCTGCGTGGAGGTGCGCTCCCACGGCCGGAGTTCCGTCCCCGCGCCGAAGGCGTCGCTCACGGAGTGGACGGCCGCCGAGAGGAGGAAGAAGGCGACGGCGACGGTTGCGACGCCGGGCGCGAGGGCGGCGGCGACGAGGGCCGGGAGGGCGCCGAGCCAGTAGTAGTCGGGGAAGTGGAGCGTCTTGCGGTGGACGCCGGCAACCAGGTCGAGGTCCGGGAAGACGCCGCCGGCCATCGCGGCGAGGGCGGCGACCGGCGCCAGGTCCGGCGCGACGACGGTGAGGGGAACGGCGAGGAGGAGGCCGACGGCCGCGTGGGTCGTCGCCATCATGTCAGTCGTCCGCCGGAGTGGGGGTGGAGCCGTCGAGCAGCGGCGTCCCGTCGGCCCGGGGGCCGAGACGGGGGCCGTGGGGGTCGTCGTCCGGGTCGACGGGCCGCCGGCGCTCGTAGTCCGTCGAGCGCTCGACCGGCCGGCGGCCGACCGCCGTCACCATGTCGACGTAGTCCGCGACCGACCGGAACTCGCCGTAGTCGCCGCCGGCGCGCTTGGTTATCTCCTCGGAGAGGAGCGTCCCCATGAAGTCGTTGGCGCCACAGGAGAGCGTCTTCAGCGACTTCTCGTCGCCGAACTTCACCCACGAGGTCTGGACGTTCTCGACGTTGTCGAGGAAGAGCCGGGAGACCGCGATCATGAGTTCGTCCTCGGCGTCGGTGGCGCCGCCGTCGACCAGCCCACGCTCGTACAGCGGGGTCCGCTGGTGGACGAAGGAGAGCGGGACGAACTCGGTGATCCCGCCGGTGCGGTCCTGCAGGTCGCGCACCCGCTTCAGGTGCATGACGCGGTGCATCTCGTTCTCGACGTGGCCGTACATGATCGTCGCGGTGACGGGGAGCCCCGCGGCGATGGCCCCCTCCATCGCGTCGATCCACTCCCCCGTCTCCATCTTCCCCGGGCAGATGACCTCGCGCACCTCGTCGACGAGGATCTCCGCGGCGGTGCCGGGCGCGCTGTCGAGGCCCGCCTCGCGGAGGCGGCGGTAGACCGCCTCGTAGGACCAGTCCGTGCCGCGGCGGGCGTGGTAGGCCTCCTCGGGCGTCATCGAGTGGACGTGGACGCCGTCGACGGACATGGCGCGGATCTGCTCGGCGTAGGTGCCCGGCGACGTGGTGTAGGCCTCGGGCGGGCGGTAGTTCACGCGCTCGGGGTTCTCGACCGCCTCCAGCAGTTCGCGGTGGTCGGCGTCGAGCGCGAAGGCGGGGTGGAGGCCGCTGACCGAGCACACCTCGGAGATGCCCCGCTCGACCGCCGCGGCGACGGCCTCGCGGGACTCCGCGGGCGTCTTGGTGAAGCCGCCGTGGTCGTCGGGGGCGTCGGCCTCGAACGCCGACGCGCGGTCCTTGAAGTTGCAGAACCGACAGCCGGTGTCACACGCCGTCGTGACGTTGTTGTTGAGGTTGGCGACGAACGTCACGTCGTCGCCGACGACGTCGGCGCGCCGGCGGTCCGCGGCCTCCAGGACCGCCTCCTTCCGGACGGGGTCGATCCCCGATCGGTCGGTGCCGGTCGTCAGGAGTTCCACCCCGTCGGCGACGGTGAGGCGGCGGCCGTCCCGGGCCTTCGCCAGCGCGTTCTCGAAGTGCTGGTCGGTCTCGGGGACGTGTTCGAACCCCTCGACCGCCGCGGTGGACGGGTCGCTCATCGTCGGAGGTCAGACGCCCGAGGCTAATAGGGGTTGTCGTCACGGAACCGGGATTCGGGGACGGGGACGGGGACGGGGACGGGAGCGGGAGCGAGAGCGAGAGCGAGCGCGGGAGCGAGAGGGACGGACGCCAGGGCGCCGAGGGCGAAGGCGCGACAGGGACGAGGGGCGAGCGACGGATGCCGCATGTCAAAAGACCCATACCGGTCGGGGTCGACACCTCGCACATGCACTCGCGGGTCCGCGATTGGCTCGACGGCGCCTACGAGCGACTCCTCCGTCGCGACATCGACGGCGGGCCCGACCACGTCGCCATCATCATGGACGGCAACCGGCGATACGCCCGCGAACGCGGCGACGAGACGGTCGCCGGCCACCGCGAAGGCACCCGAACGACCGAGCAGGTGCTGGAGTGGTGTCACGACCTCGGCGTCGAGGAACTCACGCTCTACGCCTTCTCGACGGAGAACTTCGACCGGCCGCGGGAGGAGCGGGAACACCTGTTCGACCTCATCGAGTCGAAGCTTCGGGAGTTCGCCGACGCCGACGGCGTCCACGAGAACGAGGTGTGCATCCGCGCCATCGGCGAGGTGGAGCGCCTGCCCGAACGGGTCCGCGACGCCGTCGCCTACGCCGAGCGCCGGACGGAGTCGTACGACCGGTTCCAGTTGAACGTCGCGGTGGCGTACGGCGGGCGGGCGGAACTGCTCGGCGCCGCCCGCGACACCCTGGAGGCGGTGGCCGACGGCCGTCTCGACCCCGCCGACGTCGACGTCGCGGAGATCGACCGCCGGCTGTACGCCCGGCCCGTCCGCGACGTCGACCTGATCGTGCGCACGGGCGGCGCCGAGCGGACGAGCAACTTCCTCCCGTGGCACGCCAACGGCAACGAGGCGGCCGTCTTCTTCTGTGCGCCCTACTGGCCCGAGTTCTCGAAGGTGGACTTCCTTCGGGCGATCCGGACCTACGAGTCCCGGGAGGCGTCGTGGCGACACACCCGAACCGAGCGGGCGGTGGCGCTGGTTCGGGCCGTCGCGGGGTCGTCGCTGGTCGAGACCCGCGACGTCGTCGGTCGCCTCCGCGAGCAGTTGCCCCGCGGCGGCGCCGAGCAACTGGCGGCCGAACTCGACCGGCAGGACCGCACCGCCGAGTAGGCCCCGGCAGGGACCTTTGTACCCTCCAGGCGTGAGTGACCCGTATGCACGTCCTCGCACCGGCGCTCGCACAGGTGACGACCACGCCACCCCCCGTCGTCGGACCGGAGGGACTCACCGACTACTGGCCCGTCCTCCGCCGCGGGGCGTGGTTTCTGGCCGGCTTCGTCGCCGTCGTCCTCGTCGGCTGGTTCGTCGTCGAACCCCTCGTGGCGCGGTTCGTCCGCCGTCGGAACCGGAACAACCCGACGCTCAGGGAGGCCGTCAGGCGGTACGTCCGCCTGGTCGTCCTCGTGGTCGCCTTCTTCGTCGCCGCGGGGACGGCGGGGTACGGCGACCTGGTCGGCGACTCGGCGCTCGTCATCGCCGCCGGGACGCTCGCCATCGGGGTGGCCGGCCAGACGGTCATCGGCTCCATCGTCAGCGGCCTCGTCCTCGTCGCCGACCCCGAGTTCAACGTCGGCAACTACATCGAGTGGACGGACGGCGAGGGAACCGTCCAGTCCATCACCCTCCGGGTGACCCGCGTCCTGACGCCGGACGGCGAACTCATCACGGTTCCCAATACGGTCCTCACGGGACAGGCGATCACCCGCCCGTACGGTCGGAAGCGCCGCCGCATCGTCGACCACGTCGGCGTCGCGTACGAGGCGGACGTGAGCGACGCCCTCGACACCCTCACCGAGGCGACGGCCGCCGTCGAGGACATCGTCGCCGAGCCGACGCCGAAGGCCTACGTCGACGAGTTCGGCGGCGACGCGGTCGTCTGTCGCGTCCACTACTGGATCGAGGACCCGCGACGACAGGACGTCTTCGCCGTCCGGTCCGCCTACGCCCGCGAGGCGAAGGCCCGCCTTGACGCCGCCGGCATCACGATCAGCCCCGCCTCGAAGCGGGAACTGCAGGGACGGATCGACGTCGACGACGCGGGCGAGGGCGACGGCTAGCGGGCGACCGTCGCGAGCAGCAGCCGCTTGATCCCCCGTCGGAGCAGGCCACCGGCCGCCGGTTGCGAGATGTCGAGGGCCGCCGCCACCTCGCCCAGCGTGACCTCGCGGGGCTCCTCGAAGTAGCCGGCGTCGAGTGCGGTCAGCAGCGCCTCCCGCTGTGCGGCGGTGAGGTCGGCCGCGGCGTCGGCGGCGCCGTCGACCGCATCGACCCCGTCGGCGATCCGGCGCAGGCGGACGTCGACGCCGTGATCCTCCGCGAACGCCCAGATCCGCGCCAGTCGCTCCCGGTCCGGGAGCCAGACGGTCATCGTCCACCCGGTGCCGTCGTTCTCGATGTCGAGGGCGAGGCCGTCGGCCCGGGTGAGTTCCGGCGAGAACAGGATGGCCCGCGAGGTGTAGGCGACGCGGTAGAGCACCTCGTCGCCGAGGCGGGTGACCCGCGCGAACGTCTCGACGGTCGGATCGGCGTCGAGCGCCTCTTCGAAGCGCTCGAAGTCGGCCGACTGGACGACGAAGTGGTGGTCGTCCGACTCGGCGTCGGTGCCCGCCTCCCGGACGGGGTGGATCGTCGCGCTCGGGTCCGCGGCGACGGTTTCGGTCAGCGCGAGGTCCGGATGCTCCACCCGGAGGACGGCCGTCAGACCGCCCATCAGCCGATCACCCCCGATCCCAGCCGGTCGCACAGCGTCCGCTCGACGGCCGGCGAGGCGACGACGACGCTCGCGAGGATCAGGAGGCCGCCGCCGAGGACCGACGCCGTGAGCGGTTCGCCGAGGAGCGCGACGCCGAGGACGACGGTGGTCAGCGGCTCGCTCGTACTCACGATGCTGGCCGTGCTCGCCGGGATCCGCGCCAGCCCGGCGGTGAACAGCACCATCGGCAGGAGCGTCCCGACGAGGGTGATGCCGGCGATCAGGAGCCAGTCGGCCCTCGTCGCCGGCGCCGCGAGCGAGCCCGTGACGACGCCGTAGCCGAGGACGACGACGGTCACGCCGAGGAACACGTGGGCCGTGTGGACGAGCGGCGACACCGTCTCGACCACGACCCGGGTGGCCGTCGAGTAGACGGTGTAGGCGAGCGACGCCACCCCGACAAGCGCCAGCCCCGCGACGGCGACGCGCACCCCGTCGCCGCCGGTGGCGGCCACCAACGCGACGCCACCGAGCGCCGACAGCAGGGCGACGGCCTTCGGGACCGTCACCGGTTCGTCGAGGACGGCCGCCGAGACGAGCGTCACCTGCACCGGGTAGGTGAAGAGAACGAGGGCGGCGACGCCCGCGGAGAGCCACGCCAGGCTCTCGAAGTAGGCGACGGACATCACCCCGTAGACCAGCCCGAGGCCGAGTTCGACGGCGAGCGTCCGGCCGCCGAGACGGGCCGACCCCGGCCGCCGGGCGAGATACCCCCAGAGGATCGCCGTGGCGGCGAGAAACCGGACGCCGAGCAGCGTCGCCGTCGAGAGCCCGACGAGACGCGCCGCCTCGCCGAAGATCCCCAGCGTCCCGAACAGGGCCGCGCCGGCGACGACGAGCGCGACGCCGGCACCCTCCGCCGGGTCCGCGATCCGACCGTCCATACCCACACCAGTCGGTCCGGGGACAACTACCTGCCGGATATGCATATAACACGCTTAAGTGGGAGCCTCGCGGCGCCGGCGTTCGGACTACCGTCCGAACCGGCGCTGGCGGTTCTGGTAATCGAGTACGGCCCGGAGGTAGTCGCGCTTGCGCACGTCGCGCCAGTTCACGTCCGTGAAGTAGAGTTCCGAGTAGACGGACTGCCAGATCATGAAATCGGAGAGGCGCTCGGCGCCCGTCTTGACCAGCAGGTCGGGTTCGTCGGGGAACACGAGGCGGCGCTCGACGTCGGCCTCGTCGACGTCCGCGGGGTCGAGGCGGCCGGCGTCCACCTCCTCGGCCAGCGAGCGGACGGCGGCGGCGAACTCCCCCTTGCCGCCGAGGCCGACGTTCATCTGCACGGGCGCCTCGGCGGGTTCGGTGTCGTCGGGGGCCCGGACGGCGACGGGTCGGGGCGCGTCGACCGAGCGGAGTTCGCGCTCCAGCGTCGGCACCACCGCCTCGTCGAGGACGCTCACGCTCACGGTGACGCGCTCGGCGCCGTACTCGAAGGCCCAGCGGAGGACGCGTTCGAGGCGGTCGTACGCCCCCTGTTCCAGCAGGTCGCGCTCGGTGAGCACGAGGGCGACGTGGCCGGGGGGGTCGCCGTCGTGGGTTCGCTGTCTGAGCGCGAGATAGCGGTCGTACAGTCCCACGGCGGAACCAGGATCCGACGGCGCAAAAGCCCACGGATTCGGCGGACTGGCCGACGCCAGCGGGGCGTGTCGGGAGCGTTAAGTGGCCGTCGGGGATACCGGAGGGTGTGACGTCCACCCTTCGGCGGGCAGGAGGGTTCGCGGCCGTCGGGACGCTCTCGCTCGCCGCCCCCGAACTGGGGCGTGCGGCCGCCGCCCCCTTCGCCATCGTGGCGCTCCTCGCCGCGTTCGTCGTGGACGAGGGGCCGGTGTTCGAACTCTTCGCCCGGCCACAGGACCGTCGGGACGGCCGGCTCAACGGCCTGGCGGGCTTCGCGCTCGCGGCGACCGGACTCGCCATCCTGTCGACGGCACCCCGGGAGTCGATGCCAACGGGCGTCTTCGTCGCCGCCGTCCTCGTCGTCGCCTACGGCAAGGTGGGGGCTCGCGCCGTCGAGCGGGTGGACAGCGATCCGGCGCGCTCGGCCGCGGGCTTCGGCCTCGCCGCCTTTCTGGCGGCGCTCGCGGGGCAACTGATCGTCGGGTGGAACCTCGGAACGACCCCGTCGCTGCCCGCCGCCATCTTCCTCGCCGCGGCCGGCGCGCTCGTGGCGGCGCTCCTGCGCTCGATGCTCTACGAGCGCGACGACCCGCTGGTGATGCTCTCGACCGGCCTCCTGCTGTGGCTGTTCGACGCCATCGGCGTGACCGCGGGCCTCACGGAGGTGGGCGTCGCCCTCGCCGTGACCGTCGCCCTCGGCTACCTCTCCTATCGCACCGGCACCGCCTCCGTGCCCGGGATGGTGACCGGCGTGTTGCTCGCCCTCCTCACCATCGTCTTCGGCGGCGTCGGGTGGTTCGCGATCCTCATCGCCTTCTTCGGCATCGGCGGCCTCTCCGCGAAGTACCGCTACGAGGAGAAACGACAGCGGGGCGTCGCCGAGGACAACGAGGGCGCCCGAGGCAGCGGGAACGTCCTCGGCAACGCCGCCGTCGCGCTCGTGGCCGTCATCGGCTTCGCCGCCAGCGGCAGCGTGTCCATGAACCCCGACCTCTTTCGGTTCGCCTTCACCGGCTCCCTCGCCGCCGCCATGAGCGACACGCTCTCCAGCGAAATCGGCGTGCTGTTCGGCGAACCGCGACTCATCACGACCCTGAAGCGGGTCGACCCCGGCACCGACGGCGGGGTGACCTGGCAGGGGTACGTCGTCGGCGTCGTCGGCGCCGCCGTCGTCTCGGGGGTCGCCGTCGGCTTCTTCGCGTTCGATGCGCCCCGACTCGCCGCCCTCGCCGTCGTCTGTGGCGGCGTCGCCGGCATGACCGTCGACAGCCTCCTCGGGGCGACGCTCGAAGGGGGCCGGATCGGGAACCAGACGGTCAACTTCCTCGGCACCCTCGCCGGCGCCGTCGTGAGCGCCGGCCTCGCCCTCTTGCTGTGATCCGCGCCGCACGGCCGGACGACGCCGCCGCGCTCGCCCGCCTCCAGTCGCACCTCCGCGAGCCGAGTCCCGGGTTGCTGGACGGCGCGCTCGCCGACGGCGAACTCTCGCCGGCGACGGCGCTGGTCGCGACGGCCGAGGGGAGCGACGACCCCGTGGGCTACCTGCTCGCCGTGCCCGGCGACGGGACGACCTACGTGGCGGAACTGGTCGTCGACCCGGACCACCGGCGGGAGGGGAGAGCGACGGCGCTGCTGTCGGCGTGTGCGACCGACGCGGAGCGGGTGACGGTCACCGTCGCCCCCGACAACGAGGCGGCGCGGTCGCTGTACCGGCGCCGGGGCTTCGAGGAGGTGCGTCGTCTCCCGGAGTTCTTCGAGGACGGGGCGGCGATACTGTACCGGCGGTAGGTGTGGAGGGCGCGACAGTACCGCCGTCGGTCGGCGGTCGGCGAGTGACGGCGCGACCGTACCGCCGTCACTCGGCGGTCGCCAGCTGGTCGACCGTCCGCACCCGCACGTCGACTGGCGTCTTGACCATCTCCCCCGACGACCGGGCGACGACGTGTTCGACGCCGCGCTGGGCGGCCACGTCGAGCAATCGCTGGGTGAGTTCGCCGTCGATGACCACCGCGTACGGCGCCGTCTCGGCCCCGGAAATCGCGTCGAAGGCGTCGTCCGCGGGCACCGTCCCCGTGGCCGCGAAGTCGTCGTCGAGGAGGCGTGCCGACCCCGTCTCGTCGTCGATCACCGCACGGACGTGGCCGCGGAGCGTCGACGGTTCGTCGCGGGACCCCTGGGTGGCGGTCCCGTCGTCGGGTCCGGTGGCCTCGTCGGGTCCAGTGGCCTCGTCGGGTCCGGTGGCCTCGTCGTCCTCCCGCCCCTCGTCGGCGGGGGCGTCGGCGTCCGACCCGCCAGTTCCGGCTCCGTCGGCATCCGACCCGTCGCCACCGGCCTCGGAGCGGGACGTCTCGGCGACGGACGAGGCGGCGGCGACCGAGACGGCGGCGGTCGGGACCGACTCGGCCTGGTCCTCGACCGCGGCGGGCGCCGGCGGGCTCTCGTCCCCCTCGAAGAGGTCGCCGTAAGGCGTCTTGTCGCGGAGCGCCGACATGACTTCGTGGCGGTCGAGGTCCTCGACCGACTGCCCCTCCGGCGCGAAGACGACGTAGTCGACGTCGCCAACCTGGGCGAGTTCGCGCAGGATGAGTTCGCCGCCCCGGTCGCCGTCGAGGAAGGCCGTGACGGTCCGCTCTTCGGTCAGGTCCGCCACCGCGTCGGGGACGTTGGTCCCCTCGACGGCGACGGCGTTCTTGACCCCGTACTGGAGGAGCGTGAGCACGTCCGCCCGGCCCTCGACGACGATGACGGCGTCGGCGTCGTCGACCCGCGGGCCGGCGGGGAGGCCGCGATACTCGGTGATGTCGTCGATGCGGACGCTCTCGCGGACCTCCTCCAGGATCTTCGAGGAGTCCATGACGCTCTCGTCGAACGACCCCGCGAGCAGTTCCTTGGCGCGGTCGATGACCTTCCGGCGCTTGGCCTCGCGGACGTCCTCGATGTTCGTCACCTCGACGGAGGCCTGACACGGGCCGACGCGGTCGATGGTCTCCAGCGACGCCGCGAGGATGGCCGTCTCCACCTTGTCGAGGCTGCTGGCGATGGTGATTCGGCCGAACGATTGGCCGTTCTCGCTGTCGATTTCGACGTCGATCCGGCCGACTTTCGACGACTGCTGGAGGTCGCGGAGGTCGAGTTCGTCGCCGAGCAGCCCCTCGGTCTGCCCGAAGACGGCGCCGACGACGTCGCTCCGCTCGACCACGCCGTCGGCCGCGATCGATGCGTGAATGAGGTATTTTGCTGTGTCGTCCATTGATGATCCCCTCTGGGGGGTGATGATGGTGATGATGACGACATGGGGCGACCCATGTACGCCTATATACTTTTCGGGCAGGCGGGAAATACCTGTCGTACTCCGGGTCCCCGCCGGACGGCCGCTTCCGCCGCGATTCGGGGGATACATACCCGAACCGACGCACGTGTTCGCGTATGCGACGCCCGTGGGACCGGCTCTCCGACGCGCTTCCCCTCCCCGTGACCGCCGTCGCCGGGATGAGCGTCGTCGTCGGGGCGAACCTCCTCCCGCTCGTCGGCGTCGTGGCCTGGGGCTGGGACCTCACGTCGCTCCTGCTCGTCTACTGGGTGGAGGCGCTCGCGACGGTCGTGATGGCCGCAGTGAAGGCGCTGTTCGCCGAGCGCGGCTCGCCGGGCGTCCCCGGGTCGCTCGAACCGCTACACGAACTCCGCGAGAAGCGCGGCGGCTGGCGGCCGCGGGCGGGGTGGCCGCCGATCTACCCCCGAAACGTCCCGTTCGCGCTCTCGGTCGTCGGGTTCTGGGCCGTGACCGCGCTCCCGCTGACGCTTCTCTACCTGGGAACGGCGGGGCCGAGCGTCGCGCTCTCGCTCGATCTCCTCTTGGGGATCGGTGCCCTGGTGGTCGCGCAGGTCCGGGACTTCCGCGTCGAGTACGTCGGCGGCCGGGAGTACGCGACGGCGTCGGCACAGGAGTTGCTGCGAACGCCGGCACAGCTCGGGGTGGTGGTCCTCTCGGTCGGCCTCCTCGCCGTCGACGGCCGCGCCGGCGGGGTCGCCCTCCTCCTCGGGGTCGTCGTCGCGAAGGCCGGCGCGTCGGCGTATCGCTTCTACGCCGACCACGTCGGGCGGCCGATCCTCCGACTCGGGGAGCGATTCGCCGTCGACGCGAGCGAGCCGCCGCCCGAACTCGACGTTCCGGACGCGCCGGTCCGGGGACGGGTGACCGTCGACGCGCGGTCGGTCCTGCTGTGGAGCGTCCCGGCCATCGCCTTCGGCTTCGCGACCCGGTTCGGCCTCGGCGCGCTCGCCCTGCTCGGGATCGCGGCGCTCGCGGGGCGGCCGGTCTGGATCGCCGCCGGCTGTCTCGCGGTTCTCGGGGTCGTCGTCGGGCGCGTCCTCACGGTTTACTTCAGATACGGGACCGTCGAGTACCGGCGCCGCGGCGACGACCTGGTGGCGTACGACGCGCTGCTCGACGCGCCGCAGTGGATCGTGCCGGTCGAGCCGTCGACGGAGTTCTCGGTGAAAAACGCCATCGTCGACCGGCTCCGCGGCACCGACACGCTCACGGTCGCGGACGTGGCGTCGGCCGACGGTCGGGACGTCCAGATCGGCCCCGTGGCCGACGCCGACGAGGCCATCGAGACGCTCGACCTCCCGGTCGAGCGGACCGACCGCCCGGAGCGCGATCCGGCAGCCATCGTCGCTGCCTCGCTCCTGGCGCTCGCCTTCCTCGCCGTTCCCGCCGGACTCGTGCTCGCGCCGCAGGTCGACGCGGCCACGGCCGCCGGCGTCGGGGTCGCGGTCGGCCCGTTTCTCCTGCTGCCGGTCGGCGTCCTGGTGTGGGCGGCGCTCTCGCGGATCTGAGGTTCGGATCGTGAGGCCGTCGGCGTCGACCCGAAGCGGTCCCGGTGCCCCGCGGCTCGCGGGCCACCGGGACGCGTACCGTTATGTCGCCCTCCGCCGTAGCGCCGACATGGCACACGTCGAGCGACTGCGGCGGTATCCGATCAAGGGACTGGACGGCGCGGACGCCGAGTCGGTCCGGATCACGGCGGCCGGCACCGTCGCCGGCGACCGCGAGTACGCCATGTGTGACCCGACCGCCGACGCCATCGAGACGGGCGATGACGTACGGACGCTCGCCTACAACGGCAAGCAGACCGACCGCGTCCACGACGTGCGGACCCGCCTCGACGACGGAACGCTGACCGTCGAGACGGACGACGACAGCCGGGCGTTCGACCTCTCGACCGACGCGGGACGGGCCGCCGCCAGCGAGTGGTTCTCCGGGTTCGTCGGCGATCCCGTCGAACTCCGCCGCCGCGAACCGCCGGCGTTCGTCGACCGACCCGACGCCGGCCCGTCGGTCGTCAGCACGGCGACCCTGGAGGCGGTGGCGTCGTGGTTCGAGGACGTGACCGTCGAGGGCGCGCGCCGCCGCCTCCGAGCCAACGTGGAGGTGGGGGGCGTCCCCGCGTTCTGGGAGGACCGCTTCGTCGGCGAGGACGCCCCCGGATTCGTCGTCGGGTCGGGCGACGACGCGGTTCGATTCGAGGGCGCCGAGCCCTGTGCGCGGTGTGTCGTCCCCAGTCGCGACCCCGAGACGGGCGAGCCGCTGGAGGGGTTCCGCGAGCGGTTCGTCGAGCGCCGGGCGGCCACCTTCCCGGAGTGGGCCGACCCCGAGGCGTTCCCCCACAACTACACGGTCATGCTCATCGCGCGGGTGCCCGAGGCGAGTCGGGGGCGGACGGTTTCGGTGGGCGACGAGGTCCGGGTGCCCGAACGGGACCGGGAGCAGTGATCGGGGACCCCGACGGTCATCCCTCGATCACCCGGCGGAGCGCGTCCCGGAGGTAGACGATGTCGTCGTACCGCTCCGCTCGCTCCGTCGCCAGCGCCGTGCGGAGGACGTCGTCGAGTTCGGACGGAACGGGGGCCACCTCGCTCGGGGGCGCCGGTGGCCCCTCCGGGATCCGAGACGTCGCGCTGGAGGGCTCGTCCTCGAAGGGCGGTCGGCCGGTGAACAGGTCGTAGAACACGGCGCCGAGCTGGTAGATGTCGGTGATGTCGTCGGTCGGGCCGTAGTCGTCGTCGAACTGCTCGGGGGCGGCGTAGGTGGGGGAGAGCCCCGCCGGGCTCGTGGATCGATCGAGCAGCCGTTTCGAGAGGCCCCAGTCGGCCACCTTCGGGGCGTCCCACGCGCCGTCGACCCGCCGGAACAGGACGTTGTCCGGTTTCAGATCCAGGTGGGCGACCCCGTGGCGGTGGGCGTGCCGAACGCCCCGCGTCACCGCGAGCGCCGTCCACGCCTTCTGGGGGAGGTCCATGTCCGCGGCGCGGTCGCCGAGGTGGCCGCCGTCCATGTACTCCATCGCGATCCAGGGGACGGGGTCGGCGCCGTAGTCGACGACGTCCACCACGTGGTCGTGATCGTCGAGTTTCGCCCACGTCTCGGCCTCGTCCAGCAGGCGCTCGACCGTCTCGGTGTGGATCGTCCCGCTCGTCCGCGGTCGCTTGATCGCCACCGTCACCGACTCCGCGGACGTGGTCACCGTCGCCTCCAGCACGACCGCGTTGCCGCCGGTCCCGATGTGACGCTCGTCGATCACGCGGTCCCGGCTGACGGCCACGTCGGGAGCGGACGGGATCTCGTCGCCGTCCGGGCGGGCCGCGGCGACGCGATCCGGGTCGATCCGGCGGGGCAGGTCGGCCTCCCGCAGGATCGATTCGAGGGCGTCGTGTGCCGGATGCGACGGATCGGCCCGGTCGAACAGATCCCGGACGGCACCGGGGCGGGCCGCGGCGACGGTCGCGAGGCAGGACCGGGCCATCTCACGGGCGTCCGCGAAGTCGTCGCCGAGGAGCGGAACGAGCGACTCCAGGTGGGGGACGACCGGGTCCACGGTCGACTCCGCGAGCGTCGCGAGCGTCCCGGCCGCGAAGTATCGCGTGTGCTGGTTCTCGTCGCGGAGACGGGAGGCGAGCGCCCCCGGATACTCGGCGATCCGCTCCGGATCGACCTCCGAAACCGCGCCGAACGCGTAGGTCGCGTAGTTGCGGATCGTCTCGTCGTCGTCGCCGAGGCGAGGGGCGAGCGCGTCTACGTGGGGCGCGACCGCCCCGGCGTCGGCCTTCGCGGCCTGCTTGAACGCGAACGCCGCGTGGTGACGGGTCGTCCCGTCGTCGTCGCCGAGGCGGGGCGCCAGCGCGTCGAGGTGGGGGACGACCGCCCCGGCGTCGACCTTCGAGACCTCCTTGAACGCGAACGCCGCGTAGTTCCGGGTCGCCGCTCGGCCGTCCCCGAGAGCGGGTTCGAGCGCCGCCAGGTAGCCGCCCACCGCCTCGGCGTCGGCCTTCGAGACCTCCTTGAACGCGAACGCCGCACAGTCGCGTGTCTTCGGGTCCTCGTCCTGGAGGCGGGGTGCGAGCGAATCCAGGAACTCCGCGACTCGCTCGGGGTCGACGGTGGCCACCCCGGAGAACGCGAAGGTCGCGTAGTTGCGGGTCCGTTCGTTGTCGTCGGCGAGACAGGGACCCAGCGCCTCCAGATACGGTCCGACTCGTTCCGGGACGGCCGCCGCGACTTCCATGAACGCGTCGGCCGCGCAGTTCCGGGTCTCCCCCACGCCGTCCCGGAGGCGCGGTTCGAGCGCGCCGAGATATCGGCCCACCGTCTCGGGATCGACCGTCGCGGCGCGCTTGAACGCGAAGGTCGCGTAGTTGCGCGTGTGGTCGTTCCGGTCGCGGAGACACGGCACGAGGGCGTCCAGAAGGTCGACGACCCGCTCCGCGTCCGCCTCCGCGACGCGGGCGAGGGCGTGTGCGACCGCGTTGCGTATCTCCCCGTCGTCCGCGGACAGCCCCGTCCGCACCGTGTCGAGGGCCACCGATTCCGGCTCGCGCTCGGCGCGGCGCCGCAGGGCCTCCGCTCGCTCTCGGTCCATCGCCACGACCGTACGGACGAGTGACACTAAGACCTACCGCGGGCGGGGTCGGCGTCCGGCACGGAAACTGGCCTTTTTACAGATACCGGCCCGAACACCGGTCATGCAGACCCACATCGTCCCGGTCGGCTTCGACTACGACCGGCTGATCGCGCCGCTGATCCGCGACCAGTTCGACGTCGACCGGGTCATCCTGCTCGAGGGCGCCGTCGGGAGCGAGGCCAACGTGGAGTACTCGCGGAACATCTCGGAGAAACTGGAGCAGGACTTCCGGAACCTGCTCGGCGCCGAGACCAGGCGCGTCGTCATCGAGGACGTCTACGACTACGACGCCGCCTTCGAGGACGCCTTCGACCTCATCAACGACCAGTTGGACGAGGGAGCGCCGGACGGCGAGGTGTGGGTGAACGTGAGTTCGATGCCGCGGCCGGTGAGTTTCGCCTTCGCCACCGCCGCCCACTCCATCACCCTCGAACGGCAGGCGGACCGGGACCGCATCCACACCTACTACACCGCCCCCGAGAAGTACCTGGAGACGGAACTCGCGGAGGAGTTGCGGGCGAACCGGGACCTGCTGCGGAGCCTCCTCGACGAGGGGGCGGTCGACGACGAGCGCGTCCGCGAGCGCCTCGACGGGACGACCGAACTCCTCGACGAGTTCGACGAACGGGGCACCACCATCGGCGCCAAGCGCATCGGCGACAACCACATCGTCGAACTCCCGGTCGCCTCCTTCTCGAACGTCAAGCCGTTCGAGGAGGTGATCCTGTTCGAACTCGGCGACCACGGCGAGTTCGAGTCCGTCTCCGAACTCGCCGAAGCCCTCGCGGCCGAACTCGGCGAGGAGTACACCGACAGCTTCCGGTCGAAGGTCATCTACAACGTCGACCGCCTCGGCCCGGGTGGGAAGGGCTACATCGAACAGGAGGAACACGGGAAGTCCTACCGGACGCGGCTCTCCCGCATCGGCGAACTGTGGGTGCGCGCCCACGCCGACCGGGAGGACGTGCCGGTCCGCGACTAGAAGTCCAGTCCGGCCGCGTCGTCGCTCGGGGCCAGCGGGCTCCCCGGCGGATCCGCGGGCAGGTCGGGCAGGTTGTAGCCGCCGGGTGCCACGTCGTTCGGTGCGTCGGGGTAGAACGTCGACGCCAGCGTCTGGATGTGATCCCGGCCCACGCCGAGTTCGAACTGACCGCCGCCGTAGAGCCTCACGTCACGCTCCAGGGCGTACTCGATGGTTTCCAGTACGGACTCGACGGTCCCGAACCGCGAGGGCTTGACGTTGAGCCACCGGGGTGGGAAGGGGAGGTCTCGGACGCTCTCGACGCCGGTGATGGGGGCGTCCCACGAGAGGCGGTCCCTCGCGGATTCGACGACCGGGCGCGTCCCGTCGGTGAGCGCCGGGTCCTCGATCACCGCGTCCGGGAACCCCTCGATCACGCGCTCGTAGAGGGCTGGATCCGGCGGCTGATCCACGGTCGTTCCGACGTAGTGACCCTTGAGGTCGAGGAGGCGGACGGCGCCGGTGTCGGCGAGGGCGGCGACGAGTTCGTCGTCCCAGTCGCTCGTCGGATCGAGTTTCAGGCCGAGGTCGGGATGGCGGTCGAGGATGGCCTCGACCCGATCGGTCGTCGGCGGGTCGCCGAGGCGGGTGCTGACGACGAAGTTCAGGGGGTCGCGCTCGCGTCCCAGCGCCGACGCGAAGTCGGTGTCGGCCTGCCGCAAGGCGAGGTCGAGGGCCGCGCTCTCGACTCCCCAGCGCCGGTAGTGGTGCGCGGAGGGCTGTTCGGGCTCCCCGGTGGGAAAGAGGTCGACGTCGTCCAGCGCGGTCGAGAACTCGTCGAACGTGAACTCGCCGGTGGGCACGAGCGAGTCGGTTTCGGCGAGCGCGTCGTGATCCTCCGTGTCGTAGGTCACGTCCTCGCC
The DNA here is from genome assembly GCF_023703775.1 of Haloplanus sp. GDY1. NCBI lineage: Archaea > Methanobacteriati > Methanobacteriota > Halobacteria > Halobacteriales > Haloferacaceae > Haloplanus > Haloplanus halophilus. The sequence continues at coordinate 2,814,212 of NZ_CP098514.1, read as the reverse complement.
GCGGCCGACGTGGCCGTCACCGTGGAGTTCGAAGACGGTCGTCGTGCGGGTGAACCCGCTAGAGGTGTCACGCTCGTGTCGCGTCCGTGTCTCGCGGCCGACCCGGAGCGGGAGGTCCGCGAGGCGGTCGTACAGGGCCATATCCCCGCTACGGATGCCAGCGGAATAACGGTACGCCGGCGTCGGCGTCTCGCCGACCACCAACGGTTATCCTTCCTGACAGCGTAGCAATGTATCTCGTGCCGTGCGCGAGCAGTGAGATCCATGCATCCAGATCCGATCATCCCGTCGACGCTCCTCCAGCAGATACCGCTCCCGGTTCCGGTTTCGCCGGACGTCGCCCTCCGCACCTGGGAGCCACTCGTCCTCAGGGCCGTCGTCATCGTCGTCTACCTCATCTTCATCTTCGAGTTCTATCGCTTCGTCGCCCGACGGGACATCTTCGAACTCCGGTTCCGGCGGTACGCCCGCGGCGTCGTCGGGCGGAGCGTCGAGAGCGTCGGCAACGTCGTCCGAATCGCCCTCTACGTCGTCGAGTACCTCGTCGTCTACCCCGTCCTGACCATGGTCTGGTACGTGTTCTACCTGCTTCTGGTCGTCCTCCTGGCGCCGGGCATCGACGTTCGCCTCCTCCTCGTGACGGCCATGGCCATCGTGACCGCCATCAGGGTGACGGCGTACTACAGCCAGAACCTCTCGCAGGACCTGGCGAAGATGCTTCCGCTGGGCATCCTCGGGGCGCTGATCCTGGAGGGCTCGCCGGCACTCCCCACGGAGATTCCGGTCGACGTCGTCGTCGCGATGGCCGAACAGTGGGAGACGATTCTCCTCTACCTGCTCTTTCTCGTCCTCCTCGAGTTCGTGCTCCGGATCGGACAGGTGCTCGCGACCCAGCGACTCCAGACCGGCAGGCCGGAGGAGGACCCTGGCGGCGACGCCGAGGACTGAGCGAGGCGGTGGCGCCGGGGCGGTCGTCGAGCGACGGGTCCCGCACGCGCCGAACTACCGTGATCGGACCTCCAGTTTCTTCACCCGCGTCGCCAGGGTGAGAAACGTCGCCGTGAGCGTCAGGACGACGGCGCCGGCGGCGGCGAGTTCGTGGCTCGGCGAGACGTGCGTGATCGTGCCGTCGACGATGCGCTGGCCCGGGAGCAGGGTGTGGTGGGGGGTGCCGACCAGCGGCAGGAAGTAGTCCACCAGGTCGTTCAGGCCGTACCACGCGGCGGCGACGGCGACGGCGCCCACGGGGAAGTCGCTGTAGCGGTGGATCACGAACGCCTCGACGACCATCATGAGGTGGCTCCCGAGGAGGAACGCGTACATGGGGAGCGGGGTGGTCGCGAGGAAGCCGTCGGCGAACGCGAGGAGGACGAAGGGCGTCCAGAGGCCGAGTTTCCAGCAGCCGAAGAAGGCCAGCGCGTTCACCGTCTCGTTCGACCGGCCGAGTTTCCAGAGGGCGAGCGAGAGGGCGACGAAGAGCGTGGCGACGGGGCTGTCGGGGACGAGCGGCCAGATGACGAGGGGCTCGGCCGCGAACTGGAAGCGGTAGTACCAGAAGCCGAAGGCGGTTCCGACGAGGTTGGTGGCGACCACCGCCCACGCGAGCGAGAGGCCGAGGTTCTCGACCGGTCGCGGGAGCGGCGCGAGCCACCGGGGGAGCGAGTCGGGCGTGGGGAGGCCGTCGCCGTCCACGAGGGTGGCGATGCGGCCCGTCACCGACTCCGACCCGGAACTCATTGTCGGTGGGAGGGAGCGGGCCGGTAAATCGGTGGCGGTCACGGCCACACGGGGCCGGGGCGATGGCAACATCTTCCGGATGCCCGCCGTTAAGTAGGTCCCCCCGTAACGGGGGGTATGACCGATCTCGAAGAACTGCGGCGCGGCACGGAACTGGTGAAGCGCGGCTTCGCCCGCATGCAGAAAGGGGGCGTCATCATGGACGTCGTCAACGCGGAGCAGGCCCGCATCGCGGAGGACTGCGGCGCCGTCGCGGTGATGAGCCTGGAGGCCGTCCCCGCGGACATCCGCAAGCGCGGCGGCGTCGCCCGGATGGCCGACCCCGCGGCGCTCACCGAGATTCTGGAGGAGGTGTCCATCCCCGTGATGGGCAAGGCGCGCATCGGCCACCGGAAGGAGGCGGAGATCCTGGAGGCCAAGGGCGCGGACATGATCGACGAGAGCGAAGTGCTCACGCCCGCCGACGACGAGTACCACATCGACAAGCGGGAGTTCACCGCGCCGTTCGTCTGCGGGGCGCGGAACCTGGGCGAGGCGCTCCGCCGCATCGACGAGGGCGCGGCGATGATCCGCACCAAGGGCGAGGCGGGCACGGGCGACGTGAACCAGGCGGTCACCCACCAGCGCGCCATCAAGGGCGCCATCCGCGAACTCGACGGGATGGCCTACGAGGAGCGCGAGCGGTGGGCGCGGGAACACGGCGCGCCCCGCGACCTGGTCCACGAGACGGCGGAGATGGGGCGCCTGCCGGTCGTCAACTTCGCCGCCGGCGGCATCGCGACGCCCGCGGACGCGGCGCTCATGATGCACCACGGGTGTGACGGCATCTTCGTCGGCTCCGGCATCTTCGGCGCCGAGAACCCCGAGGCGATGGGCACCGCCATCGTCGAGGCGGTCAACAACTGGGACGACCCCGAACGCCTGGCCGACATCGCGACGAACGTCGGCCGGGGGATGAAGGGGCAGTCGAACGCCGACATGGCCGAAGAGGAGCAGTTGCAGGGTCGCGGGGTCTGACGGACGCCGGCCCGGTCAGGAATCGATCACGACCCGGACCACCCGACCGTCGTGTCTGACGTAGAACTCGGTCGACGGAACGTCCGCGTCACGAACGTCCGCCGTCGTCGCCTCCACGGACGCGGAGCCGGTTCGGAGCGCGTCCTCGACGACGGCCCGCACCGGGCTGTCGTCGGCGAATCCGGACAGCGAGTGCACGTCCTCGGCCGCCGTCTCCGACGGCACCGAGTCGACGACCGTCGCCTCCAGCGTGACCGTCGGGGTGCTCGCCATGCCGAGCAACACCAGGACGACCAACAGGAGGACGCCGGCACCCAGGACGCCGAGGACGAGGTACCGAACCGGCTTGGAGACGACGTGGAGGTCGGGGACCATCGGCAGGCTGTTCGAGTCCACGTCTCGGAGACGGCCGTCGGGGAGAATACGTCTTGTGGCGAGCGGCGGGCGGCCTACGTGTCGGGGTACAGCGTCGCGCCGCGGCCGATCTCGGTCTGGTAGGCCCGGGAGTCGACCCCGACCTCGGCGAACCCCTCGACCATCGCGGCCGCGATCGACCGGCGGTCCTCGGGGTAACACGCCGCGAGGACGCCGGGGCCGGCGCCGCTGACGGTGACGCCGGTGGCGCCGGCGTCGAGGGCGGCCTCGCGCACCTCGTCGTACCCCGAGATGAGGTCGGCCCGGGCGGGCGTGACGAGGCGGTCGTGCATCCCCTTGCCGACGAGGCGGGGGTCGTTCCGACACATGCCCGTCGTCAGCGTCGCCGCCCGGCCGACGGTGTAGACGAGTTGCTCCATCGTCGCCCCCGCGGGCACCACGTCGCGGGCGTCGCGCGTCGAGATGGCGATTTCGGGGAGGCAGGCGACGAGCGGAATGTCGGCGTCGACGGTCGTCACGTCCCGGCCCGTGGCGACGGTGAACCCTCCCAGCAGGGCGGGCGCCACGTTGTCGAGGTGGACCTCGCCGGAGACGGTGGCCTCGCCTTTCCCCGCGATGGGGACGAGTTCCTCGCGCGTGAGGCCGCGGTCGTACAGTTCGTTCAGGGCGAGCGCCGCCGCCGCGGCGCTGGCGCCCGAGGAGCCGAGCCCCGAGGAGGGACGGATCCCCTTGTCGATGCGGATGTGCGCCGGGGCGTCGAGCGCCTCGGCGACTGCCCCGACGGTGTTGTTCTCGGGGTCCTCGGGGATGAACTCGCTCCCGTAGCCCGTCACGTCGATTGTCGTCCGGTCGGCCTTCTCGACGCGAACGACGTCCGCCGGTCGGTCGAGGGCCGCGCCGAACACGTCGAACCCGCTGCCGAGGTTCGCACTCGTCGCGGGAGCCCTGACCGTAATCATGCAACGGAGTTGCGCGAGTCGGGTCAAAAACCTGCCGAAGGTCGACACCCGCCCCACGTCGACGGGAGCTTTTAGGGAGCCGCCCGCGGTCCTTCGGTATGGGTGTCCCCGGCGGCGCGACGGCACGGCCGGTCGTCGAGCGTCCCCGGCGGGGCGTCGCCACCGTGGTGTTCGTCGTCTTTCTGGACCTGGTCGGCTTCGGGGTCGTCATCCCGATCCTCCCCTACTACGTCCGGAGCTTCGGCGTCGGCGACGTCTTCATCGGCCTGCTGGCGGCGACGTACTCCCTGACGCAGTTTCTCGCCGCGCCCGTCCTCGGTCGGTACTCCGACCGCTGGGGGCGGCGGCCGGTGGTCGTCCTCTCGCTCGCCGGGAGCGTCGTCGCGTGGACCGTCTTCGGCCTCGCGGACCTGGCCGGCGACGCCCGCGGGGCCGCCGTCGGCGTCGCCACGCTCTTCGTCGCGCGGGCGCTCGCCGGGGCGATGGGGGGCAACATCGCCGCCGCGCAGGCCTACGTCGCGGACGTGACGCCGCCGGAGCGGCGGGCGAGCGCGCTGGGCCTCGTCGGCGCCTCGTTCAGCCTCGGGTTCATCTTCGGCCCCGCCATCGGCGGCGCGCTGGCGAGCGAGCGGGCGGTGCGGGCGGCGTCGACCCTCCCGATTCCGGCGAGTCGGTTCTCCCTCCCGGCGTTCGGCGCGGCGGCGATGAGCCTCGCCGCGCTCGCCGTCGCGCTGGTCGCCCTGGAGGAACCCGACCGCCACCGGGCGGCCGCCGAGCGGACGACGCTCGTCGGGTCGTTCGCGACGGCGCTTCGCGACCCGGCGCTCCGTGGCCTCGTCCTCGCCTTCTTCCTCGTCTCCGTCGCCTTCGCGGGCGTACAGGTGATGTTCATTCCCTTCGTCGCCGACGCGCCGGCCTACCGGTTCGACGCCTCCGCCGCCGCCCTCTTACTCACGTACGTCGGCGTCCTCGGCGCGCTCAACCAGGGGGTGCTGGTCGGCCGCCTCGCCGAGCGGGTCGGGTCGGCACGGCTGGCCGTCGGCGGCGCGGCGCTACTGCTCGTCGCCCTCGCCGCCCTCCCGTTCGCGCCGGACCTCGGGGCCGCCCTCCCCGCGCCGGGCGGGCCGGCGTGGCTCACCCGCGAGGTGGTGGCGCTGCTCGCCGTGCTCGCCGTGCTCTCGCTCGGCAACGGCCTCCTGAACCCGTCGCTGGCGGCGCTGGTGTCGGCGGGGTCGGGCGCCGACCGGCAGGGGACCGCCTTCGGCGTCACGCAGGGGGCGGGGAGCCTGGGTCGCACCGTCGGCCCGCCCGTCGCGGCCGCGCTGTACGCGCTCGCCTACTGGTCGCCGTTCGTCGCGGGGGCGGCGGTCGTCCTGCCGGTGATCGGATTGCTGGTCGGGGTGGCGCGGCGAGAAGTCGGAGACGGCGCCTAGTCCGAGGTGGCGACGGGCGCGGCGAGAAGTCGGAGACGGCGCCTAGTCCGAGGTGGCGACGGGCGCGGCGAGAAGTCGGAGACGGCGCCTAGTCCGAGGTGGCGACGGGCGCGGCGAGAAGTCGGAGACGGCGCCTAGTCCGAGGTGGCGACGGGCGCGTCCGTCGACACCAGGTCGAGCACGTCGTCGAAGAAGTCGAGCGAGTCGTGCGGGCCGGGGTTGGCCTCGGGGTGGTACTGACGGGTGATGACGCCGAGGTCCTCGTTTTCGAGGCCCTCCGCGGTGCCGTCGTTGACGTTCACCTGCGTCACGTTCAGGCGGTCGCCCGGGTCGCCGACGGTGTAGCCGTGGTTCTGGGTGGTCATGACGACGCGGCCGGACTCCAGGTCGCGGACCGGCTGGTTGACGCCTCGGTGGCCGAAGGACATCTTCTCGGTGCTGCCGCCGAGGGCGTTGGCGACCACCTGCTGCCCGAGGCAGATGCCCGCGATGGGCAGGTCGCCGAGGTACTCGTCGACCAGCGCCTCGGCGGCCCCGAAGTTCTCGGGGTCGCCGGGACCGTTCGAGACGAACAGGAGGTCCGGGTCGACGGCCGCGACGTCCGCGGGGGTGGCGTCGTAGGGCAGGACGTGAACGGTGGCGTCCCGCTCCAGCAGGGACTCGGTGATCGAGCCCTTGGCGCCGCAGTCGATCAGGGCTACCGTCGCGGCCGACCCGCCCTCGTAGACGACGGGGTCGTCGACGCTGACCTGCGCGCCGATGTCCGTGTGCTCGCTCATGCCCTTGCAGGCGTCGAGTTCCGCCTTCGCGTCCTCGGGGGTCGCGTCGGGGCCGACCGCGATGCCACACTTCATCGCCCCCTCCTCGCGGATGGAGGTGACGAGGTCACGGGTGTCGAGGTGGTCGATGGCTGGGGTGTCCTCCTCGTCCAGCCACTCGACGACCTCCTCGGTGAACTCGCGGGCGATGGCGGCACGCGGGTGGACCCGGTCGGACTCGAATCGCTCCTCTCGGACGCCGTAGTTGCCGATGAGCGGGTACGAGAAGGTGAGGACCTGCTCCTCGTAGGAGGGATCGGTCAGGCTCTCCTCGTATCCGGTGTACGCGGTCGTGAAGACCAGTTCGCCACGCGTCCGACCCGGAACGCGGCCACGCGCTTCGACGACGCGGCCGTCCTCCAGGGCAAGGTAGGCGTCCGACATTACGAGAAACACAGGGACGTCCCCGCAATAAGCCTTGCTTTCGAAGCTGAGTTACGAAATTCGTAATCGGTAAGGGGGCCCCAGCACAAGGCGCCGTATGGACGAACTGGACCGCCGGATTCTGTCGATCCTCCGACGGGATTCGCGGACCCCCTACACCGAGATCGCGGATCGGGTGGGCACCTCCGAGGGGACGGTCCGCAACCGCGTCGAGCGACTGATCGACGAGGGGGTGATCGAGCGGTTCACCGTGGCGACGCGCACCGGCAACGTAAAGGCGATGATCGAGGTGTCCGTCGCGGTGGACGTCGACACCACCGGCGTCTCCGACCGGATGGCGGAGTGGGACGAGGTGGACTTCGTCTGGCAGGTGTCCGGCGAGAAGGACATCGTCATGGTGGTCGACGCCGCGGACACGCGCGCCGTCAACGAACTCATCACGAAGGCGCGGGACTTGGACGAGGTGCAGAACACGAAGACGCGGCTGATCCTGGACGAGCGGCTGGGATGAAAACCGTCACGGGTAACACCGTGGCCCGCGCACTCCGACCCATGAGCGACGCAGTCGACGACGACCTCTACCGGCGGACGAAGGCGCTCCTGGAGCCCGGCGACATCGACCTCGCGGGCGCCATCGTCCACACCGACCTCACGGGGTCGGAGGACCTGGAGATGCACGAACTCACGGTCGACCTCAACGAGGTCATCGCCGCCCACGCCGGCAAGGGCGAGACGTACATCTACGCCGGCAACGACGACACGGACTTCTCCTCGAACCAGTTCCAGGGCCTGACCGTCGACGACGACGCGTTCGTCTGGGAGTGCCAGCAGCTCCTCCGGGACGGCACCTTCGACATCGTGTTCTACTACGAGGCGGACGTGGACCAGGAGGCGCTGGTGGCGGACATCCGCGACCGCGGGTACGAGGTGACGAGCGTCGTGCTGGAGGACGACGCCTAGGCGAGACGGCCGTCGGCGCCGACGACGCCCCCGGCGAGCGATCCGAGGGGTGCCGACAGTTCGTACCCGGGCGTGGTGAGCCTGATCGAGTCGGTCGGCGCCACGCCGGCGAAGCGGACGTTCAGCGCGTAGGAGCCGTCGTCGGCGATGGGCGTGACCTCGCGCTGGCCGGAGGGGTCGTGTCGAGCCCACGCCCACTCGCCGGCGAAGTCGGGGTCGGTCCGCCCCTCGACGACGTGGAGGGCCGGCTCCAGGTTCGGCGCACCGCCGGCGACCGGATAGCCCGCGTCCTGCCACGCCCAGAACCCCTCGTCGATGGCGGCCACCCGCTCGTAGCCCGCCTGGATGAGCGCCGCCGCGCGCATCGAGGAGAGGTGGTGCGGACAGCCACAGTAGGTGACGACGAGCGTGTCCGCGGACCAGTCGGCCACGGGGTCGTCGGTCTCCTGTCCGTAGCGCGCGGGGCTCCACACCGCGCCCTCGATGTGTGACTGCCGGTACGCGGCCCGCGAGCGCGCGTCGGCGAAGCGGGCGCGGTCCGATTCGTACCACTCGTGAACGTCGCTCAGGGGGGCGAGCGGCACGGACTGGCCGTCGGTCGTCGTGGACTCGTAGCCGTCGAGGTTCTCGGCACTGCCGCCGCCACCGCCGCCGAGACAGCCGGCGACGCCCCCGAGGGCCACGCCCGCGGTCGCGAGGAGGGTTCGTCGAGAGACGGTCATCGACACGGCGTAAGGAACGGACGCGCATGAGCCTTCCGACGGCCGACACGGGGGATTTTCAGCGACCGGGAGACGACGGGACGTTTAAGACGCCGTATCGCGGAGGGTGGCGTATGCAACGGATCCGGTCGTCGGCGTCGGGGGCGACGACGCCGGGGCGACCCCCGAACCGGACCCCGACGCCGGCGCGGGAGCGGCGGCGTCATTGGAAGAGTTTAGGTAGGACGCGCGCAAACCGTGATGCGAATCGAATCGAATGATCCGCGAGTCCCGAGGTGAGCACCTGTGACGACGGGCGTCATCAGCGGGGTGACGGTGTCCCACCGGCGTGCGACGGTCGACGAGATCGAGTCCGCAGCCGACGACGACGAGTCGACCGCCGTCCGCGACCTGCTGGCGAGCGACGGCGTCGACGAGGCGTTCGCGCTCCAGACCTGCAACCGCGCCGAGGCGTACGTCGTGACGGAGGACGCGGCGGCCGGGCGCGCCGCCCTCGCGGCGTTCGCGCCCGAGGTTCGCGACGGCGCCGTCAGGGAACTGGACCACGAGGCCAGCCTCCGTCACCTGATGCGCGTCGCGGCGGGGCTGGAGTCGCTCGTCCTCGGCGAGGACCAGATCATCGGCCAGCTCCGTACGGCGTTCGAGACGGCCCGGGGCGTCGGCGGCATCGGTCCGGTCCTCGATCCGGCGATCACGAAGGCCCTGCACGTCGGCGAGCGGGCGCGAACCGAGACGACGATCAACGAGGGCGTGGTGTCGCTGGGGAGCGCGGCGGTCGAACTCGCGACCCGCGAGCGCGACCTGGACGGGACGACGGCCCTGGTCGTCGGCGCCGGCGAGATGGGTCGGCTGGCGGCCCAGGCGTTCGACGACACGGGCGTGTCGGAACTCGTGGTCGCCAACCGGACGATACCCCACGCCACCCACCTCGCCGAGGAGGTGGAGACGGCGGCGACGGGCGTCGGCCTCGACCGGGCGGCCGCCGCCGCCGAGCGGGCCGACGTCCTCGTCACCGCCACCGACAGTCCGAGGTACGTCCTCGACCGCTCGGCGCTCGCCGACGCCGGGGAGACGCTCGTCATCGACCTCGCGCAGCCGCGCGACGTCGACCCGGCGGTCGCCGACGTCGACGGCGTCGAGGCCTTCGACATCGACTCGCTGGAGGCCATCACCGACGAGACGCGGGAGCGGCGTCGGGAGGCCGCCGAGACGGTCGAGCGGATGATCGACGAGGAGTTCGACCGCCTGATCGACTCGTTCAAGCGACGACAGGCCGACGAGGCCATCAGCGCGATGTACGAGAGCGCCGAGATGGTCAAGGAGCGGGAACTCCACACCGCGCTGTCGCGGCTGGAGTCCCAGGGCGGGTTGACCGACGAGCAACGCGAGACGGTCGCCTCGTTGGCCGACGCGCTCGTCGGCCAGTTGCTCGCCGCGCCGACCGAGAGCCTCCGGGACGCCGCCGCCGAGGACGACTGGACGACCATCCAGACCGCCCTCGGCCTGTTCGACCCCGAGTTCGGCGGCGACCGCTCGGCGCCGCCCAGCGCCGAGACGCCCCGCGAGGGGATGGACGAGGACATCCCCCAGCACGTCCTCGACGGCCTGCGCGAGGAGTAGGCCACCCCAATCGTTATTCCTCGGCCGGGCGGACGGTGAGACATGCCGAACCGGCTCGACGACGACGAGATCGACCGACAGCTTCCGGACAGTTGGGAGCGAGACGGTGACGAGATCGTCCGCGTCTACCCCTTCGACGACTACCTCGACGGCGTCACCTTCGCCACCCGGGTCGCGGAGGTGGCCGACGAGGAGTTCCACCACCCCGAGATCACGATCCGATACGACGAGGTGGAGGTGCGACTGACCAGCCACGAGGCGGGCGGGATCACCGACACCGACCTCCGTCTCGCGGGCCTGTTCGACGCCGAGCGATAGATGGACGCCGCCTACGTCTTCCGGGTGACGTTCCGCCTCGATCCGACGGACGTGACGGCCGACCCGGACACGTTCGAGACGGTGGTCACCAGCCCCGCCGCCGACCCCGGGACCGAAGGCTGGCTGTTCTTCCGCGACGCGCTGTGGCGCGGCGAGGTGAGCGACGAGGGACACCTCCGCGACCTGGCCGAGGACTGGCTCTCGGTGCCCGTCACGGACGTGACGTTCAGCGAACTCCGAACCGACGAGGCGTACCTCGACGCCCTCCGGGCGGCCGTCGCGGACGACCCGGCGTTCGACGACCCGCCGCGCGAGGTCCTGCACGCACACCTGGGTAGCTCCGTCCGCGTGACCGACTGATCGGGACGGCCGACCCGCGACGGAGACGGCCCGACGGCGCGGGCGGAACACACTTGTTCCGGCCGCGCGTACGGGGAGGCGAATGGTCGACACCGCCTACGACTTCTGGCTGTTCGACCTCGACGGGACGCTCGTGGACGTGGACTGGACGTACGTGCGAGGGACGTTCGACGAGGTCGGCGACCGTCTCGGTCACCGATTCTCCGACGAGACCGCCTACGCCCTGTGGCACGGGATCGGCGACGAGCGACGGCGGCTCCGCGAGTCGGCGGGCGTGAGCGTCGAGCGGTTCTGGGAGGTGTTCGACGAGGTGGACGATCCCCGGGCGCGAGCGGAGGCGACGTACCTCTACGACGACGCCGCCCTCCTGAGCGACTACGACGGACCGCTCGGCATCGTGACGCACTGTCCGGAGCCGGTCACGGGGGTCGTCCTGGACCACCTCGACATCCGCGACTGGTTCGAGACGGTCGTCTGCTGTTCCCCGGACGTCGGGATGAAGCCGAACCCCGATCCGGTGCGAACGGCGATGGGGGGCCTCGGAGCCACCGCCGCGGACGGCGGCGCGCTGGTCGGCGACAGCGCGGTCGACGTCGGGGCCGCCTGGAACGTCGACCTGGACGCGATCCACATCGAACGACACGGCCACGGGCGGCGCGGCCACTGTATCCTCTGCGATCGGCGGATCGAGAGCATCAGGGAACTGCGCGGGCTCAGTCGGCCCGTCGCCTGAGCGGCCGGCAGCAGGAGCCGTCCGCTATGCCGTCGCCGACCGCAGCAGGATCCGCCCGTCGCTGGCCACCGCGAGTTCGTGGCCGGCGAAGGGGAAGCGAACCCGGATCCCGGTTCGTGGCTCGCCCTCCGGACGGCGGAGGAGCGACTCCAGAATCTCGGCGTCGATGCTCTCGTACAGCGGCGCCGCCGTCGACACGTCCCGTTCGGTGTGCTCCTCGACGGCGGTGACGATGGTCGTCGCGAGGTCGGTCCCGGCGCCGTCCCAGTCGTGGTGGCCGACGAGTTCCCAGTCGTCGCCCCCGTCGGCCGCGGAGTGACCCGACGGCTGGTCGGCGACGAGCGCCGAGACGCGTTCGAGGAGCGCGGAGAACTGGTCGGTCGTCCCCTTCCGGACGTACCCCGAGGCCACCCGGCGGGTGTCGGGAGCGACCGCGTCGCGGTCGGTGGCGGTGAACAGCACCACGGGCAGGTCCGGATCGGCGTCGGTCGCCCGGTCGACGAACGAGTCGCCGTCGGGGGTGCGAAGCGAGTCGCTGACGAGGCAGTCGACGTCGTTGTCGGACAGGAGCGTGAGCGCGGCGGCGGGGTCGGACGCCGTCAGCCACGTCAGCCCCTCGTCGCTGGCCCAGTCGCTCGACAGGTCGAGCATCGTTCGGTCGTCGTCGACGTGGAGGACGGTCGGACGGGCGGACACGCCCCGCAGTTGGCCGTCGGCACACATATAGCCCCGGCCACATTATCGGGGTATCGGCCGACACGAACGCGGTGGGGTCGTCAGCTGTCGACCCCGTCGAGCTCGGCGACGGCGTCGTCGAGAGCCGAGTCGAGCGCCCGGTCGAGCGCCCGGACGCCCGCCTTCCCGGTCCGCTCGGGGTTCGCGAGGACGCGCACGGACTCGGTGCCGAGGGGGACGAACCCGCAATCGAGCGCGTCGGCCGTCGCTCGGAGGCCCAGACCGGCGTCGGCCGCGCCCGCGAGCACCTTCCGCGCCGGGCTCTCGAAGCCCTTGACCGTCAGGTCGTAGCCGTCGACGGCGTCGGTGATGTCGGAGCGGTCGACGCCGCGGTCGTCGGCCAAGCGGTCGAGTTCGGCGTCGAGGCTGGCCCGGAGTCCGGAGTCGGTCGCCCGGTTGACGAAGCGCAGGTCGCGGTCGATCAGGTCCGCGAGCCCCGCCACGTCCCGGGGGTTTCCGGCGGGGACGACGAGCCCCCACTCGCGGGTCCAGCCGCCCAGGTCGACGGCGTCGACGTCGCGATCCGAGGGTCCGGAGACGACGGCGACGTCGGGCACGCCGTCACGCAGGCGCCGCCGCCCCTGTCGGCTCCCCACGTCGAGATAGCGGGGGCGCTCGATCCGGTCGAGCAGGCGCGAGAGCGCGGGGTCGTCCTCGCCGACGCCGAGCAGGGTGGGAGGGCGCACGTCCGGCGAGAACAGTTGCACCGTCACCGTCTCGCCCTCGGCGAGGTAGTCGGTGTCGGCGTCCACCTCGACGACGCCGTCGGCCTCGACGAGGCTCGTCGTCGCGCCGCTCCCCTTGTCGACGGGGTAGACGAGCGTGCCGTCGTCGGTCTCCACGAGGCCGACGGGCATGAGCCGGGTCCGTCCCTCGCCGTAGCGCTCGCGGACGGCCATGCGGCCCTCGACGGTCGCCGTTTGCGGGTCGGGGAGGCCGGCGGCCGACCGGATCGCCGGGGCGACGAAGGTACGGAAGATGGTGAGCGCGGAGACGGGGTAGCCGGGGAGGCCGACGTACGCCGAGTCCTCCAGCCGGCCGACGAGCATGGGCTTGCCCGGCTTGACCGACACGCCGTGCAGGAGGAGCTCCCCCTCCGACTCGATGACGCGGTAGATCACGTCGACGGCGCTGGCGGAGGTCGACCCCGAGGAGAGGACGAGGTCGCACTCCTCGGCGGCCTCGACCAGCAGGCGCTCCATCTCGTCGTAGTCGTCGCCGGCGTGGGGGTAGAGGACGGCCTCGCCGCCCGCCTCCTCGACGCCCGCGGCGATGGTGTAGGAGTTGACGTCGTAGATCTGGCCGGCCTCGCTGCGGAGGTCCCCGCCAGGCCGGACGAGTTCGTCGCCCGTCGAGACGATGCCGACCGTGGGGGTCCCGCGGACGGGCACCTCGTCGACGCCGAGCGCGGACAGCAGGCCGATCTCGCGGGGCGTGAGGAGGGTCCCCGGACCGAGCGCCCGCGACCCGGCGGCGACGTCGGCGCCGGCGACCATCACGCGGTCGCCCGGCGCGACCGAGGTGCGCATTGCGATCCCGTCCGCGACCTCGTCCGTGCGCTCGACCATCACGACGGCGTCGGCGCCGGGGGGCATCACCGCGCCGGTCGAGATCTCGGCACAGGTCCCCTCCCGCACCGCCACGTCCGGTTCGACGCCGGCGTGGACGGTGCCGATCCGATCGAGGACGACCGGGTCGGCCTCGTCGGCACCGAAGGTGTCGCGGGCGCGGACGGCGTAGCCGTCGACGCTCGCGCGGTCGAACCCCGGCACGTCGAGTTCGGCGTCGATCCGCTCGGCGAGGACGCGCCCCCGCGCCTCGTCGAGCGGGACCGTCTCGGGGGCCGGCGTCAGGTCGAGGTTCCCGATGGCCTCGCGGGCGGCCGCCGGCGATTCGAGGTCGCGGAACTGTCGGCGGTCGCTCACGCCGACCACTCCCAGTTCTCGACCGCGACGGTCTCCCCGGCGTCGTACCCCTCCCGACCCTCGGGGACGACGACCCAGCCGTCCGCGAGGGCGACGCTGGAGAGGACGCCCGACCCGCTGGCGCGGGTGGGTTCGGCGACGGTTCCGTCCTCGCTCTCGGTCAGGCGCACCCGGGCGAAGGTCCGGGTGCCGGGTTCGCTCGACACCTTCCGTGACAGTTCGGCCTCGACGGTCGGGTGGTCGGGGACGGGCATGTTGCCGACGGTCTTGAGGACGGGGCGGAGGAACTGAACGGCGTTGACGATGCAGGCGACGGGGTAGCCCGGGAGCATGATCACGGGCGTGTCCTCGACGACGCCGAGGGCGACCGGGTGTCCGGGTTTGAGGGCGACGCCGTGGACGAGCACCTCGCCCAGGTCGTCGACCACCTCGGGCGTGTAGTCGCGCTCGCCGACCGACGACCCGCCGGTGGTGACGACGACGTCTTTCGCCAGGTCGCGCTGGATCGCGGCGCGGATGGCGTTGGGGTCGTCGTCGACGACGTTCCGGTAGGTGGGGATCGCCCCCCAGCGGTCGGCCAGTCGGGAGACGGTGAGGCCGTTCGTCTCGATCACCTCGCCCGGGTCGGGGTCCCGCTGGACGAGTTCCTCGCCCGTCGGAATCACGCCGACCGTCGGCGGGTCGTACACCTCGACCCGTTCGACGCCGACGGACTTCAGGAGGCCGAGGTCGGAGGGGCGGATCCGGTGGCCGGGTTCGTAGAGCGTCTCGCCCTCGGCGACGTCCTCGCCGACGTCGCCGACGTTCTCGCCCTCGGCGACGGCGTCGAACACCTCCACCTCGTCGCCGACGAGTTCCGTCCGCTCGATCATCACGACGGCGTCGGCGCCGTCGGGCAGGTCGCTGCCGGTGTGGACGCGGACGGCCTCGCCCGGGGCGACGGCGCCGTCGCCCTCGCGGAGGACCGTCGGGGACCGGTCGCTGGCGCCGAAGGTGTCCTCCGCGCGGACGGCGTAGCCGTCCATCGCCGCGCGGTCGTAGCCCGGGACGGGCGCCGGCGCGGTCACCGTCTCGGCGAGCGTGCGGCCGTCGGCCCGGCCGAGCGCCACCCGGTCGGTTCGGTCGTGGCCCGAGACCGACGCGAGCACGGTCTCTAAGGCCTCGGCGACGCGGGTTCGGTCCTTGAATCCCGCGCGTTCGAGGTCGTCGTGGCTCATACCCGTCCTTGCGTTCGGGGATACAAAAACCCGTAGCCGGCCGGTGGCGAGGGGATGCGGTCCCGTCACACACACACCGCGGCCTTTTTCGATCCCCGTTCCTTATTCCGTCCCATGTCAGCACTGCGGGACGCGCTTCGGGACCTCCCCGAGGCAGTGTTCGCGGATCTGCTCGAGAGCGAGGACGCGTACCTGCTGGTCGTCGATCTTCCCGGCGCGACCGCGGAGACGGTCGACATCCGGATCGAGAAGGGGCGGCTGCACATCGAGGCACGACGGGAGAAGGCGCTCCCCGAGTCGTTCGACTACGTGCGCGAGGACCGGCCGCTGTTTCTGGACGCGGAACTTCCGCTGCCGCCGGACGCGACGGGGGCGGGCGCCGAGGGGGAGATGGAGCGGGGCGTCCTCGAACTCCACCTGCCGAAATACGAGGCCGCGCCGGAGCAGTCCATCCCCATCGAGGACGCGTAAGCCCGGGTGGTTACGCTGGTCAACCTCCGTGCGTACTGGCGCTTCGTCCGCGTCATCCACCAGTTCCTCCCGCTGATCGTCGCGTACGCCCGGGACCGCCGGAAGTACCTGCTGTTCGGCGGTCGGCGCAGCGTCGGCGTCGAGACCCAGCGGGAGCGCGCCGACCGCCTGCTCGACTCGCTGCTCACCCTCGGCCCGACGTTCATCAAGCTCGGACAGTTGCTGTCGACCCGGCCCGACATCCTCCCGCCCGCCTACATCGACGTCCTGACCAAACTCCAGGACGACGTGCCGCCGGCGCCGTGGGCGGAGACCCGGCCGGTGCTGGCGGCGGACGTGGGGCCGGTCGACGAGGTGTTCGACGACTTCGACCGCGAGGCCATCAGCGGCGCCAGCCTCGGGCAGGTGTACCGCGCCACCTACGAGGGCGAGCAGGTGGCGATCAAGGTGCGCCGCCCCGGCATCGAGGACCTCGTCGAGGCGGACCTCCGCGCGATCAAGTGGCTCCTGCCGCTCCTCCTCCGCTTTACCGACGAGGCCCGGAGCTTCTCGGTGTCGAACCTCGCCGACGAGTTCTCCAACACGATCAGAGAGGAGATGGACTACTCGCGGGAGCGCCGCATGCTGACCGAGATCCGCGACAACTTCCGCGACAACGACCGCATCCGCATCCCGGACGCGGTCGACGAACTCTCCGGCGAGCGCGTCCTCGTCATGGAGTACATCGACGGCGTCAAGATCAGCGACGTGGAGCGCCTCGACGAGCGGGGACACGACCGGAGCGACCTCGCCGAGAGCCTCCAGCGCATCTACCTCCAGATGATCATCGAGGACGGCGTCTTCCACGCCGACCCCCATCCCGGCAACCTGTCGGTCGCCGAGGACGGCTCGATCATCTTCTACGATTTCGGCATGAGCGGGACCGTCGACGCGTTCTTCCAGGAGAAGATCGTGGAGTTCTACATCGCGGTCGCCAACCAGGACATCGACGGCATCCTCGACGCGATGGTCGAGATGGGGACGCTCAGCCCCACCGCCGACCGCGAGGTGATGGGACAGGTGATGGAGCTCGCCATCGCGGACGTGCGCGGCGAGGACCTCGAACAGTACCGCGTCCAGCAGGTCATCCAGCAGGTCGAGGACACCATCTACGAGTTCCCGCTGCGCCTGCCGCGGAACTTCGCGCTCATCCTGCGGGTCGCGACGGTCGTCGAGGGGGTGTGTGTCACTCTCGACCCCGACTTCGACTTCATCGCCGTCGCGACCGACTACCTCACCGAACGGGGGTATCGCGAGGAGGGGGTCCGGCAGGCCGTGGAGTCGGCGGGCGACCAACTGGAGGAGACCGCCCGCTCGCTGGTGACCGTCCCCCCGAAACTCGACGACGTGCTCGACCGGGTCCAGCGCGACGACCTGACGGTCCAGGTGCAACTCGACGACGAACACGACGTGCTGGATCGGCTGGCGAAACGGATCGCCTACAGCATCCTGGCCGCGGTGGGCGTGCTCTCGACGGCCATCCTCTACTCCTTCAACGAGGCGCCGGAGGCGGCCGTCGTCGCGGGGGTCGTCACGCTCCCGATCGGCCTCCTGCTCTATCGCTCGCTCCGGCGAAAGCGGGGCGTGCGCGCACGGCCGCAGTTCACCAGACAGGAGATGCGTCGCCGCCGCGACGAGTAGGGCGTCGCCGCCGCGAGTACCCGCCCGCAGGGCTTTCCAAACCGTTTATACACCGGCTTCCGTTATCCGTCCGTATGGCGAGAGAGCAAAAGCAGGTGCGAGAACTGCAGGAGGGGAGCTACGTGATGATGGACGATTCCCCGTGCAAGATCAACGGGTACAGCACGGCCAAACCCGGTAAACACGGCAGCGCCAAGGCTCGCATCGAGGGCAAGGGCGTCTTCGACGGGAAGAAGCGCTCGCTCAGCCAGCCGGTCGACGCGAAGGTGTGGGTCCCCATCGTCGAGCGGAAGGGCGGACAGGTCGTCTCCGTCTCCGGCGACGACGCCCAGATCATGGACCTCGACACCTACGAGACGTTCACGATGCGGATCCCCGAGGGCGAGGACCTGTCGCCGGACGACGAGATCGAGTATCTGGAGTACGAGGGCCAGCGGAAGATCGTTGGCTAATGGGAGCCGTGAACCACGGGCGAGTCGCCGGAGCGTCGCGGCGACCCGCCGGGAGCGGGTTACGGCCACCAGTATGACGTTCCCAGGGGCGACCGCCGACCGCGCGGACGCCGCCTACGTCGTCGTCGGCGCACCGCTCGATATCTCCACGACGTTCCAGCCCGGCACCCGGTTCGGTCCCGACCGGATCCGGCGCTTCGCCGACTCGTTCGAGGACTACGACCACCACACCGACCGACACTTCTCCGAACTCGGCGTTCACGACGCGGGCGACCTCCACGCCTGGACCGACGCCGCCGAGTACGTCGACTTCCTCGCGGGCGAACTGTCGGACGCCCTCGCCGACGGCGCCACGCCACTCCTCCTCGGGGGCGAACACACCGTCACCGTCGCCGGCGTCCGCGCCGTCTCCCCGGACCTGTTCGTCTGTCTCGACGCCCACCTCGACCTCAGACGCGAGTTCGACGGCGACCCCTGGAGTCACGCCACGGTGACGCGACGGGCGCTCGACGTCGCGGAACACGCGGTGATCGTCGGCGTCCGCGCCGGGAGCGAACGCGAGTGGCGGCGGGCGAGCGAGGGGGACGTGACCGTCGTCGATCCCGACGCCGTGGCGGAGCGCGGCGCCGACGCCGTCCGCGAGGCGATGGCCGCGGCGGCCGACCTCGACTCGGCGACGACCTACCTCAGCGTCGACGTCGACGCCGCCGATCCGGCCGTCGCACCGGGAACGGGAACGATGGAACCCGGCGGGCTGTCGGCCCGCGAGATCCGTGGCGTCGTCCGGGCGATCGCCCCCCGCGCCGACGGCGCCGACGTCGTCGAGGTGAACGACCGCGACGACGGGCAGGCCGCGACGCTCGCCGGGGCGCTCCTCCGGGACTTCGTCTTCGCACACGCCGACGCCGCGAGCCCGTAGCTTACAACTCCCCGCCGGCCGACGGGTCGGTATGGACCGCAGCGAGTTCGTCGACCGACTGGACGAACGGCTCCGCACCGACGACTACGCCGACGTGGACGCGAGCGCGAACGGCCTACAGGTCGGCCGCCGGGAGGGGGAAATCGAGCGCGTGGCCCTCGCCGTCGACGCCGCCGAGGCGACGATCGAGGCGGCGGTCGAGCGCGACGCCGACGCCCTGCTCGTCCACCACGGCCTCGCGTGGGGCGGGTTCGACCGACTCACCGGCCTCCACTACGACCGGATCGAACCGCTCGTCCGGAACGACGTGGCGCTGTACGTCTCGCATCTCCCCCTCGACGGCCACCAGGAACTCGGCAACGCCGCCGGCGTCGCCGACGTGCTGGGACTCGACGACCGCGCCCCGTTCGGGAGCCACGGCCCCGAAGTCGTCGGGACGCGGGGACGGGCGGCCGACCCCTACGCCGTCGACGACCTGGCTGCCCTGCTGGACCGGGAACTCGACACCGAGACGCGGGTCCTCGGCTTCGGCCCCGAGGAGATCACGGACGTCGGCATCGTCACCGGGAGCGGCGCCGACTGGATCGAGGAGGCGGCCGCCGCCGGCCTCGACGCGCTGGTGACGGGCGAGGGGAAACAGCAGGCCTACCACGAGGCCCGGGACCGGGGGCTGAACGTCTTCCTCGCGGGCCACTACGCCACCGAGACGTTCGGCGTCCGACGACTGGGCGACCTGATCGAGGAGTGGGGCGTCGAGACGACGTACGTCGAGCATCCGACGGGGCTCTGAGCGCGGCGGCGAGTCCGCGACGGATCGCGCCGTTGAAACCGCTCGGACGCGGATAGGGAGTAATGACCGACGACGACGCCGACGGCGAGGTGCCACGCGAGGAGTTCCACGAGGACCCCATCGGCCACGCCGCGGTGCGGGCGGGCATGACCGCCGGCGACCTCGCGGCGGAGTACGGCAAGGCGGGCATCGGCGCGGCGAAGATGGGGCGTGCGGTGGACGTCTACGCCGAGATGCTGGCTCGCGACGACGTGACCAACTTCTTCGGCCTCGCGGGCGCGATGGTGCCCGGCGGAATGCGGCAGGTGGTGACCGACCTGATCCGTGACGGCCACATCGACGTCCTCGTCACGACGGGCGCGAACCTCACCCACGACAGCATCGAGGCCATCGGCGGCAAACACCACCACGGCCGAACCGGGCCGGAGGGGCAGGAGCGCGACCACGACGAACGGCTGCGCGACGAGGGCGTCGACCGCATCTACAACGTCTACCTCCCGCAGGAACACTTCACGCTGTTCGAGAACCACCTCCGCGAGCACGTCTTCCCGGCGTTCGAGGGGCCGGTCGCCATCAGCGAGTTCACGCGGGAACTCGGCCGCGCGAACGCCGCGGCCAACGCCGACGTCGACGAGGACGCCGGCATCGCCGCCGCGGCCTACGAGAACGACGTGCCCGTCTTCGTCCCCGCGATCCAGGACTCCGTGCTCGGCATCCAGGCGTGGATGCACTCGCAGGTCTCGGAGTTCACGCTGGACGCCCTCGCCGACCTGACGAACGTCACCGACGTGGCGTTCGACGCCGAGCGGACCGGCGCCACCGTCGTCGGCGGCGGCGTGCCCAAGAACTTCGTCCTGCAGACGATGCTCACGGTGCCGGAGGCGTACGACTACGGCGTCCAGCTCACGACCGACCCCGCCTCGACCGGCGGCCTCTCCGGGGCGACCCTCGACGAGGCGCGGTCCTGGGGGAAGTTGGAGAAGTCCGCGCAGAACGTCACCGTCCTCGGCGACGCCACGATCACCCTGCCGCTGCTCGTCGCCGCGGCGCGGGACCGACTGGACTAGACGAGCGACTCGCCGACCGCTCCGAGGGCGTCGAGACCCTCGGCCTCGGCGTCCAGTTCCGGCACGCGCCTGACGGGGTGATCGAAGTCCGCCTCGACGGCCGCGAGGCGCTCGGCGTGTCGGCACTCGTCCCGTCGACACCGGTCGCAGTCGCAGTTCTCGGGGTTCGCAAAGAGCCGATTGACGACGAGTGCGTCGACCGGCACCGCGGCCTCCCGGAGACGGGCGACCAGCCGTTCGGTCTCCGCGATGGCCATCCGCTCCGGCGTGAGAACGACCCGGAACCGGGTGCGGTCGGGATCGCGGAGGAGCGCCCCCACGCGGGCGACCCGGTCGCGGAGGGCCGTCACGGCGTCCTCGTCGTCACCGCCACCCCAGTAGGCGGCCGGGCCGAGGACCACGCTCCGTGCCGCGCGGGCGGTCCGCCGCACCCGCCGCTGCACGTCGCCCGCGACGCCCAGCGTCTCGGAGAGCACGGCCGGCAGGTCAAGCAGGCGGAGCGTGTGCCCCGTCGGCGCCGTGTCGAAGACGACCGTCTCGTAGTCGGCGTCGGCGTAGCGGGCGACGTACTCCAGGGCCGCTACCTCGTCGCCCCCCGGAATGAGTCCCGCCTCGAACAGGCGTTCGAGGTCACCGTCGTCGAGTCGGAGGCCGGCGTCGCGAAACTCGGCGGCGAGCGCCTCGACGACGCCCCGGTAGGCGTCCTGCCCGGTTTCGGGGTCGACCTCCAGCGCCGAGAGCGACCCCTCGATTTCGGTCGGGTCGGCACCCAGGTCGCGGCCGAAGGCGTCGCCGAGCGAGTGGGCCGGGTCCGTCGACACGACGAGCGTCTCGACGCCCGACCGGGCGAGCGCGAGGCCGTGGGCCGCCGCACAGGTCGTCTTCCCGACGCCGCCCTTCCCGCCGTAGAGGACGACGTCGCTCGCGTCGTCGGTCATGAACCCCGGTACGGGCCAGGGCGATACAAAGGCGTGGGTGGAGGGAAACCCGTTTGGGCCTCGGGTACGGAGCGTCGAACGGCCGATGACGAGCGCACCGCTCCGAGTCGGGGTGGCACCCGGCGGCGACGAGCCCTATGAGTGCCGAGGCCGCCATTTCTGACGGTCGAAGCCGTCTCTGAGGGAACTTGGATATGGCCACGGTAGACATAGGCCCCGGTCAGATCTACGCCGGGCAGGCAGACACGGATTTAAGAACGCTGCCGAGCAATCATACGATATGACCGCCGAGATCTCCGGGCGGGTTCGAGAAATCGCCGAAGCCCGCGGTCTTCCGGAGTCCGAAGTATTCGAGCGGGCGCTCGAACGTGGTCTCGAAGACCTGTGGGAGGACCTCGTTCTCGCGCGGTACCTCGACGGCGAACTCGACCGCGAGGAAGCAATCGAACGTGTCGGTCGGACGAAAGTCGAGCGAGCGGAGCGAGAGCGTGAGGTCGTCGAGGAAGACGTCGACTGGGGTCTGAACGCGTGACGCTTGCGGCTGTCTCGGACGCAGGACCGCTCATTCACCTCGCCGAAATCGATTCGCTGGAACTGCTCTCGACGTTCGACACACTCCTCGTCCCAGAGACGGTTTACGAGGAGGTCGACGCCGGTGGTGTTCCGGACCGATTGGCCGACCTCTCGTACGAACTCGTCGAAGCCGACGAAAGCCGAGTCGGAACTGAGGAACTGGACGCTGGAGAACGCGCCGCGATTGCGGTCGCTGAAGAGCGGGGAGGTGTTCTCCTAACCGACGACCTCGCCGCCCGAGAGGCAGCATCCGACGCGGGCGTCGAAGTACACGGTTCTATCGGCGTCATCGCGCTCGGGTACGGCCGCGGATTGCTCGACAGAGACGAAGCGGCATCGCGTATGCGAGCACTCCAGCGTGAGACGAGTCTCTTCGTGACCGAGGCAGTCGTGGAGCGCGGCATCCGGATGCTGGACGAGCAGTAACGGAGCGAGCGAGCTCTACAGGCGTGCTAAACACAGTCACTATGGAGAGATCCCGAGTCGTGAGTGCCGAGGCTGTCGGGGGCGCGGCATCCGTAGCGACTAGAACGTGCGGCGTCTGTAGCCGCGCTAAACCGGTCACGACGGACCGCTCCGGAGTCGTGAGTTCCGAGGCCGCTATTTTTGAACCATAATCTACAAGTGCGTCCCCAGAAAATAATAAATTAGATGCGGCTAATCTACAGTGTTGGTGGTGATCTATGACACGCAAGGAGGACGGCGGACGGGCAGTGACGCGACGGGACGCGCTACGCGCCGGCGGTGCCGCGACGCTCGCGGGGGTGGCCGGATGCACGGCACTGCCGAGCGCGCCAGGACAGGCCGAGAGTAGCGGTGACGGCGGACGCGACGGGCCGGTCGCCGTGGCCTCGTTTTTCAGCTTCTTCGACTTCGGCCGGCAGATCGCCGACGGGACCCCGCTGACGGTGGAGAACCTCGTTCCGACGGGACTGCACGGCCACGGGTGGGAGCCCAACGCCAGTATCACCCAGCGCATCATCGAGGCGGACGCGTTCGTTCACGTCGGGGCAGACTTCCAACCCTGGGCCGACCGCGCCATCCAGACGATCGAAGGGGACGACGTGGACACGGCGCTCATCAACGCCCGGAAGGGCATCGACCTGGTGGATCTCGCCGCGTCCCTCGATCGTGAGGAGGAGGGCGTCGGCGCTCAGCGCGGGAAGGACCCGCATTTCTGGCTGGATCCCCGGCGCGCGAAGGAGTCCGTCGACAACATCGCCGACGGGTTCGCCGAGGTGGTCCCGGAGCACGCCGACGCCTTCCGTGAGAACGCCGAGACGTACAAGTCCGAGGTGCTCGAACGAATCGATTCGGACTACGAGGCCGTCTTCGACCGAGCCGAGCGCGACATCGTCCAGCTGGCCGCGCACAACGCCTTCCAGTACATCGGGGTACGCTACGGCGTGCGAATGCGACCGCTGGTGACGAGCCTGGCGGCGAGCGGCGACGTCAAGCCCGCGGACATACGCGAAGCGGCGGCGGTCATCCGCGAGAACGACATCGAGTACATCGCCAACGGCGTCTTCGAGTCCCAGCGCCCGGCCCAGCAGCTCGTCCGCGAGACGGCCGTGGATGCGTACTTCCCCGTGACGCCGTACGCCGGCGTTCGTGAGGAGTGGGTCGAGGAGAACTGGGGCTACGAGGAGATCGCCTACAACATCAACATGCCCACGTTCGAGATCGTCCTCGGCAACAAAACGCCCGACGACGCGGCGCCGTGGGACGGCTGGGTTGAACAGTGGCGGAACTTCGAGCCGATATGAGCACGCAGGATACCGACTCCCCGAGGGCGGCCGGGTCAGACGAGTCGACGGTCACCGAGACTGATTCGGAC
Source organism: Haloplanus sp. GDY1 (assembly GCF_023703775.1). Taxonomy (NCBI): domain Archaea; kingdom Methanobacteriati; phylum Methanobacteriota; class Halobacteria; order Halobacteriales; family Haloferacaceae; genus Haloplanus; species Haloplanus halophilus. The sequence continues at coordinate 2,790,172 of NZ_CP098514.1, read as the reverse complement.
GCCACGGCAAGCGAGCCAGTCGTCGACCTCACGGGCGTCACCTTCGGCTACACGGCGACACCGGTGGTCGAGGACGTCTCGCTGACCATCGACCCGGGTGAGTACGCGGCCATCGTGGGGCCGAACGGCTCCGGGAAGTCGACACTGATGCAACTGATGGTTGGTCTGCTCGAACCCGACACGGGGACGGCGCATCTGTTCGGGGAACGTGCCGATCGGTTCGACGACGGCGAGCGGATCGGCTACGTCGCCCAACAGGCCAGCGCCGCGAAGGAGATGCCTATCACCGTCCGCGAAGTGGTGAAGATGGGTCGATTCCCCCACGTCGGGTTTGGCCGACTGTCGAGCGAGGACTGGGCCGTCGTGGACGACGCGCTCGCGACCGTCGGGATGAGTGCGTTCGCCGACCGGCGCGTCACGCAGCTCTCGGGTGGCCAACGCCAGCGCGCGTTCATCGCGCGGGCGCTGGCGAGCGAGGCCGACCTGCTCGTGCTGGACGAGCCGACCGTCGGCGTCGACGCCGAGTCGGTCGACGCCTTCTACGACCTACTGGCGGCGCTCAACGGGCGGGGCATCACCGTCGTTCTTATCGAGCACGACCTCGGGGCAGTCGTCGAGCACGCCGACCGCGTCGTCTGCCTGAATCGCGAAGTCTACTTCGACGGCCCGACCGACGAGTTCGTCGAAAGCGACGCGCTGGCCCGGGCGTTCGGAACCGAGGCACGGTTCCTCGCGGGGGTGGACGGATGAGCGCGGGCGTCGCGGCCACGCTCGTGGCGAGTGTCCTCACCACCGTGGACCCGTCGCTGGTCCTCCCGCTACAGAGCGGGCTTGGGGGGATCGGTGACCTCGTCTTCGGCGTCCTCCTGTGGTTCTTGGAGCAGTGGTACTGGCTGATGGACTGGCTGTACTACGTCACGGGTCTGGAGATGCTGAACCCGCGCTACCGGTTCATGCACCGGGCGATACTCGTCGGGCTCTGCGTCGGCGTGATGGCGCCGCTCATCGGGACCTTTCTCGTCCACCGACAGCTCGCGCTCATCGGCGACGCGCTGGCTCACACCGCGTTCGCCGGGGTCGCCGTGGGGCTGTTCCTGAACGCGGTTATCGACCTCGGGGTGTCACCGTATCTCACTGCCGTCGTCGTGGCGATGATCGCCGCGCTGTTCATCGAACTCATCTCCGAAACCACGGACGCGTACAACGACGTCTCGATGGCGATCGTCCTGTCGACGGGGTTCGCGCTGGGAACGACGCTCATCAGCCTCAACGCAGGTGGCCTCGCCGTCGGCGTCAATCAGTTCCTCTTCGGCAACCTCGCGACGGTGTCGCCGGGGAGCGCGGCCATCCTCCTGGTGCTGTTCGCCGTCATCGTCGGGACGGTGGCCGTCACGCGCAACCAGCTCCTGTACGTGACATTCGACGAAACCGCGGCCGCGGTCTCCGGCATCTCCGTCAACTGGTACAACCGAGTGATGGTGATGCTGACGGCGATGGTCGTGGTCGGCGCGATGCAGATCATGGGTGTCATCCTCGTCGCGGCGATGCTCGTGGTTCCAGTCGCAGGCGCGACCCAAGTGTCTCGGAGTTTCTCCGAATCGCTCGTGGTCTCGGTCGTCCTCGCGGAACTCGCGGTGTTGCTGGGCATTGCCGTGGCCTACTACGCCGGCGTCACGGCCGGTGGCGTGATCGTCCTCGTCGCCGTGGGCATCTACATCTGCGCCGTCGCGCTGGGCAAGGTGCAATCCGCCCGTGGTGAACGGGCCACGGCCGACATGGGTCGCATCGAGGCCGACAGCGCCGATGTCGGTGCCGGAACGGGGGACGACTGATGGGCATAGTCCAAATGCTCCCTGTGAGCACCCTCACGGTCGACCCGTGCAGCGATGGCCGACGTTTCTCTCGCCCCATCACCTCGAACGTATCGCAGCATATGCTGTTCCGTCCGTGAGTCCGCAGCAGTGTCGTGAACGCCGTCCGGTAGGTGTGCGGTGTGAACTTCTTGTGGACCCGGTCCTCGCCGGATACGAGTACCGATAGAGCGCGAAGGGCCGTCTCGGACGCGGGAGCGCTCATCCCCGTCGCCGAGATCGATTCGCTCGAACCGCTCGCGGCGTCCGACGCCCTCCTCGTACCAGGGGCGGGTTACGAGGCCGGCGGTGTTCCGGACGCACCGCCAGCGTGACCGCCACACACATGTTAGTTCAGCAAAAGGTTATGCCAGCGAATCGCGTATGTGAACGTCGGTATGAGCACAGAACCCCGACTCGAAGAGAACAAGCGACTCGCCCGCCGGGTCCCCGAGGAGATCGCCACGCAGCGAAACTTCGACCACTTCGACGAGATCTTCGCCGACGACGTGGTCGAGCACTTCGCGTTCGGACGGGAGATCCGCGGGCGCGAGGCGCTCCGAGAACAGCTCGAAACCTTCTTCGCGGCGTTCCCCGACTTCGAGGCGACCGTCGAGGCGGTCGCCGCCGAGGGCGACCTCGTCGCCATGCGCGTGACGCTCAGCGGGACCCACGAGGGTCCGTTCATGGGCATCGAGCCGACGGGGCGATCGTTCGAGGTCGGGAACATGGTGTTCACCCGGATCGCCGACGGAAAGATCGTCGAGCGCTGGCTACAACCCGACACGCTCGACATGATGCAGCAACTCGGCGTCGTCGACCGTCCGGGAGAGGCAGCGTCGGGCTGAGACGACCGACCCCACCGCAGCGCTCGGCCGGACCCGACGGACGGGCGGGGGCGACGGAGCGCGCTCGCGAGCCCGGCGTCGGCGAACGCGACGCCGTGCGGGAGCGGGGGGACCACGTCCCGACTCGCGGTAGCGGGTGGCGAACGCGTCGGGGTGTCCGCGTCGGGGTCGTGTGAGGGCGAAAGATCCGAGTGGTCGACTGACCGACCTACGGTCGATGTCTCCCACCGAGCGGATCGCCGCGTTCGGCGCGTTCTTCGAGCGGTACGCCCGGACGTGGAAACACGCCGTCGCGACGGCGGCACTGACGGCGTTCGGAACGCTGACGTTTCTGGATCCGCTCTTCGCCGTCGTCGCGCTGCTCGCGTACGTCGTGCCGCCGCTCGTCCTCTACGCCCGGTCGACGGGAGCGGAGGACCCCGACGCCGACCGAGGCGACGACCCGGCGGTCGACGAGGGCCGATCCCGCGACGGGTCTGCGGGGCGCCCCGACCCGAGGTGGACGGCGTCCGCCGTCCCGACGGACGAGACCCTGACCGACGTCGCGGTCGACGGGGACCGCGCCTACGCGGTCGGGTCGGCGGGCACCGTGTTGCGCGACGCCGGCGGCGGGTGGGAACGGGTCGTCGCGGACGGGGCCGACGCGCGGTCGAACGCGCTCGCCGGCGTCGACACGACCGGTTCCGGGGCGGTCTGGTTCGCCGGCGACGCCGGGGCCGTCGGCCGGATCGACGGCTCGGCGGACCGCCACGTGTCCCACTCCGAGCCGAACGGCGACACCACGAACGTCGTCGCGCTCGCCGCCGCCGACGCGGCGGACGGGGAGACCGTCGTGCTCGCTGACGGATCGGGGCGGCTCCGACGTGGCCGCTACCGCGACGGCGAGATGGCGTGGGACGAGCCGACGACGCCGGGGAACGGCTCCAGCCTGAGCGGCGTCGTCCTCCCGACGGCGTCGGTGGGGTACGCCTGTGATACGAGTCAGGCCGTCTTCCGGACGACCGACGGCTGGCGAACCGCGAATCGGATCGGCGTCGACGCGCCGGGGACCCTGACCGACCTCGCGGCGGCCGGTCCCGAGGGCTGTCTGGCGTGTGACGACGGCGGGGTGGTCAGCCGGTACGACGGCGGGCGGTGGACGCCGGAACGGGTCGCCGACGCCGCGCTGGAGTCGGTCGCCGTCCGGAACGGGCGGTGTCTGGCCGGCGGCCGGGAGGGGACGGTGTTCGAGCGGGACGGGACGGAGTGGACGCGGGTGGCGACGCCGGCGACGGTCACGCTGCGCGCCGTGGCGGTGGGCGACTCCAGGGCCGTCGCCGTTGGCGCCGAGGGAACCGTCGTCGAGCGCGACGTCACGACCCCGTGACGGCGTGACCGTCGCTCAGCCGTCGTCGGTGCGGTCCGCAGGCGGGGCGAACGGCCCGACAGAGACGGTCTGACGGGCGATGGTCGCGGCCCGGAACATGTAGGCGATGAACACCGCCATCGGCGTGACGATGACGCCGATTCCGACGCTGACGACAAGCGGGAGCGTCCCCGCCGGGACGGTGACCGAGTCGGGGCGGTAGACGAGCGCCAGCGCGACGCTGACGACCAGGGCGAGCAGGCCCGTGTAGGCGACGACGCGGGAGAGTCGGGCGAAGTCCTGCTGTAGCGACAGCGTCTTGAAGAACTGTCTCGTGACGGCGATGGCCTCGAGCAGGTCCTCGATGGCGTCGAGTTCCGCCGTCGCCGTCTCCGAGAGGCGGTCGCCGTACTCGTTTCGGACCTGTTCCGTCGCGGTGAGGTTCCGGGCGTACTCCGTCCCCAGGATCACTTCGAGGACGTTCACGATGGCCGTCCCGCTCTCGATTTTCGCCGTGATGCTCTCCCCGTAGGCGGCGATACCGGCGGCGTAGTCGCCGAGTTCGTCCGGGAGGTCGGCGTCGGCGTTCCGACGCGCCGAGTCGAGGCGGTTCGCCCGTTCGGTGAGCGTCTCGGCGACGAGGCCGAGAAACTCCGCGGGGTCGTTCGGAACGACGGCGTCGCCGGCGTGGTCCCGGACTCGGCGGCGGAGGTCACGGGTCCCGTCCAGTTGCTCGAACAGTTCGTCGGGGGAGCCGAACACGCGCGAGAGGATGAGCTGATTTATCGACAGCGCGATGGTCACGAGCGTCACCGTCCCGGAGATGAAGCCGCTGGCGAACGCCGAGGCCGCGGCGCTCCGTGGCCCGACGGCGAGGAGGCCCACCTGGGTCAGGGTGGCGAAGACCCCGACGACGGCCGCGAGAAGCACCGCCGCCACGGCGATCCGGTTCCCGCTCAGTACGAGCCAGTGGAGCGCCCGCTCGCCGTAGCCGTCGATGCTCCGGACCGAACTCGCCGTCGTCACCCCTTCACGCATCGTTACTCCCTGTCGAACGCGACACGAGTTCTCGGATCCTTCGAGGCGCTGCTCCTTACCGTTGTGCCTTGCGGACCACGGTCCGCACCCGTACCCGTCCGCGACGAGCCCGAACGCGACGTCGAACGCGAGGGCGTCGGAGTGAACCGGCGCGGAAACTGTGGATTCCTCGGAACGCCGCGGTCGAACCGACGGCTCGGAGGCCGAACGCCGCTCGGCGTTCGGAGATGGGCGTTTTTCCACCGATCCCGGCGTTTTCGGGACGTCCGTAATCGAAACGTGCGATCGGGAAAACGAATACGGAACCCTTAACTGTGGGCTCCGAGTGGTCGTACTTGCAATGGCAAACGGTAAGGTTGATTTCTTCAACGACACTGGCGGCTACGGTTTCATCGAGACTGAGGATGCTGACGACGACGTGTTCTTCCACATGGAGGACGTTGGCGGCGAGGATCTGACCGAGGGGACCGAGATCGAATTCGACATCGAACAGGCCCCCAAGGGCCCGCGCGCGACGAACGTCGTTCGCGTCTAAGCAGGGGGACCGTCGCCGGAAGGCGACAGCGTCGCTCCGTTTTTTGATGACTCACGTCCGGACGAGCGGCGGCGCCGGGGCGCCGCGCCGGCGTGCCGGGGCGTCCGCGGTCGTCCCGTTCTCGGCCGTCCGCTGGACGACGTAGCGACGCCCGACCATCGGGTCGAGGAGGGCGTCGACGGGCGCCCGGTCGTCCCGGAGGACGGGCACGTCGGCCGTCGGCGGCGGCGCCCGGAGGTAGGCGATCTCGCGCTGCAGGTCGATCCCGACGTCCCGGCGGTCGTTGCGGCGCTGCAGGGTTCGTTCGGAGAGGCGCTCCTCCCGTTTCGTGGCGATCACCTCGACGTTCTGGACGACGTTGCCCTCGGCGGTCGGGAAGGTGTACACCTGCGGGAAGACCCGCGCCATCGTCTTGTACTCGGCGCGGTAGAACTTCGAGGCCGGGCCGCCCGGCGCCGAGATGAGGTTCGCGAAGAGGACGCCGTCGGAATCGAGGCGGGACTCCGCGAGGCGCATGAACTCGACGGTGGTCAACTGGAAGGGCACCTTGTCCTTCTTGTAGGCGTCGAGGACGATCAGGTCGTAGGTGCGGTTGGTCTCCTGGAGGAACTGCCGGCCCCCGGTGTTGTAGACGTTCAGCCGGTCGGATTCCTCCAGACGGAAGTACCGCTTCGCCGTCCGGATCACCTCGGGGTCGAGTTCGGCCACGTCGACGGTGACGTCGTACTCGGCGGCGAAGTGTTTCGGGCCGGTGAACCCGCCGCCGCCGACGAACAGCACCCGGTCCACGTCGTCGGTCATGAGGAGGGGGAGGTGAAAGTAGCGGGTGTAATCGAAGACGTGGCGGTCGGGGTCGGAGACGTCCATCGCGGAGTGCGGTTGGCCGTCGAGGTACAGCGTCCGCACGTCCCCCAGTTGCGTGACTTCGAGTTCCTGGTAGGGGGTCTGGGTCTGATAGAGCACGGACCCGCCGGGGGAGACGCCGAGGGCGCCGCTGAACCCCGCGCCGACGACGAGGAGGGCGACGACGACGCCGGCGACGGTCGGCTCCCGACGGTCGGTGCGGCGGACGAGCCACAGCGCCGTGCCGACGAGCAACAGGCCGAAGCCGACGCCGATGGCCTCGACGCTGAGTGCGGGGATCAACACGAACGTCGTGACGAAGGCGCCGACGATGCTGCCGACGGTGCCGACGGCGTAGACGTGACCCGAGGCCGCACCGATCCCCTCGCGGTCCGAGAGTTCGGCGGCGTAGGGGCTGATGAACCCGAGCAGGTAGGTCGGCGGGCCGAAAAGCAGGGTCACGGCGGGGAGCGAGGCGAAGCGGCCGGGGAGGGGGACGGCCCCCGCCGCCGCCAGCATGGTGTCGCTCGCGAACACGACGACGGCGACGTACGCGGCGGTGCCGAGCAGCAGCCACGCGAGGCGACCGTCGGTCGCCCGCTCGGATGCGCGCTGCCCGCCGAGGTGGTAGCCGAGGGAGAGCGCCGCGAGGAAGACGGCGATGATGCTCCCCCAGGTGTAGATGCTGGACCCGAACTGGGGGGCGACGATCCGGCCGGCGAGGATCTCCAGCCCCATGCTGGCCACGCCGGAGACGAACACCGCGAGTCCGGGTCCGGAGGGCGACTCGACGCGAGCGCGGAGCGACGGCATCGTGAGTGGCCTTTCGGCAGCGAGCGGTTAAGCCTTGGCTCGGGGACAGGAGCTTTAACAGCCGGAGCCGCGTAGCCCCGCCGGGCGATGGCCGAGGGCGGCGGCTGCAAGATCGAGGACGTGTGCGCCCGGCGGGGGCTGTCGACGCTCCCCGAGCGGCTGGTGCGGCGGCGGCGGGCGGCGGGCGACAGCCTCCGGGACCTGGAGCGGTTCTTCAACCGCGAACTGCTCGCGGCGGCGATGCGGGCGGCGGGGATGGAACTCCTCGACGACGAGGCGGCGAACGTCTACCGGCTGCTGACCGACGACGGCGTGAGCGACGCGGCGCGCACGGAGGCGACGGACCGGCTGACCCGGGCCGGCGTCGACGTGCAGGCCCTCCGCGAGGACTTCGTGACCTACGGCACCGTCCGCACGCATCTCCGCGAGTGTGCGGGCGTCGACACGGCCCGGGCGTCGGAGCCGGTCGACGCGGGCAGCGTCACCGACACCGTGTTCGCGCTGTTCGGCCGGACGGAGGCGGTCACCGAGCGGGAGCTGTCGCGGCTGGCCGAGACGGAGGCCCTGGAGACGGGACCCCTCTCGGTGTCGCTCGCCGCGCGGGTGACCTGTGAGTCCTGCGGCGAGGAGTATCGGCTGCTGAGCCTGGTCGAACGCGGCGGCTGTGCCTGTGCCGACGCGGGGAGGGGCGCGGGAGAGTCACAAACGTAATAGGTTCGCCCGGACGTACGACGGGTACGTTCGTCCGATCACGGGGCGGTCGGACACGACTCACGATGACAGCCGACGACTCGACCGACGGCGCGGACGGGCTGACGGTTAGCGTCAGGAACGTCGGCGGCATCGAGCGGGCCGAGGTGACCTTCGATCCCGGCATCACCGTCGTCGCGGGGGAGAACGCGTCGAACAAGTCCTCGCTGCTCGGGAGCCTGGGTGCCGCCCTCGGCGGCTCCCACCCGCCGCTCCGGGGCGGCGCCGAGACCGGTTCGGTCACGCTCGCCCTCGACGGCGAGCGGTACGGCGTCGAACTCGCGCGCGAGGGCGGAGAGACCGTCGTCACCGACGCACGGCCGTACACCGAGCGGTCGACGCTCGTCGACCTCTTCGTCCGCCTCGACGAGGACAACCCGATCCGGCGGGCCGTCGTCGACGGGACGGGGCTGCACGACCTGCTCATGCGGCCGGTCGACACCGAGAGGATCGACGCCGAAATCGAGCGACTGCTCGACCGACGGGCGGACCTCGACGAGCGGATCGACGACCTGGAGGAGCGGGCCGACGCCCTGCCGGAACTGGAGGTTCGCGCGCGGCGACTGCGGGAGGAGCTCGACGAGGTGGCGGAGCGACTCGACGAGAAGCGGGCGGCGCTCGACGGGGCGGACCGCCGGGCGGCCGCCGAGGCGACCCGTGACCTCCTCGAGTCCCTCGAAGACGCCCGCTCGGAGCGCGAGCGACTCCGCGACCGACGGGACACCAAGCGACGGGCCATCGACTCCCTGCGGGACGACCTCGACGCCGTCGAGGCGGACCTGTCCGCGCTCGCGGCGGACGTCGACGGGGAGAGCGTCCGGTCGCGGCTCGACGCCGTCGAGGAGGAACTGACGACGCTCCGGGAGCGGAAGGGACGCCTCGACGAGACGATCGACGCCCTGCGGCCCGTCGTCGAGCTGAACCGGGCGTTCCTCGCGGACGATCGACTGCCGGAGGGGTTCGAGGCGGGAGACGTGGTCGACCGCCTCGATCCGGCGTCGGAGACGATCACCTGCTGGACCTGCGGCCAGTCGGTCGAGCGGAGCGAGATCGGCGAGCAGATCGAGGCCGTCGAGGCGATCCTGGAGACGAAACGCGAGGAGCGAACGGTCGTCGAGGCGCGAATCGAGGAGCGTCTCGACGAGCGCGCGGACCTCGAGGAGCGTCTCGACGAGCGCGCGGACCTCGAGACGCGCCGGCGCGAACTCGAGGGGGAGATCGAGGAGCGCGAACGCGCGCTGTCGGAGCTCGAGGACCGCATCGAGGCGGCCGAGGAGCGCATCCGCGACCTGGAGGCGGACCTCGCCGAGGCCGACGCGGACGACGACCTGCTCGAGCGCCACCGCGAGGTGAGCGACCTGGAGTACGAGCGCGGCCGACTCGAGCGCGACATCGCGGCGGTCGAGGACGACGTCGAGGCCGCGGAGGACGCCCGGGCGGAGGTCGAGTCGCTCCGCGAGGAGCGTGCGGCGGTGAACGACCGCCTCGCTGAGCGCCGCGGGCGGGTCGACCGGATCGAGCGCGAGGCCGTCGAGACGGTCAACGAGTGCCTGTCCCGCACCCTGGATCGGCTGGACTACCGCGAGATCGAGCGGGTCTGGATCGACCGCCGGGAGACGGACGAGGGGACGACGTTCGACCTGCAGGTGGTGCGGACCACGGACGACGGCACCGTCTACCGCGCGTCGGTCGACACCCTCAGCAAGAGCGAGCGCGAGGTGGTCGGCCTGGTCATCGCGCTGGCGGGATATCTGGTCCACGACGTGGCCGACGTAGTGCCCGTCGTCGTCGTCGACGCCATCGAGATGCTGGACGCCGAGCGCATCCGCGGGATCCTCTCCGTGTTCGACGACCACGCCCGCTACGTCGTGGCGGCGGCGCTCCCGGAGGAGGCCGAGCGCCTCCGGACGGCGTTCGACACCGTCAGCCCGCGGACGCCGGAAATCGCCAGTCAGTGAGGCTGTGTCGCAGTGTCAGGGGCGGGATCGATCCTCCAACTTATGGGTCGCGAGGCCGTAGCTCGGGCGTCGATGACGACAGTGGACCCCTCCCCCGAACCCGGACCGGCCGCCCGGAGTGCCTTCAGGTTCGGCGTGCTCGTGGCCGCCGTCGCCGGCCTCTCGGTCCTCGCCTGGCTCTACCGGAGCGGTGCGCTCGCGCCGGCAGCGGCGGTGTACGTCACGATCGCCCTCTTTCCCGTCTACCTCCTGGTGGTGGCGTCGGTGCTGAGCGTGTGGCTCGGCTACGACAGGGACCCCACGGACCTCCGGCCGGTCTATCGCTCCCGGTGATCGCCGTCGTCGGAGGGGACGAACCGACCGAGCGGCGTGGCCGCGAGGACGACGGCCGCCCGATCGAGGACGGTCGGATGCCCGCGCTCGTGTCGGCGGAAGGTCCGCGTGAGGCCGTACAGCGAGACGAGCGAGAGGACGGCGAAGGGACCGCCCGTCGCCACCGCCGCGGTCTGTAGCGACTCGCCGCCGCCGACGAGGAGGACGGCGACGGCGACGAGGCCCTGGAGCACGCCCCAGAAGACGATGCTGCCGGTGGTGGGGGCGTGGCCCCGCTCGGTCGCCAGGATGGAGACGACGAGCGTCGACGTGTCGGCGGAGGTGACGATGAAGACGACGATGAGCGCGAGAAACAGGAACATCAGCAGTCGGCTGAGCGGGAGGGCGGCGAAGACGGGAAAGCCCGCGACGGCCTCGGAGCCGCCGCCGGCGGCGACGGCGGCGAGGGCGTCCACCCGGCCCGAGTGCTGGAGCGAGAGCGCCGTCCCGCCGAGCAGGAGGTGCCAGCAGACGGAGGCCGCCGACGTGGCGACCACGCCCGTGAACACGACGGTCCGCACCCGGCGCCCCTTCGAGAGCGCCGCGAGGAAGAGGCCGGCGAAGGGCGCCCAAGAGAACCACCACGACCAGTTCCAGACCGTCCAGTCGGCGGCCCAGTCGCCGCCGGGTGAGAGGCTCATCGCGACGAACTCGGTCGCGTATCGGCCGACGGCGTCGACCCCGGCGTCGAGGACGAAGCCGCGAGGGCCGACGGCGACGAGGAGCATCGAGAGGAGGGCAAAGAGGAGGAGGTTGACGCCGGCGATGCGTCGAATCCCCCGCTGGACGCCGCTCTCCGCGGAGATGCTGTAGATGACGACGAGGCCGGCGACGAAGAGGAGGGCGCCGACGCCGCCGAAGCTCACGCCCCACTGGAACGCCACGCCGGCGAGGAACTGCCGGCCGACGATGGCGACGGAGGTGGCGACGCCGCCGATGGTGGCAAAGACCGCGAGCACGTCCACGAGTTTCGCCGCGTAGCCGTCGAGGCCCTCGACGCCGAGGAAGGGCGTCAGAATCGTCGAGACGCGGAGCGGCGCGCCGTGCCGGTACGTGAAGTAGGCGATCGGGAGACCGACGACGAGGTAGGCGCTCCAGGCGGAGACCCCCCAGTGAAAGAGGGCGTAGCTCAGAGCGACGACCACGGCCGCGTCCGATCGGGGCGCGACGCCGGTCCCGGGCGGCGGCGAGCCGTAGTGAAAGAGCGACTCGGCGGGGCCCCAGAAGACGACGCCGGCGGCGATGCCCGCGGTGAACACCATCGCGAAGTACGTCGGGTAGGTGTAGGTCGGCTCCGCGTCCGGGCCGCCGAGTTTGATCGCCCCCCACGGCCCGACGAGCAGGAACAGGGCGTAGAGGACGGCCAGAAACATCGCCCCGAGGAAAAGCGGGGCGAAGTCGTCGAAGAGCACGCCGTCGACGACGGCCACGGCGGCAGTCGTCGCACCGGGCGCGAGGAGTCGGGCGGCGAAGAAGGCCGCGAGGACGAGGACCGGCACGCCGAACGTGATCGGATCCTGGCGCGCGAGGAAGCCGCTCGCCCAGTCCCGCGGGGAGACGTGCCGGACACGGAGGAGGTAGGGCGCGCCGGGACGGGCGTCCTCGTCGCCCGCCAGTGCGTCGAGGGGGAGGAGCGCGAGGTAGGCCAGCCCGGAGCCGAAAAAGAGGAGGGCGACGACGAGCCACCCCCGGCCGGTCACGACGGAGCCGACGATCCACGGGAAGAAAAAGCCCGAGACGACGACGATACCGGAGGCGGCACACACGGGGAGCAGCGCCGCGCGAACGAGTCGCTCGACGCCGGTCGCGCCGTGGGTCGCCATATCACGACCTGTCGGCGGCCGAGGGTATAGGTGTGTCGTCGACTCACACTTTTTATCTCGGGGTCACGAACGTGAGGCGTGGCGACCGACACGCCCGATCAGCCGAGCGAGACGGCCCTCGACGAGCTGTTCCACCGGCCGGATCGAGTGCCGCTGGTCTACTGGCGGACGTTCTCCGGCGTGCGGACCGCGGTGTGGGTGACGGGCGCGGCCGCCGTCCTCGCCTTCGTCGCCGGTCTCTCCCACCTCAGTCAGGGATCGTTCGTCCCCGCGGGTCCGCTGGCCGGACTCCTCCCGGCTGGAGCGACGGCGGTGGTCCCCCTCGCGAGCATCCTCGGGGCGTTCCTGCTCGTCGTCGTCGCCGCGGGGTTGCGGGCGGGCTATCGCCTCGCGTGGTACGGGGCGCTCGCCCTGTTTCCGGCGCTCCTCGCCGCCCCGCTGGTGACGGGCGACGCCACCGACCTGTTGCTGTTGGTCGCCGGCGCCGTCGGCCTACCGCTGGTGGTCACGAACCGGAGCGGCTTCGACCGCCCGCTCGATCTGACGCCGTTTCAGGCCACCGCGCTCCTCTCCTTCGTTGCGGTGCAGGTGTACGGCACCGTCGGCACCTACGCGATGCGCGAGGACTTCACCGGCGTCGAGAGCCTGACCGACGCCTTCTACTACATCATCGTCACCGGGACGACCGTGGGGTACGGCGACGCGACGCCGACGACGCAGGTGACGAAGCTGTTCACGCTCTCGGTGATCGTCCTCGGGACGGGCGCGTTCACCGTCGCCACGGGGTCGCTGCTCGTCCCGGCCCTCGAATCGCGGATCTCCAAGGCCTTCGGAACCATGACCGCCTCCGAACTCACACTGCTCGAGGACCACGTGCTGGTCCTGGGCCACGGCGAACTGACGGAACCGCTCCTCGACGAACTCGAAGCGACGGCGGACGTGGTCGTCGTGGCGCCCGAGTCCGAGGGGACGAACGCGCTCGACGACCGGGAGGTGAACGTCCTGACCGCCGATCCGACGGACGAGGGGCCGCTGCTCGACGCCCGCATCGACGCCGCCAGGGGCGTGGTCGTCGCCACCGACGACGACGCCCGCGACGCCCTGGCCGTCGTCGCGGCGCGGCAGGCCAACCCCGACGTACGAATCGTCGCCGCGGCGACCGACCAGCGACACGTCGACAAACTCGAAGCCGTCGGCGCCGACGCGGTGGTCAGTCCGGCCGTCATCGGCGGCCGACTCCTCGGGCGGGCGGTTCTGGGCGACGAGAACGGCGGCGCTCTCACCGACCTCTTCGACGACGGGAGCGGGAGCGAGTAGCCGTCGCCGCCCCCAAGTTATTTGCTCCCATCAGGAGAACGACCGGTAAGGGACGTAGCATGTACGAGACGATTCTGATTCCGTTCGACGGAAGCGACGAGGCACGGAAAGGCGCCGAACACGGCATCGACCTCGCGGCCACGTGTGGGGCGACGGTCCACGCGCTGTACGTCATCGACCTCCCGGGTGCGCCACGGACGGTGTACCTGCGGGACGACGAGGACGAGATGCGGGATCGCTACCGCGAGTACGGCGAGGAGGTGACCGGAGAGCTGTGCGAGATGGCGGGCGAGCGCGGCCTCGAGTGTGTCAGCGTGCTCCGGAGCGGGTCGCCCGGCGAGGAGATCGTCGACTACGCGAAGTCCGAAGACATCGACGCCATCGTCCTCGGGAGCGCGTACCGGGGGAAGCTGGGGGCGCTGCTCGGCAGCACGGCCGAGAAGGTCGTCCGGACCGCCGAAACGCCGGTCGTGACGGTGCGCGAGCGGATGAACGACTGACCGGCCGCGACGGAGGGCCTACGCGGACTCCCTGGCGAGCCACCGCTCGCGGAGGTAGATGAGGATGCTCGCGCTCAGGAACGTGAGCCCGGCGAGGCTGAGCCGATCCGCGGCCAGCAGCCACAGCGCCATCGCGAAGGCCGCGACCGTCGCCAGCGCCAGGATCGTCGGGACGGCGTCGGGCATGGGACGTGTCGTCCCACGCGCCGGAGGGTGAAAAGCTCCCACCCGTACGTGCCGGGCGGTCAGTAGAAGTGCTTGAACTCCCAGTGGTACTGGCAGTTGTGACAGGTGGCCCACTCCGGGACCTCGAAGGTCTCCGGGTGGCGCCGGCCGTGTTGCATCCGGGTCCGACAGATCGGACAGGTCAGCGCGAGGAGTTCGAGGTCGGTGAACCGCTCGGGCGGGAGCGTCACCGAACAGGTCGGACAGTCGATGTCCTCGCGCGAGTCGGGTTGCAGGATCCCGGACCCACACTCCGGACACCGGAGCGTCGCGGGCGGTCGGTACGGCCAGCCGGTGTCGCCGTCGATGGTCGTCGTGTGCGTCTCGACGCTCGACAGCCGGAACTTGTTGGGGCCGTCGCCGGTTCGGAGCGGCGCGAGCAACCGCGCGAGGAGCCACCGGAGCGACGCGATCAGCCGACTCCCGGCCGAACCGAGCGCCGCCGCGAGGCCGCGGGGATCGCCGGCCACCACGGGCAATCTGGGGCGGCGAGCGGCATAAATGGCTCGTCGGGGACAGGCTTTCCTCGGGGCCCGTCCAACGGTCGGCCGTGAGCGAACCCACGCCGATCACGTCGACCGCGGCCGCCGTCACCCCGCTCCAGTCGGGAGCGACCGGCCCCGTGCCCGTCCCGGCCACCGCCCCGGTGCGCGCGGCGGCGGCGTGCGTCCTCGTCCTCGCCGTCGGCGCGGCGCTCCGATACCGGTGGCCGGACGCTCTCGACCGGGCGGTCGACGCCACGCTGGAACGGCCGGTTCGATCCCCGATCTACGGCGTGGCGACGGCGGTGCTGGGGTGGCTCGTGGTGGCGTACGCCTTCGGACAGGCGGGGCGCCTCGGCGCCGTCGCCGGCAGGGCGGCGGCCGTCGTCGGGACGGGCGGGGCTCTGGTGGTCGCCGCCGCCGGCGTCGTCGTCGTCGGCACGACGGCCGCGACGGTGGTCGGCGAGGATGCGTGGACCGGCCCGCTCGTCGGCGCGAGCGTCAGCGGCCTGGTGTGGCTGGCGCTGCCGGCGGCGGCGGCGCTCGGCGTCTGGCTGCTGGTCGCCGCGGTCGGCATCGGTGGTGCGGCACGACGGTGGATCCACGCGTCGCGGTCGGTCGAGGCCCGCGTCGAAGGCTGAAAAGGAGCTCCGTCAGTCGCTACTCGCCGGGTCGTCGCCCTCCCTGATGTCCGTCACCATCTCGTCGCCGGAGGTCACCACGTCGACGTTCTCGCGGTCCGAGAGTTCCTCGATGGTCTCGGCGAACTCCTCGGATTCGAGGATCTCGTACTCGTTGCTGAGCCCGAGATAGACGGTGTAACACATCAGACAGAGAATGACGGCGAAGGGCAGCCCGGTCGTGATGGCCGCCGTCTGCAGGGCGGTCAGGCCACCACCGTACAGCAGGATGGCGGCGACGAGGCCCTCGGTGATCGCCCAGAAGATGCGCTGGACCTTCGGCACGTCGTGTTTGCCGCCGGAGGTCAGGTGGTCGACGACAAGCGACCCGGAGTCCGAGGAGGTGACGAAGAAGGTGATGACGAGGAGGGTGGCGAGGATGCCCGAAATCGCCCCGAGGGGGAACTGTTCGAGCATGGCGAACATGGCGACCGTCTGCCCGAGGTCGTTGTAGGTGGCCAGCGCCGCCCCGTTCCCCACGAGCGAGTTGAACAGCGCGCTGCCGCCGAACGTGGACAGCCAGATGGTCGAGAACATGGCCGGCAGCACCAGCACGCCGAGCACGAACTCGCGGACGGTGCGGCCCTTGGAGATGCGGGCGATGAACATGCCGACGAAGGGCGACCACGCGATCCACCAGCCCCAGTAGAAGACGGTCCACGCGGTGACCGTCCCGCCGCCCGGGGCGAGGGTGCCACGGAAGAAGCCGAGCGCGAGGATGTTGTTGAAGTAGACGCCGAGGCCCTCGACCCAGGTGCCGAGGATGAACACCGTCGGGCCGGCGATCAACAGGAACCCGAGCAGCGCGAACATCAGGTAGAGGTTGATCGTGCTCAGGCGCTTGACGCCGCCGTCGAGGCCGGCCGCGACCGAGAGGGTCGCGATGCCGGTGATCCCCGCGATCAGCAGCACCTGCACCAGGGGGGTGTTCGGGATGGAGACCAGTCCGAGGAGGTCCCCGCCGACGTAGGAGAGCCCGGTGTTGACCTGTGCGACCCCGAGGCCGAGCGACGTCGCGAGGCCGAACAGGGTCGCGAACACCGTCACGAGGTCGATGAGGTGACCGGGCCAGCCGTAGATCCGCTCGCCGAGGAGCGGCCAGAAGATGGAGCGGAAGGTGAGCGGCAGGCCGCGGTTGAACGAGAAGAAGGCGAGGCCGAGGCCGACGAGGCCGTAGACGGCCCACGGGTGGAAGCCCCAGTGGAAGAACGTCTGGGCCATCGCCGCGGACGCCGCGGCACCCGTCCCGGCCTCGGCACCGAAGAAGCCGGGGACGTTCTGGAAGTAGTACAGCGGTTCGGAGACGCTGAAGAACATGAGGCCGATCCCCATGCCGGCGCTGAACAGCATCGCCATCCAGGAGAAGTCGCTGAACTCCTTCTCGGCCTGGACGCCACCGATCTTGATCTTGCCGTACTTGCTGAACGCGAAAAAGAGCAGGACGACGATGAAGATGTTCACCGCCAGCAGGTAGAACCAGCCGAAGTTCTCGCCGATGAAGTTGAACAGCCACGTGTAGGCGCCCGCGACGTCGAGGCCGACCCTCGGTCCCAGAATCGTCAGCGCTATGAACGCGCCGATGATCAACAGCGCGACCGGGAACACCACCGGGTGGATGTCGAAGCCGAGCGCCTGGATGTTCGTGTCGCCGGGTTCGCGATCCGACTCGGGGTGGAACAGTTCCACCTGCAGGCCGTCGGACATCGCGCCGGTCGTCTCGTCTGAGTCAGCCATACCGTGCCTCCGTCCGTCGTGAATTGCTCATGGATCGTATGTTCGTGTCTGCACCGTCGGTTGTCGCTCTGTGCGCCGTCCCACCTGACTGCCGTCCCCCGTCACGTCGGTCCCTCGTCGTGCCCCGTGGGCATGGGTAGCCGCCACCATGACAGGGAGCCACATACTTCCCTACTCGTTGTGTCAGATAAAGCTTGGTGTTTTTTCATGGTCGAACCGGGGGGACCGCGGCGGCACGCTCCGGTGGAAGCGCCACGTCGCCGTCGCCCGACCCGCGTCGCGACTACCGCAGGATCTTCTCCCTCCCCGGATCGAACAGCGGTTCCTCGCGCACGGTGGCGTCGTACGTCTCGCCCTCGCAGGTGACCTGCACCGCGGTGCCGGGCTCCGCGTACTCGCTCGGCACGTACGTGTAGGCGATGGACGCGCCGACGCTGTAGCCGTAGTCGGCGGCCTGGACGTAGCCGAGCGTCTCGCCGTCCGCCGTGACGGGGCGGCCGCTCAACAGTCGATCCGTCGAGTCGTCGAGGGTGATTGGGACGATGCGGCTGTCGGGGTCGCCGCCCGCCGCCAAGGCCTCCCTGCCGACGAACTCCGTGTCCATGTCGACGGCGAAGGACAGGCCGGCGGCGAAGGGATCGGTGTCGGTGTCGATGTCCGTCCCCCAGAGCCGGTAGCCCTTCTCCAGGCGCATCGACTCCAGCGCGCCGCCACCCATCGGGCGCACGTCGAGGTCCTGCCCCGCCTCCCACAGCGTCTCCCAGAGTCGGGCGCCGTACTCGGCGGGGGCCCACAGCTCCCAGCCGAGTTCGCCGACGTAGGAGACCCGAAGCGCGATCACGGGCACCTCGCCGACGTACAGGCGCTTGGCCGAGAAGTAGGGGAAGCCCTCGGCGGAGACGTCCGCCTCGGTGACCCGCTGGAGGAGGAGCCGCGACTTCGGCCCCCACAGGCCGATCGTGGAGCGGGCGCCCTCCTCGACGGTGACCGAGACGGTGTCCGGGGCGTGGTTCTCCAGCCACGATCCGTGGATGCCCGGCGAGTTGCCACCGCCGGTGGTCACCATGTACTCGTCGTCACCGAGGCGGACGACGGTCACGTCCGCGAGGACGTTGCCCCCCTCGTTCAGGAGGAGGGAGTAGCGCACCTGCCCCACGTCGATGTCGACGTCGTTGCTACAGACCCGCTGGAGGAAGGCACCGGCCTCGCTCCCCTCGACCATGATCGAGCTGAACGTCGTCATGTCGAACATCGAGACGTGCTCGCGGGTGTGGAGGTGTTCGGCGCCCTCGATCCGCGAGCGGTTGATGCCCTGCCAGCCCTCCTGCTCGGGGATGCGGTCCGCGTAGCGGTCGACGAGGTCGGCGTTGGACTCGTACCACTGGGCCGACTCCCAGCCGCCGCTCTGGACGAAGTGGGCGCCGAGGTCCTCCTGGGCGTGGTAGAAGGGACTGCGGCGGAGGCCGCGGTGGTCGTCGGGTTGCCAGTGGGGTTCGACGATGCTGTAGACCTGCCGGTACCGCGTGGCGCCCCGGTCGACGAAGTAGGGCTTGCTGCCGGCGTGGGGCTCGAACCGGTTGACGTGGATGGCGCCCGTGTCGACGGGGCCGTCGGGCAGCTTCGGCACCCCCGTCTCCATCCACTCCGCGAGGATCTTCCCGTAGCCGCCGGAGTGGGTCCACCAGATGGCGAGGGCGGTCCACAGGCCGGACACGTCCGCCGTCTCGCCGAGGACCGGCATGCCGTCGGGCGTGAACACGAAGATGCCGTTCTCGGTGGCCTGGAAGTCCGCCCCCTCGGAGACGGGGAGGAGTTCCTCGAAGGCCCTCTGCGGTGATTTGTCGCGGTCGGGGTGGGTCGCCCGCTCCCAGTGTTCGTCGGTGAAGTCGTGGACCGAGGCCTGGCGCTCCTCGGTGTTCCCCCCCATGGCGTCCGGGTCGACCGTCAGGGACTCGTGGTTGTACGAGCCGAGGCCGAGGCTGTCGCCGTGGGTGCGGAAGTAGAGGGAGTGGTCCTGGTCGCGGCCGACCGGGCGGCTGGGCGCCTTCCCCATCGCGTCGGTGATGCGGTGGTCGCCCGGAACGTCGAGGGCGTCGGTGTCGACGCGCGTGGCGGGGTCCGCGCCGGCGAGTTCGTCGAGCGGTTCGGTGACCGCGTACTGGTGTTCGACGGGGGCGATGGGCAGGTCCAGCCCCGCGAGTTTCCCCGTCTGGTACCCCCAGTTGTTGGTCGCGACGACACAGCGGTCGCAGTCGATGCGGCCCCGATCCGTCTCGACGGCCCGCACCTCGCCGCCGGCGACGTCGAGGTCGGTCACCGACGTGTGGCCGTGGAAGTCGGCGTCCGACTCCTCGATGTACCACTGGAGGGCGGCGACGCCGTCGACGCGGCCGTCGGTCGGCGAGTAGTAGCCGCCGAGGATGGCGTCCTCGTTCACCAGCGGCAGGTGGTCGGTCACCTCCTCGGGAGTCAGCAGTTGCGGGTCGGGGAGGCCGTAGGCCGTGGCGTGTTCGACCCGTCGCTGGAGGAAGTCCATGCGCTCCTCCGAACGGGCCACCTCGATGCCGCCCACCTCGTCGTAGACGCCCGCGTCGTCGAGGAGGCGGCTGGTGTAGTGAGCCGTCTTCGTCATGAGCTTCGACGGCGACGTCTGGAACATGATGCCGGGGGCGTGCGTCGACGACCCGCCGGTGATCGGCAGGGGCCCCTGATCGACGACGACCACGTCCTCGGCACCGAGTTCCGAGAGGTGGTAGGCGACGCTACAGCCGACGGCGCCGGCGCCGATGACGACCGTCTCGGCGGAGGATGGGAACTTCCTGCTCATCTAAATCAGCGGCTCCTCGCGGACGGTCGCGGCGTATTTCTCGCCCTCGTACAGGACCTCCACGTCGGTGCCTGGATCCGCGAACTCCGGCGGAAGGTAGGTGTAGGCGACGCAGGCGCCGACCGAGTAGCCGTACTCGGCGGAGTGGACGTAGCCGATCGGGTCGTCGGTCGCAGGGTCGAGCACCGGGCGGTCGTCGAGGATCGTCGCCTCGGGGTCGTCGAGCGTGAGGACGGCGACCTCGTGGCGGATGTCGTCGCCGGCGGCGGCGGCCGCGACGGCCTCCTTCCCGACGAAGTCGGTGTCGAGGTCGACGGCGAAGCCGAGGCCGGCCTCGTAGGGGTTGTGTTCGGTGTGGAGGTCCTCACCCCACAGCCGGAACCCCTTCTCGATGCGCAGGGAGTCGAGCGCGCCGTTGCCGTAGGGGCGGATGTCGTACTCCTCGCCCGCCTCCAGAACGTGTTCCCAGAGCGTCTCGCCGTACTCGGCGGGCGTGTACAGTTCCCAGCCGAGTTCGCCCGCGTAGGAGACCCGCAGGGCGGTGACGGGGACGTTCTTCACGTAGAACTGCTGGCTCGTGAAGAAGGGGAAGGCGTCGTCGGAGAGGTCGGCGTCGGCGATCTTCGAGAGGACGTTCCGCGCGTCCGGACCGGTACAGACCATCGCGGCCAAGGAGGACGTAACGTCGTTCACCACGGCCCCCTCGGGCGCCTGCTCGCGCACCCACGCGACATGGTTGTTCCCCACCTCGCGGCCCGTCGTGAGCAGGAGGTAGCGGTCGTCGTCGGTGCGGGTCACCGTGATGTCGGCGCGGACGCCGCCCGCCTCGTTGCACATCAGGGTGTACCGAACCTGTCCCACGTCGAGGTCCATGTCGTTCGTACAGAGCCGCTGGACGAACTCGCCGGCCTCGGGGCCGACGACCTCCATCTTGTTGAACGCCGTCATGTCGTGGAGGCCGACGTGCTCGCGGACGTGGAGGTGTTCGGCGCCCTCGATGGGCGACCAGTATTTCCCCTCCCATCCGTTGCGGTCCGGGATCCGGTCGCCGTACCGCTCTACCAGGTCGGCGTTCGACTCGAACCACTGGGGTTCCTCCCAGCCGGCGGAGGCCCAGAGTTCCGCACCGTACTCCTCGTGGGAGTGGTACATCGGCGTCCGGCGGATGTCGCGCTGCTTGCCCTCCCACACCCACTTGGGGTGCATGATGTTGTAGACGATGCGGTACTCCTCGCCGCCGATGTCGCGGGCGAAGTCCCAGCTTCCCTCGTGGTCGTCGAAGCGATTGACGTCGCAGTGGGCGAGGTCGATCGGGCCGTCGGGGAGGCGCGGCACGCCGTTTTCCATCCACTCCGCGAGCGCCTTCGCCGCGCCGCCGGCGTGGGTGACCCAGATGGCCGCCGCCGTCCACAGCCCGTCGAGTTCCTGTACCGGCCCCATCACGGGCAGGCCGTTGGGCGACTCGGCGAACATCCCGTTGTACTTGAACTCGAGGTCCTTGCCCGCCGTCGCCGGGAGGAGTTCGTCGGCGGCCCGTCGCGGGGCCTTGTGCGGCCGGTCCGGGTGGGTCGGATTCTCCATGTGATACTCCGTGAACTCGTGGACCGATCCCTGCTCGCCGTCGGGGTCGTTGCCGCCCAACTCCTGCGGGTCCGGCACGATGGGCTCGTGGTTGTACGAGCCGATGCCGTAGGAGTCGCCGTGGTTCCGGTAGTACATGGCGTTGTCCTGGTCGCGCAGGATCGGGCGGTCCGGACCGACGAGCAGCCGTTTCGCCTTCTCGCCGGAGACGTTCTCGTAGCCCTCGAACAGCGGGTGGTCGGTGACGTCGACCGCGCTGTCGGCCAGCTCGTCCAGCGACTCGGTCATCGTATACTGGTGTTCGACCGGCGTCACGGGCAGGTGGACGCCCAGTTTCTCGCCCAACTGGCGGGCCCAGATGTTCGTCGCGACGACGACTTCGTCACAGTCGATCGTTCCGCGTTCGGTGACGACCGACTCGACCGAGCCGTCCACGACTTCGACGTCTTCGGTACGGGTGTGTGGGACGAACGTCGCCCCCCGGTCCATCGCCTCGCGGGCCAGCGCGTCGCAGGCGACGACGCCCGACACCTGGCCGTCGGTCGGCGAGTAGTAGCCGCCGAGGATCTGGCTCTCGTCGACGAGCGGCAGGTGGTCGGTCACCTCCTCCGGCGTCAGCAGCTGCGGATCCGGAATGCCCCACGCCGTCGCGTGTTCGACCCGACGCTGGAGGAAGGCCATCCGCTCCTCGCTGCGGGCGACTTCGATGCCGCCCGTCTCGTTGTACGCCTGCTGGCCGTCGCGTCCCTCGAGCTGGGAGTACAGCTGTCGGCTGTAGTTCGCGAACTTCGAGAGCTCCTTCGACTCGGCCGTCTGGAACATGATGCCCGGCGCGTGCGTCGAGGAACCGCCGGTCGTCGGCATCGGTCCCTGGTCGACGACCACCACGTCGTCGCGACCCAATTCGGTGAGTTGGTACGCGAGGTTACACCCGACGATGCCGGCGCCGACGATTACGGTGCCGGCGTCGCTGGGTAGCGTGTTTCCATCACTCATACCGAAATAGTTCGTCCGATGCGTCTTATAATCACACCTCCGCGACGACACCCATTTATATACCGGTGACCCGTGAACGGCCCAAATTTTAACGATGATAGATATGTTAAGCAGGGCGCAGCAGGCGGTCGGTCCTGCGCCGGGGGCCTCTTATATGTACGAGATACCTGTGGCTCACCCTTATGCAGATAGGGATCATCGATGGGGACAGATGACGACCAACGAATCCCAGTCGCTCGACGCACACCCGAACCACCCGGAAATCGATCAGTCGGACCGCGTACTCCCGCGGAACCTGCGACAGACCGGCGATCCGGGCATCGAGATGCTCGTCTCGACGCGCGTCCGCAAGTCCCCCTTCTTCCACAAGTCGTTCAACGAGGAGGGCGCGTGGCGCTGTACGGTCTACAACCGCGTCTACCACCCGCGCGGACTCGTCGAACCCGAGGACGGCGGCGCGATGAAGGAGTACGAGGCGCTGACCGAGAGCGTGACGCTGTGGGACGTGGCCGTGGAGCGCCAGATCCGCGTGAAGGGGCCGGACGCCGAGGCCCTGACCGACTACGTGATCACGCGGGACGCGACGGAAATCGAGTCGATGAAGGGCAAGTACGTCATCCTCTGTAACGAGGACGGCGGCATCCTGAACGACCCGGTCCTCCTGCGAGTCGCGGAGGACGAGTTCTGGTTCTCCATCTCCGACTCGACGCTCATGCAGTGGCTGCAGGGCGTCAACGTCGGCATGGACTTCGACGTCGAGATCGACGAGATCGACGTCGCGCCGATGCAGATTCAGGGCCCGCTCTCGGAGGACGTGATGGTCGAAGTGGTCGGCGAGGAGGTCAGCGACATTCCGTACTACGGCCTCATGGACACGGAGATCAACGGCTGTCCGGTGCTGGTGAGCCAGACCGGCTTCTCCGGCGAGAAGGGCTTCGAGATCTACGTGAAGGACGCGAGCGAGAACGCCGAGCGCGTCTGGGATCCCGTGATGGAGACGGTGAAGGACCACGGCGGCCGCCAGATCGCCCCCGGTCACCACCGCCGGATCGCGGCGGGCATCCTCTCGTGGGGACAGGACATGGACCACGAGACCTCGCCGTTCCAGGTCAACCTCGGCTACCAGGTCCCCGACGACAAGGAGGGCGACTACATCGGCAAGGAGGAACTCGAACGCCAGAAGGAACTGATCGAGGGCGGCGAGTACCCGTTCAACCTGAAGATGGTCGGCCTGAAGATCGCGGGCGAACCGATCCGCGACTACGCGCCGGACTTCTGGATCATCTCCGATCCCGACACCGGGAAGGAGTGTGGGTACATGACCTCGCCGTGGTGGAACCCCGATCTGGAGACGAACATCGGCCTCGGGTTCGTGCCCGCGGAGAAGCTGGAGTCCGAGACGGACGCCCTCCTCAACGACGAGATCTACGAGGAGGACCTCGACCTCGAATTCGCCGTCCACCTGCCCGACGAGTACGCCGAGGAGGACGGCGAACCCGCGTACGCGACGGTCGCGGAGGTGCCGTTCAAGGAGTCGGTGAACCCGAGCGCCCGGGAACAGGCGAAGCTGAACGCCCGGCAGGACGCCGGCGAGTAACCGTTCGACAGCCCGAACCACCACGCGACCCCACGCTCGACGACTGCTGACCACATGCCACTCACCACCTCGACCGAATCCGCCGACGGCGCATCGAGCCTGCTCACCGACCCCCGGTTCGAGCTGATGCCCTTCGACAGCTTCGAGGGGCAGATGGAACAGCTTCCGGAGGGCGCCGAGATCGCGGTCACGGCCTCGCCACAGCTCGGCCTCGACGCGACGGTGGAGTGGTCCGAGCGGGCGGCCGCCCGGGGGTACGACCCCATCCCCCACGTCGCCGCGCGGTACGTGCGCGACGACGACCACCTCGACGAGGTCGCCGGCCGCCTCGTCGACGCCGGCGTCACCGACGTCTTCGTGCCCGGCGGCGACCGCGAGGATCCCGTCGGCGAGTTCGAGTCGGCCCACGACCTCCTCGTGGCGCTCGACGACCTCGGCTACGACTTCGACGAGGTGGGGATCACGGGGTACCCGGAGGGCCACGACTTCCTCGACGACCGGACGCTGGCCGAGTCGATGGCGAAGAAGGCGCCGTACGCCACGTACGTCACGACGCAGCTCTGTTACGACCCGGAGGCCGTCCGGCGCTGGATCGAGGAGATCCGCGACCGCGGGATCGACCTCCCCGTCGAGGTGGGGATCCCGGGCGTCATGAAGTACCAGCGCCTCCTGAACATCTCACAGAAGGTCGGCGTCGGCGACTCGGTGCGCTTCCTGCGGAAGACGAGCGGCATCGTGGGGTTCGTCCGCCAGCTCGTCGGCTCGCGCGGGAAGTACACGCCGGACGACCTGGTCGACGGCCTGGCCCCGTACGCCGGCGACCCGGAGTACGGCATCCGGGGGCTCCACATCTACACCTTCAACCAGGTGGCCGACACCGAGGCGTGGCGGCGCGGACGGCTCGACGCGTGACGAAGTCTCGTCGGTGACGTCCGTTCGTTTTGGAAGTTTTCCCGGTTTTATATCTGATTCGTAAGTTCCCCAGCCGTTTCGGGGGCGAATCGTCAATCCATATTAAAGGCCACACGTGAGACAGGTCAGGGACTTTGATCCCGGGGCGTCGACGTGAGGGTACATGACACGGTGGAACGACGGCGCGGAGGAAGTGAGCGCCGTGAGCCCCGACATCACCGACGAGACGAACGCCCTGCCGGCGAGATACTTCACCGACCCCGACGTCTGGGAGATGGAAAAGGAGAAGATTTTCTCCCGGTACTGGGTCTACGCCGGTCACGAGAACTGCATCCCCGAGACGGGCGACTACTTCACCCGGACCGTCGGCGACAAGCAGGTCGTCGTCGCGCGCGACGAGGACGGCGACGTGCGCGCGTTCTACAACGTCTGTGCGCACCGCGGCTCGAAGATGGTCGAGGACACGCCGATGACCGACCCCGGGAACATGGGGCGGATCCAGTGTCCGTACCACCTCTGGACCTACGACCTGGACGGCGACCTGCGGAGCACGCCCCGGAGCTTCGAGGAGGCGAGTCTCAACCCGGACCTCGACGACGCGGACGTCTCGGGGCTCGATCCCGACGAGAACGGCCTCATGGAGGTTCGCACCGACGACATCGGCCCGCTGGTCTTCCTGAACTTCGCCGACGACCCGCCGCTCACGCTGGCCGAACAGGCCGGGAAGCTGAAGACCCGGCTGGAGTCGCTCCCGCTGTCGGAGTACGAACACGCCCGCCGGTACGTCTCCGAGGTGGAGTGCAACTGGAAGACCTTCGGCGGCAACTACTCCGAGTGCGACCACTGTCAGGCGAACCACCAGGACTGGATCAGGGGAATCCAGCTCGACGAGTCGGAACTGGAGGTCAACGACTACCACTGGGTGCTCCACTACACCCACGAGGAGGACGTCGAGGACGAACTGCGCATCCACGACGAACACGAGGCCCAGTTCCACTACTTCTGGCCCAACTTCACGGTCAACATGTACGGCACCGCGGACGGCTACGGGACGTACATCGTCGATCCGATCGACGAGGGGCGGTTCCAGCTGATCGCGGACTACTACTTCGCGGAGTCGGACCTCAGCGAGGACGAGGAGGAGTTCGTCCGCACCAGCCGCCAGCTTCAGGAGGAGGACTTCGAACTGTGCGAACGGCAGTACGAGGGCCTCCGGTCGGGCGCGCTCGGCCAGGGACAGCTCGGCCCCAACGAACACACCCTCCACCGGTTCCACCGGCTCGCCCAGGAGGCGTACGACGCCTGATGGCCCGGAACGACTCCCCCGTCGCGTCCTGTCCGGACTGCGAGGAGCGGAGGACCGCCGAGGACCCGAACGAGGTGGTGCGGTTCTACCGGCGCCACCACGCGGTCACCGGCCACGACGTGGTGTGGGAGCGACCCCCATCGCTCCCCGACCTCCCGCCGAACGCCGACGTCGAGGACGCCGTCGCCGCCCTCGGTGACCCCGACGCCGCGCTCGGAACCGTCGCCGCGGCGGCGAGCGAGTGGGGCTGGACCGTCGGCGAGACGCTCGATGCGGTCCACGACCGACGGCTGACGGGCGCGCTCTGGGAACCGCGAGACGACCACGTGGCCGTCGTCTGACCGGTCGGCGTCGTACCGGAATTAGTAACTATACTGGAATCCGAGAAGTTTCGAGCGACGCCGGATCGAATCCGCCTCGATAGTCGAGTATCAGCCGTCCGTCATCGTCGGGGTCGAATCCCGGTCTGCGGAGGGTCCCGCGTTTCGCCGAGGGCGAAACCGGACTGAAGGTCAATCGGGCAGCCGACGCTTCGCGTCGGCGACGGACCGACCGGGCGAACCGCCGCGGGTTCCGAGACGTGAGTGACGAGTGCGGCCTCGCGTGTACTGTCACTGGAAAAGCCGATAGCCAGCCGTGTCGGAACGGATATGTTACGCTTCGGCCGTGTCGCGGAGGAACACGGTACCGGTGCTCCGGACGACGACGACGTAGCCGCCGTAGGAGAAGGTGAGACAGCCGGCGGAGGGTCGACCGGGGCCGTCGGTGTCCCAGAGGGCGTCGAGCGCGGCGACGTTGATCCGGGACTCCAGGGGCGGGAGGTCGGCTGGCTCGGTGTCGGCGAGCGAGGCGACGGCCTCGACGAGCGTGACACTCAGCCGCTCGTCCCCGTCCGCGTCGTGGTGGACGTGGTGGATCTCGCCACGATCCGTGGTAGCAGTGCTCATAGTCGACGGTGTTCGGCCGGAGGGTTGACTCTCCGGGTGTCTCACCTGTGGCCTTTAAGCCGGTCACTCGTCCTCGAGGAGCGTCCGCTCGATGAGTCGGGAGGTGCCGCGCCGGATGCGCCCGCCGACGGCGGTGGGGGAGATGCCGAGGTCGTCGGCCAGTTCCTGCAGCGAGGTACCGCGCGGTTCCTCGAAGTAGCCCGCCTCGTAGGCGGTCAGCAGGGCGTCGCGCTGGGCGTCGGTGAGTCCGACGCCGTCGTCGACGGAGAACTCGTCGAGGCTGTAGATGTGGTCGATCTCGAACTCGATCTCCTCGCGGTCGCAGTACTCCCAGAGCGTGCCGAGCGTCTCGCGGTCGGGGAGTTGCATGCGGATCGACCACCCGGTGTCGGTGCTCTCGGCTTCGAGCATGAGGCCGCCCATCTCGGTGGTCGTGGGGGAGACGAGTTTCGTCCCGGGGGTGTGACGGAGCCGGTAGATGCGCGTCGAGGACGCCTCCGCGACCAGCATCGACTCCTCGACCGTGTGGTCGCGTTCGAGGGCCGCCTCGAACGTGGGAAAGGAGTCGGATTCGACGAGGAAGAAGAACATCCCCGTCTCGGGGTCGGTTGCGGTGTGGGAAACCACCTGAATCGACGCGTCCGTCGAGCGGATGGTCGGCGTGAGCGCCAGGTCCGGGTGGTCGATGTCGACGACGGCGATGAGACTCATCCCACCACCCCCGACCGCGGTGTCGTGACCGTAGGGAGGGCGGTCGACCGGCCACCGACGTGCCCGTTCATGTCCACCCTGGGGAGGCGGACTGACTTTACCGTTTGGGAGTCGTCACCGAACGGATTTCCGGCATCGGTGACTCTTTGCCGGACCGCAGTACACGTCGGCGCATGGACCTCGGACTCGACGGCGACGCGGCCCTGGTGACGGCCTCCAGCAGCGGCTTGGGGAAGGCGTCGGCGGCGACGCTCGCCGCCGAGGGCGCGAACGTCGTCCTCAACGGCCGGGACCCCGACCGACTCGACGCCGCCGTCGCGGACGTCCGCGAGACGGCGACCGGCGAGGTGATGGGCGTCCGCGGCGACCTGACCGACCCCGCCGACGTCGAACGGCTGGTCGACCGCACCGTCGAGTCGTTCGGCGGCCTCGACCACCTGGTGACGAACGCCGGCGGGCCGCCGAGCGGCCCCTTCCTCGACACCGACGACGGGGACTGGGACGCCGCCTTCGACCTGCTGGTGATGAGCGTGGTGCGCCTGGTTCGGGAGGCGGCGCCCCACCTCCGGGACGGCGGCGGGACCGTCGTCACCGTCGCCTCGATGAGCGTCAAGGAGGCCATCGAGTCGCTCGTGCTGTCGAACTCGGTCCGGATGGGCGTCGTCGGCCTGGAGAAGACGCTGTCGCGGGAACTCGCCCCCGAGGTGCGGGCGAACGCGGTGTTGCCGGGTATCCACGAGACGCCGCGGATCGAGGAGGTGGTGACACAGGCGGTCGAACGCGGCGACTACCCCGACTACGAGGCGGGACTCGCGGACTGGAGCGCCGGCACCCCGCTCGGCCGGATCGGCCAGCCGTCCGAGTTCGGCGACGTCGTCGCCTTCCTCTCCTCGGAGCGGTCGGGGTACATCAACGGCGCCGCCGTCCCCGTCGACGGCGGCGAGAGCGCCTCGAACCTGTAGGCTTATGTGACGGTGGGCGTATGCCCCCGTCAACCCTCATGGTACTCGGCTTGTCGGGCGAACTGGTGTCGGTCGTGTTGTTCCTGGTCGGGGTGGCCGTCGTCATCGTCAGCGTCGAGACGTTCATCGAGGCGGTCGCCGAGGGGGCGCTCGCGCTCGGCGTCTCCGGATTCTTCCTGACCGTCGTCCTCGCGGGGACGGACCTGGAGAACGTGATCCTCGGCATCGCCGCCGCGTACGACCAGTTACCGGACCTGGCGCTCGGCACCGTCTTCGGCGAGGCGCTGTTCATCCTCGGGGCGGCCGTCGGCCTCGCCGGCGTCCTCGTCCCCTTCGAGACCGACGTGCCGCGGAACTACCTCGGACTCATGCTGCTGGCCCCGTTTCTCTTCTTCGGCCTCGCGCTCGACGGCACCCTCTCCCGGTTCGACGGCGCCGTCCTCACCGCGACGTTCGTCCCCTACCTCGCCGTCGTCTACACGCTCGAGCGGTACACGGACACCCGCTATCTCTCCTCGGAGGAGGTGGAAGTCATGGAGGCAGAGCGGGAGGCGAGCGAGGACGACGACGACGAGGAGTGGTTCGACGTGGATCTGGACCTCGACGTCGACGACCTGGTCGAGGAGCACGTCCCCGAGAGGTACGAGGGTCCGGCGTTTCTCGGCGTCGCCGTCGTCGCCACGGTGGGGATGACCGTCGGCTCCGAACTCGCCGTCGAGGGGGCGAAGGAACTGCTGACGCTCCTCGGGGTGACCGGCCTCGCCTTCGGCGCGACGGTGATGAGCTTCATCGCGTCGCTGGAGGAACTGTTCCTGACGGTCGAGCCCGTCCGCCGGGGGCGACCCCACATCGGCGTCGGCAACGTCGTCGGGAGCATGCTCTTTTTCGTCAGCGCCAACGCGGGGCTGATCGCGCTGGTCCACCCGCTGAACACGACCGGCTCGGTCGTCACCGTCCACTGGCCCTTCTTCTTCGGGACGATGCTCGTCGTCGCCGTCGCGTTCTACCGCGGGAAGGTGGGTCGCCCCACGGGCGCCGTCCTGCTCGCCGCGTACGCCGCGTACTGGGTCGCGAACTACGCGGTGTGAGGGCACGGCTCCGGCGGTCGAAATGGCCGGGGGGACGTTACTCGCCGATCGGGACGCCGCTGAACACGACGAGCGCGATCACCCAGTACGCGACGTAGAGCCCCCCGAGCAGGGCGCCGTGCCACCGCTCGATCTGCCCCTCGTAGAAGAAGTACGCGGCGAGGGCCGTCACGACGATCATGAAGGGCAGGTGGAAGGTGAGGACGGACGAGGAGATGCTCACCTCGCTGAGGAACATGATGACGCCGATGTTCCCCGTCACGGAGAACAGGACGCTCCCGATGACGTTGCCGACGCCGATCTCGGGGAAGCCCCGCCGAACCGGCTCCAGCGTCAGCATGATGTCCTCGAAGGTGAGGATCAGGGTGAGGATGGTCGCCCCGAAGACGGTGCCGGAGAGGCCGAACCCCTCCATCACGACGCCGGAGCCGCCCTCGAGGAGCATGGCCGCGAAGACGATGCCGACCAGCGCCAGGATCGAGAGGACGATCCACACGATCCCGGAGTCCGCGAGGTCGCCGAGGATCCGTTCCTCCGCGATCTCGTCGAGCGCGTCCGCCCGCGTCGCGGTTCCGCCGTCGGGGCGGAGCTGCTTTCCCAGATCCGTGTTCCGGAACACGGGCACGTCGCGCCGGCGCTCCCGGACGATGAAGTAGCCGAACGCGAAGACGAAGAAGGCCGTCAGGACGATCCCGTGGATCGCCGTCAACGTCCCCAGCAGGACGAAGGGGACCAGGATCAGCGGCGCGAGCCCGAAGATGGCGACGTAGTCGTTCGGCAGGTCGACCGGGAACGGCTCGACGAGGGCCGCGAGCGCGAGCGTCACGCCGATGATCGCCAGCCCCGTCCCGAGCGCCGACCCGAGCGCCGCCTCCTCCAGCCCGCCGGCCGACAACACGAGCGCGAGGATCGTGTCGTCGAACTCGAAGCCGGTGAAGATGATGGCGAGCGCGAACAGCGACATCTTCAGGTTGAGCGCGGCGCGGGCGAGGTAACTGATGAGCTTTTCCGTACTGGCGGCCAGCAGGAGGGCGCCGCCGAGCAACACGATCACCGCCCCGACGGTGCCCTGTGCCTCGATGAAGCCCTCGATGGCCCCCTCGATACCGCCCTCTTCCTCCTCACCCTCCTCCTGGGCGAGGACCGGGTCGACGGGGGCCTCGATCCCCACGTCGTCGGCCACCGCCGACGCCGCCGGAGAAGCGACGAGAAGCGACAGCAACAACACGATACCGACAACCATCCGCGTGCGTACCATGGACCGTCGATAGCGGTCGACCGTTATGTATGTTAGTACGCGAGTAGTAACGTGCATTGAATTATTATACACGCGCCGTCGGGAGCGGGGCGGACGTCGCGCTACCGGGACTGTTCGGCCTCGTCGACGTCGACGGCGTGTAGCAGAAACATGGGGTCGGGTTCGGGCGAGGCGCGCAGTTCGATGCGCTTGGTCAGCCGGTAGTACTTCCGTCGGCTGGTCCGGTAGCTCTCGACGATGCCCGCCTCCTCGAGCGTCGAGAGGTGGTGTACCGCGGTCTTGCCGTCCATCCCGACGCGGTCGGCGAGTTCGGAGACGTACCGGGGTTCCGTGGACAGTTCGCGGATGATCTGTAGTCGCGCCTTGCTCCCGAGAACGTCGAACAGGGACATCGGTCGTCCGTCCTTGGGACGCACACTATTTTACCTCTCTCCTCGTATGGCACGGTATGGCCGACCTGCCGGACGCGAACGACGGTCCACGGACCGTCACCGACGGCTACTTCGAGCGGGAGGTGCGCCTCTCCCGGGAGTCGACGGCGGCGTTCCTGCGTGACCTCGCCGACCAGATCGAATCGGAGCCCCGACTCACGATCTCCACCGACGAGTGGGAGATCCCCTTCGAGTTCGACGAACCCATCGAGGTCGAGGTGGAGTTCGTGGGCGAGACCCACCGCCAACTGGAACTCGAACTCGAGTTCGAGTGGTCGCCGTCGGACGACGAGATCGGGGTCAGTTAATAAACGTTTCACCGGAATTTTTATACTATCCGTGTCCTGAGTGGCGCCCA
This sequence comes from Haloplanus sp. GDY1, assembly GCF_023703775.1. Lineage (NCBI taxonomy): Archaea > Methanobacteriati > Methanobacteriota > Halobacteria > Halobacteriales > Haloferacaceae > Haloplanus > Haloplanus halophilus. The sequence goes on along the minus strand of NZ_CP098514.1, from coordinate 2,758,085 downwards.
TGGAATCCACACCGACGAGACGATCGTTTCTCGTCGCGGCGGGCGCTGCCGGGGCGACGGGGCTCTCGGGATGTCTCGGCGGGACGGACGCCGGGGCCGGCGGGGAGGCGACACCCACCGGCACGGCCACGGGGACGCCGATCCCGGGCGAGTCGTCGCTGCTCCTCAACTGGAAGCCGAGCGGGCTCCACGTCCCCTACTTCACCGCGAAGGCGAAGGGGTTCTACGAGGAGGAGGGGCTGACGCTCGACGCCATCGAGACGGGAGAGGGATCGACGTTCTCGGCGAAGCAGGCCGGCCTCGGCAACGTCGACTTCGCGGTCACGAGCAGCGATCAGGTGCTGAACATCAACAGCCGGGGCCTCTCACCGCAGTCGGTGGGGGTCGTGATGCAGCGGAGTCCGGCGGTGGTGTTCTCGACGCGGGAGACCTTCGGCGGCGAACTGACCGACGTCGAGCAACTCGCCGGCAAGACGGTCGGCACCGGTCCGGGGATGGTGCGGATGCTCACCTCGCTGCTCCTGGCGGAGGCGGGCGTCCGCGAGGACGTCGAGATGGTCGACACCGGCTACGACACGGTCCAGCAGCTCCTCGCGGGCGAGATCGACGCCGCCGGCGGCGTCTTCGGCGACGCCATCAGCGCCGAGGCCCAGGACTACACCGTCGACAGCATCCCCGTCGCGAACGCGATCCCCTCCTACGGCCACGTGATCGCGGCGGAGCGGGACTGGGCCGCAGCCAACCCCGAGGCCGTCCGGGCGTTCCTCCGGGCGACCGCCCGCGGGGCCGCGTGGGCTCAGCAGCGCCCCGGCGAGGCGACCGACCTGCTGGTCGAGGCGAACGGCGTCCTCTCGGAGTCCCGCGACCAGCAGCGCCGGAAGTGGGAGACCATGGCCGGGGAGTTCATGCTGAGCGACGCCGTCAGGGACCACGGCTGGGGGTGGAGCGAGGCCGAACCCTGGCGGGTCGTCCGCGACGCCCTCGCGGACGCGGACGCCCTGGGCGGCGAAGTCGACCCGAGCGCCGTCTGGACCAACGACTACCTCGACACCGACTCCCGATACGTGGGGTCGTACGCCGACGTCGTCTGATGTCGACCTCCGATCGGCGACTCGCGGCCGTCGAGACGCCGACGGTGAGCGGCGGGACCGTCCGGTCGGTCCTCGGCCACGCCTGGCCCCCCGTCGCGGTGTTCGTCGTCGTCGTCGGCTGCTGGCAGTGGTTCGTGACGGCGACCGGCGTCCCGGAGGTGATCCTCCCCTCGCCGGTCGACGTGGCGACGGCGGCCGTGGCGGCCCGGGGGACGCTGCTCGCGGCGACGGGCGTCACGGCGGCGACGGCGGCCCTCGGCCTCGTCGGCGGGGTCGTCGTCGGTCTCACCCTCGCCTTCGCGATGGTCGGGTCGCGGGCGGCGGCCGCGATCCTCCACCCCTACCTGATCGCGCTGCGCATCGCGCCGCTGATCGCGGTCGCCCCCCTCGTCTTCCTCTGGATCGGCGACGGCGTCCTCTCGCGGGCCGCCCTCGTCACCACCATGACCGTCTTTCCCGTCGCAATCGCGTCGGTCGACGGGCTCCGGTCGGTCCCCCGAGAGTACACCGACCTCGCCCGCTCGGTTCGGGCGTCGCCGGCGCGGACCTTCCTCCGGGTCCGGGTGCCCGCGGCCGCGCCGAGCGTCTTCGCCGGCGTGAAACTCGCCGCCGCGCTGGCCGTCGTGGGCACCGTCGTCGCGGAGTTCCTCACCCTCCAGTCCGGGCTCGGCTACCGGCTGTTCCACACCGCCGAGTTCCTGCGGACGAGCGCCACCTTCGCGACCCTGGGCGCCCTCACCCTCCTCGGCCTCGGCTTCTACCTCGTGCCCGCGGCGGTGGAGCGGCGCCTGGACTGGGGCTAGCGACTGGACAGGGGCTAGGCCCACGCGACCGCGCGCTGACAGAGCGTCACGCCGCCGTAGAGGAGGAACCCGATGGGGAGCAACACCGCGAGCGCGGCGAGCATCACGTCCACCTGCACGTTCTCCGAGGCGACGAGGATCAGGGAGCCGAGGCCGTCGTTCGAGAGGATCCACTCCGCGACGACGGCGCCCACGACGGCCAGCGTGACCGCCTGTTTCAGGCCGGCGAAGACGTCGGGGAGGGCGTGGGGCAGCCGTACTGCGAGGAAGGTCCGGACGGGGTCGGCGTCGACCGACCGGAGCAGATCGAGGTGGGCCTCGGGCGTCCGCGAGAGGCCCGCGGCCGTCCCGACGACGACGGGGAAGAAGACGACGAGGGCGACGAAGAGGACGGCCGTCCCGAAGCCGACGCCGAAGTAGATGAGAAAGAGGGGCGCGACCGCGATCTTCGGGAGGACGCGCATCGCGACGAGGTAGGGGTAGATCGCCCGCTTGAGCAGGGGGATCGTGGCGACGAGGACGGCGATGGCGAAGCCGGCGACCACCCCGACGGCGCCGCCGACGAGGACCTTCCGGAGCGTCTCGGCGGCGCTCGACAGGTAGAGCGCGGGGTCGCCGGCGAGGCGGGCGGCGACGGCGGCCGGCGACGGCAGGAGAAAGGGGGGAATGGCGAAGGCGACGGTGACCGCCCACCAGCAGCCGACGGCGGCGACCAGTCCCGCGACCGGGAGCGTCACGTCGGGGAGCGGAACGCGTTCCGCGACGCTCATGCGTCGTCGTGGAGCGCCCGGCGCACCTCGGCGACCTGGGTCCCGAAGGCCTCGGAGCCGAACACCGACTCGTCGCGGGGACGCGGGAGGTCGACGTCGAACTCGCCGACGATCCGACCGGGCGCGTCGTCGCCGGCGGCCGGGTCGGCGCCGGACGACCCCGAGACCACGATGCAGCGGTCGCCGAGGAAGACGGCCTCGGGGACGCTGTGGGTGACGAACACGACGGTCTTTCGGTTCTCGCGCCAGAGGCGGAGGATCTCGACGCTCATCTCGTCGCGGGTGATCTCGTCGAGTTCGCCGAACGGTTCGTCCATGAGCAACACCTCGGCGCCGAGGTGGATGGCGCGGGCGATGGCGACCCGCTGTTTCATGCCCCCGGAGAGTTCGCCGGGGCGGGCGTCCTCGAAGCCGTCGAGCCCCGTCGTCGAGAGCAGGTCGCGGGCGCCCTCGGGGTCGGGGTCCTTCCCCGCCATCCGCCGGAGGAAGGTGACGTTCTCGACGGCGGTCTTCCAAGGCAACAGGGTGTGCTCCTGGAAGACGAAGCCGAGGCGGGCGTCCGACTGGGCGACCTCGGGCGGGTCGCCGTCGACGGTGACGCGGCCCGTCGTCGGCTCCTCCAGCCCGCCGATGGTCCGAAGGAGCGTGGTCTTGCCACAGCCCGAGGGGCCGACGACCGTGACGAACTCGCCGTCGGCGACGTCGAGGGAGACGTCGGCGAGCGCGCGGAGGTCGCCGTAGGTGACCGACAGATCCTCGACCCGAATCATAGCGCGTCCGCCTGATCGAGGGCGATCCGGAGCCGCTGCCACGTCTCGACGGAGTGCCACCCCCAGCCGTTCTTCTCGACGGCGTCGCTGTCCGCGAAGCGGTCGAGCGCCTGGGCGAGTTTGCGCCGCTCGGCCGCGTCCCGCTCGCCGCCTCGTCCGTCGAGGGCGTCGACCGCCGCCGCGGGGTCGACCTTGGCGGCGCTCCAGCCGGCCATCGCGCCTTCGAGGAACCCCCGGAGCGCGGCGGGACGGTCCCGGAGCGTCTCCCGGCGGACGACGAAGGCGGGCCCGGGGACCGGGAAGTGGTCGGCCACGAGCACCGAATCCACGTCGTGGCCGGCGGCCTCCAGTTCCAGCGGATCGGTGAAGACGCCGGTCGCCACGTCGGCGTCGCCGTCGAGCAGCGCCTCGCGCTCCTCGCCGTCGGCGCGGACGACGGTCACGTCGTCGACGACGCCGGCCTGTGACAGGAAGAGCCGCCCGAGCGCCCCCGTCTCGGAGCCGGCGGGCATGGCGACCCGACGGCCGCGCACGTCCTCCACGCTCCGGAGCGGACCCCCGAACGTCTCGCGGGTGGTGTAGAGGACGACCATCGCCCGCTGGTAGTAGAGCGCGAGGGGGATCACGTCGTGACCGTCGGCGTGGGCGCGAAGCAGCGTCGCGGCGCCGGTGAGCGCCACGTCGACGTCGCCGTCGGCCACCGCGGACAGCGCGGCGCGGGAGCCGCGACGGCCCGTGAAGCTCACGTCGACGTCGTAGCGCCCCGCGAACAGGGGCGCGTGGAGACCGTTGGGCTCCCAGTTGAGCCCCACCGCGACCGGATCGAGGGTCCCCGACCGTGCGCCGGCGTCGACGCCGACGTCGTCGCCGAGGCTCGCGGCGACCGACGCCGCCCGGTCGAGCAGCGCCTCGGAGTGGAGGGCGCGCACGCGCTCGACCGTCCGGTCGTGGCCGGCGTCGGCGCGCCAGCCCTTGGGGGGACGGCCCGGCGCCTCGCTCTCGACGGTCGTCTCGGTGACCAGACCGCTGTCGGTGAGCGTGGCGAGGACGTCGGAGACCCGGCCGCGACCCAGGTCGACGCCGACGCGGACGGCCAGCCGCGACGCCGCCTCGCCGGAGAAGCGGTCGGTGTCCTCGCGCCCGACCAGATAGGCGAGGACCCGCGCCGCCTCGCGGTCGAGTCCCGCGGCGAACGCCTCGACCGCTCGTTCGTCCTCGTCGCCGAGGACGGGAAACTCTCGAACTCGCACGGTGGATGCTTGGTCCCACGCCATATATAAACTGCCGGCGAACGGCCGCGATCTGGTAGCGGATCGGACATGTCCGGGCGTGTGTGTGGGAGTCCCTGACGCGACTTCATCAGGTTTATTAGACGCAAACCGAAGTTCGAGTCGATGGTCTCAAAGCAGTCGAACGAGTTCCTGTCGCGGCGGAAATTCGCAGCCACGTTCAGCAGTGTCGTTCTCGCCGGGCTCGCGGGCTGTTCCGGCGGCAACGGTGGCGGTGGCGGAGAGGCGACGGCGACGGCGACGGCGACCGACACCCCGGAACCGACGGCCACGGCGACGGCGACGGCCACGTCGACGCCGGCGCCGGAGCCGGACGCGACGATCTCCGTCGGTCCGGGTGGCAGCCTCCAGTTCGAACCGGCGAACACCGCGGTGTCACAGGGCGACACCGTCGAGTGGGTCTTCGACTCTGGCGGCCACAACGTCTCGGGACACCCCGACGCCGCGAGCGACGTCGAACTCCCGGAAGGTGCGGAGCCGTTCGCGAGCTACGACATCTCGGGCGAGAACGTCAACCACCTCTCGCTCAACGCGGCCGGAACGTCGTACTACCACACCTTCGAAACGACCGGCGACTACACCTACGTCTGTGTCCCCCACGTGGCGTCCGGGATGATCGGTCAACTCACGGTCCGATAACCCGAACAAATTCGACAACGGCGGATAGACGGTCCCATCCTCTCGGCAGCGCACGTTTCCGCTATAGCCCCTTATACACTCATATTTAATTAACGTCTTCAATTGTGAAATATATCACAAAGTTAAATATAGACAATTCCTACGCTACGTACGGAGTGGTATGGCATGTCGCAATATGTAAACGGAATGCCCCAGATCGACCAAGAGGACCGCCGACAGTTCCTCAAGGTCGTCGGGTTGACCGGCGCAGTGGCAGCAGGTAGTGAGTTCACCCTGAGCGACCTCAGGGGAGAAGTAGAAGGGGAGACGGCGGGGGAACTCGCCGCGATGGGCGAGGCCATCAGCGAGGACCTGACCGGAGAACTGGACGCGGGTCTGCTGGGTAGCGAACTCGCCGCCCTGGAAGGACAGATCGCTCAGCTGGACGAGCTCCGCGCGATGGGCGTCCCGGCCGAGGACAGCACGGCCTATCAGGAGCTCGCCGAGCCCGGCTGGGCGATCCACGAGCATCTCGTCGAAGTCGGCTTCTTCGAGAGCGTCGAGGAGAACCTGCCGGAGTTCACGCCCGAGCACATCGCCGCGACGGCGCGCGAACTCATCAGCACGGGCGCGCTCGCGTCCGCGCTCCTCGAACTCGGCTACACCGAGGAGGAGCTGACGTCGACGGTCGTCAACGTCGTCAACAACAAGGAACGGCTGGCCATGTGGGTGCCGACGAAGAACATCCCGGCCGGCGTCGAGGGGTTCGACCCCGCCAACATCGCTCCGCTCCACCAGCGAGCGGCGGCGGGCGTCCTGCTGTGGACGGACTACCTCGATACGTACCTCTGGCAGAACGAGGTACTCCTGACGGACACCATCCTCGACAACAACTACGGGGACCTCAAGCAGATGTACGCCGGACTGCATCTGCTCGCCAACGCCGCCGAGGACCTCGCCGGCGCTCAGGAGCTGAGCGACGCGCAGCTCACCGCCGCGCTGTCGGCCGGTGCGGCGATGATGATCGTCGGACAGGAGGATCTCACGAACGACGTGATGCGCATCACGGACGAAATGCGCGCCCCGCGCACGGGAGGTGCGTAACGCATGGCTAGCATTCAGGAAGTAGACAAAGCGGCTCAGGCGGCACAGAACATCGAGATGGTGGAGGTCGAGGACGGGTACACGCTGACGAACCTGCCCGACGAGTCGATCACCCACCAGTTCGACATCGAGCAGATCCCCCAGCGAGACGTCACCCAGGAGGATCTCCACGCCTCGGCGGTCGACAACCCCGAGAGCTGGCTGATGTACGGCGGGAACTACCAGCAGCAGCGGTACACGTCCGCCGACGTGATCACGCCCGACAACGTCGAGAACCTCCAGATGGAGTATCTGGTACAGAGCGGCGTCGCCTCCAGCATGGAGGGCGTCCCCATCGTCGTCCCCGGGGATCCGCCGGTCATGTACCAGACCAACGGGCCGAACCACGCGAAGGCGATCAACGCCCGCACCGGCGAGACCCTCTGGAGTTACACGTACGCGAACCCGCAGGGGCTCCTACTCTGCTGTGACGCGAACAACCGTGGCTTCGCCGTCTACGGCGACAAGGTCTACATGACCACGCTCGACTCCGGTGTCGTGGCGCTCAACCGCTACACCGGCCAAGAGGCGTGGTACAAGTCGACCGGTGACCACGAGATCGGCTACTCCGCCACCTGGGCGCCCGTCGTCTACGAGGGCCAGGTCATCACCGGCTCCGCCGGCGGCGAGTACGGCGTCAGCGGGTTCGTCGCGGCGCTCGACCCCGAGAGCGGGGACGAGATCTGGCGAACCAACACGACGCCGCCCGAGGAGTGGGCCGGCGACTCCCACGAACACGGCGCCGGTACCGTGTGGATGACGCCGACCATCGATCCCGACAGCGGCATGATCCACGCGCCCGTCGGGAACCCCGGCCCGGACTTCGACGGCACGGTCCGTCCGGGTCCGAACCGCTACACCATCGGGACGCTGACCCTCAGCGCCGACGACGGGTCCATCCAGTGGCACTACGGCGAGTCCCCCCACGACGTGTGGGACTACGACTCCTCGGCGACCAAGATCCGCGTCAACGACATGGAGATGGGCGACGAGACGCGCGACGTCGTCCTCAGCCCCGGCAAGACCGCCTGGGTCTACACGATGGACGCCGAGAACGGTCGCCTGCTCGAGCGCTCCGAGGAGACGACCCAGCACATCAACATGTGGAAGATGATTCCACACACCGACGAGGACCGTCGGGTCGCCTTCGTGCCGGGCGCACACGGTGGCAACGACTGGCAGCCGCCGTCGTACAGCCACGAGACGGGCCTGATGTACATGAACCAGAACAACGCGCCTCACGAGATCTTCTGGGAGGAGGCGCAGTACGAGGCCGGCCAGACCTACTGGGGCGGCGGCCTCAACGACTGGCCCGACGTCACCGAACCGGCCGACTGGAACGGCAACCTCAGCGCCATCGTCGCCGTCGACCCGGCCTCGGGCGACGTCGTCTGGCGCGACTGGATCTCCCAGGAAGTCACCAGCGACTACCTCTGGGGCGGGTCGATCACGACCGCGACCGGCCTCATGTTCACCGGCACCCAGAACGGGAACATCATCGCCTACGACGGCGAGAGCGGTGACCGCCTCTGGCAGTTCCAGCTCGGCGCACCGATCTGCTCGTCGCTCTCCAGCTGGTACGACCCCGGCGAGGGCAAACAGTACGTCGCGGTCCAGGTCGGCGGCTCCGGCTGGCTCCACGGCGGTCGCCGTGGCTCCACCATCGCCGTCTTCGGCCTCAGCGAAGAGTAACCCGACCGACTTCTCCGTTTTTTCGCGACTCGATAGCGGCGCATTTAGCTATTGTGAGAGTGAAACTCACGGATACTATCCCGTAATTTTATTTGATGCGGGATACACGGTGCGGACATGGCGACGCGAAGAAAGTTCCTGATCGGTGCTGCAGCAACGACGGCAGGGTTAGCCGGCGCCGTGGGATCGACGACGGCACAGGCAACGACGTTCGAACTGGAGCTGACGGAAGAAGGGTTCGTCGGCCGCGCCCCCTCCAGCATCGCGGGGACGACCAACCCGACGCTGGAAGTCGAAGCGGGCAGTCAGTACTCCATCGAGTGGACCACCAGCTTCATCCCCGAGAGCAGTCAGGCAGGCACGTCACGCCACAACCTCGTGGTCGCGGCGGAGGACGGCATCGTCTACCGCGGCGAGTACGTCTTCGAGACCGGCGTGACCCGCTCGGCGTCCTTCCAGGCTACCGGCGGCCTCACGGAATACTTCTGTGAGGAACACATGGGCGAAGGTGGCGAGTTCAGCGTCTCCGGCGGCATGACGGCGACGCCCACCGAAACCGACGGCGGCGGCATGGACGACGGCGGCGACGCGACGGCGACGCCCACGGAATCCGACGGCGACATGGGCGACGGCGACGGCGGCGACGGCGGTGACGGCGGCGACGGCGGCGGTGAGACCTCCGGCGGCGGCCCCGGCTTCGGCGTCGGCGCAGCCCTGACCGCGATCGGTGCGGGCGCCTACGGCGCGCTGAAGCGCAACGGCGACGAGTAGTCGTTCGGCACGCAGGTTTTTTCGAGGTGTACCCACTACCGGACAGCGATGCGTAACGAACTCACCGCTGTCGGCGATCGACTGCGGCGTCCCGAGTACACCGGGGAGAACCGATGTCTCCCCTGTACGGTGGTGAACGTCGTCCTCTCGCTTCTCGCCGCCGCCGCCGTCGCGGCGGGTCTGGGGGTCGCGGGCGGCATCGTCGTGCTGGTGGGTGCGCTCGGTGCGATCTACTTCCGCGGCTACCTCGTCCCCGGAACGCCGGAACTCACCGTCCGCTATCTGCCGCCTCGGGTCCTCGAACTGTTCGGCAAGGAACTCCGCCTGCCCGAGACGCTCGATCCCGTCGAGGGGACGGCCGTCCGGGCGACGCCCGGCGGGGGGCGCCTCCGGGACTCGTTCGCGTCGGCGTGGGACGACCGCATCGAACGGATGCGGGACGCGGGCCCGACCGACGACGACGTGGCGACGCTACTCGGCGTCGACGAGGCGTCGAACGTCGGCGAGGCGGCCTACGTCGCCGACGGCGGGTTGAGACGGTGGCTCTCGCCGGCCGCGCTCCTCGCCGACGCCGCGGCCGCGGCGGTCCTCGAATCGCGTGGCGACGAGCGCTGGACGGCGCTCGACCCAGACGAGCGGGTGGCGACGCTCCGTGACCTGCGGAAGTATCTCGGCTACTGTCCGCTCTGTGGCGGCGGCCTCGACGACGAGCGGACGGAGACGATAGAGACGTGCTGCACCGAATCCGAGCGCGTCCTGATGGCGACCTGTGTGGACTGTGACGTTCGACTGATAGAGGACGTCGGCGACGGGGAGCGGAACCCGTAACCTTAGTCGTCCGCCGGGGCGTCGGCGGTGTCGACCGTGACCTCGATCTCCGCGGCTGCGGCCTTGTACTCGGGGATCTTCGCCCGCTCGTCGAGCACGTCGTTCGTGAGCCGGTTGCCAGCGGCGTCGGCGAAGTGCGGCGTCGTCCACACCGTCCCCTCCTTGATGTCCTCGGTGACGCGAGCCTCGACCTCGATTTCCCCGCGCCGGGACCGAAGGGTCACGTAGTCGCCGTCCTCGATGCCGTAGTTCTCGGCGTCGTTCGGGTGGACGTCGACGAAGTTCTCGGGCTCGACGCGGTTGAGCGTCTCGGAGCGACGGCTCATCGTCCCCGTGTTGTAGTGTTCGATGATCCGACCGGTGGTGAGGATCAGCGGGTACTCGTCGTCGGGCACTTCCTTCGGCGGCTGGTGGCGCACACCCTCGATCTGACCGAGGCCGCTCTCGGTGGTGAACCCGTCCTCGTAGAGGTAGGGGTCGCCCTCGTCGCCGGGTTCGTAGCAGGGCCAGTGGACCCCCTCCTCGCCGAGCACGTCGTAGGTCATGCCGTGGAAGATGGGCGCGACCTGCCGGAGTTCCTCGAACACCTCCTCCGGACCGTCGAAGTCGAAGCTGCCGTCGCCGAACAGGCGGTTCCCGACGTCACAGAGGATCTCGAGGTCGTGTTTCGTGTTCGGGTGGACCTTGTCGACCCCGCGCATCCGCTGGGTGCGGCGGTCGGTGTTGACGACCGTTCCGTCGCGCTCGGCCCACGAGGTGGCGGGCAGGATCACGTCGGCGTACTCGGCGGTCTCGGTCTTGTAGATGTCCTGGACCACCATGAAGTCCAGTTCCTCCAGGCGCTTCTCGACCTGGTTGGTGTCGGGTTCGCTCATCACGGGGTTCTCGCCCATGATGTAGAGCCCGTGGATCGTCTCGCCGATCTCGTGGGAGACCTCGACGTTCGTCAGCCCGGGCGTCGAGGGGATCTCGAAGTCCCACACCTCCTCGACGTCGGCGCGAACCTCGGGGTCGGAGACGTCGCGGTAGCCGGGGAGGACGTTCGGCATCGCGCCCACGTCGGAGGCACCCTGCACGTTGTTCTGGCCGCGGAGGGGGTTGACGCCCGTGCCCGGACGGCCCAGGTTCCCGGTGATGAGGGCGAGGTTGATCTCGTTTTGCACGTTGTCGACGCCGCAGGTGTGCTGGCTCATCCCCATGCCCGTGAAGATGGCCGCGTTGTTCGCCTTGGCGTACTTCTCGGCGGCGAGTTCGATGTCCTCCAGGGGGACGCCACACTCCTCGGCGGCCTCCTCCTTGTCGAAGTCCGCCAGCGTCTCCTCCAAGTGCTCGAAGCCCTCGGTGCGCTCCTCGACGAACTCCTCGTCGACCCAGCCGTTCTCCAGTACGGTCTTGATGACGACGTTCAGCAGCGGGATGTCCGTCCCCGGTTCGAGCTGGAGGTGCATGTGGCGGTCGGTCTCGTCGATCTCGAACGACCGCGTCGTCTTGTTCGCGTGCGGGTCGACCTGGATGACGGTCGCCCCCTCCAGCACCGCCTGTCGGAAGTACTGGCTGTTGGCGATGGGGTGCTGTTCGCCGGGGTTGGCGCCCTGGATCCAGAACACGTCCGCGGCCTCCTCCAGGTCTGCCATGCTGTTGGTCATCGCGCCCTCGCCGAGGCTGTTCTTGAGCGCGTACACCGTCGAGGAGTGACACATCCGCGTACAGGTGTCGACGCTGTTGGTGCCGTAGCGACGGGCGAGCTTCTGGATGAGGTAGTTCTCCTCGTTCATCGCCTTCGAACAGCCGTAGAAGCCCATCGCCTGCGCGCTGTGGTCGTCGCGGATGCGCTCCATCTCGTCGACGACCAGGTCGTAGGCCTCGTCCCAGGAGGCTTCACGGAGTTCGCCGTCGTCGTCGCGGATCAGCGGGTCGGTCAGCCGATCCTCGTGGTTGACCGACTGGGTCGCCGCCCCGCCCTTGATGCAGATGCTCCCCTCGTTGACCGGCGCGTCGCCCCACGGCCGGAAGTTGACTTCCCCGTCGTCGTCCTGCGTAATCTGGATCCCACACCCCACGCCGCAGTACGGGCAGATCGTCTTGGTCGGCCCGTCCTGTTCGCCGCTTGATTCGGATGACATTGTGTGTAAAAATCAGGACGGTCGAACATCAATGTTGTCATCCCGTACCGTACGAAAACCGCCCAATCGGCGCCTCGCGTCGGTACACGCGGGTATTTTCGAAAACGGAAACGTTCACCCGTTCGGGTCCGTACGGAACGGTATGAGCGACCGAGACGGATCGTCGGTCGACGACCTCACCTCGGGGACGGTCGACGACCTGGCCGCGGCGTACGAACGCGAGGAGCCGTTCGACATGGTCGAACGCGAACACACCGAGACGCTGCCCCGGGCGTTCGCCGACGGGGAGTTCGGCCGTCGCGACGCCGAGTGGGTCGTCCAGTGGTACTACCGCCGCCGGGCCGTCCCGGACGCGGAGCGACGGGCGGCCGAGGAGCGGTTCCTCGACAACGACTACGAGGCGATGGTCGACGCCATCACCGGGGCGGCGGCCGCGTCCGACCGGGAGCGTAAGCTCGAGCGATTAACCGCGTTAACCGGCGTCGACGTCGCGGTGGCGTCGGCGTTTCTGGCGTTCACCCACCCCGAGGCGTACGTCGCCGTCGGTGACCGGGAGTGGGAGGGCCTCCGCGCCGCCGGGGAACTGGCCGCACCGTCCCCGGACCCGATCACGCCCGCCGACTACTGGCAGTATCTCGACGCGGTGACGGCGGTGGCCGACCGAATCGACCGCGACCCCTGGACGGTCTACCGCGCGCTGTGGCGACTCGGGGGCTAGCGTCCGATCCGGTCGGCGTAGTTCGCGATCACCGGATCGTCGTCGTCGACGTACTCGTTCGTCCACGCCGCCCCGGGGTCGACGGGCGATTCGAGCAAGTCCGTCTCCGCCAGCATCTCGGCCAGGTTCTCCCAGCGTCCGCCGTCGAAGTGTCCCCAGCCCGCCTCGCGGACGAACTCGGTGAACTGGAGGTCCTCGGCGGACGCGAGGAACTTCATGTGTTCGACCTCGCGGTTGTGTTCGAGCTGGGCGTTCCGGTCGATCAGCGCGTCGACGGCCCGATCGGGGTCGTTCGTCGCCAGTTCCCACCCCCGGGCGGTCGCTCGCAGGAACGAGCGGATCGTCCCCGGGTTCGACGCCGCGAACTCGGGGTTGGTGACGACCGTCATGCCGTAGACGTCGAGGTAGTCCCCGATCAGGAGTTCGTCGGCCGTCCGGTCGTACTCCCGTTCGAGTTCCTTGCCGTTGGTGACGACCCCCACCGCGGCGTCGACGTCGCCGTCGAGCAACTGGTGTTCGACGCGGTGGTGCGTGTGTTTCTGGACGTCGTTGACCGTCACCTCGTCGCGGATGCCCCGGTCCTCCAGCAACTGGAGGGTGAGGATCCGGGTCTTGGTCGCCGACGGGCCGACCGTCCGTCCCCGGAGCTGTTCGGGATCGGTGAACGGCTCGCCGAAGACGTCCCGGAGGCTGTAGACCGTCGCCGGCGTCTTCTGGCTGACCGCGGCGACCGCCAGCGGTTCGAGCCCCTGGCTCCGCACCGAGAGGACGGCGCTCCCACCGGCGAGGCCGAGGTCGCTTCGACCCTTCGCGGTCTGTTCGGCGGCGAAGGGCGAGCCGTGACCCTCGACGAACTCCACGTCGAGGCCCTCCTCCTCGTAGAAGCCCTCGCGGCGCGCGAGGAAGTACGGTGCCTGGAAGCCGTTCGGCTCCCAGTTCAACTGGAAGGTGACCGTCTCCGTCATGGATCGACCTCGAAGGTGCCCTCGGGGATCTCCCCGACGCCGAGCGCCTCGGCGCCGGCGACTGACTTCAGGTGGTCGAACAGCCGGTACATCCCCTCGACGCTCTCGGCGTCCCAGTCGCGGACCACCATGTCGCGCCAGCCGTCACGCACCGCGCGCATCACGTCGGGGTCGTCGTAGCTCATGAGTTGCTCGCTGATCTCCGCCCATATCTCGTCGTCCTCGACGAGGCGGTCGACCGCGTCGCGGTACGCCTCCGTGAACGCCCGCACCGTCTCGGTCTCCTCGCGCAGGTACGACTCGCTGGTGAGGAAGGCCGCCACGGGGAGTTTGTTGTCCGTCTCGGAGAGGCGCTGGACCAGTTCCGAGACGGGCAGGACGTTCTCGTAGGGGCCCGTCTCCGTGATCTCCGGGACGATCTGCCAGAACTGGAAGCCGGCGTCGACCTCGCCCTCCTCGATCATCCGCGTGAGTTCGACCTTCGACCCGGCCTCGACGGGGGTGGCCGTCTCGTCGGGGTCGAAGCCGTGGAACTCCCGGCAGGCCGCCCGCGTCAGGATCCAGTTCTTGTCGAGGCGGCGGACGACGCCGATCCGGTGACCGGACAGGTCCGCCAGCCCGTCGATGTCGGCGTCCTCCGGGGCGACCAGCCCCCCCACCGTCCGCCCGTAGGGGTGGAAGGCGACGATGTCCGCCCCCTCGGCGCGCTCCCGGGCGATGGAGATGTAGTCGATGTCGATGAGGTCGGCGTGCCCCTCCTGCAGCTGGGCCTCGACGGTCTCGATGCCGTCTTCGAGGGCGTCGGAGACGAGTTCCACGTCGAGGTGGAAGCCGTGCGCCCGGTCGAGGCCGAACCGCTTGATCGTATAGAGGAGGTATCGCGGGCTCCCGTTGTGCTCGAACCGCGCCCGCATGACCGGCAGTTCCCCCGGATCGTCGTGGTGCGCGTCGAGGGCGGCCTGCTGGGCGTCGACGTGGCCCCGGGTCATCGGTCACCGGGCCGTGGAGCGGTCACCTGGCGCGTCGACTCGGGGGCGGCACACGCCGCGGCGCCGGGCGATCCCAGACGGGGCGCCGCGAGACTCTCGTCGGTCGGCATACCCGCAGGTACGACTGTACCCTGATAAAAGTTCCTTGGAAACGTTCATACCGGTGGTCGAACCACGGCACACCGGTCACGGATCCGGGCGGAGGGTTCCCTCGGGGATCCCCTGGACGCCCAGCGCCTCCGTGCCGGCGACGGATTTCAGGTGGTCGAACAGCCGGTGCATTCCCGCCACCGTCTCCGCGTCCCAGTCGCGGACCGCCATGTCGCGCCAGCCGTCCCGGACCGCCCGGACGACCCGGGGGTCGTCGTCGGCCATCAGGCGCTCGCCGAGTTCCACCCAGAGGTCGTCGTCGGCCCGGAGGCGGTCGGTCGCGTCGCGGGCGGCGCGGGCGAACGCCCGCACCGTCTCGGTCTCCTCGCGCAGGAACGACTCGCCGGTGAGAAACGTCGCCACGGGGAGTCTTCGGTCGGTGCCGGAGAGCCGCTGGACCAGGCCGGCCACCGGGAGGACCTCCGTGTACGGTCCGGTCCGCGTGAGTTCGGGCACGAGCGGCCAGAACTGAAAGCCGGCGTCGACCTCGCCCTCGCGGATCAGGTCGGTGAGCCCGTCGCGCGACCCCGCCTCGACGAGGGTGACGGTGTCGGCGGGGTCGAAGCCGTGGAACGCCCGGCAGGCCGCCCGCGTCAGGATCCAGTTCTTGTCGAGGCGGCGGGTGACGCCGACGCGGCGATCCCGGAGGTCCGCCAGTCCCTCGATGTCCGTCCCCTCGGGGGCGACCAGCCCGCCGACCGTCCGCCCGTAGGGGTGGACGGCGACGACGTCGGCGCCCCCGGCACGCTCCCGGGCGGCGGAGATGAAGTCGGTGTCGACGAGGTCGGTTCTCCCCTCGTCCAGTCGCTCCCGGATCGTCGTCAGCCCGCTTTCGAGGTCGTCCGAGACGAGTTCCACGTCGAGGTGGAAGCCGTGCGCCCGGTCGAGGCCGAACCGCTTGATCGTATAGAGGAGGTACCGCGGGCTCCCGTTGTGTTCGAACCGCGCCCGCACGACCGGCAGGTCGCCGGGGTCCCCGTGGTACTCGTCGAAGGCGGCCTGCTGGGCGTCGACGTGGCGCCGGCTCACCGCACCGGGGAGACGATGGCGTCGATGTCGGCGTCGGCGTCGATCAACTGCCGCCGTTTCATCCAGTCGAGGTGGTAGTCCAGGTCCTCGCGGTCGGCGAGTTCGGGCACCTCGTACTCGGGCACCTCGATGGCGTCGCGGACGGCCTCGGCGTCGACGTCCTCGAACAGGTCCGGCGCGACGTCGCTGTCCTTCCAGAGCATGTCGAGATACCGGTCGCGATAGGCCGACGGCTCGGCGTTGATCGTCTCGACCGCCCGACGATAGGCGCACATGAAGGCGTCGAGGGTCTCCCCCTCCAGTCCCTCGGCGCCGACGACGCCCATGTGGTTCTCGAACTCCAGGACCTTCTCGAAGCCGAGGTGTTCGGCGAGGGTGATGTGCGGGTCGAGGAGGGAAACCGCCTCGACGTCGCCGTCGCGTAGCGCCCGCAGGCGGTCGGTCGGCATCCCGTGACCCTCGACGATCACCTCGTCCTCGTCCATGTGTTCCTCGAGCGCCCTGATCGCGGTGTACTCCTGGCCCGTCCGTCGGTTGACGCCGACGGGCGTGTTCGCCAGATCGGCCGGCGTCTCGACGTCCGAGTCGGGGCGCACGAAGACGGCGTAGGGCTGGTCCGCGAACGTGCCCTTGGCGACGATGCGGCCGTCGTCGAACTCCCAGGTCCGCTTGAGGCTCTCCCACTTGCAGATGGGATAGAGGTCGACGTCGTTGTCGCCGGTCAGCGTCTCCTCGGCGGGGATGTACTTGTTCGTCACGCAGGTCCGGTCCCGCTCGATCAGTTCGACGTCGAGCCCCTCGTCGGCGAAGTAGCCCCGGTCGGCCGCGACGCGCTGGGGCAACATGAACGAGAAGGGTAGGTGAAACACCCGAATCGTGTCGTCGGCTGACATACCCGCAGGGTACGACTGTAATTATATAAAAGTTCCTCAGGAACCTTTATTAACTCCCCTCCGCATCTCGGTGACGGGGACAGTTCGAATGAGGCGGATCAGCGAGGACGCGTCCGACGGGGAGGAGGTCGCCAGCGGGGTGTACCTCGCGGACCTCGCGTCGGGCGAGCGTGCGGCGATGAAACACTGGCGAGTCGACCCGGGAGCACGGCTCCCCGTCCACCGGCACGACAACGAGCAGATCGGCTACATGATTCGGGGGACTCTCACGGCGATCACCGACGACGGGGAGGTCACGCTCCGACCGGGCGACTCGTACCTGTTCACCAGCGACGAACTCCACGGCGCCGAGAACCGCGGCGACGAACCCGCCGTCGGCATCGGCGTCCTCTCGCCGCCTCGTTCGGAACCCGACTGGAAGCAGTCCTGAACCGGCCGCGACCTCTGCCGTATCACTTCGGTCGTCACGGCCGATCCGGACGGCGTCACGGCGACCGTCGGGGAAAACCTATATCGGCACTCCGTCGTCAGTAGTGCCATGGACGCCGTCGACCACATCAACATCGACGTGGACGACCTCGACGCCGCACACGAGTTCTACAGGGACGTCCTCGGCCTCAACCTGTTGCGCCCGCCGGAGGACTTCCAGGGCGCACACGTGATGTTCGAGACGGGGGCGGGAACCGTCGTCACGCTCATGGAGACGGGACGCGCCGAGAAGTGGGACGAACGGGGGCTCGACCACCCGCTCGACAAGGCCCACGTCGCCTTCGAGACGGATCGCGAGACCTACGAGTCGCTGATGGACGCCCTCGACGACCAGTTCCCGAAGCAGGGACCGTACGACTGGGGCGAGTTCGAGGGGTTCTACTTCGTCGATCCGTCCGGCAACCTGCTGGAGGTCGTCACCTACGACCCCGCACCCGCGGACCGGGAGCGGCGACTGCTGGACCACGACGACGTGGAGTGAGTGGAAGCGAACGCCGTCGGACGACGCGGAGCGTCAGTCGTCCTCGATTCGCGCCTCGACGCCCGCCATGTCCTCGACGACCTGCATCACGCCGGAGTTGTCGTCCTTCCCCCGTCCCGTGGCGACCATGGACTTGTACATCTCGTGGACGAGTTCCGTCTGGGGCATCGGCGCCTCGTACGCCTCGCCGGCGTCGGTCGCGATGCGCAGGTCCTTGTACTGGTAGTCGGCGAAGAAGCCGGGTTCGAAGTCGCCCCGGATCATGCTGGGGGCGCGGTTGTCGAGCGTCCAACAGCCGGCGGCACCGCCGCTGATGGCGTCGACGACGGCCTCCAAGTCCGCGTCGGCCTTGTAGGCGAACACCAGCGCCTCGCTGACGGCCTCCATCGTCCCGGCGACGACGATCTGGTTGCAGGCCTTGGTGACCTGCCCGGCGCCGTTGTCGCCGCAGTACGTGATCGTCTCGCCCATCGCCTCGAGGATCGGCCGACACCGCTCGAGAACGTCCTCGTCGCCGCCGACCATGATCGACAGCGTCCCCGCGATGGCACCCTCCTCGCCGCCGCTGATCGGCGCGTCGAGCATCTGGGCGCCGCGCTCGCGGACCTCCTCGGCGAGGTCCTCGGTCACCATCGGCGAGATGGTGGAGTTGTCGATCACCACGTCCCCCTCGCTCAGACCGGCGAGGACGCCGTCCTCGCTGCGCATGATCTCGCTGACCACGTCCGAGTTGGGCAGACACATGATGGTCACGTCGGCCCGTTCGGCCGCCTCCTTCGGCGTCTCGGCGGACTCGCCGCCGGCCTCGACGTGTTCGTCCACCGGCTCCTGTGACCGGTTGTGGCCGATCACGGTGTAGCCCGCGTCCAGCAGGTTCTTCGCCATCGGTCCACCCATGATTCCGAGTCCGACGAACGCGATTGTCTCGTCTGCCATGTCACGTTCACTCACCTCGTCCGACATAAAGGAGAGGGATGCGGATACCGCGTCCGCCACCCGTTTGATAGGCGTCGGCGTGCAACGGGGCCGTATGACCGACGCCGTCGCACCGACCGAGGGCGAACCCGCCGAAGACGCCGCCGAACGCCGCCTCGGTCGCCGCCTCCGTGACCGGGACGAGACCGTCGCCGTCGCCGAATCCCTCACCGGCGGCCTCGTCGGCTCCCGCCTGACCGACGTGCCCGGATCGAGCGACTACTTCGACCGCGGCGTGGTCGCGTACTCCAACGACGCCAAACTCGACGCGCTGGGCGTCTCCCGGGAGTCCCTCGACGCCCACGGCGCCGTCTCCGCGCCCGTCGCCCGCGAGATGGCACGGGGCGTCCGCGACATCGCCGGGACGGACTGGGGCGTCTCCACCACCGGCATCGCCGGCCCCGCCGGCGGCACCGAGGAGAAGCCGGTCGGGCTCGTCTTCGTCGGCGTCGCCCACGCCGCCCCCTGGGGGAGCGGCGACTCCTTCGTCCGAGCCGAACGCCACGTCTTCGACGGCGACCGCTGGGCCGTGAAACGGGAGAGCACGCGGGCCGCGCTGGACGCACTCCTCGACGCGCTGGATTAGTTCGTCGTCACGAGTTCGACCACGTCGCGGTCGTCGAGTTCGTGGCCACCGCCGATCTGTCTCGACGACCGGCAATCGATGCCGTGGAGCAACCCGTCGCCCAGATCCGAGTGGATGTGGGAGGCGAAGTCGGCCGTCGTCGACCCGTCGGGCAGGAGGAAACAGTCGCGGAAGACCCCCTGATCGCTCGTCGACCCGTCGTCGCTCCCCGGGAACACCGCGATGAGGTCGAGGGCGTCGAATAGCGCCGCCTCCAGCGACGCCTGGACGCCCGTCCCGCCGTACTCCGCCAGCAGACCCCCGATCCGCTCCAATCCGGCCGCCTGCTCCTCGCTCGGGTCGCCGACGACGTCGAAGTCGTCGTCACCCGGGCGGTAATCGACCGTCCCCGCCTCGTCGGCGACCTTCAGCGCCTTCTCCGCGTGGGCGCTCACGGGCACGAAGGTCAGGTGGTCGTACTCCGGATCGGCCGAAATCTCCGCGAAGTTCGCCGCCGCCGCGGGGTCGTCGATCTTGTTCGCCGCGATCACCATCGGCTTCGTGCGCTTGCGAATCTCCCGGGCCAGCGACTCGCGATCCGCGTCGTCCCACGCCGCCGGATCGAAACCGAGACCCAGCGAGAGGATCACCTGCGTGATCTCGTCTTCGGTGATCCGGAAGGCGCTCATCTGCTCGGCCAGGTCGGCCTCGATGGCCGCGTCCGCGCCGTGGTACTTGCTCTCGAAGCGCTCGATGCCCTTCTCCAGAACTCCCAGATACCACATGTCGAGTTCGTCCTCGAGGAAGTCGATGTCGTCGCGGGGGTCGTGGCCCTCGGTCGCCTCGCCCTCGCTGTCGGTCTTGCCCGAGAAATCGACGACGTGGATCAGCACGTCCGTCTCGTTGAGGTCGCTCAGGAACTGGTTTCCGAGGCCCTTCCCCTCGTGTGCCCCGGGGATGAGGCCCGCGACGTCGACGAGCTGGACGGGGACGAAACGTGCGCCGTCGTCACAGTAGCCCACGCTCGGGGTGCAAGTCTCCCCGAACTCCGGGGCCGCACACTCGACGCGGACGTACGCCTCCCCGACGCTGGGATCGATGGTCGTGAACGGATAGGCGCCCTCCGGCACGTCGTTCATCGTCGCGGCGTTGAAGAACGTCGACTTGCCCACCGAGGGCTTGCCGACGAGTCCGACGGCGTAGCTCATGACGGCAGTCCGCGTCGGCGGCTGAAAAGCGCCGCCATCGCGGCGTCGTCTGGCTGTCAGTCACTCTCACATCGACCGGCTTATGCCTCCGGCGGGCCGAACGCGCCCATGAGCGACGACCCCGACGCACCCCCCGCGGACACCTTCGGCGTCAGCATCGGCGTCGACGACGACGCCCTCCGGTTCCTCGTCCACGTCCCCTCGACCCTCACGGCGTCGTGGGACGACCGGGACGCCTTCCAGCGACTCGTCGAACGGGCCGTCTGGGACCGTCTCGACCGCGAGCGCACCCTCCGGGCGGTCGACCGGGTCGCCGACGCCGGCGAACGCGTCGAACTCGGCACGGTGACGCTGGCGCCCGACGGCACCGTCGTCGGCCACGCCCTCTCCCCGCCGGACGAATGAGCCTCGACGACGTCCGGGCGGCCGCCATCGACCGCGCCCTGGTCGGCGACGACCCCGAAACAGCACTCGCCCTCGCGGGCGTCGTCGACGTCGCGGGCACCGCCGGCGCCGAGTCGGTCGACGAGTCGTTCGCCGCCACGCTGCTGGCCGTCCGCGCACTCGCCACCGGTCCCGACCGAGCACTCGACGAGGATGCCTGGGAGCCGGGCACCGATCCCGAACCGTTCGTCGTCGCCGGCGCCGCGGCGGCGGTCCGGTCGCGGGACCTCCCCCTCGATCGGGCCGCCGACCTCGCGAACTGCTCGGCGACGACGCTCGACGCCGCCCTCGACCGGCGAAAGAAGGAGTGAGCGCGTCAGCTATCGGCCGTTGCCGTTGCCGCCCGCGTTGCCGTTGCCGCCACTGTTACCGCCCGCGTTGCCGTTTCCGCCCGCGTTGCCGTTTCCGCCGTCGTCCGAGTCGCTGGAGTCGTCCGAGTCGCTGGAGTCGTCCGAGTCGCTGGAGTCGTCCGAGTCGCTGGAGTCGTCCGAGTCGTCGCTATCGTCCGAGCCGTCGCTATCGTCCGACTCCGCCTCGTCGGACTGGTCGTCCTCACCGGACTGCCCCGGCGCCGACCCCGAGTTGCCCGGCGCGTCCGAGTCGTCCGAATCGTCATCGCTCTCGTCGGACTGGCCCGGCGCCGACCCCGAGCTGCCCGGGCCGTCGTCATCGTCGCCGGACTGCCCCGGCGCCGACCCCGAGTTGCCCGGCGCGTCCGAGTCGTCCGACTCGTCATCGCTCTCGTCGGACTGGCCCGGCGCCGATCCCGAGTTGCCCGGGTTCTCGACCGGTGGGCCGGCCGGAACGACCCGGGACCCGTTGCCGTCCGCCTCGGTTTCGTTTCCGTCGTCGTCGGGCGCGTGCTCCGGCGGTCCGCGCTCGCTAGCGTTGGCGTTCGACGGGTTGTTGTTCGTCACGAACTCCGACACCTGCTGACCGAGCGGGCCGCTGAAGCCCGACCCCTTCAGCGCGTCGACGAACCCCGAGACGATCCGGCCGAACGGTCCGACCGGGTCCGGCGCCGTCAGTTCCGTCGTGGTCGTCGCCATCTCGTCGTCGTCCGTCGCCGTCACGGTCACCGTGACGTTCTCCGACGGTGCGGGGAGCACGACCGTTCCGCCCTCACTCGTTTCGTACTCGCCCGATCCCGCGTAGCTCTCGTTCCCGTCGGCCGTCACCTCGACCGTCGCGTTCGCCACGGGTTCGCCGAGACGACCGACCGAGACCGTCACCGTGCCGTCGTCAGCCTGTTCGACGCCCACCGCGAGCGTCTGGACGTGCTGAACGATCACCGAGGTGGTCGCCTCGTCACCGTCGTCGGCGGTCGTGATGGTCAGTTCGGCCGTCTCGTCGGGGTTGGCAAGCGTGACCGTTCCGTTCTCGTCGGTCTCGTACTCGCCCTCGTCGGCGTAGGTCGTGTTCGCCGTCACGGTCACCGTCGCGTTCTCCACGGTCGCGTTCCCACGCGTCACCGTCACGACGACCGATCCGTCGTCGGCACCCTCGACGGCGACGTCGAGGCCCGGATCGAGATCGGCTGTCGTCGTCACCGAGTCACCCTCGTACGTGGCCTCGACCGTCACCGTCACCGACTCGTTCGGCACCGGCAGCGACACCGTCCCGTTCGCGTCGGT
The DNA here is from genome assembly GCF_023703775.1 of Haloplanus sp. GDY1. Classification (NCBI taxonomy): domain Archaea; kingdom Methanobacteriati; phylum Methanobacteriota; class Halobacteria; order Halobacteriales; family Haloferacaceae; genus Haloplanus; species Haloplanus halophilus. The sequence goes on along the minus strand of NZ_CP098514.1, from coordinate 2,735,647 downwards.
CACGTACTCGCCCGTTCCCGTGTACGTCTCGTTCTCACCGACGGTCACGGTCACCGTCGCGTTCTCCACGGTCGCGTTCCCACGCGTCACCGTCACCGTCGCCGACCCGTCGTCGGCCTCCGCGAGGGTCGCGCCGAGCGCCGGATCGAGAGTGGCCGTCGTCGACGCGTTCGCGCCATCGTACGTCGCCTCGACGGTCACCGTCACCGACTCGTTCGGTTCCGGCAGCGACACGACGCCGTTGGCATCGGTTTCGTACGTGCCCGTCCCCGCGTACGTCTCGTTCTCGCCGACGGTCACGGCCACCGTCGCGTTCTCCACCGCCGTCCCGTTGCTCGCGACGGAAACCGTCGCGATGCCCGTCTCGTCGGCCTGTGTGAGATCGACCGACAGCGATTCCGTCTGCGCTGCCACCATCGCTGGCGCCACCGCCGACACCAGCAACACGACCGCCATCAGTACCGCACCGGTTCGTTTCGTGTTCATTCCGTTCGGTCCCCGGACGCTCACCCCATTAAATCGGGACAGCGCTGAACCCGGGTTCGGCCGGGTTTACGCCGATTAAACCGGGTTTAATTCGACAGACTGCGCCGGGTCGATCCGACTGATCCGCTGACCGCGTTCCGACCGACGAACGCGGTCGCTGACTGGTGCGGTCGCTGTCGGAGTCGAACGGCGGCGACGGGGAGCCCCGTCGCTCGTGGGTACGAAAACTGCAGTATGAGTGGTGAGGCGGCGAACCGAGACTCCCAGAGGGTCGCCCACTCCAGTACTGCTCGATACGCAGGCGGGCTTAACGTCCGTGTTCGGGATGGGTACGGGTGTGTCCCCGCCGCTCTGGCCGCCTTCATGCCGACCGACGGAATCGAACCGTCGTCACACCAGGGTCGGTCCGTCCGAAACCGTATATACGTGCGATCCAGTTAGCGCCTGGACCCGACAGTCAAATCGGATCACAGTGCGAATTCCAATGAATGTGGCTCGAACTGTTAGTGCTCGCGGGCTGAACGTCTCGTTGCCTCGACGCGTACACCCCGAGTCTATCTAACTCGTCTTCTACGAGTGTCCTCGGTGGTACCTCTTTTCCAGGTGGGTTTCGAGCTTAGATGCGTTCAGCTCTTACCCCGTGGTGCGTGGCTGCCCGGCAACTGCCCTTTCGGACAACCGGTACACCAGTGGCACCCAGGCGGAGTTCCTCTCGTACTATACGCCTGTTCCCGTCAGGTACCGTCACACCCCCAATAGATAGCAGCCGACCTGTCTCACGACGGTCTAAACCCAGCTCACGACCTCCTTTAATAGGCGAACAACCTCACCCTTGCCCGCTTCTGCACGGGCAGGATGGAGGGAACCGACATCGAGGTAGCAAGCCACTCGGTCGATATGTGCTCTTGCGAGTGACGACTCTGTTATCCCTAAGGTAGCTTTTCTGTCATCCACGGGCCCCATGAATGAGCCTCGTGGGTTCGCTAGACCACGCTTTCGCGTCAGCGTTCCTCGTTGGGAAGAACACTGTCAGGCCTCCTTGTGCTCTTGCGCTCTCTTCCGGGTTTCCGACCCGGATGAGGAGACCATCGGGCGCGCTCGATATCTTTTCGAGCGCGTACCGCCCCAGTCAAACTGCCCGGCTACCGGTGTCCTCCGCCAGGAGTGAGAGTCGCAGTCACTACCGGGTAGTATTTCAATGCTGGCTCGGTGGCCCGCTAGCGCGGGTACCTGTGTACCGCCTCCTACCTATGCTGCACAGTAGCGACCACGTCTCAGCGACAGCCTGCAGTAAAGCTCTATAGGGTCTTCGCTTCCCCTTGGGGGTCTCCAGACTCCGCACTGGAACGTACAGTTCACCGGGCCCAGCGTTGGGACAGTGGCGCTCTCGTTGATCCATTCATGCAAGCCGCTACTGAAGCGGCAAGGTACTACGCTACCTTAAGAGGGTCATAGTTACCCCCGCCGTTGACGGGTCCTTCGTCCTCTTGTACGAGGTGTTCAGATACCCGCACTGGGCAGGATTCAGTGACCGTACGAGTCCTTGCGGATTTGCGGTCACCTATGTTGTTACTAGACAGTCGGAGCGCCCGAGTCACTGCGACCTGCTCTTGCACAGAGCAGGCATCCCTTATTGCGAACGTACGGGACTAACTTGCCGAATTCCCTAACGCCGGTTGCTCCCGACGGGCCTTGCCTTTCGCCGGCAGAGCACCTGTGTCGGATCTCGGTACGATCACCACACTCGTCTTTTCACGGGCTCTAGGTACGACCGACTTACGCTATCTCAGGGTTCGGCCGCTTCCTGCCGTTACGGCTTCCACGGCGGTACCTGATTCGACCGGGCGAGAACCCGGCTCGGTTGTCCCCAAAGCGTCGACTTTCAGCGTGTGGTGGCACTGGAATGTTAACCAGTTTCCCCGTTGTCCCGGTCGAGTTACGGCGGGACTTAGGATCGGCTAACCCTCGGCTGATTAGCAGTGCCGAGGAACCCTTGCTCGTAAGGCCGTCGGGTGTCACACCCGACTATCGCTGCTACTGTGACCAGGATTATCGTCACCACTCGGTCCACACGAACTCTCGCCCGCGCTTCCGTCCGAGCGGCGTGCCAGCCTACGCGATGTCCCTGTGATAGGACCGGATAGGTCTCGGTGGTGGATTTGAGCCCCGATCATTTTGGGCGCCCCGAACCTCGGCCGGTAAGCTGTTACGCTTTTCTTAGAGGGTAGCTGCTTCTAAGCTCACCTCCCGGCTGTCTAGGGCTCGGGACCACCTTCGATCGCACTTAATCCACACTTGGGGACCTTAACCTACCGCTGGGTTGTCTCCCTTACGGTGCACAGGCTTACCCCGCACACCGGACTCCCACCGTCTGCGGCGTCCGCAAGTTCGGAGTTCGACAGGATGGCCGACTCCTCTCGGAGGCGGGTCATCCAATCGGTGGCTCTACCTCGCGGACTACCTCAGGTGAGGTCATGCTTCGACATGTTTCGGCTGGAACCAGCTGTTGCCGGGTTCGATGGGCCTTTCACCCCTACGCATAGGTCACGGGAGGGTATTGTAGGACACCACCCCTAACGGGCCTCCACGTGCCTTTCGGCACGCTTCACCCTGCCCACGCGTAGATCACCCGGTTTCGGGTCGCACCCGCTCGACTCCCCGCGCTTGAACACGGTGAGCCTGGCAATGCTGCGCTCGTATCGGTTTCCCTGCGCCTTCCCCGATGGTCGGGTTAGGCTCGCCGAGCAAGTGCACTCCCTGGTTCGTTTTTCAAAACGCACGACGGAACACCGGCTTCCCTCGAGTCCTACTGAGAGGTCGCCCTCCGGTCGTTCGTCGAGGGACCTTTCGTGCCCCGTCGCTCGATCGCCAGCTGAGTTCAGGCTCTATTTCAGTTCCCTTCTCGGGATACTTTTCAGCGTTCGCTCACGCTACTTGTTCGCTATCGGTCTCGAGGAGTATTTAGCCTTCCCAGTTGATGCCTGGGACCTTCACGAGGAATATCCAATCCCCGCTACTCGTGGACTGACGCACGTCGTACTGCATCCCGATACGGGGCTGTCACCCTGTATCGCGCTCCGTTTCAGGAGACTTCTCGGGACGGGTCGGACGCTGAGAGTCAGCCGACACCACATGTCTCGTGAGAGATTCGGTTTGGGCTGGCCCGCGTTCACTCGCGGTTACTGACGGGATCGCGGTTTGCGTTCTCTTCCGGCTCCTACTGAGATGTTTCAATTCGGAGCGTTCCCCATTGCGCGAGGCAATTGCGAGGGGATTCCCATTCGGAGATCCTCAGTTCTTCCCTTCCATGCAGGTCCCTGAGGCTTATCGCAGCTTGGCACGTCCGTCGTCGGCTCTCGAGCCGAGCCATTCACCAGCTGGCACAGTAGCCAGATTGATGGTTGTCACACTAGTGACCCGGTTTGACTGTCGGGTCCAGTGGACGCCTGGATCGCACGTACATACGGTTTCATCACGCTCCCGTGGACGCGAGAGCGTTCGACCCTTCCCATCCGCGTTCGCACGGGATGGTGCATCGGTCTTGCGTAGCCCAACCGAGCGCCGTCACGCACTTAAGGCGTGCGATCCGGCGCGGCGGGCTGGCATGGACCCGCTGGGATTCGAACCCAGGGCGTCCTCCTTGCAAAGGAGGTGCTCTACCGCTGAGCTACGGGCCCGGTCCCCGAGAGGGGGGACACGGTGGTGTGGGTGAAGTGTGAGCCGTGGTGGTTCTAAGGTGCCCGGTCGATGCGGTGGTCGATCCGTGGACCGTGTGGTCGTGTGGTGGGCCTCCCGTGTGGGAGGTCCCGGTCAGTAGGAGGTGATCCAGCCGCAGATTCCCCTACGGCTACCTTGTTACGACTTAAGCCCCCTTGCGGAGCCCAGATTCGACCGTCGTGCGACGGCCTCATCCGGACCCCACTCGGGTGCTTTGACGGGCGGTGTGTGCAAGGAGCAGGGACGTATTCACCGCGCGCTGCTGACACGCGATTACTACCGAATCCAGCTTCATGAGGGCGGGTTTCAGCCCTCAATCCGAACTACGACCGAGTTTAGGAGATTACCGTCCTCTTTCGAGGTGGGAACCCATTGTCTCGGCCATTGTAGCCCGCGTGTAGCCCAGCACATTCGGGGCATACTGACCTACCGTTGCCCGTTCCTTCCTCCGTGTTGGCCACGGCAGTCCTCCTAATGTACCCACCCGGGCGAACCCGGTGCTGGCAATTAGGAGTGCGGGTCTCGCTCGTTGCCTGACTTAACAGGACGCCTCACGGTACGAGCTGACGGCGGCCATGCACCTCCTCTCAACGGCTCTGGAAAGGTCATCAACCTGACCGTCATTACCGTTGTCGATGCTGGTGAGATGTCCGGCGTTGAGTCCAATTAAACCGCAGGCTCCTCCGGTTGTAGTGCTCCCCCGCCAATTCCTTTAAGTTTCATCCTTGCGGACGTACTTCCCAGGCGGTCTGCTTAGCGGCTTCCCTGCGGCACAACACCCACTCGTAGTGGGAGTCACACCTAGCAGACATCGTTTACGGCCAGGACTACCCGGGTATCTAATCCGGTTCGAGACCCTGGCTTTCGTCCCTCACCGTCGGATCCGTCTTCCCGAAGTGCTTTCGCCATCGGCGGTCCGTCCAGGATTACGGGATTTCACTCCTACCCAAGACGTACCCTTCGGGTCTTCCGGTCCCAAGCCGGGCAGTTTCCACCGGACGCCCGCCAGTTGGGCTGGCGGATTTCCCGATGGACTTGCTCGGCCGGCTACGAACGCTTTAGGCCCAATAAGATCGGCCATCACTCGAGCTGCCGGTATTACCGCGGCGGCTGGCACCGGTCTTGCCCAGCTCTTATTCCAGTACCTCCCTACGGTACTGAAAAGCGAGGACTGTATGCCCTCGCACTCGGGGTCCCCTTATCGCACTTGCGTGCAGTGTAAAGGTTTCGCGCCTGCTGCGCCCCGTAGGGCCCGGAATCTTGTCTCAGATTCCGTCTCCGGGCTCTTGCTCTCACAACCCGTACCGATTATCGGCACGGTGGGCCGTTACCCCACCGTCTACCTAATCGGCCGCAGCCACGTCCTACAGCGCGTGAGCGTTTGCGCGTCTCGGTATTCCAACGTGAGACGGGTATGACCTATTAGCCTCAGTTTCCCGAGGTTATCGGCCTCTGTAGGGTGGTTTGGCCACGTGTTACGGAGCTATTTGCTACGAGTGTGAACTCGTACAACTAGCATGGCTAAATCGGACCCCGATAGCAATGGCCTCCGGCAGGATCAACCGGAATGGGCTCACTCTTGCGAGTGAGGGGTGGCGGGGAGACTCGTAGAGAGTCTCCGCGTCGTATAGACCACTGAGGTCCGTGGTTCGAGTCACCGCGTCGACCGGGTGACACCGAACCACCAAGGCTCACATCAGATTCCGGCTTACGGCGGACCGCAGGGGTGGAATCCTCATGTTTCGTCCGGACCTGAACCGACGAGGGCGATCCACATAAGCCCGTTGATCGGGCGCGGGATCGCCTCGGTCGATCTGACCGGTCCGGGTGAGGCCGAGGGCACCGTCGCCCTCGCCCTTCGCATTACACTCGGATGGGAGGTGAACACTTAACCGCTCCGATCTGGGACGAAATCGGCAGCCGTACTGATATTTGCGTGGTGACCTCTCTCGTGGGAGCGGCCCACACGAGCGGAGCCGGCGATCCGGCGGATCGCCGTGGTGGTTTATAAGGATGGGGATACCAATGACGCGCATACGATGAGTGACCCGGCAGATTCGATAGAGATTCAGAACGTGGTGGCGTCGACGGGTATCGGACAGGAACTCGACCTCGAAGCGCTGGCCGAGGACCTCCCCGGTGCCGACTTCAACCCGGACAACTTCCCGGGGCTGGTCTATCGGACACAGGAGCCGAAGGCGGCGGCCCTCATCTTCCGCTCCGGCAAGATCGTGTGTACGGGCGCGAAGAGCATCGACGACGTACACGAGGCACTCGGAATCATCTTCGGGAAACTCCGCGACCTCAGGATTCCGGTGGAGGAGGACCCGGAGATCACGGTCCAGAACATCGTCTCCAGCGCCGACCTCGGCCACACGCTCAACCTCAACGCCCTCGCCATCGGGCTGGGACTGGAGGACGTCGAGTACGAACCCGAGCAGTTCCCGGGACTGGTCTACCGGATGGACGATCCCGACGTGGTCATCCTGCTTTTCGGCAGCGGAAAGATCGTCATCACGGGCGGGAAGCGAACCGCCGACGCGGCCGAGGCGGTCGACGTGATCGTCGATCGGATCGACGACCTCGGCCTCCTGGGATAGCGCTCCGTCGGCGCCGCCCGGACGGCGAGGGGGGAACACCGACGGGTCACAACGCGTTTCTCCGTCGGGACCGTACGGCGGCCGATGACCGACGAACCGAGGGACGGTGACGACGGAGCCGTCACGCTGGAGTCGTTTCTCGACGCGCTACAGGACGAGGGGCGACCCGTCGCCACCGCCCAGCAGGTCGCACGCCGACTCGACTGTTCGCAGGCGACCGCGAGCGAGGCTCTCGACCGACTGGTCGCCGCCGGCGACGTCGAGCGCCTCGACGTGGAGTCCGACCCCGTGGTCTGGTACCCCTCGGAGTGGGGACGTCTCGCGGACCGCGAGCGCGTGATCCTCTTTCCGGAGCGCCGCGAACTCGTCGTCGACGAGCCGACGCAGTACACCCGCGCGCAGCTCTCCCGGTTCGCCCACCTGATCGACACCTCGGGGGCCAAAGGCTACCTCTACCGCGTGCGCCAGGAGGACGTGTGGGCCGCCCCGTTCGACGACCTCGACGACCTCCTGGGAACCGTCCGGTCGGTCCTCCCCCGCCGCTCCCCCCATCTGGAGGAGTGGATCGAGCGCCAGTGGACCCGCGCCAGACAGTTCACCCTCACCACCCACGAGGACGGCTACACGGTACTCGAGGCGGCGAGCGAGAGCCTGATGGGCAACGTCGCCAGACAGAAGCTCGACGAGGAGCACCTCCACGCGCCCATCTCCGACACGGAGAGCTGGGTGGTCGAGGGGAGCGAGGCGGCGATCAAGCGGATCCTCTACGAGGCGGGCTACCCCGTCGTCGACGAGCGCGACCTGGAGACGGGCGAGCCGCTCGACGTAGAACTCCGGACGAGCCTGCGTGACTACCAGCGCGACTGGGTGGATCGCTTCCTGGACCAGCGCGCGGGCGTGTTCGTCGGCCCCTCGGGGAGCGGGAAGACCGTCGCCGCCATCGGCGCGCTCGTCGCCGTCGGCGGCGAGACGCTGATCCTCGTCCCCAGCCGAGAGCTCGCCGGCCAGTGGCGGTCGGAACTCCTCGAACACACGACGCTCGGCCCGGAGCAGATTGGGGAGTACCACGGCGGCGAGAAGGACATCAGCCCCGTCACCGTCGCCACCTATCAGGTCGCGGGCATGGACCGGCACCGCGCGCTGTTCGACCGCCGCGAGTGGGGGCTGATCGTCTACGACGAGGTCCACCACATCCCGAGCGAAGTGTATCGTCGCAGCGCGGACCTCCAGAGCAAACACCGCCTCGGCCTCTCGGCGACCCCGGTTCGGGAGGACGACCGCGAGACGGAGATCTACACGCTCGTCGGGCCGCCCATCGGCACCGACTGGGACGCGCTGTTCGACGCCGGCTACGTGCAGGAACCCGAAGTCGAGATCCGGTACCTCCCGTGGGCGAACGACGAGGAACGGAACGCGTACGCGAGCGCGGAGCCGCGCGCGAAACACCGGATCGCCGCGGAGAACCCGGCGAAGGTCGACGAGGTGCGCCACCTCCTCGCGGAGCATCCGGCCGCGAAGGCGCTCGTGTTCGTCGACTGGCTGGATCACGGGCGGGAGATCGCGGCGGCCATCGACGCTCCGTTCGTGAGCGGCGAGACGCCACACCACGAACGGGATCGCCTGTTCGAGGAGTTCCGCGAGGGCGAGCGCCGGACGCTCGTGGTCTCCCGCGTCGGCGACGAAGGCATCGACCTGCCGAACGCGGAACTCGCCGTCGTCGCCTCGGGACTCGGCGGGTCGCGCCGTCAGGGCGCACAGCGTGCCGGGCGGACGATGCGGCCCGCGGGGAGCGCGACGGTGTACGTGCTGGCGACCCGCGGCACGAGCGAGGAGGAGTTCGCCCAGCGACGGATGCGCCACCTCGCGGAGAAGGGGATTCGGGTGACCGAGCGGGGCGTGGACTAGAGTGCGGTGCCGAGGGCGTCCATCGTCCGCGCCACCCGCTCGACGTCGGCGTTGTATCCCATGTGACCGACCCGGAGCACGTCGTTCGCGAGGCCGCCGAGCCCGGTCGAGAGGGTGACGTCGTGGTCGCTTTGCAGGCGCTCCTGCAACTCGGTCGCCCGGCCCGGCACCGAGAAGGCCGTGACCGTCGGCGAACTGCGCTCGGAATCCGGGTACGGCTCCAGACCGAGTTCGCGGCCCCGCTCCCGACAGACTCGGGCGGCCTCGCGGTGGCGGTCGTAGACGGCGTCGAGGCCCTCCTCCAGCAACAGGTCGAGCGCCGCATCCAGCGCGACCACCAGCGTCGACAGGTGGGTGTAGGGGTAGGGCTGCTCGGCGTCGTGCCACGGGAGCAGGTTGGTGTACAGCGAGTCGGGGTCGCGGGCCTCGATCCGCTCCCACGCGGCGTCGCTCACGGCACAGACTGCGAGGCCGGGCGGCGCGCTGAAACACTTCTGTGACGCGCCGAGTGCGACGTCGATTCGGTCGGTGGGGACGGGCACGCCGCCGAGCGACGAGACGGCGTCGACGACGGTGAGGACGTCGTGGGCATCGAACAGGTCGAGCGCGGCGTCGAGGTCGTTGAGCGTGCCCGTCGGCGTCTCGCAGTGGACCATCGTCGCGAGGTCGAACGACTCCTCGGCGAGCGTCGCCTCCAGGTCGTCGACGGGTAGCGGGCCGTCGTAGTCGGCGTCGACGAGGGTCGCCTCGCCGCCGTAGCTCTCGACGAAGTCCGCGAACCCGTCGCCGTACGGCCCGTTCGAGAGACAGAGGACGCGGTCACCGGGGGCGACGGTGGAGGCGATGGCCGCCTCCAGTCCGAGGATGCCCTCGCCGCCGAGGACGACCACCTCGTCGTCGGTGCCGAAGACCGTCGACAGCTTCCGTTCGAGCGCGTCGTACCGGTCCGCGAAGGCCGGATCGACGTCGGGGTTGAGCAGTTCCTCGCCGGCCGCCTCCCTGACCGACGGCGGGAGGGCCGTCGGACCGGGCGTCATGAGCATACGCCACCTAGCCCGCCGGGGGGCTTGTAGGGTGCGGTGTGGGGCCGATCCGTGACGATCCGACGGGTGCCGACGGGAAGGCACATGAGCGGGGCGGACCTATCGCGGCGCATGACCGGCAAACTCGATCCGGCGGTCCTGTCGGACCTCGTCCTCTCCCGGACGGGTGCCCCCAACCCGAACCTGCTCGCGGGGCCGGCGTTCGGTGAGGACGCCGCGGCGATCAGGGTCGAGGAGGGGACGCTGGTCGCCAGCACCGATCCCATCTCGCTGGCGGCCGAGCGTATCGGCCACCTGGCGGTGGCCGTCGCCTCGAACGACGTGGCGGCCGCCGGCGGACGGCCCGAGTATCTCCTGAACACCGTCCTGCTTCCCGACGCCGACCCCGAACTGCTGGATACCATCACCGGCCAACTCGACGCGGAGTCGGAGCGCCTCGGCCTGACCGTCGCCGGGGGGCACACCGAAGTCGTCGCCGGCCTCGACCGGCCGCTCTGCTCGCTCACCTGTCTCGGGATGGCCGACCGTTTCGTCCCGACCGGCGGCGCCGAACCGGGGAACCGGATCCTCCTCACCAAGGGCGCGGGCATCGAGGCGACGGGGGTGCTCGCGACGGACTTCCGCGACCGACTCGACCTCCCGGCGGACCTGCTCGACCGCGCGACGGCCGCGTTCGACGACCTCAGCGTGATGCCCGAGGCGGCCGTCCTCGCCCCCGTGGCGACGGCCATGCACGACCCCACCGAGGGCGGCGTCCTCGAGGGCCTGATCGAGATGGCGCTGACCGGCCAGGTCACCCTCCACGTCGACCGCGACGCCGTCCACGTCCGCGAGGAGACCCGCGCCGCCTGCGACGCAGTCGGCGTCGACCCGCTTCGCGTCCTCGGCTCCGGCGCGTTGCTGGCGACGGTCGACGCCGACGAGGCGGACGACGCCCTGGCGGCACTGGGCGAGGAGGGCATCGACGCCGTCGACGTCGGGCGGGTCGAACCCGGGGAACCGTCGGTCAGAATCGACGGGGAGCGGTACGCGGAGACGATCCGCGACGACATGTACGACCTCTGGGACTAGAAGTCCGGCTCGGTCCACCGATCGCCCGGATCGACCGCGGAGAGGGCGTGTTCGATCTGTTCGTCGGTGTAGTCGTACTCGTCGAGGGTCAGAAAGAGCCGCTTCCACCGGGCGCTCACGTCCGTCTCGCCCTCGGGACCGACGCGCGCGCCGTGGACCCGAAAGAAGGGGGAACTGCGCCCCAGTCGCTTCCCCTCGCCGGTGTGGCCGTCGAGGGCCACGTCGTACTCGCCGTCCGCCGACAGGTCGTCGGCCGTGACCGGGAACGTGTGGGTCGGCTCCTCGCCCCTGTCGTGGGCGTCGGCCCGCTCCGCCGCGACGGCGTGGAAGCCGTTCACCGCGTTGGCCCCCTCGCGGGCCGCCCGGGCACGCGCGACGACGAGCGCGGCCTGGACCGCCGCCATCTGCCCGCGCCGGGAGTCCATGTCCCACCGCTCGGCCAGGTCCTCGTACCGACCGACGAGCAGGGGGGCCTGCGTGTCGGCCTTCAGGTCCTCGACGACGAAGGTGTTGAGTCGGTCCCAGAGGTTCCACCCGAAGCCCGAGCGGGCGAGTTCCCAAGCACACCACGCCGCCACCTCCTCGTCGCCGCGTCGGATCGCCTTCTGGAGCAGGCTGACGACGGCGTAGCGGTTGAAGCCGCCGTCCGTCTCGTCGGCGCCCGTCTCCTCCCCGAAGTCGTTCGTCCCCGTCGCCTCCGGCGCCTCGGTCTCCAGTTCGCCGTCCGGCCCGAAGGTGGCCTGTCGCTCCTCGTCCATGCCGCGTGGATGGCGACCGGCCGACGAAAGGGTTCGGATCCGGCCGCCGGGCAAATGGGAATCCTTAAGTCCAGTCTGGCGATTACGTGTAGGTGCCCGCCCTTAGCTCAGACTGGTAGAGCAGCCGACTGTAGATCGGCTTGCCCCCCGTTCAAATCGGGGAGGGCGGATTCGCTGAGCAAATTCAACCGAGCCGATTTGAGCTCGGTAGTCGCAGCCCGCGCAGCGTAGCGAGCAGGAACGTCCCGACTCGTTCAACTCGGAGAGGGCGGATACGAAATTAGAACGCCGTCGTGCGCCCGTCGATCCGGACCCGAGAGGCCACCACGGGCAGTCGGCGGGTCACAACTCCTCGGAGACGTCTTGTAGGGCGTTCCGCAGGAGGATGATGTCCTCGTAGCGATCGGCCTTCTCCTTGGCCAGCGCCGTCAGGAGGACGTCGTCGAGGGCGGGCGGGACGTCCGCCACCTCGCTCGGCGGCGTCGGCCGAGCGGTTTTGATCTGCTCGATCACGGAGAACGGCTGCCCGTCGAAGGGCGGCTGGCCGGTGAACAGTTCGTAAAACACCGCCCCGAGCTGGTAGACGTCGGTGAGGTCGTCGGTCGCCGCTCCCCCGTCCTCGAACTGCTCCGGCGCGGCGTAGTGGACCGACAGCCCGTCGACGCTCTCGGAGTGGTCGAGCAGGTGCTTCGAGAGCCCCCAGTCGGCCACCTTGGGGACGTCCCACGCGCCGTCGACCGTACGGAACAGCACGTTCTCGGGCTTGAGGTCGAGATGCGCGACGCCGCGCCGGTGAGCGTGTCGGACCCCCTTCGTGACTGCGATCGCGGTCCAGAGCGCCTGCGGGAGCGGCATCTCGCCGCTTCGCGCACCGAGATGGCCGCCGTCCATGTACTCCATCGCGATCCAGGGAAGCGGCTGGTCCCCGTAATCGACGACGCCGACGATGTGGTCGTGGTCGTCCAGCCGGTCCCACGTTTCGGCCTCGTCGAGTATGCGGGCGACGGCGTCGGTGTGGAGGGTCCCGGCCATCCGCGGCCGTTTGATAGCCAGCGTAACGTTCCCGGTCGGCGTCGGGAGCGTCGCCTTGCTCACGTCGGCGTTGCCGCCGCCGCCGATGGGTTCTTCGTCGGTCAGCGCCCCGTAGTCGACGGACACGTCGGGTGCGCGTGGAATCTCGTCGGGGACGGATGACGACTCCAGTCGGGCGGTGACGTGCTGCAGGCGGTCCGCTCGCCGTCGTTCGAGGGACTCGATCTCCTCGTGGAGACCGCCGAAGCCACGTTCGGCGGCCCGCTCCTCGGCCGACGCGAGGCGTGATTCGAGGGCCACGAGTCGCTGGCGGGCGTCCTCCAGGTCACCCTCGTCGGCGAGCGTCCCGGCACGGTCGAGGTCGGCGCGGAGCGACGCCACGTCGTCCCGGAGGCGTCGGCGGTGGCTTCCGGGGTCCTCGTCGTCCGGGGTCCCGGCGTTCGGGGCCTCGGCGTTCGGGGTCCCGGCGTTCGGGGCCTCGGCGTTCGGCGTCGACGGGGACGCATCGGAGCCAGTCGGTGCCCGCCCCTGCGGATCGGCAGCGGCCGACCTTTCTCCGTCGGCAGCGGCCGACCTCTCTCCGTCGGCAGCGGCCGACCCCCCTCCGCCGGCGGTGGAGGGCGGCGCCGATCGCTCACTACTCGCCGGTGAAGCGTCACTGCTGGTGCGACGCGGCAGCCAGGAGCGGTCGCCGACTCCCGTGAGAGACAGTCCGAGACCCATCAGCCCCGCGTAAATCACGATCCGAGTCGGACTGAGCGGAACGCTCGGGAGCAGTTCGACTAGCACGAACAGCAGCAAATTGGCGGCCAGGAACGCTCGAACGGCGCGAACCGCGGTCCCAGACGGTCGAACGTAGAGTAACGTCCCCGTCCCCACGTACGCCAGCGCGTAGGTGACCGCCTGAACGTCGTTGAAGACACAAGACGTGGTTACGTTGGTGCAGAAGAACCGCCACAGGTCGACGCCCGCGAATTCGCTCAGCAGTATGGCGGGCGTGACGATCACGGGGGAGGCGACGAACGGAGTGCCGATGTCGGAGGTCAGAACCACCTCCGGCGCGACGATCTTACTCGACTGCAGAACGCCGAGGACGATCAGGAACGCTGCGAGATACGTGTTCCCGCTCCGGTCGCCGGCTTCGTGAAATCGTGCGTCCATTATCTAGTTCTCGATTGGTAGCTCGGGGATCGTCGGTCGGAACCGCCGCCGAGTTGCCCGCGATAGCGTTAGTTATCGTGAGCTATTGCAGGGACTAAAAGAATTGTGTCGAGGACGCCCTCTCACGGGTCCGGAGGGGTCGGGAGAGGTGGCCCGTCGGGGGAGTGGTCACGGCGGACGCCACCGGCAAGGGATTTTTCCGTCGGAAGCGACGCGCCCCATCCGTCATGTCTCGACCGGAGCCAGTACAGTGTCCGGACTGTGGATGGACGGGACGGGTTTCGGAGCCGGGGACGGACGTCTCGTGTCCCGTCTGTGATCGAGATCTCGACGTCGCGGAGTAGCGACGCCACGGAACGGATGAAGGTCACGTGTCAGGAGTGCGACCGGGAGGTGTCGTATCGTGAAATCGACGCGGACACCCGGTTGAAAGACGAGGAGTTCGTCACCCACTACCGGTGTCCGTACTGCGAGGCCGAACTGGACGGCATCGAGGTGGACTGACGGCCGCCGCGGGACGACAGGCGGGGAGTCGGCCCGGGCCGACCGTCTCGGGCACAAAAAACGGGGAGGGGTTTCGGCCGAGCGAGGCTCGGATTGTCAGAGGCACCCTTTCCCCGGAGGAGAGGTCGAGCTAGAAATATAAAAATGGGGAGATTAACCGAAGACGCAACGACAGTCGTGTGGCGTTCGAGGTGAAGAGGAGGGGAACGGTACTCCCACGGCCGGTGACCGCGAACGGTCCGTCGGGGGCCGGACCGCGCGCTATTCGACGTAGGGCAGTTCGCGTTCCGGGTTGGTCGGGAGGGTGCTGAAGATCTCCGCCATCTCGCCGTCCTCGAGGACGATCTCGTCGAGGTCGCCGTCGCTCTGGTGGAGCGAGTAGACGAAGTTGATCATCGTCGCCTGGAAGTGCGGACTCGGCTGGTCGCTCTCGCGGATGTGCTTGATGACCTTCGCCGCGGTCTCGTCGTCGAGGATGTCGCTCATGGGGGAGGGAGGACGGGGACGGCAATCAGGGTGTCGGATGCCGGTCGGGGGGCCGACGGTCAGTCGCCGCCGACCGCGAACGCCGTCGCGTCCTCGTCGACCGCCTGCGAGGAGACGAGTGAGACGCCGACGGTGAGGGCACCCCCGAGCAGCATGAAGGCGAGGGCGACGTCCCACCCGGCGTAGGATCGCGCGAGGAGCGCCACCGTCGTCCCGCCCACCTCGACGGGCGTGGACGGGACGAGGACGTGCGCGAGATAGAGCGCCTGCGGGACGCCGACGCCGACGAGCATCCCGTCGCGGGTGGTCGCCTCCCAGTAGAGCGCGACGATGACCGGCGGGGCGAGCAGGGCGAACCCGGAGAAGGCGGTGTCCCCTACCTGGATGAGCGTGCCGGGCCGAGAGAGGCTGGCGACGAAGGCGAGCGTGGCGAAGATGGCGACGCCGACCCGGGCGATCCACGCCTCGCGGCGGTCGCTCGCCTCGGGGCTGACGAAGGGGCGATAGAGGTCGCGGGTGAAGTACGACGACCCCGAGAGGAGCATCGAGTCCGAAGAGGACATCATCGCCGCCATCGCGCCGGCGACGACGAGTGCGGCGAACCAGCCCGGCGTGTACTCCGCCAGCAGCACCGACAGCACGTTCGCCCCCTCGGGCACCTCGATGGGGAGGCCGGCGGCCCACGCCCCGAGCATGAACGCGGGGACGAACAGGAGGAGGACGAGCACGGGCCACAGCGCGAACGAGCGTTTCAGCACCGTCGCCGACTTCGCGACGAAGAAGCGCTGGTTGATCTGTGGGAACATGGTGACGCCGAAGGCGATGGTGACCGCCGAGGAGATGATGAACTGCGGCGAGTAGAGGCCGCCGCCGAGGGCGGCGAAGTCGGGATTGGCCGCGACCATCCCCCGGGTGGCCGCGCCGACGCCGCCGAGGTCGCCGACGATCCAGACCACCGCGATCCAGAGGACCGAGAGCATGAACAGGCCCTGGAGCGTGTCGGTCCAGGCGACGCCGCGCAGGCCGGCGAGCATCACGTAGACGATCATGAAGACGGTGATGAGCGCGGCGCCACCCCAGTAGGGCACGGCGCCGGCGGTCAGGCCCCTGATGGCCTCGCCGGCCCCCATCTGCTGGAGCATGACGTACGGGAACAGCCACAGGAGGCTGACCCCGGCGACCAGGCCGCGGAGCGCCGGCGAGGCGAAGCGGTCGCCGAGCATCTCGCCCAGCGTGACGTACTCGCGTGCGCGACCGATGAGCCACTGGCGGTAGCCGATGACGTACCAGAGGAGGGCAAAGAGCACGCCGTCCATCACGCCCATGACGAGGATCCACTCGGGACCGGCCGCGTACGCGAGGTTCGGCCCCCCGAAGAAGGTGAACGCGGACAGCAGGGTCGCGAAGGTGGTAAAGAGGAGGACGAGCGTGCCCAGCGTCCGACTCGCGAGGTAGAAGTCCTCGGCGTCGTTCCCTCCGACGCGGTAGGCCAGCAGGCCGACGCCGAGCGCGAGCAGGAGGTACGCGAGGACGATGCCGAGCGGGCCGAGGCTCACGGCTCACCACCCCGCGTCCCCCCGGCGCCGAGGCCGGCCTCGCCCTCGACGCCCATCAGTCGATCCCACCCGTACCGGGTGAACAGCGCGAAGGTGACCGCCGCGAGGCCCATCCACCCGAGGTGCCACCAGAGCCAGACCGGCAGTCCGGCGACCACCGTCGAGGTCCCCCAGAGGAACCAGGGGATCGAGAACGTGACGAGTATGACGAACGCCGCTATCCATAGCCAATCGCGTATCGAACGCATGGTTGGACCATGCTCATATCTCCAACTACGTAAATGATGCCAAAACATCCTCCACTCCGAGCTTCGAAGAAAAATTGTCTTCGGAAAGACGTAGAATCGGCGTTCGTCTTTCGGATAGCGTCGACACCGGTAAGCCGCGGCACCCCGAGCGACGTCGTGTGTCCGCGACAGACGATGGAGTCGTCGCCCCGCCGCTCGTCGCCCTCGGCGTCGCGGTGCTCGCGATCAGCACGAGCGCGATACTGGTCCGCTGGAGCGACGCTCCGAACGTGGTCAAGGCGCTGTATCGGGTGACGTTCACCGTCGTGGCGCTCGCCCCCCTCGTCGACGGCGGCGACAGGGCGTCGTTGCGTCGGGTCGGGCGGCGGGACGGACTGGTCGCCGTCGCCGCTGGCGTCGCCCTCGCGGTCCACTTCGTGGTCTGGTTCGAGAGCCTCGATCACACGACGGTCGCCGCGAGCGTCACCATCGTCCAGGCCCAGCCGGTGTTCGTCGCCGCCGGGGCGTGGGTCCTCCTCGGGGAGCGAGTGAGTCGGCGAGGGGCCGTCGGCATCGGCATCGCCCTCCTCGGAATGGTCGCGCTGTCGTTCGGCCCGACCCTCCTCGCGGCGGTCGATCCGACCGCCACGCCGGACGCCCCCGTGGCTGGGGCGCAGTACGGCAACGCGCTCGCACTCCTCGGCGCGGTGGCGGTGGCGGCCTACTACCTCGCCGGCCGGTCGTTACGGCGACGGCTCGGGGTGTTGCCGTACGTGACGGTCGTGTACACGGCCTGTGCGCTGGTCCTGCTCGCCGTCGCCGTCGCCCGGGGGCACGAACTGCTGTCGTACCCGCCCCACGAGTGGGCGCTGTTCGCCGCGATGGCCCTCGGGCCGGGCGTCCTCGGCCACACCGTCGTGAACTGGGCGCTCGGCCACCTCGAATCCCACGTCGTCAGCGTCTCGCTGCTCGGCGAACCCGTGGGGAGTACGCTGCTCGCGGTCGTCCTCCTGTCCGAGGTGCCGACGGCCGGGACGCTCCTCGGCGGTACGGTCGTCCTCGCCGGCATCTACGTCACCGCCTCGGCACGGCCTCAGTGAAGTTTGAGTTCGATCCGGCGGCCGTCGGGGTCGCGGACGTACGCCGCCCAGTCGCGGCCGTACGCGCCGTAGCGTTCGTGGGGCTCCCCCGCCTCCACCTCGACGCCCGCCGCCCGGAGGTCGTCGAGGAGGGCGTCGAGTTCCGCCCGGGTACCCGTCCCCTCCGAACGGACGAGCAGACAGACGTGTTCGCCGTCCACGTCGAACGCCCCGTCGGTGGGCACGAGGTGGAGGTGCCGGCCGCCGGCGACGACGGCCACGTACGGCACCTCGCCGTCCTCGAACCGCTCGCGGTCGCGGATCTCCATCCCCAGCAGGTCGTGGTAGAACTCCAGCGCCCGGTCGAGGTCGCTCACGCGGATGGCGACGTGGTCCATGTCGACGACGTCCATACCCGGTGGTTGGACCGCCGCCCTCAAAACCGTACGGTCACTCGAGGAGCGCGCGCGTCCGCCGGTGACGGTACCGGAACATGGGTTCGAACCCGACGCGGGCGAGCGGCGCGACGGCCTCGCCGAGGGGACCGAAGGGGAGGGCGTACTCCACCCGGTCGTCGACGACCGTCTTCGCCCCGTCGGCGAAGAAACGGTGGGTGTGTTCCCACCGGCGGAACGGGCCGTCGACCATCTCGTCTCTGAAGTACGCGCTGGCACCGTCGCGCACCCGGTCGGTGATGACGGAGGTCCAGCGCTGTCGCGGGCCGACGCCGAACGGCCGGATCGAGGCGTCGATCCGCGACCCCGTCTCCAGAATCCCGGGGTCGGGTTCGCCGTCCGGTCCCCGGACCGCCTCGATCCGGAGGTTCAGCCAGTCGGGGGTCAGCGCCTCCAGGCCGCTCACCCGGGAGTGGAAGTCCCACACCGAATCCAGCGGCGCGTCGACGCGCGTCCGGCGTCGGTAGGTCGCCATACCGAGGGCTAGGGTCGAGACGCGGATAAGCGCGCGGGCGACGGCGCGGAAGCGAGGGGTTAATTCGCGTCACTCCCGTCGGACTACCCATGTCGTTGCCACTGGATCCGGACGACTCGGTGGTCGTCCTCGCCCACGAACAGTTCCCCGACCGGGCGAAGACGGCCGTCGGCGTCCTCCGATACGCGGAGTACGACGTGACGGCGGTGCTCGACCGGGACCGCGCCGGCGAGTCGGTCGGCGACCACGTCCCCGACGTGCCCGACGCCCCGATCGTCGAGAGCATGGACGCCGCCCTCGGCGTCGCGGACCCCGACGCGCTGGTGATCGGCATCGCTCCCATCGGCGGCGGGTTCGACGAGTCCTGGCGCCCGGACGTGCGGGCCGCCATCGAGGCCGGCTGTGACGTGATCGCCGGGCTGCACTACTTCCTCGAAGACGACGCGGAGTTCGCGGCGCTGGCCGCCGATCACGGCGTGGATCTGATCGACGTGCGCCGCCCGCCGGACGACCTCACCGTGAGCGAGGGCCGCGCCCGCGAGGCCGACGCCGACGTGGTGTTGACCGTGGGTACCGACTGCTCGACGGGGAAGATGACGACGACGCTCGAACTCGTCGCCGCGGCGAGGGCGCGGGGCGTCGACGCCGGGTTCGTCCCCACGGGCCAGACGGGCATCATGATCGCCGGCTGGGGGGTCCCGATCGACCGGACGATTTCCGACTTCGCCGCCGGCGCCGTCGAGCGGATGATCCTCGACGCCGCCCCCGATCACGACGTGCTGTTCGTCGAGGGCCAGGGATCGATCCTCCACCCCGCCTACTCCGGGGTCACCTGTAGCCTGCTCCACGGCGCCATGCCCGACGCGCTGGTCGTGACCCACAGCGCCGGCCGGGAGGCCATCCACGGCTACGAGTCGTTCCCGATCCCGCCGGTCGAGACCCACGCCGACCTCTACACCGACCTCGCGGAACCGGTCGCGCCGACGACGGTGGCCGCCGGCGCGCTCGACACCCGGACGTTCGAGGACGACGCGGCGGCACGCGAGGCGGTCGACGCCTACGCCGACGCGCTCGACGCCCCGGCGACCGACCCCGTCCGCTTCGACGCGGACGAACTGCTCGACGCCCTGCTATGAACGCGGAGTACGAGCGACTGACCCTGCCGGTCGACGGCGAGTTCACCATCTCGCGGGGGGTACAGACCGACGTGGAGGCGGTCGTCGTCCGCGTGCACGACGACGAGGGGCGAACCGGCGTCGGCGCCGCCGCCCCCTCCGCCCACTACGGCGAGACGGCCGACACCGTGGCCGCGGTCCTCCCCGCCCTCCTCGACGCCGTCGAGGGGGTCGACGATCCGCTCGCACTGGACCGGATCGAGCGCCGCCTCCGGGGGACGGTCCGGGACAACCCCGCCGCCCGAGCCGCCGTGAGCGTCGCCTGTCACGACCTGGCGACGCGGCGACTCGACGTCCCGCTCTACCGGTTCCTGGGCCTGGACGCCGGCCGAGCGCCGCCCACCTCCTACACCGTCGCCATCGACGACCCCGACGCGATGGGCGAGACGGCCGCAGCGGCCGCCGACGAGGGCTACGCCATCCTCAAGGTGAAACTGGGCACCGACCGGGACCGCGAGCGCGTCGAGGCGGTGTGCGCGGCGGCGCCCGAGGCGACGGTTCGCGTCGACGCCAACGAGGCGTGGACGCCCCACGAGGCGATCACGAAAAGCGAGTGGCTGGCCGACCTCGGCGTCGAGTTCGTCGAACAGCCCGTGCCGGCCGAGAACCCCGAGGGTCTGCGCCGCGTCCACGAGCGAAGCGCCCTCCCCGTCGCCGCCGACGAGTCCTGTCGAACGCTCCCCGACGTGGCCGCGGTGGCCGACCGCGCCGCCATCGTCAACCTGAAGCTGATGAAATGCGGGGGCGTCCGCGAGGCGGTCAGGATGGTTCACGCCGCCCGCGCGCACGGTCTGGAGGTGATGCTCGGCTGCATGGTCGAGTCGACGGCCTCCATCGCCGCCGCCTGTCACCTCGCCCCCCTCGTCGACTACGTCGACTTGGACGGCGCGCTCCTCCTCGCGGCCGACGACTTCGAGGGGCCGACCTACGAGGGCGGGACGGTCTCCTTCCCGGACCGGGCCGGGACGGGCGTGCGACCGATCTGATCACCAGTCGACGAAGGCCGTCTCCCCGCCCGCTCGCTCGACGTACGCGCGCTGCATCTCCGAGATGGCCTCGGACAGGGTCGCGCCGTCGGCCACGGACTCCCGGACGCGCGCTTTCTTCCACGCGCTGGGGACGGTCCCGTCCCGCCGGCGCTCCACCGGGTCGAGGTAGCCGTCGATGGCGTCGGCCGCGAGGCCGGCGTCCCGGAGGCCGCGGCGGGCGTACTCGAACACCTCGTCGTAGACGACGTCGGGGTCGTCGGTCCGGTCGCCGGCCGCCGTCACCCAGACCAGGTCGGCGTCCGGCCCCGCGTCGACGGCGTCGTAGAAGCAGTCGCGCGCCGCCTCCCACGGCAGGTCGGTCAGGGGGTGGTCCGCGGCGACCAACCCCCGGAGCAGGCCGACGACGAGCACCTGCAGCGCGACGGTGTCCCGCACCGTCGGCTGGGTGGGGAGCGGGCGGTACTCGATGCGGAGCGACGCGCCGTCGCGCTCGCTCCCCACCGGTTGCCCGCCGACGACCCCCCGAACCCACCGCCAGTGGACGCCGCGCTTGTGGTCGTACTCCGGGAGCGTCGCGCGGTAGGGGCTGGCGTCCGGGTCGGCCTCGCCGTCCGCGAGCACCGGCGCGTACGTCTCGTCGGCGACGACGCGGTCGACCACATCGGTCGCCCGCTGCAGGTCCGCCGGGAACCGGACCTTCCCCTCGCCACGCGGCGCGCCGGCGTTGATGCTCCGCTCGAAGACCGGGACGCGGAGTTCGTGGGGCGTGGCCTCGACCACGCCGGGGTCGTCGTCGTAACAGTCCGCGGGGAGGAACGGGGAGTTGCTCGACAGCGACAACACCGGCCCCATCGTCCGCAGGGCGGCGTTGAAGTAGCGGGGAAAGGAGTCGGCGTCGGGGACCTGGAGGTGCGGTTGGATGGACGTGGCGAGCGACTCCATCAGGATCGTCCGGTGTTCGAGGGTGGCGCCGGGCACGTCGAGGGTGATCGTCCCGCCGCTTCGCTCCAGAATCTCGTTGTCGAGGGCGACGTATCGGGGGTGGTGGCGCATGTTCGCCGCGACGACGACGCCGTTTCGCTCCTCGACCGTCCCGAGATAGGCGTCGGTCCCCTCGGCCGGCGGCACCGTCCACATGGCGTCGAGGACGGGCGCGAGGTCGGCCGCCCGGAGCGCCTCGGTCGCCGCGTCGACGCTCTCCCGGATCCGGTCGGCCTGTTCGGCGACCCCGGCGGCGTCGAAGGGCGTCGCCGCCGAGTTCACCTCGAAGTCGTGGACGCCGAGTTCCTTCCCACAGCCCGCACGGTCGAAGACGGCCTCGGGGATGCGGGCGAGGCGACACGCGTCGTCGACGGCGTAGGCCTCCAGTTCCAGCCCCACGGCGAACTCGCCGGTGTCGAGCCGTCCGGATCGGATGTCCGCGCGGATGCGCTCGGCCTGGTCGCGCACCCGCCGGTCGAACGCCGCCCGCACCTCGGGGTCGGTCGACCGCTGCACGGCGGCGACGAGGTCGGCGTCCGCGTCCATCAGGCCGACTCCTCGGTGTCCTCGTCGTTCTCGCTCTCGCGCAGTTCGTCGAGTTCGGCCTCGACGTCGGCGTCGACGTCGACCTCGCCCTCGCCCCCACTCCGGTCGCTCGACCCCTCCGACGTCCCCAGTTCGCTCTTGAGCGTCTCCAGTTCCGCCTCCACCTCGCTCTCGGTCCGCCCGGCCTCGAGTTGACGGTCGATTTCGTCCTCGTCGGAGAGGGCGTCCTCGAAGGCGCCGGATTCCTGGAGTTCGTCCATCGCGGCCGCGCGGGCCTCCATCTCGTCGGTCCGCTCCTCGGCGCGCTCCAGCGCCCGCCCCACGTCGCTCATCTCGTCGCCGACGCCGCTCATCGCCTCCGAGACGCGGGTCGAGGCCTCCGCCGCCTCGTATCGCGCCTTCATCGTCTCCTTTTTCGTGCGGAACTCCTCGATCCGGCTCTGCAACTCGTTTTTCTTCTCGACCAGATCGTCCTGCGTCGACTGGAGGTCCGCGATCTGTCCCTCCAGGTCCTCGATCTGGTTCATCTTCTCCTTTTTCTTCTCCAGCGCCCGCCGTGCCAGGTCGTCGCGGTCCTGCCGCACCGCCTCTCGCGCCTGCTCGTTGTGTTTCTCGACGTTCTCCTCCAGCCGTCGTTTCTGTATCTCCAGGCGCTTCTTCTGGGTCGTCAGGTCCGCGATGCCCTGTTTGACCTCCTGTAACTCGTCGCGCATCCGCTCGTAGGAGTAATCGAGCGTCTCCGTCGGGTCCTCGGCCCGATTCAGGAGGGCGTTGAGCTTCGACCGGACGACGTACGAGGCCCGCGAGAGTATTCCCATACCCCCCGTTCGGGACGCGAACCTTAAAATCTCACCCGCCGACCCGGAGTATTGAGGAGCCAGCAGCCCGAACGCTCCCCCGTGCCAACCGAACGCGTCCACCTCCCGTGCGGTCGCGACGTGCGAGCGAGCCTCGACACCGACGCCGACGCCGACGCCCTCGTCGTCGCCTGCCCGCCCCACCCCCAGCACGACGGCCACCGCCACGACGCCCGCCTCGGCGCCGTGAGCGACGCCCTCCCCGACCGGATCGACTGCCTGCGCTTCGACTACGGCCCCTGGGACGGGGGCCGCGGCGAACGGGCCGACGCCCGAACCGCCCGGGAGTGGGCCGCCGACCGCTACGGCGCGGTCGGCCTGTTCGGCTACAGTTTCGGCGGCGGCGTCGCCCTCCTGACCGCCGCCGAGGTGGCGACGCCGGTCGCCGCCCTCTCGCCCGTGGCCCGCCTCGACGACGGATCGGACGTCGCGGCCGCCGTCCCGCGGATCGACGCCCCGCTGTGGGTGGGGTACGGCACCCGCGACGACACGGTCGACTCGGCCGGCGTCGCCGACGCCGCCCGCGACTGCGGGGGGACGGTGGAGACGTTCCCGGCCGATCACTTCTTCGTCGGACAGGAGCGGAGAGTGGGCGAACGGGTGGCGGCGTTCTTCGACGCCGCGCTGTGAACGCGGGTCGGCCGTCGGACCCGTGTGTGAGCGCGTGCCACGCTACCGGCGCCGACGATCCGTCGGGCGGGACCGGCCCCGACCTCGGCCTCCGCGAGGCGAACGCCGTCGCCCGGGCCGGCGGGAGTCCGCCCACGGTCCGAGTCCACGCGGTCGAGACAGGTCAGTAGATCGACCACCCGCCGTCGACGTAGACGATCTCGCCGGTCATGTAGTCGGCCGCGTCGCTCGCGACGTAGAGGGCGGTGGGGGCGATGTCCTCGGGGTAGGCCGGCCCCCCGAGTGGGATCGGCTTCACCAGGTCACCGGACTCAGCCATCTCCTCGGCTTCCCGGGTGGTGTCGCTGAGCCCCGTAATCGTGCGGCCCGGAGCGATACCGTTCACTCGGATGTCGTGGTCCGCGAGTTCGAGCGCGGTGCTTCGGGTCACCATCCGGACACCGCCCTTGGTCGCGTTGTACATGATCTGGTTGTCGAGCGCGACGCGCGCCCGGACGGAGACGGTGTTGACGATACACCCCTCGGTGCCGCGTTCGATCATGTCCTCGGCGGCCTTCTGGGTCCCGAAGATCACCCCGCCGAGGTTCACGCCCGAGACCGAATCGAAGTCGTCGGGCGTGACCTCCAGGACCGACTTCCGGATGTTGGCGCCGGCGTTGTTGACCATCACGTCGACGCCCCCGTACTCGCCGGCGCGGTCGATCAGGTCGTCGAGAGCCTCGGGGTCCGAGACGTCGGTATCGACGTATTCGCCGGTGCCCCCCGCCTCCTCGATCGCGTCGTGGGTCGCGGTCTCGACGTGGTCGGGACGGGCCTCGATGTCGGCGTTCAGCACCGTCGCTCCGGCCTCGGCGAACATGAGTGCGATCTCCCGACCGATGCCGCTCGACGCGCCAGTGACGACGACCGTGTCGCCGTCGAAATCGTAGTCGACGTTCTCCATGGTACCTTGACGCCTCCGGCGACATTGCATAAAGCTATGTGGGAAAGAGGGCCGTGTTTGGGGGACTCGTTCCACGACGCCGCTGGGGCGACCCCGCCCACGAGCCCGATCCACGAATCGGTAGTAGCATCGGCTGGAACGCCCGATTCCCCGCGAATCACCTGCGGAGGTGGTGTGCGTTCAGTTATACTCTCGCCACCGGTACCCACACTCCTTGCACTTGAAAAAGCGCGTCGGCGGTTCGTCCGCGGCGCCGGTCTGTTTGATCGTGTACCACGCCTCGCCCGCCCCACACTCCTCGCAGGTCACGTCGGTGGCGGTCGGTTTCCCCTCGAAGTTCGCCCCCTCCTCGGTTTCGATCAGTTCGTCGTCGCTCTGGGACTCCGTGGAGACGAACTCGGCGGCGCGCTCCTCGTCGCGTCGACTGGTGGCGCCACAGGAGGTACAGACCATCTCGCCGTCGTCGGCGACCATCATCGAGCCGCAGTCGTCGCAGAACTGCATACCGGCGGTAGCGGGTCGCCCCACAAAGCTTCCCCGACTCACTCGACGTCCGGGGAGGCGCGCTCCTCCGCGACGATGGGGCAGTTCCGCACGCGGAACCGGTCGGCGTCGACCACCTCGACGATGGTCGTCCCCTCGTGCGTGCAGGCCGTCTCCGGCGGGTCGGCGAAGTGTGGACACCGCGAGCAGAACTCCGCCTTCGGGACGACCGTCTCGTCGGGGTCCGCCGTCGTCTCGGGGTCGGCACCGACTCCGACCTGCGCCTCCGGCCCGGTCTCACCCTCGGCGAGCGCCTCCCAGACCGCGTCCTCGTCCACCTCGTCCACCTCGACGGACTCGAAGGGGTCGGTCTCGGGGTCGAGGCCCGCTGTCTCGCCCTCCTCGCGGGCCGCCCGCTTGGCGCGCACCTCGCGGACGAGTTCGGCGAGGGGCGCGTCGTCGATGCCGGGGTCCTCGTCGGTGACCGAGTCGTCGGTGACCGAGTCGTCGGCTGCATCCGCCCCGTCAGCGTCGCCCTCACCCATCGTCCGTCCCCTCCTCGCCGCCGTCGACCCGCGTCTCGGCGTCGAGCAGGTCCGCGGCGCCGCCGGGGAGGTCGGTCGCGTCGGTGCCGTCGGTCAGCGCGGGGCGGTCGCCGGTGGTCAGCGTGGCGCTCCCGAAAAAGCCCGTGGCCGGTTCGAAGTCGACGTAGGTGGCCTCGCAGTGGGGGCACTGGGGCCGGGAGAGCAGGCCGAGGTCGACGGTCGCGCCGCAGTCGCCACACGCCGCCGTCCGCTCGCCGTGGCGGTTCGCCGCCGTCCGCAGGTCGTCGACCGCCTCCCGGTCGTGTTCCGCCGCGGCGACGCGCCCGAGTTCCGACCGGACGTCGACGACGGCGCCGGCCAACTGGTCGACCTGCCGGTCGAGGTCGTCGGTCGTCTCGGTCAGATACTCCAGGATCTCCTCGTAGTTCTCGAAGCCGCTGTCGAGTCGGTCGTCGAGGTCGTCGATCCGGTCGTCGACGTCCTCGGCGGCGCGACGGGCGGCCTCGACGCGGTCGGCGAGCTCCGGGTGGTCGTGGTCGGCCGGCGCCTTGGCGTCCGCCTCGCGTTTGACCTGGATCACGCGCTCGCGAACGTCCTCGATCTTCGCGTCGAGGTCGTCCTCGACGGCGCCGACCCGGTCATCCAGTTCGGCGACCTGGTCGGGGTCGAAGTCGAAGGCGTCGTCGGCCGTCTCGGCGTCGAGCGCCCGGTAGACCATCACGGCCCGCGCGAGGACCGTCTCGGGCGACGCGTCGCGCTCGGCCGCCTTCCGTTCGATCCAGTCCCGGAGTTCGTCCGGAAAGGCCTCCGACTGCTCCCCTGCCATTCTGTTCTGGCCTAGTTACGCCCCGGCTTAAGTATTGGTCGGCCTAGCGGATCTTCCGGACGCCGCTCACGTCGAAGCCGCCCTCGTGGACCTCCGTCTCGAAGCGGATGATGTTCTCCTCCTCGAGTCTGGAGAGGACACCCCGGAACTCCTTGACGAACATCGTCCGGGCGCGCTTCGATCCGCCGCTCTCCCACTCGAACTGCAGGGTTCCGGAGGCGGCGTCCATCAGGTGGCCGAGTTCCGTCGGTTCGAGGGTCTCGCCCTGAACGAGCATGAGGATGAGCCCGCCCCAGTCGTACGCCGCCTTCTGGACTCCCTTCATCAGGAGGGCGATGTCGCTCCAAGTCATGTCGTCGCTGACGGCCGCCACGAGGTCGGTGAGGGAGTCGATGACGACGAGGTTGCCGGCGGCGTGCTCGCCGAGGTAGTCCCCGAGCGCGCTCAGGGCGCTCTCCAGTCGCTCGCGGGTCGCCAGGTCGCTCACCGACTGGGCCTCGCCGGCGTACCACTCCCGGGGGATCGGGCTCAACTGGAAGTACTCCGGCGAGAGGTCGCGAAACTGGATGTGGTCGACGGCGCCGCGGACGAGGTCCTCGTCCATCGTGTAGGAGAGTTCCCGTTCGAGCTGGTCGCGGCCGGCGGTAAGGGAGACGTAGTGAATCTCCGGCGGGGGTTCGGCGGCCGGGTCCACGTCGCCGTAGTGGAGTTCGAACGCCTCGCGGTCCCCGTGGTACAGGCCGTTCATCGCGGCGCTTGTGTGGAGGAACTCGCGGGCGCCGGCGCCGGCCTCCCCGGTCAGGAGGACGACGCTCCCCGGCGGCGCACCCCCGCCGACGATCGAGTCGAGCCGAGAGATACCGAAGGGAATGCGAGCCATGGCCGCCCTACGGCCGTTCGTGGGTTAGTCGTTGCGGCGCTCGGCACCGCGGTTTCGCCCCTCGACGACGACGACGCGCCCGTCGACCCCGGCGGCGTCGAGGGCCGCCCGACCCGCCGCCCGCGCCGCGTCCACCCGGTCGGCGTCGGTCACGCCGTACACCGCCGGCCCCCACGAGGACTGTCCCGCGCCGTAGACCGCGGGGTCGTCGTCGAGGGCCGCGACGAGTTCGCCCGCCGGCGGGCGGTACACGCCACCCTGTTCGTCCGCGTACCAGGTGCCGTTGAGGCGCCCCACCTCCGCGACGGCGGCGCCGAATCGCTCGGCGGATCCCTCCGTCACGGCCGGGAGGACGCGCCGGAGGATCACGCCGGCGAGGCGGTCGCCCGGCGAGGGGGCCGCCGCCTCCACCGCCGATCGCATGCTCCGGTCCTCGTCGTCGCCGCTCGGTCCCGCGGGGGCGTCGGGGACGACGACGAGGAACCGCCAGCCGTCGGGAATCCGATGCCGGGCCGCGACCGGCGGCACCGACCACGCCCCGACGTCGGGCCGGTCGGTGGTGAAACGCGCCGTCGGGTGGCCGGCGTCGAGGACGAACCCGCCGTCCTCGAAGGTGGCGACGCCGATCCCCGACCGGCCGCCCCGGCCGAGGTCCGGGGCGCGTTCCCGCACGTCGACCGTCCGGTCGTGAGCGCGGGCGACGGCGGCGAGCGTCGCGAGCGCGAACTGCGTCCCGCTTCCCAGCCCCACGTGTCGGGGAAAGGCCCCCTCGACGGTCACGTCGGCGCCGTCGACGCCGAGCAGGTCGACCGCCCGCGCCGCGTACTCGCGGACCGTCGGGTGTCCACACCGGACCTCGCCGTCCGGCGCCGCGGCGACGGTCACGGAGGGACGTTCGAGGCCGACGCCGAGGCTGCCGTAGAGGCGCTCGTGGGCGAGACTCAGGTTGCAGAACCCGAAGTGGAGCCGGGCGTGGGCGGTGACGCTGACGCGTGTCATTGCTGGGTCACCGGGCGGACCGCGGCCTCATCCGGATCCGGGCATCGGACAGAGGCTGGCGGTGAAGACCGCCACCTCCCCCGTGTCGTTCCGGGCGCCGTGGACGACGCCGCGGTCGTGGTGGACGACGCCGGGCGCCGGGATCGGCTCCTCGGTCTCTCCCTGAATCACCGTCACGGTCCCCCGGAGCACGTGGAAGACGTTCGTGCTGTCGCCGTGTTCGTGAGGATCCAGTTCCGCGTCGGGACCGAGCGCGAAGGCCTTCACCAGCACGTCGTCGCTGACGACCAGTTCCGCCGTCAGCACCTCCTCGGGGTCGGGGTCGAGCGACTCCAGTCGGTCGAGGGTCATGGACGGAAGGTCGGCGGCGGTCGTCTTAACGGTGGGGCTTCGTCGACGGCCGACCGGCGGCGTCGCTCACGCCGGGACCAGAGCGCCGAAGTCCCCGGAGAGGACGGCGCCGATCAGGGTCCGGACCGCGGCGGGCGGGCCCCGTTCGTCGGCGTCGGCGTCCTCGGGCGGACCGGCGTCCTCGGGCGGACCGCGACGTTCCTCGTCGTCGGCTTCCTCGCTATCTTCCTCGGCTTCCTCGCTATCTTCCTCGGCTTCCTCGCGTTCCTCTTCGTCTTCCTCGCTATCTTCCTCGTCTTCCTCGCGTTCCTCTTCGTCTTCCTCGCTATCTTCCTCATCTTCCTCGCGTTCCTCCTCGTCGCTCTCGAACTCGCTTTCCTGCAGGACGAGCGAGCCGTCGGCGACGCCGTACTCGGCGGTCAGTTCGGCGCCGTCGACCACGACGGTCACCTCGAATTCGTCGCCGGGCCGGTCGAACGTCACGGTGTCGTTCCCGTCGACGGTCCCGACGGAGTCCCCGTCCACGCGGACGGTCGCGTCCGACGCGTTCCCCGTGACGGTCACGGCGACCGTCCCGTCGTCGAGCGTTGCGTCGAGTCCGTACTCGTTCGAACCGGTGTCGTACGTGCTCCCGACTGCCGCGCCGACGCCGGTGGCGGCCACCAGCACGGCGAGCAGAATCGCGAGCGGTTTCGTGGCGGACATCGCACCCGTCACCTGTGGGGCCACCCACATCAACCGTCCAGACGCTAAACCCGATTTTCGACGATTCGGAGGATTTTAACCCGATTTAATCCGGATTAAGCTCCACCTCAGGCCAGTTCCTCGGCGACCATGTCGACGCCGAACAGCGCCGGATCCATCGCGAGGTCGGCCTGTCCGCGGGCGAACTCGGGGAGGGTGTCGTGGCAGTACACCACGACCCGCACGTCGGGGTTTCGGTCCTTGGCGACGGAGATGGCCGTCGCCTCGTCGAGGTCCGTGAGGACGAACAGGTCGGCGTCGGCCAGGCCGGCGTCGTCGAGGACCGATCCGGTGAGGACGCCCTCGACGCGGGTCACCTCGATGCCTTCCGCCTCCAGGGCGGTGCCGAGACCGGCGTCGTCCGGACCCGCGAGGATGGCTCGGGTCACTCGTACTCGATGGTCGCGGGGGGTTTGTGCGTCACGTCGTAGACGACCCGCGCGACGTTCTCGTTCTCGCCGGTGATGCGGCTCTGGATGCGCTGGAGCGTCTCCCAGGGGAGGTCCTGTGCGCGGGCGGTCATGCCGTCTCGGCTCTCGACCGAGCGGACGGCGACCACCCAGCCGTGGACGCGGTTGTCGCCTTTCACGCCCGTCGCCTTGCCGATGACGGCCGCGAAGGCCTGCCACGGGTCGTGTTCCGCCACCTCCTCCTCGACGACGTGACACGCCTCGCGCGCGACGTCGAGTTTCTCCTCGGTCACCTCGCCGAGGATGCGGACGGCCAGTCCCGGCCCGGGGAACGGCATCCGCTCCGAGACCACCTCCTCCAGGTCCAGCGCGCGGGCCACCTCGCGAACCTCGTCCTTGTAGAGGTCGCGGACGGGTTCGACGATGCCCTCGAAGTCGATGACGTCGGGCAGGCCGCCGACGTTGTGGTGGGACTTGATGTTGCCCTCGCTCTCGATGCGGTCGGGGTAGATGGTCCCCTGGACGAGGTAGTCGGCGTCGGCCTCCCGAGCCTCGCGTTCGAACTCCCGGATGAACGACTCGCCGATGACGTGGCGCTTCTCCTCGGGATCGGTCACTCCCGAGAGGGCGTCGAGGAAGCGGTCCTGGGCCTCGACGATCCGCAGGCTGTCCATGAACGCGAACGTCTCCCGGATCCCCTCGGTCTCCCCTTTCCGCATCAGTCCGGTGTCGACGTAGACGGGCGTGAGGCGGTCGCCGATGGCGCGGTAGGCCAGCGCGGCCGCGACCGAGGAGTCGACCCCGCCCGAGAGCGCGATGATGGCGTTCTCGTCGCCGACCTCGTCGGCGATTTCCTCGGTGGCCTCCTCGATGAACTCGTCGACGTCGACCATCAGACCTCCACCTCCCGTTCCTCGACGGTGCGGTCGAGGACGGTCTCGACGAGGCCGACGAAGGGCGGACTCGCGCGGTCGGGGCGCGAGCGGAACTCGGGGTGGAACTGCGTCCCCAGGAAGTACGGGTGGTCGTCGAGTTCGACGATCTCCATGCGGTTGCCAGCGCGCCCCGAGAAGGTAAGCTCGCCGGCTTCGAGGTCGTCGATGTACTCGGGATTGACCTCGTAGCGGTGGCGGTGGCGCTCGGTGCAGGAGGCGGCGCCGTACACCTCGTGGGCGAGGGTGTCCTCGACGATGTCGGTCGTGTGGGCCCCGAGCCGCATCGTCCCGCCGAGGTCTTCGAGGTCGTACTGCTCGGGAAGGAGGTCGATCACGGGGTAGGGCGTCCCCTCGTCGATCTCCGCGGAGTGGGCTCCCTCCAGACCGAGGACGTTCCGCGCGTACTCGACGACCGCCATCTGGAAGCCGAGACAGAGCCCGAGGAAGGGG
The DNA here is from genome assembly GCF_023703775.1 of Haloplanus sp. GDY1. Lineage (NCBI taxonomy): Archaea > Methanobacteriati > Methanobacteriota > Halobacteria > Halobacteriales > Haloferacaceae > Haloplanus > Haloplanus halophilus. The sequence continues at coordinate 2,704,348 of NZ_CP098514.1, read as the reverse complement.
ACGTCGTTCTCGCGGGCGTACCGGATCGCCTCGATCTTCCCCTCGGCGCCCCGGGAGCCGAAGCCGCCGGGGACGACCACCGCGTCCGCCTCGCGGAGGCGTTCGGTGTGGTGGTCGCGCATCTCGTCGGCGTCGACCCAGAGGACGTCCACCTCGACCTGTTTCTGGATGCCCGCGTGCTTCAGCGCCTCGTGGATGGAGATGTACGCGTCTTCGAGGGCGTACTTGCCGACCAGCGCCACCTCGATCTCGCCGGTGCGCTCCCGCGTGACGAGTTCGCGCCACCGACTGTCGCGGTCCTCCTTCGGGAGCGCCTCGTCCGCGATGTCCAGTTGCTCCATCACGTACTCGTCCAGTCCCTCCTCCTCGACCATCAGGGGGACGTGGTAGATGTCCTCGACGTCGGGGTTCGAGAACACGGCGTCGGTGGGCACGTCACAGAACAGCGCGATCTTCTCTTTGGTCTCGGGGTCGAGGCGGTCCTCGCACCGGCCGACCAGCACGTCCGGCTGGAGGCCGATCGAGCGCAGTTCCTTCACGCTGTGCTGGGTCGGCTTGGTCTTCTGCTCGCCGTTCTTGGAGTAGGGAACGAGCGTCACGTGGGTGAACAGCACGTCCTCGTCGTCCTCCTCGTGGGAGAACTGGCGGAGCGCTTCGAGGTAGGGCATCCCCTCGATGTCGCCTACGGTCCCCCCGACCTCGACGAGACACACGTCGGTCCCCTCGGCGGCCTCGCGGATGCGCCGCTTGATGTCGTCGGTGATGTGGGGGATGATCTGCACCGTGTTGCCCAGGTAGTCGCCCGACCGCTCCTTCTCGATGACGTGTTTGTACGTCTTCCCCGTCGTGACGTTGTGGTCGAACGTCATGTCGGTCCCGAGGAACCGCTCGTAGTTCCCCAGGTCCAGGTCGACCTCCCCGCCGTCTTTCAGCACGTACACCTCCCCGTGCTGGTAGGGATTCATCGTCCCCGCGTCGACGTTCAGGTACGGGTCGATCTTTACGGCGGTCACGTCGAAGCCCGCGTTCGACAGGAGACGGCCGGTGCTGGCGGCCGTGATCCCCTTGCCGAGCCCGGACATGACACCCCCCGTTACGAAAACGAACTTCCGACCCAGTTCCGGGTCGTACCCTGTCTCGGGTTCCGTCGGCATAACGACCCTGCGCGAGCGCGCATGAAAATCGTTTCGCCTGGCCCGTCGGCGTGGGGCCGACTGCCACGCGTCGCCGCCGGGCCGGCACCGCAGGATTCGAGACGCTCGCGGCCGTCCCTCCGGTATGGACCTGCCGCGACTCGGCTTCGGGACCTACCGGCTGACCGATCCGGACCGCTGTCGCACCGCCGTCGAGACGGCCCTGGAGACGGGCTATCGTCACGTCGACACCGCCGAGTACTACGGCAACGAGGAAGCGGTCGGCGGGGGCATCGTGGAGAGCGACGTACCCCGCGAGGACGTGACCGTCGCCTCGAAGGTGTGGCGCGACCGGCTGGCTCGCGAGGACTTCCTCGCCAGCGCGCGCGAACGGGTCGACCTGCTCGGCGTCGACTCGCTCGACCTGCTGTACGTCCACTGGCCGCTGGACACCTACGACCCCGACGAGACGCTTCCGGCGCTGGTCGAGGCCCGGGATCGGGGGCTGACCCGGGAGGTCGGCCTCAGTAACTTCACGCCCGACCTGCTCGACGAGGCCATCGACCGCCTCGGCGAACCGCCGGCCGCCCACCAGGTGGAACTCCACCCGCTCTGCCAGCAGGCGGCCCTCCGAGCGCACGCCCGCCGCCACGACTACTGGCTCGTCGCGTACGCGCCCCTCGCGCGCAACGCCGTCGCGGACGTGCCGGAGATCAGGGCGGTCGCCGAGAAACACGACGCCACGCCGGCGCAGGTGTCGCTCGCGTGGGCGCTCTCGAAGGAGCGAGTCGCCGTCGTCCCGAAGTCGGGGACGCCGGCGCACGTCCGCGAGAACTTCGCGGCGCGGGACCTCGACCTCGACGACGAGGACGTGGCGCGGATCGACGGCATCGAGGAGGAACGGCGGGTCGTCGACTTTCCGAACGCCCCGTGGAACTGAGCGCGGCGCCCGCGGTTTTTCGGTGGACGGCGGCCGTGGCCCGGCACTTCGTCATGCTTTTCACGTCCCGCTCCAAGGGTCGGACATGAGCGCGGACGACAAGTATCCCGAAGAGAGCGGCCGGCGACGGTTCGTGAAAGGGGTCGTCGGCGGCTCGGCGCTCGCCGGGGTCGGCGCCCTCGGGACGGTCACCGTCAACAGCGCGACCGCCTCGCCGGGGGCCGGTGGTGGGAGCACTCAGGCGTGGGCCATCGAGAACACCGGCGGGCCGGCGCCGCGTGGCATGCCCCAGATCCCCATCGAGATCGACTCCGAGGGGTACATCAAGGGCATCTGGCCCGACGTCGAGACCGTCACGCAGGGTGGACGACAGATCCGGATCGCCGAGATGGACCTCGGCGGGTCGACGTACTCCTCCGAGTGGTTCCAGTACTGCGGCGTCGAGGGGTACGCGGGCATCCAGCCGGGCTACGAGAGCGAGAACTACTTCCGATCGGGGTCGAACCCCGCCTACGACTGGCAGTCCTCGGCCAAGGAGGAGGGCGACCGCTTCCACGTCGACGACTTCAGCGACTACGAATCCTGGGGCAACGGCATCGGCGACCCGGGCACCGGGAAGCCCGCGAGCGGCCGGTGGCGCTCCGAGGACGCCCAGGACGTGATCCCCATTCAGCTCCTCCGGAGCCCTCGGATCGAGGAGGCCGCCCAGGACGACGAGTGGCTACAGGCGAGCACCTCCGAGGGATTCATCGCGTGGCTCAACAAGTGTACCCACTTCTGCTGTGTGCCCGGCTACAAGCAGTCGGCCGACGCCGCCCGGTTCGGCAACCCCAACAACGTCTACTGTCAGTGCCACCAGTCGATGTACGACCCGTTCAACATCGTCCAGACGCTGTTCATCGCGCGGCCGCGCCCCGACTAACGCATCCCGCCGCTCACCGGCGGGAACAGCGCCAGTTCGTCACCTTCCGAGAGCGTCGTGTCGAGGCCGTCGGCCGCGTGGACGCTCTCGCCGTTGCGGAGGACGTTGATGTGGTCGGCGACCGCCCCGGAGTCGTCGAGGACGCGCTCACGGAGCGCCGGTCGCGTCTCGAACAGTGCGTCGAGCGCGTCGCCGACCGTCGCGCCCGGTCCGACGTCGACGCGAACCTCCCGATCACCGGCCACCTCCGCGAGGTCCGCGAACAACTTCCACTGCATGGACGTGTGTCACACCCCGCCGGGCAAGAGGATTACGTCTCGCCCGGGCTGCTCCGGGCCTCCAACCGGCGGAAGGTCTCCGATCGGCTCACGAGATACACCTCGTCGCCGGCGGCGAGGGTTCGGTCGCGGGCGAGCGTGTCGATCCCGCCGTCGGTATCCCTGACCGCGACGACCGTGACGTCGAGTTCGTCGACGGGCGTCCCATCGAGGTCGCTGCCCGCGTCGACGGTGACGACGTACATCGTCTCCTCGGCCGCCCGCAGGAGCGAGGCGAACTCGCGTTCGGCCTGCGGTTCGGACGGTAGCGTCACCAGCCGGTAGGTCGTCGCGGCGTCGAGTCGGGTCGCGTCCTCCTCGTCGACGGCGAGGGTGGCCACGTCGTCGACGTGGGCCCGAAGCTCGGCGGTCAGCACGCGTCTCGGGTCGGGGTCGGTCCGCCACACCTGCACGCGGTCGCCGGGGCTGGCGGCGTTGGCGGGGTCGGCCCGGACGGCGACGGCGACGGTTCCCGGTGCGAGCGTCGGGCCGAGGCCGGTCGCCCGACTCCCGAGCGCGAGGTACTCGACGGTCCCGTCGGCGGACAGTTCCACGTCGACGTGGCCGACGTCGTAGTCGTCCTGCAGGCGGGTGACGAGGCGCGCCTCCAGGTCGGCGACGGTCAGCCGTCGGGGGAAGATGAGCGTCTTGCCCGCGAGCGTCTCCTTCGTGGCGGGGGAGACGGGGTCGTATCCCTCCATGTCCCCGATGTCGTCGGGGTCCTCGGGCAGCGTCACGTCGGTGATCCGTCCGACCGAGCGGACGATTCGGCTCACCTCGACGTCGAGTTCCTTCACGCCCGCGAACGCGAACACGTCGGTGGCGATCCGGTCGCCGACCAGGCGGCCGGCCGGCGCGGCGACGGCGCCAGTGCCCAGCGCCAGCAGGTTGAACACCACGGCGGCGACCGAGAAGATGCCCGTCTCGCCGCTCAACAGGTCGGTGAAGACCCCGACGGTGTTGAGCGTCAGCGCGACGACCGAGAGGCCGAGGAGCATCGACAGGGGAAGCGGGAGTCGGAGCTTGGTGTACCACCGGTAGAGCAGCGCGGCGACGCCGCTGACGAGGGCCGCACCGACCCCGAGCGCGATCAGGCGGGTGACCGTCCGGAGGAGGGCCGGCTCGACGGCCGGGACCGACACCTGGAGGAGCCCGGTCACGCGACCGCCTCCCGGAACGCCACGACGGCGTCGAGTTTCCCGACCACGAACAGGTCGTCGCCGGCCGCGAGCGCCTGGGAGCCGCGGGGGGCGAACTGCCAGCGCCCCTCGTGGCGCACCGCGAGGACCGTCACGCCGTAGGTGTCCCGCAGCGCCGCGTCGCCGATGGTCGTCCCCGCGACGGGGGATCCCTCCCGGAGCGTGACCTTCCGGATCCGGTCGCCCGCCTGCCGGAGCAGGCTGAGGAGTTCGTACTCGCGGCGCGTCCCGCGCGACCGGATCACGAGGCGGTCGACGGTCGCCCCGAGCAGCGACTCCGCCGCGCCCGCGTCGACGGCGACGGTCACCCGGCCGTCGCCGCCGTCCGCGACGGGGAGCGTCGGCGAGGGGGGTGGCGCCGCGGCGGCGTCGTCGGTGGCCGGGGGCGGAGCGGCCGCCGCGGCCGCCGCGGCGTCGCGCGAGCGGTCGCTTCGCAGGCTCACGACGCCCCCGTCGTAGGTCCGGTCGGGAGTCACGAGCGACACCTCGTCGCCGCGGGCGGTGCCGGTCGGCAGGAGGGCACGGACGGAGACGCCGCGCTTGCCGGCGGGGACGCGCTTCGAGAGGCCGCCGAGGGGCGGGGCGGCGCTCACCGTCGCCCGGCCGCGTTCGTCGAGCGTGACGGCGACGTCCGCGAGGTCGAACTCCGTTCGGAGGCGGTCGGCCACGCGCGTCTCCAGTTCGGCCACGGGCACGTCGGCGGCGAAGGAGCCGGTCCACTCGCGGATCTCGCGCCGGAGGTCCGCGGGGACGGGCGGGTAGCCCTCCATGTCGCCCACGTCGCCAGCGACGTTCACGCGGACCTGTCCCCGTCCCCCGACGAGTTCGATGGCGTCCGTCGAGAGGGTGCGCTCGGTGAGCTTTCGCAGGGAGAGTTTCCGCGGGAACTCCGCGCCCATCCGGTCGCCGGCGTTGTGCGCGTACAGCGAGATCATCAGGACGACGACGACGGCGACGGTCAGGCGGACCTGATTCGACGACTGGGTGAAGGTGGGGTCGTTCAGCGCCAGCAACCCGCCGTTGATCCCGGCGATGGCCACCGCGAGGACCATGACACCGAATCCGGGGATGGTGACGCCGGTGATGTACTTGAACGCGAACCCGAGCCCCCACGCGACGAGCGCCGGGACGATGCCGGTCAGAATCCCGAGATAGATGCCGAAGAGGACTTCGACGGGGAGGGATGCCATACGTCGCGTCTCGCCATCGACGCGTAAATCGCTAACGGGCGGGGAGACCGGACGGGCCCTTTATCAGTCCCGTCCGCGAGGGTGGAGGTATGGCTGTGAGTCGTGGTGGGCGACTCGTCGGCGTGCGGGCGGCGGTGGGGCTGACGCTCCTCGCGGGCGCGCTCTCGATGGTGACCGGCATCGTACACATGAGTTCGCCCGTCGGCCGACCGCTCGTCCCCTTCGTCCCGCCGGTCGCGCGAACGACGGCGGGGTTCACCGGCACGCTCACCGGATTTCTCCTCCTCGCGAGCGCGCTCGGCCTGCGTCGCGGCCTGCGCGCCGCGTGGTACGCCACGCTCTGCTTGCTCGTGGTGTCGGCGGGACAGGGGCTCGTCCAGGCGAGCGAAACGTCGATTCCGCTCGTCGTGCTGTCGCTGCTCGCCCTCCCGGCCGTCGCGCTCAACCGCCGCCGCTTCGACCGGTCGGTCGACTTCACGGCGACGCAGCTGGCCGCCCTGCTGGCGCTCGGCGGGTCACAGGTGTACATCACCGCGGGCGCGTACGCGCTCCGGGAGGAGTTCGGCGGCATCGACACCCTCGTCGACGCCGTCTACTTCGCCGTCGTCACCTCCAGCACCGTCGGCTACGGCGACATCACGCCGCAAACCGCGGTGGCGCGACTGTTCGGCATCTCGGCGCTCGTCGTCGGCACCGCGAGTTTCGCCATCGCCCTCGGGGTCCTGCTGACGCCCGCCATCGAAGCCCGACTCGTCAAGGCACTCGGAAAGATGACACAATCAGAACTCGACCTGCTCGACGACCACGTGCTCGTCCTCGGTCACGGCGACCTGACCGAGGCGATCATTCAGGAACTGCGCGACAAAGCGACCTTCCTCGTCGTCGTCCCGGACGGCGAGACGGCCCGGACGCTCGGGGAGCGGGGCATCGACACCCTCACCGGCGACACCAGCGACGAGGCGACGCTCCGGCGCGCCCACATCGAGGAGGCGCGGGCCGTCGTCGCCGCGACGAACGACGACGCGGCGGACGCGCTGGCGATACTGACGGCGCGACACCTCGCCCCGGAGGTCCACATCGTCGCCGCGGCGACCCACCGCGAGAACGTCGACAAACTCCGGCGGGCGGGGGCGGATACGGTCATCAGCCCCGCGAGCATCGGCGGCCACCTGCTCGTCGAGTCGGCACTCGGGGGGCGGGACGTGGACACCGAGGCCGTCGCGGATCGCTTGCTCGACGAACTGTAGCCCCGCGGCCTACGGCTGTCCCCGGTCGACGACCGCCACGTCGCAGTCCACCTCGTGCAGTCGCTCGAAGGTGGGCGGCGAGAGAAACCGGGAGGCACGGGAGCGGTCGCCCGAGGACCCGACGATCAGCAGGTCGTACGCGCCGGCGTTGGCGCCGATGAACTCCGTGACGCGGCTCCGGGCCACCCGCGTCTCCACGTCGGCGTCGACCGTCTCCGCCAGGTCGGCCAGTCGCGACTCGGCGCGCCGGCGCTCCACCTCCGCGTCGATGCAGGTACAGACGCTCAGACTCCCGCTCGGCCCGGCCAGCCGCGCCGCGAAATCGAGCATCGCGTGGGCGGTGTCGCCCGGACGAGCGACGGTCACGAGTACGCGGTCCCACCGGCGCGTGCCCGTCGTCGACCGGAAGGCGACGGCGTCGAACCGGCTCTCGAACACGCCGCGAACGTACGGCGAGAGCAGCCCCCGGTCCTCCTCGTAGGGCGCGACCACCAGGTCGCAGTTGGTGTTCGCCGCCGTCTCCACCGTCGTCCGGACGGGCGACCCGCGCGCGACGACCACCTCGCAGGGGACGCCGGCCCGCGTTCGAACCGTCCGGGCCGTCGCCTCCAGTCGCTCGGCGGCGTCCCGCGTCGCCGCGGGGTCGGGGTCGTCCGCGGACGGGGAGCCCACCTCGGCCTCGGCCCCCCCGTCGGCCCCGGATTCGGGGTCGAGAACCGCCAACAACACCACCTTGCCGGCGTCGTGGGCGGCGGCGAGGGTGGCGCCGAACAGGGCCGTCGTCTCGGCGGCCGCGGGATCGCCGCGCATCGGGACGAGGACGTGGTCGTCGCCCTGTGCAGTGTCGTAGAGGTACTGGGCGCGGCGCTCGTAGAACCGCGACCGCCAGAGGGAGAAGACGCCGGCGACGAGGGCGCCGAAGGCGGCGACGCTCGTCACGTAGGCCTCGGGCGAGGCGTCGTCGGTGACGAGGACGAGCAGCGCCGTCGAGAAGGCCGCGGGCTCCTCCACGTCGAGGAGCCACGTCACGGCGCCCGTCAGGAAGATGGAGAGGGCGGCGCTGGCCGGCGAGACGGTCGCCGACCCGATGGGGAGCGGCGCCGAGAGGCGCAGCGCCGCCCACCCGCAACACGCACCGACGACGAGGCCGACGGTGAACTTCCACGGCGAGGCGTAGCGGCCCTCGGGGTCGGAAAAGAGCGTGTACGCGCCGGAGGCGAGCGGCGGGAAGAGGAGGAAGGAGAGTTCCGCCAGCGCGTTCGAGATGAGCGTCACGAGAGCGATGAGCAGGGGGACCGCCACCAGCACGGTCAGGTGGAGGAGGTTGCCGGTGTGCTGGATCCAGCGGCCGAAGGCCCCGAGTTCGCGCCGTTCCAGCCGCCGAATTCGGCGAACGGCGGCGACGGCGCGGGCGAGGACCCCCGAGAGCATCGTCAGGCGAGCGTCGCGGCGGCGTCGAGCGCCAGGTCGATCATCCGCTCGACGTTGTTCCGGGCCTTCGGCGGGAGTTCGTCCTCGGTGACGTCGCCGGTGCCCTTCTGGGTGCCCCTGACGAGGTTGCCGTCGACGGTACAGACCGCGCCGGCACGCAGCCCCTTCCGGCGCGCCAGCGCGAACAGGGCGGCCGCCTCCATCTCCACTGCGAGGAGGCCGGCGGCCTCCCAGTCCTCGACGTAGTCGTCCGTCTCGGCGTAGAAGGCGTCGTCGGTGACGATGGGGCCGACGTGGACGTCCTCGTCGGCCGCCTCGGCGGCGTCGGTCAGCGCACGAACCACCTCGAAGTCGGGGACTGCGGGGTATTCGACCCGCTCGTAGCGCTTGGTCGTCCCCTCCTCCTTGGCGGCGCCGGTGGCGACCACCATGTCGCCGATTTCGACGCCGGCCTGGAGCGCGCCGGTCGTCCCCGGTCGGATCACCGTCCCGACGCCGACGGCCGCGAGTTCCTCCAGCGCGATGGCCGCCGAGGGCGACCCCACGCCGGTCGAACAGATCGTCAGGGGTTCGCCCGCGTATTCGGCGTTGAGGAGCCGGTACTCGCGGTTGTGGGCGAGTTCCTCGACGGCGTCGCAGTGGTCGGCGATCCGCTCGACGCGTCCCGGGTCGCCGGGCAGGAGCGCCACGTCGTGGACGTCGCCCTCGTCGACCCGCAGGTGAGGCTGGATGGCCATACCGAGTCCAGCCGCGCCGAGGGCAAAACAGTCCCGGGTCGAAATTCGGTGAGTGTTCGGTCCCCTCTCGGCCGCCGTTCGGGGACATCTCGGAAAATCGTCATATGTGGGTCGGTCCTCCATACGGACGCATGACGGAACCGGATTCCAGTCAGTCGACGGGACGCATCGAATCGATACTCGCCACCCTCCGCGGCGAATCCGCGGCGTCGCGACGGTCGTTCCTGCGGCGGTCGGCGGCGGCCGGTGCGGGGGCACTCGCCCTCTCGGTCGCGGGGTCGAACGCGGCGCTGGCCCACGACGTCGCGGACGACGACACCAGCGACGTCGACGTGTTGAACTTCGCGCTCACGCTCGAACACCTCGAACACGCGTTCTACCGTGACGGCCTGGAGCGGTTCGACGAGCGGGCGTTCAGAGGGGCCGAGACGCTCCAGGGTCTGGCCTACCGGATGCGCCAGGACATCCGGCCGAACTTCGAGACGATCCGCGACCACGAGAAGACCCACGTCGACACGCTGACCGCGGTCGTCGAGGATCTCGGCGGGGAGCCGGTGGCCGAGGCGTGTTACGACTTCGGCCTGGAGGACGTCGACGACTTCATCGCCGTGGCGGGCGTGCTGGAGAACACCGGGGTGTCGGCGTACGACGGCGCCATCGCGACCATCCAGCGCGCGGACCTGCTGACCGCGGGCGCGACCATCGCCACCGTCGAGGCGCGACACGCCTCGTATCTGAACACCCTCAACGATCGGGATCCGTTCCCGGCGGCGTTCGACGAGGCGTCGAGCGAGAGCGACGTGTTGGACGCGGCGGGCGGGTTCATCGTCGACTGTTGACCGCCGGACCGCGTCCCCACCTGCCGGTGGGCTTACGGTGCCGGTCTCCGAGTGTGATACGATGGAGGCTCGGCTCTGGTACGTGTTGACCGGAACGCGGGGCGGGGTCAACCGTATCAGGCTGCTTCGACTGCTCGACGAGCGGCCGCGGAACGCCAACCAGCTGGCCGACGAACTCGACCTCCACTACGAGACCGTCCAGCACCACCTCGGCGTGCTGGTCGACAACGACGTGCTTCGGAGTAGCGGCGACGACTACGGGGCGGTGTACCTGCCGACGCCGCAGGCCGAGGCTCACTGGGACCTGATCGAGGAGATCATCGAACAGGTGGACTGAACATGACGACACCAACAACGGCGGACGGATCGCTTTCGACGGACGGTGGCCGCGGATGAGCGTCTGGATCGACGTCGCGCGACTCGCGACGGTCGTGAACGTCCTGTTGCTCGCCTCGCTCGGCTACGTCTGGGGGCGGAACTACCTCGCGGTGCGCTCGAAGCACACGCTCGGCCTGCTGCTGTTCTCGACGTTCCTCCTCGCGGAGAACGCGCTCACCCTCTACTACTACGTCGTCGACCCCGACCTCTCGTTCTGGTACAGCACGCAGATGCCGACGGTCGTCTGGCGGGTCACCATGCTCCTGCACGTCCTGCAGGCCGTGGGCCTCGGCTTCCTCGCCTGGGTCACCTGGGACTGAGACGGAGTAGGGTACTGACTTCCGAGACACCGTACGAGTCGGTCAACCGGCGCTTTGACCTATCGCCACACGCTTCCCGTTCGGTTCCGAACGGGTCCCCATGGACCGACGACGCTTCCTCGCGGCGGGGGCCGCGGCCGGCCTCGCGGGGCTGTCGGGCTGTCTCGACGGCCTCGGCAGCCAGGGGGGAGTCGGCGGCGCGAACCGGGCCCTCCAGCTCGTCCTGTCGAGCGAGGCGACGCCGCTCCGGTCGGGGTACGTGGTCGACCTGTCGGAGACCGAGCGACCGGACGACGAGCGCGCCTTCGCCGCCACGCTCGACGGGGAGACGGTCACGACCCAGCACCGCCGGCCGTTCGGCTCGCGCCCCGACGACCCGGTGTACACCCGCCACGAGGGGACCTACTACCGCCTCGGCGCCGTCGTCGTCGACGAGGCGACGGTCACGCACCCGGTGCTCCGCCTGTCGGCGGTCGGCGAGGCCGGCGGGTCGGACGTCCCGGAGGCCACGCCCGCCGACGACCTGAACCGGGTCGACCGGAAGGTGGTCCACGTCGCCCACATGGCCGCCAGGGCGCGGGGCAACGAGGGCGGGGTGCCGTGGGGGCTGGTCCAGCGCGGCGGGTACGTCTACCGCGACGCCGAGACCGTCGAGACGAGTCGACTGCTCGACGAGGACGCCCCCAGCCACGTCACCTACCGGGAGACCGTCTACGCCGTCGAGGTGAGCCACGAGACGTTCCACGAACCGGTCTACCGGGCGACGGTCGCCCCGGTCGCGGAGACGCCCGAGCGCATGGAGGCCATCCTCCGGGCGAAATTCGTCGACGCGCGCCTCTCCGGGGCCGACCTCTCGACGGCGGCGCGCTCCATCTTGCGGGACGCGCGCGAGGGGTACGAGGAGACCCACCCGTACTCCGAGGCCTACCGCACGGTGCTGTCGGGGCTGCACGCCCGCGCCTACCTCGACGGCAACATCGAGAAGGACGCGTACGTCGAGGACCCCGGGATCGGGGTGGTCCTGTACGACGGGACGTACTACCGCTATCGGCTTCGGTTTCTGGACCGGGAGTAGTCAGGCCACCGCGAACAGCAGGACGTTGTGGACGCCCGGGCCCAGTCCGACGGCGGCGACGAATCCGAGCAGGAGTCGGCCCTCGGTCGGCGCCTCGCGGACCGTCTCGGTCAGCAACGCGACCACCGCGCCGGCGACGCCGAGTTTCACGAGGACGAACAGCCACCCGCTGCCGAGCAGGGGGGCGGTCGGCAGCGACGCCGCGAACTCGAGGACGAGCGCGGAGAGCGGGGTGCGCTCCCCGAAGCCGAGGAGGTCGACCCCCACGGCGGTCGAGACGCCGTCGAGGGCGTGCCCGGCGACGGCGAGGGCGCCGACCCGGCCCGTAACCGCCACCCCCGGGCGGAGACGGCGGAGCAGCGCCCAGGCGCCCGCGGCGACGAGCGCCGAGGCGGCGAGGATGCCGACGGAGGGGGCGAGACGGAGCGAGCCACGGTCGAGGCCCGCGGCGAGGACGGCACCGACGACGGGCAGGAAGACGGCGGCGCCGGCGGCGGCCACGAGCGAGGGGGTGTCGCGGGTCGTCGACGCGGCGGCGAGCCACGTCGCCCCCGCGAGGACGGCGACGGTGAGGTAGACCGCCGGGGTGCCGGCGAGGGGGCGAACCGCCGCGGGGAGGGTCCCGAGGACGTAGAGGACGTGGAGCGCGGAGCCGAGGACCATCCACGGCGTCGCGGCGAGGACCAGTCGGCCGGTCACGGGCGGGCGGCGACGGGAGAGCAGGCCGGAGACGGCGGCGAGGGCGAGGAGGAGCGCGAGGAGGTAGGGGAGCGGCGGGAGGGCGAACCCGTCGGGGAGGAGCGCCATGGAGGGTAGGCGGGGAGTCGCCGGGAAAGCCTTACGCTCCGCGGGCGCGAGACGGGGGGTATGGACCGTGCCGACTTCGCCGCGCGCATCGATCACACCGTCCTCGGCCCGGAGACGACGCTCGCCGACGCCGAGCGGGTCGTCGCGTCGGCGACCGAGTACGGCACGAACGCCTGCGTACCCCCGTGTTACGTGGCGGAGGTGCGCGAGGGCGCGCCGGACGTGACGCTCGCGACGGTGATCGGCTTCCCGCACGGTCAGAACGACCCCGCGGTGAAACGCGAGGAGGCGGTCGAGGCGTGGGAGGACGGCGCGGACGAACTCGACGTGGTGTTGAACGTCGGGCGCCTGACGGCCGGGGACGACGCCGCCGTGATCGACGAACTGGCGGAACTCGTGGCGGCGGTGCCGACGCCGGTGAAGGTCATCGTCGAGGCGCCGCTGCTGACGGACGCCGAGAAGCGGCGAGCGGCGGAGGCGGCCGTCGAGGCCGACGCCGACTACCTCAAGACGGGGACCGGGTTCGCGGGGCCGGCGACGACGGCGGACGTGGAACTGCTCGCGGAGTACCTCCCGGTGAAGGCGAGCGGCGGGATCGACACGACCGAGGAGGCGCTCGCGATGCTCTCGGCGGGTGCAGCGCGCATCGGCGCGTCGGCGGGCGTCGCGCTGGTCGAGGGGTTCGAGTAGGGGAGGACCGTCGCGCTTTTCTCCGCGCGCACGCAAGCCCGGATAGCGAATGGCCCGCTACCACATCGAGACGTACGGGTGTACGGCCAACCGGGGCGAGAGCCGAACCATCGAGCGACGGCTCCGCGACGGCGGCCACCACCCCGCCGACGGCCCGGAGGACGCCGACGTGGCCATCCTCAACACCTGTACGGTCGTCGAGAAGACGGAGCGCAACATGCTCCGCCGGGCCGCGGAACTGGAGTCGGAGACGGGGGACCTGGTCGTCACGGGCTGTATGGCCCTGGCGCAGGGCGAGGCGTTCGACGAGGCGGGCGTCGACGCGCAGGTCGTCCACTGGGACGAGGTGCCCGAGGCGGCGATGAACGGCGAGTGCCCCACCACCACCCCGGACGCCGAACCCGTCCTCGATGGCGTCGTCGGCATCCTCCCCATCGCCCGCGGCTGCATGAGCGACTGCTCGTACTGCATCACCAAGCGGGCGACGGGGCGGATCGACTCGCCGCCGGTCGAGGAGAACGTCGAGAAGGCGCGAGCGCTCGTCCACGCGGGCGCGACGGAACTCCGGATCACCGGCCAGGACACCGGCGTCTACGGCTGGGACCGCAACCAGGGCGAGAGCCTCCTGCCCGAACTGCTCGACCGCATCTGCGACGTCGACGGCGACTTCCGGGTGCGCGTGGGGATGGCGAACCCGAAGGGCGTCCACGGGGTCCGCGAGGAACTCGCGGACACCTTCGCCGAGAACGAGGAGCTCTACAACTTCCTGCACGCTCCGGTCCAGTCGGGATCGAACGACGTGCTGGGGGACATGCGCCGCCAGCACCGTGTCGAGGAGTTCCTGGAGGTGGTCGAGACGTTCGACGACCGCCTCGACCGCTGGACGCTCTCGACGGACTTCATCGTCGGCTTCCCCACCGAGACGGACGCGGACCACGAGGCGAGCATGGACCTCCTGCGCCGGACCCGCCCGGAGAAGATCAACGTCACCCGCTTCTCGAAGCGGCCGGGGACCGACGCCGCCGACATGAAGGGGCTCGGCGGGACGGTGAAAAAGGAGCGCTCCAAGGCGATGTCGGAACTGAAACGCGAGGTGGTGGGCGAGGTTCACGAGTCGATGGTGGGCGAGCGACGCGAGGTGCTCGCGGTGCGGCCGGGCACCGGCGACTCGGTGAAGTGTCGCGACGACGCCTACCGGCAGGTGATCGTCCGAAACGCCGACGAGTACGGGATCGAACCCGGCGACGTCGTCGAGGTGGAGATCACCGCCCACGAGACGATGTACGTCTTCGGTGACCCGGTATGAAGTGGCTCCGGAGCGGCCTCCGGCGGGACGTCTGCGTCGTCGTCGCGAGCGAGGGATCGCCGACTGCCCAGGAGTGCAAGGCGGCGCTCGAAGCCCGCTACGACGACCGGATCGACCCCGGAACCTTCTACGGCGCGCTCGGAACCCTGGTCGAGAAGGGCCACCTGATCGAGACGCAAGACGGCATCCACGACCGCTACGAACTCACCGAGGCGGGCGAGCGGACGCTTCGCGATCACTACGACTGGGTGGAGACGGCGCTGGACTAGCGGGCGGTCGTCGACGCCGAGGAGCGGTCGGAGGCGTCCTTCCACTCCCCGAGGCCGGCGGGGTCCAGGTGGACGTGCACGTCGGAGACGGGTTCGATTTCGCGGACCCGCTCCCGGAGTTCCGTCTCGAGGTCGTGGGCCTCGGCCAGCGAGAGGCCGTCGTCGACCTCGGCGTGGAACTCCACCTCGATGACGTGGCCGGAGTAGTAGGCGACGAAGTCGTGGACGCCCCGGACCTCGGGATGCGAGCGGATGGCCGCCTCGATCCGGTCGCGCTCCTCGGCGGGCGGGGCGCCGTCGGAGAGATACCGGATGTTCTCCCGGGAGATCTCGACCCCCTGGTAGATGACCAGGAGGCTGACGACGCCGCCGGCGATGGGGTCGAAGATGGGGTAGCCGAGCGCCATGCCCCCGACGCCGACGACGGCGGCGAGCGTGGTGTACACGTCGTTCTTGCTGTCGGCGGCGAGGGCGCGAAGGCTCGGCGACCCCACGTCCCGGTTGACGAGGCGAGTGTACCAGTAACAGGCGTAGCGGTCGACGAGCGCGAAGAGGAGACCGGCAACCAGGATGGCGCTGTACTCGGCGCCGGAGCCGGTGAGGAGGGCGTTCCCGGAGTCGTAGAGGAGTTTCAGGCCGAGGAGGACGAGCACGCCGCCGACGAACAGGGCCGAGAGGGGTTCGAACCGCTCGTGACCGTGTGGGTGGGAGGCGTCGGGGTCGTCGTAGACGAACCGGCCCCAGACGAGGACGACGGCGCTCGCGAGGAGGTCGGCGACCGAGTGGGCGGCGTCGGCCATGAGTGCGAGGCTCCCCGAGAGGACGCCCAGCGTCCCTTCGACGCCGATCTTGAGGACGTTCGAGGCGACGTTGACCCACGACGCCTTGAGGAAGGCGGTTCGGTCCTCGGGCATGTACCACCACCGAGGAGCTATATCCACATAAGCGGTGTCATTAGGGGCGTAGAAGCGAGGTTTCGACTCGGTCTAATCTAGAAGTGAGAGGGAGACCGCCCGGTCCTCGCCGGAGACCGCCGCGTCGGGCTGGTCGGCGAAGGCCCCGTGGAGGTGGTCGTAGGTGTCGTCGATGGCCTCGACGACGACCTTGGTGTCCGCGACGACGGGCATGAAGTTGGTGTCGCCGTCCCACCGCGGCACGACGTGGGTGTGGAGGTGGTCGTCGATGGAGCCACCGGCCGGGCCGCCGCCGAGGTTGAGACCCACGTTGAGGGCGTCGGGATCGAGTGCCGCCTCCATGGCGTCGATCGTCCGTTGCTTGAGTCGGGCGTGATCCAGCAGTTCGTCGCCGTCGAGCGCGCGGTAGTCCCCGTCGTGTCGGTCGGGGATCACCATGGCGTGGCCGGGGTTGTAGGGGGCGTTGTTGAGGATGACGAAGGTGTGATCGCTCCGGGCGACGATGCGGTCGGCCCGGTCGTCGTCCCGGTCGGGGAGGACACAGAACGGACAGCCGTCGACCTCGTCGGTGTCGTCGCGGGTCACCCACTCGATGCGCCACGGGGCGAACAGTCGGTCCATGTGAGGGCGGGGGGCGCCCAGCCGTTTATACCGCCCGCCACGCGGTCGTCGCGCGCGGCGAGACGAACGGGGCGACCCGAACCGGCACCGACGTGTGACACCCGTCTGACGGCGGGAGCGTTCTCACCGCTGAAAATCCGATTGAGCCCGGATTAACCGGATTTAATCCGGGTTAACCGACTGCGGGGCTTATGCGAACGGCACGGAAAGGGGCTGGCGATGAAGGCGAAACGACCGACCCCGGACACCAACCGCGAACCGTGCCCCGACTGTGGCCGAGAAACCAGGCACGCCGTCAGAGTGGAGATTCGGACGGAGAACCCCGCCTCGGCGAACGCGGCGTTCTCGCGCGAGCCGTATCGGGTCGCGGTCTGTGCGGTCTGCGACGCGGAGTCGATCCAGCGGATGAACGACGCCTAGGCGGTCGTGATCTCACACCCGTCTTCGGTGACGACGAGGGTGTGTTCGGCCTGGCTGACGAGGCAACCCTCCTCCTCTTTCAACACCGGATAGCCGTGGATGACGTCCTGCTGTTTGAGGCGACGGAGCGCCATCTCCGCGCGCGGCACGTCGAACCACCGGGCGGCGAAGGGGAGCGTCCGGTACTCCTCCGTGATGGTCTCGAGGATCTGTCGGGCCTGTCGGTTGCGCACCGAGCGTTCGCGTTCGAGCCCGTAGATCTCCTCCGTGTTCCCCTCGCTCACCTTGCCGCGGCCGTCCGTGGCGAAGGGTTCGATGGCGATGACGTCGCCGACGGCGAGTTCGGCCCCGTGTTCGACGCCGCGGTTGGGGACGCTCGGCGCCGTGTGGGCGTCCCACTGCTCGACGCCGTGTCCCGAGAGGTTGAGGACGGGCGTGTAGCCGTACCCCCGGATCACGTCCTCGATTTCGGCGCCGATCGTGCCCGTGTCGACGCCGGGGGCGACGGCGTCGACGGCGACGTCGAGTGCCTCCTCGGCGGCCTCCACGAGTTCGGGGTTGCCCGAGAGGTCGACCGTCGTCGCGGCGTCGGCGATGTAGCCGTCGACGTGGACGCCGACGTCGAGACAGACCATCTCCTCGCCGAACTCGGCGTCGTCGTCCCGGCCGGGCGTCGAGTGGCTGGCCTCCTCGTCGACGCTGATGTTGACGGGGAAGGCGGGGCCGTCGGCCAGTTCCTCGATCCGTGCCTCGGCGTGTTCCGCGACTTCGAGGTGGGTCACGCCCGGTTCGATCATCGCCGCTGCCTCGTCGAGGACGGTTCGCAGCGCGTCGCCGGCCCGACGGTACTTCTCGACGGTCTCCTCGTCGAGGGATCCAACGCTCATGGGCGACGTTGGCCCGAGTCGGGCAAAGAGGTTGCGGCACGGCCGTGCGCCATACATAGACATGGAGACGACAATTAGCGCGGTTTATGTGTGTCCGCCGACCAGTCGACGCCGATGATCGACACCGCCGGGCTGAACGCCGCGCTGGGGGACGCACACCACCGGGTCGACGCCGACGCGTGGGACGGCATCTACGTCGTGGGCGACGTCCACGGCTGTCTGGCCGAACTCGAGGGGCTGCTCGACCGCCTCGCCCCCGGGGCCGACGACCTCGTGGTCTTCGTCGGCGACCTCGTTCGCAAGGGACCGGACAGCGCGGGCGTGGTCGACCTGGTCCGGTCGCGGGACAACTTCCTGACGGTCCGCGGGAACAACGAGGAGAAACTCCTGCGCGGGGAGAAGGACATCGGCCTCGACGACGACGCCCTGGTGTGGATCGCCGACCGCCCGGTGGCCATCAGCTGGGACGGCGCCCTGGTCGTCCACGCGGGCGTCGATCCGCGCAAGCCGCTGGCCCAGCACACCGTCGACGACTTCGAGACCGTGCGCGAACTCGGCGACGGCGACTACGAGCCGCCGTTCTGGTACGACGCCTACGAGGGCTCCGAACGCGTCTTCTTCGGTCACACGCCGCTCGACGCGCCGGTCGTCCGGGAGAGCGCCGTCGGCCTCGACACCGGCTGTGTCTACGGCGGCGAACTCACCGCCTACGACCGGGGGCGCGACCGGTTCGTGAGCGTCGCGCCCGACCGCACCGTACGGGAGCGCCCCGCCAGGAAGTTCGTCACGCCGCGGTCCCCGGTCGTCCACTAGTCCTCGGCGACGCGAACCGGCATCGACTCGGCGTCGAACGCGGACCCGACGCCGTCCGCCAGGTGGTCGACCGCCCGCCGGGCGAGGGCGAGGGCGAGGGTGACGCGGGCGGCGTCCTCGCGCGCCGGTGGCGCTCGCACCGCCCGCGGGCGCACAGGGGGACCCGGCGCCACCGTGGACGACGAGGCGCATATCGGAGCGAGGGCGGGCGGACGGATCGTCCCTCGACCCCGGCCCTGCGCCGGAATAACGGCAGTTCTTTCACGCTGGTCGGAGAAACCGGCGACGACATGAGCTACGACAGAGTCGAGGTTCCCGACGACGGGCAGGCGATCACCGTCGACGAGGACACCGGCGAACTCGCCGTCCCGTCGAACCCGATCATTCCGATCATCTACGGCGACGGCATCGGGAAGGACGTCTCCCCGGCGGCCCAGCAGGTTCTCGACGCCGCCGCGGAGGCGACCGGGCGCTCGATCAACTGGATGCGGCTCTACGCCGGCGAATCCGCCCGCGAGCGGTACGACGAGAACCTGCCCGAGGAGACGGTCGAGGCCATCCGCGAACACCGCGTCGCGATCAAGGGGCCGCTCACGACGCCCGTCGGCTCCGGGTTCCGGTCGCTGAACGTCGCGCTCCGGAAGAAACTCGACCTCTACGCGAACATGCGGCCGACCTACCACCTCGACGGCGTCCCCTCGCCGGTCACCCACCCCGAGAAGATGGACATGGTCAACTTCCGGGAGAACACCGAGGACGTGTACGCCGGCATCGAGTGGGAGGCCGGCACCGAGGAGGTAGAGCAGGTCCGCGAGTTCATCGAGGAGGAGATGGGCCAGACGGGGATCATCCACGACGGTCCCGTCGGCATCGGGGTCAAGCCCATCTCCGAGTTCGGGAGCAAGCGCCTGATCCGGCAGGCCATCGACTACGCCATCGAGAACGACCGCGACTCCGTGACGCTCGTCCACAAGGGCAACATCATGAAGTTCACCGAGGCGGCGTTCCGCGACTGGGGCTACGAACTCGCCGAGGAGGAGTACGGCGAGGCCGTCATCACGGAAGACGTTCTCTGGGACGAGTACGACGGCGAGGCGCCCGAGGGGACCGTCGTCGTCAAGGACCGCATCGCGGACAACATGCTCCAGCAACTGCTCACCCGAACCGAGCAGTACGACGTGCTGGCGATGCCGAACCTCAACGGCGACTACCTCTCGGACGCCGCCGGCGCACAGATCGGTGGCCTGGGCATCGCGCCGGGCGCGAACCTCGGCGACGGGCGCGTGCTGGCCGAACCCGTCCACGGCTCCGCACCGAAGTACGCCGGTCAGGACAAGGTCAACCCCACCGCAATGATCCTCTCGGGCCGGATCATGCTCGAACAGCTGGGTTGGGAGGACGCCGCCGACCTCGTTCGCGACGCCGTCGAGGCGACCATCTCGGCGGGCGAGGTCACCTACGACCTCCACCGACAGATCGAGGGCGGCACCAAACTCGCCACCAGCGAGTACGCCGACGCCGTCGTCGGCCGGATCGAGGAACTGGCGTAGTTCCGGTTTCGACAACATCGCGGGCGTTCCTTCACTAATTTATACCCGGAGGGGGAGGTGAGAATATGAGCGAGCCACACGTGCTGTTGCTCGGCGCACCGGGAGCGGGGAAGGGGACCCAGAGCAAGCGCCTCGCCGACGCGTTCGACATCGAACACGTCACGACGGGCGACGCGCTCCGCGCGAACAAGGACATGGACATCGGCCACATGGACACGGCGTACGACACGCCGCGGGCGTACATGGAGGCGGGCGAACTCGTGCCGGACGCGGTGGTCAACGAGATCGTCAAGACCGCGCTCGACTCCGCGAACGGCTACGTCCTCGACGGCTACCCCCGGAACCTCGAGCAGGCCGAGTACCTCTCCGAGATCACCGACCTCGACGTCGCCGTCTTCCTCGACGTGAGCGAGCCGGAACTCGTCGAGCGGCTCACCGGCCGCCGGGTCTGTGACGAGTGTGGCGCCAACTACCACGTCGAGTTCAACCCCCCCGAGGAGGCGGGGGTCTGCGACGAGTGTGGCGGCGATCTGATCCAGCGCGACGACGACACCGAGGAGACCGTCCGCGAGCGACTGCGGGTGTACAGGGAGAACACCGCACCGGTCGTCGAGCACTACCGCGAGGAGGGCGTCCTCGTCGAGGTGGACGGCGAGGGCACGCCCGACGAGGTGTTCGAGGCGATCCGCGAGGAAGTCGACGCGGCGACGTAGCCGGCCGAAGCTATATTTCCCCGGCGACCGGAGCCACGCGCGTGGACACGAACACGCACCGACGGCTGTGTGGCGTCCTCGGCGTCGGCCTGCTGGCGTTGGCCGGCGGCGGGGTCGCCCTCGTCGGCGCGGCCCTCTTTCGCACGCCGACGACCGCCGTCCAGGTCGTCCTCATCGGCGCCGCCGGCCTCCTCGACGCCGTCGCCGCGTTCCGGAACCCCGTCACCGCCCGGATCGACTGGTTCCGGCTCGGCGGGCTGGCGAACGTGGCGCTGGGACTGGCACTCCCCGTCGGCGTCCTCGGGTGGGGAGGCGGGGGACGCGGAACCCTCCTGCTCGCCGTCACGGCCCTCGGCGGCCTCTCGCTCGCGGCGATCGGCGTCGACATGGCGCTCTACGCCGGCGCGCACGTCTACGAGCGGCCGCTCGACGCCGCGAACAGAGTAAAAGGTTCATAACCTGCGGGTGGCTACTCCTCCTCAATGGCACGGATCGAGCAGCGAGTGCGGGACCTCGTCTCCGACGACGCGGAGATGGAGTCGGTCGTCCGGACGGTCCTCGACCGCGCGGAGGACGGCGAGGTCAAGTGGGTCGACGTCCGCGACGAGCTATCCAGCGGGCAGTGGGGCCGCCTCATCGAGAAGGGCGTGCTGGTCGACGGGGACGCCGGCTTCCGGCTGGCCGACGCCGAGGCGACCCGCGAGGCGCTCGAAAACGGGACTGCGGGAACGTCGACCGTCTCGGCGTCCGCCACCGGCTCCGACGACGACGAGGACTCGTCGTGGTCGATGTGGGACAAGGGCGCAGCGGTCGTCAGCGTCGGGCTCATGGCCGGCTACTCGTGGCGACCGATGCGGGACATCATCGGCACCGCCATGGACGTCGCCCTCGGGCCGCTGAACGCGGCGCTCCCCTTCTACGCCGTCGTCATGATCCTCGCGGTGGTGACGGGGCTGTACTCGACGCTCCTGCAGGCGAACCTGATGGACACCGAGAAGATGGGGGAGTATCAGGAGAAGATGAAGGAGATCCAGGAGCGACGCAAGGAGGCCAAAGAGCGGGGCGACGACGAGGCCCTCGACCGCATCCAGGACGAGCAGATGGAGGCGATGGGCGACCAGATGGGCATGTTCAAAGAGCAGTTCCGCCCCATGGTGTGGATCATGTTCCTCACCATCCCCGTCTTCCTCTGGATGTACTGGAAGGTCGGCATCGGCGACCCCAGTAGCGGCCAGTTCGGGACGATGGTGTTGCCCTTCCGGGGCACCGTCGCGTGGAAGGACAAGGTCCTCGGGCCGGTGCAGGTGTGGATCATCTGGTACTTCATCTGCTCGATGGGTTTCACCCAGATCATCCGCAAGGGGCTGAACATCGACATCAGCCCGACCGGAAGCTGATCGACGCGAGCGGAAGTGAACATACTCTTTTAGGCGGCCGCTCTCAGTAGCGATATGTTACTCACCGTGTCCGGGCCGGCGGGCAGTGGAAAGAGCACCACTGCCGCCGGTCTCGCGGAGGCGCTCGACCTGGAGCACGTGAGCGGCGGCGACATCTTCCGTGAACTGGCCGCCGAGCGCGGCTACTCCCCGGTCGAGTTCAACGAACTCGCCGAGGAGGACGAACGGATCGACCGCGACCTGGATCGACGCCTGTACGAAATCGCCCGGGACCGGGACGGACTCGTCCTCGAATCCCGGCTCGCGGGGTGGCTGTCGGGCGATCACGCCGACTTCCGGCTCTGGCTCGACGCGCCGGTCGACGTCCGGGCCGCCCGCATCGCCGACCGCGAGGAGAAGCCCGTCGAGCGCGCCCGCGAAGAGACGCTCCGGCGCGAGCGCAGCGAGCAAAAGCGGTATCACGAGTACTACGACATCGACATCGAGGACCTCTCCATCTACGACCTCGCGTTGAACACCGCCCGGTGGACCGCCGGGGACGTGCTGGCGATCCTCACGGCCGCCGTCGAACGCTACGACCCCGCGGCCGACGAGGGGCGCTACCCCGTCGCCGTCGTCGACGACTTCCAGTCGTGAGCCTGCGCGACCCCCCGGGCGACCGCTCGCTCGACGACCGCCTCGCCTTCGGCGTCGTCAACCTCGACAAGCCGCCCGGTCCCTCCGCCCACCAAGTCGCTGGCTGGGTGCGCGACATGGCTGGCGTCGATCGGGCCGCCCACGCCGGGACGCTCGACCCGAAGGTGACCGGCTGTCTGCCGATCACTCTCGGCGACGCCACCCGCCTCGCGCCCGTCTTCCTGGAGGGGCGCAAGGAGTACGTGGCCGTCCTCGAACTCCACGGCCGCCCACCCGCCGACATGACCGACGTCCTCGCCGAGTTCGAGGGCGAACTCTACCAGAAACCGCCGCGCAAGAGCGCCGTCTCCCGACGGCTCCGCACCCGCCGGGTCCACAGTCTCGACCTCCTCGAAACCCGCGACCGGCAGGCGCTTCTCCGCATCGAGTGTGCCAGCGGGACCTACATCCGAAAGCTCTGTCACGACCTCGGGCTCGCCCTCGGCACCGGCGCGCACATGGGCGACCTCCGGCGGACGGCCACCGACCCCTTCGACGACCGCGACCTCGTGACCCTCCAGGACCTCGCCGACGCCCTCGCGTTCGCCGAGGAGGGCGACGAGGCACCGCTCCGCGAGGCGGTCACCCCCGCCGAACGCGTCCTCAAGGACCTGCCCGCGGTCACCGTCGCGCCCAGCGCCGCCGAACAGGTGGCGACCGGAGCGCCCGTCTACGCCCCCGGGGTGCTGGAGGCGGACGACGCCCCCGCGGACGCGCTGGTCGCCTGCTTCACCCCCGACGGCTCGGCCGTCTGCCTCGGGCGACTCGTCGGCGATCCCGACGCCGAGTCGGGCCTCGTCGTCGACCTGGAACGGGTGCTGGTGTGAGACGGAAACGACACGCTTAACCCGGATACGGTCCTCGCTCGAAACGTGGGACCGTGGGGTAGTGGTATCCTCTGCGCATGGGGTGCGTTGGACCCGTGTTCGAATCACGGCGGTCCCATCCCACTTCCGACACATCTCATGACCGAGATAGTGTCGACACCGCCGAATTAGCAGCCGGCGACGTGGTCGTCGTCGACCGCAGTATTGGAGAAATCCATGCGTTGACATACGCGACCGTCGTCGCCGTCGACGGTCGTGGTCCGCGGCTCGGCGGCCCGGACTATCCGAGTCCGACGTACGCGAACGCGCTGCGGATCGACCGCGTGACGCCGTACGAACGCCTCGTCGGTCGCGACGCCGACGGGGCGTATCATCTGCTCCGGCGTGATCCCGGCGGCCACCGCGTCCTCGACGTGATCGAGGCGCCCGGTAGTGACCCCGAGTACCAGCAGGCCATCGCCGATGACGAAGTGCTGGTGCTGTGGGTTGAGCACGTCGACGAGCGACGCGGCTGGGACAGCGTGTGCGGAGAGTACGCTCGTCTCGTCGATGGAGGTGACCGGCCGTGATCTCCGAGGAGATCGACGCCGAAGAGTTGCGGAGCCGCCAGCACGGCCCGCTCCCAACTGACGGCAAGGGTGAGTTCCGGTGCGACGTGTGTAACGCTCGCTGCACCCGGTCGTCGACGAAGGACATCGAGTACGGGCATCGGAGTCGGTGTCCGCGGCGCCCCGATCACCTCCCCTACGGTAGGCCCGACTACCACGTCGGCGCACCGGTCGCGACCGACGGAGGTGAGGATACGTGACCCTCGATGCCGCGCTCCCGGAGTGCCCGCAGTGTGGCGAGTCGATCCGGCAGGCCGAGCGGATCGGCGTCTCGGCGTTCGTCGAGCCCTGCGGGCACTTCGTCGCTGCCGACGTCCTCCAGCCCGCACACGTCGACGAGTCGCTCCAGGAGACGCTCGTCGCCGACGGAGGTGTCTGGGTTTGAGCCGCACTCAGCCCGTTGCCGCGAACAAGGCGGCCGGCGAGGACGTCGAACGCGCGGTCGCCAGCGCCGTGCCCCAGCTTGGACTCGTCCCCGACGACGTCGCGCTCGCGTACGACGCCGTCGCGACGAGTGCCGTCTTCCCGGGCGCCGACCTGCCAATGGTCGGGCTGTGTGTCGTCGAGCGCGGGACGCCCGTCGAGATCAAGAGTTGCCAGCGTCGCTACTCCCAGCGACAACGTGGCCGGTACTACCTCCGGCCCGAGCAGCACGGAGCGCTCGTCGAGACCGGCGGCGTGTACGTGTTCGCGGTTCGGGACCAGTCGGACGATCTCCTCGCGCTGAAGGTCGTGCCCGCGGTCACGGTGGGCGATCTCATCCCTTCGTGGCTCGACGGCGGTGACGGCCGGAGTGACTACGCGCAACTGGCCTGGAGTCGGCTGTTCCGTCCTGCTGCGGTCGACGGGGGTGCGTCGCCATGACCCCCTGCGACAACTGCGGGTCGCGACTCCGAGCCGGCCGCGTCCGCGTCTACATCCCTGAGCGCGACCACGGCGCCGAAGTCGCCATCGCGCTGTGTGTCGGCTGCTCGACGCGGAAGCCGTCGGACAAGCTGTACACGCCGACGGGCATCTCCGACCGCTCCCGGACGGACCTCTCGGGGCGTGGGCGCCCATGATGGGCGGGAAGACACGCGACCGCGAGCGGTTCCCCGGCGCCGTCGAAGACATCAACGAGGACCCAGGCCGATACCTGGACGTCGACCGGCTTGACGACCTGAAGTTGGCGAAGGCCCGGATACGTGGGATCGACTACATCGCCGTGCTTCGCTGCTGGGGAGCAGTCGAGAGACAACTGCTTCACGAGCGCGACGCCGTCTCCGAGCATCACTTCGAGCAGGTCATGGAGTGGCTCGACGAACGCGAAGTCGAGCTCGAGGAGATCGGCGATCGCGACGAGCGCGTCGAGGCCGGTGGACGCGAGCCCTCGCCGCCCGCGACGTGGTCGTGGCCGGATCGGGACGGCGAGTATCCGTTTACGAACACGGTCGATTCCGGTCGGTACGCGGCTGATGGGGGTGAGGAACGATGAGCTTCGAGGAATCGAACCAGGTGACAACGCTGCGGCGCCGGGAGAAACGTGCCGTCGCGACCATCGAGGTCACGTTCGACGAGAAGAGCACCTACGAGTGCCCGGTGTGTGGCGACGAGGAGCGGATCGGCATCTACGGGCGCGACTACGACGAGCCGTCCTTCCTCCCGTGTTCGGCGTGGGACTGTGACGCGCTGTTGAAGTTCGTCGACTACGGCGATCGCGAGGTGCTCGAGCCGTCCGGGCAGGTCGGTCTGGAGCAGTTCGTGGGTGGTGGTGAGGCGTGATCGAGGACCACTTCGATCCGATGAACGTCTGTCGGCGGTGTAACCAGCCGACGCCGCAGTGCATGTGTGGCCTGACGCGGCGCTGTCCGGCCTGTTCCGGCCGCGGATTCAACTGCTGGGACGATATCTGCCGTGGCCGCGGGCGCTGTATGCACGGCGACTCGTGCTCGTACTGTCACGGCGAGGGGTACGTCCGGCCCGAGGAAGTGCTGGTCATCCCCGACCAGACCGCCTTCGAGATTCGGCAGTACCTCCGCGAGCATCCCGAACTCCGGAAGGACGAGTACGCTACCGACGATGGCGATCCGCTCGGGCAGCTGTGTTATCCCGCAGCCGAGGCCTACTACCACGCGACCGACCGCGAGCACGAGATCTACTGTCTGTCCTGGAGCGACGTCGACGCCGACCTCGAGGACACCCACTGGTACCTGCGGGAGGCCGACGGCGAGCAGCGCTGGATCGATTTAAGTCTGCCGCTGATGCCGCCCGTCGACCTCCCGCCGTTCGCGGAGGGCACGCATCGCGGGTTTATCACTGGCGACGAGCCGAGTGAGCGAGCCCAGCAAGTGCTCGACGCGGTCGAGGGTGGTGAGTCGGCGTGATCGAGGCCGAACCGACACGCGACACGCCCGGTCTCGACTCGCCGTACCGGCATCTCCGCGTCGACGGCGACGAGCACGCTGACCACGTCGCGCCCGTGCCTCACGAGACGCGTGGGAACCTCGTCTTTGACGAGCATGATGACCGCCCGTACTGGGCGCTCGCGTCGCTGTTCTTTAGTTTCGAGGAAGGCTCGAAGAGCTTCGAGATCGACATCCCGCGCTGGCGCGGCGAGGGCACCCGTACCTGGAGCGTGACGTTCAGTTACCACAAGTCAGGGATGGAGCCACGTCCCTCCGACGGCGTCGACCAGCTTTACGAGTTCGACATCACCGCCCACGCTGAAGAGGAGCGGAAGCTCCCGATCCAGGTGAAGCCCCGTCTCGGCTGGGACGAGTGTCCGGAGCGGCGCCCGCAGTCGGTTCCGAACGATCTCGGCGAGGCGGTGACCGTCCATATCAACAACTCGGTGAATATCGAGTTGGACCAGATTCGCTATCTGGTGCCGCTGCTCCTCCGAGGCATCGCAGAGGGGCTTAGTCAGTCATGGGACGAGAGCTACTTCTGTGGCGACGTCCATCCGTACTCCGCGATCACGCAACACGAGCGGTACGTCCGTCCCTCGAGCGACGCCGCTGAGAAGATCACGCGCTCGGACGGAGTCTTCAAGAGCCTCTTCGAGTTGCTGGCCGACGAGGAAGGATCGAAGATCGTCTACTCCGCGGACAATCGGAAGGTCGTCGGGTGGAACCACCAACTCAAGTTCACGAAGACCGCGGTGCGGAAGGCGTTCGATCCTGGAGACCACTCGACCTCGGCCGGCGCACCCGAAGCTACCGACGCCGAGCGCCGGGAGGATGACCTCGACGCCGACCACGGCGCCTACGGGATGCAGGAGAAACTCTACGAACCTGAGCATCCTGGCGGTCGCGAAGAGGGCGACCCGCTCGCCCATCCGAAACTCGGTGCTTTGTTTAAGAAAGGACTGAACGGCGCTGAGTCTGTCGCCTGGAACCGCCGGTACGAACTGATCCAGGCGCTCGACTCCTACGTCCTCAACGTCGCGTCGTGGGCAGGGATCGCCGTCTCGCCCGGCCCGTGGTGGGTGTCGGACTGGCACTTCTCTGGAGACCGATACGCCGACCAGCGCCGTCAGATCGCGCTGATCGACGACCCGACGCCGGAGATCGAGCAGCGCCAGGAGGCGACGATCATCTCGCTGTTCCAGCAGATCGACGCTGACAGCGCTGCCGAGGAGATCATCGAGCAGGCCGCGATGACCGACGGCGGCACCAGCGTCGACGAGGTCGACCGCGAAACCGACTGGAGCCGGTCGACGATCTACCGCCACCTCTCGAAGCTCGACGAGGTCCTCCGCCTCGAGAACGGCTCGATCAAGTTCATCAGTGGGAAGGTGCGCGACGAGATCCGCGACGTCCTGGACGTCCTCAACAAGAGCGTCGATGCGGCGACCACCGCGCTCGCCCGCATCGCCGACATGGACCCGCGCGATCTCGACCGGAAGGGCAAGGCCTGGCAGAAGTGGGTGAACCGCTACGCCGCCGAGATCGAGGACGCCGTCGACGGCCAGCAACTCCGGCTGCGGAGCGCCCTCTCGATGGCGAAGGCTGATTCGCATCCGTGGGCGCCCGAAGTGATCCGGGTCGGCCGCATCGCCTGGCGTGAATCCGGGCGCCCGCTGCATCGGTTCCCGGAGAAGGTCGCGTTCGAGACGCCGTTCGGAGAAACCGTTCGCGAGAACGCCGAGCGGATGGCGCATCGCGCCGACGGGTAGCGCCCGACTGCTGAGAGGCATCACCGGCGTTCGTTCTTGTTTTCACAACTCCGCTTTCGCTCGATAGCGATTGCTGTAAGGTCTGGTTGTGTTCGGCGTGCCGTTCATACGCCGGGGTGCCGCCCCGCCGACCGCCCCGCTGCGGGTCTTGTCCCGCGGGGCGGGACAATCCCCTTCGTCTGTGTGACGAAGGTCACAGAATCCAAAATACACCGCACACCTCAAACCGCACCTGAAGCGTCGCTCGACTTGAAACAGATGAAACGGAGGTTCATCGGCGGTAGTTTTTCACGCCACTGACCACTACGCCAGCGTATGCGCTGGCGACAGGTCGTCCTCGCTGCCGCGCTGGCGGTCGGCGCCGCGTCTGCTGCCGCCCGGTTCGAGGGCGCGACGCCCACGGAGTCGCTCGCTGTCGCCCTGCTCGTCTACGTCGGCGTCCGCGTCCTGATCGGGACGTACTACCGGACTCGATACTGGTACGGGCGCTCGGGGCGCAACACACGCAAGTGCCCGCAGTGTGGTCGCCGAATCTCGCGCCGTGCCGGTGATCTCGTCACGAAGTGTTATCACACGACCCAGCAGCACCATCACAAGCCGCCTGACGAATGTGGATATATTGCTGGGTTCCCA
Source organism: Haloplanus sp. GDY1 (assembly GCF_023703775.1). NCBI lineage: Archaea > Methanobacteriati > Methanobacteriota > Halobacteria > Halobacteriales > Haloferacaceae > Haloplanus > Haloplanus halophilus. The sequence continues at coordinate 2,675,334 of NZ_CP098514.1, read as the reverse complement.
GTCACACGTCTGTTCACGCAGTCGGTGGTTACCCGACAGGTCGTTCGGTCAGTTACGTGGGAACGACTCGGCGTGATCGCGCTGGCTGGTGTGTTGCTGTTCGCACCCGTCTCAATTTCGGCCGGCGGGACGTTGGCCGGCGGTGCTGGCGGTGCGGCTGCTGCGACCGGCGGGACAGCGACGGCGACGCCCGCGGCGACTGCGAGTGCGCGTCCGACCGCGACCGCAACCTCGACGGCGACAGCGACGCCGAACCCGCCCCCTCCTCGGCAGAAGTACGATCTGTCGGAGGTCGAAACAGTATTCATTGAGATGTTGAACACCGAACGCGAATCCCGTGGCCTCCAGCCAGTGACGCAACGTGACGTACTGACGGAGATGGGCCGGTCGCACAGCGCAGATATGGCCGAACATGACTACATCGGGCACGAGGAGCCGGATGGCTCGACGATTAAAGACCGATACCGCGAGCGAGGGTTACTGCCAGAGTGCCGGCTTCCCATCTCCGGATCTGGTCGCTACTACGCGGGCACGGAGAATGCCGCTCACTTTTGGGTGAACAAGGACGTGCGTACTGCTAATGGAACCATCCACGTTGACAGCGAGCGCGATATCGCTCAGGGGTTGTTCGTTATGTGGATGAACTCTCGTGACCATCGCGAGGCGATGCTCGTCTCGTCCGCTGACGAAGCGGGACTAGGGATATACATCGACGGCCGTGGGAAAGTGTATGCGAGCCTTGAACTCTGTTAGCCCTACAGATCGACGTTGAAGCCGAGGAACTCGTAAGGGTTGTCGACCGGATTCTCGAAGCGCTGCGGGTCGGTTTCGAAGCTGTTGGGATACTCCTTGTCATCCCAGTCCATATCCCACTCTGGTGGCCGAGTCGGCGGTTCTGTCGGTGTGGTCGGTGGTGGACTCGTCGGCGGATTCGACGGCGGGTCGTACGGTGGATTCGACGGTGGTTCGTAGGGGGGACTCGACGGTGGTTCGTAGGGGGGACTCGACGGTGGTTCGTAGGGCGGACTCGACGGCGGGTCGTACGGTGGATTGTTGATACCGCTCGTGGGGGGCGATCCGCTACCGAACCCGGTGCCACCAGACGGCGACCCAGAAGATGCCGGCGCCGACGAGGGCACGTTTGAGGGCGCAGTACTCTCGATCGGTGAGGATGGCGCGTCCGACGGCGCGACACTCTCGACTGGCGACGACACGCCGGACGGCGCGACAGACTCGACAGTCTCGCTGGGCGATGCGAACCCAGACGATGGCGCCGCTCCCGCTGGCGAGTCGGGGTCACTGCCGGGCATCGAACTGCCTGAGGCAGGGAAGCCACTCGCCGGCGGGCCAAGCGGCGTCCCGGGTTGGCCGCCGGGGCGATATCCGGGCTCGCTGTCGAGATCGTCCGAGCGAGTGCGCCGAGCCGACCGACCTGCCCGCCGACGCCCACCGCCGCCGACCATCCCGCGGTCGTCTTCGAGGAACGACGAGAATCGCCCCGTCACTCCAGCGGAGGTGTCGAGGTCGCCAGTATCCTGTCGGAACACTTGGATCGGGACCCGCTCGCCACCCACCTTCGTGACAGCAGGATCGTTGACTTCGACGAACTGCGTCGCTTCGCCTTCGTCGACGCGGCCGGCGCCGCGCCACGGGTTGTCCTTTCCCTCGCCGGAGGCAGACACGATCGCCTCTGCCTCGCCGGATTGATTGTCTGACTGCCGAACGAAAAACTCGCCCGTGTTACGGCGCTCTTGCAGGTAGTCCGTGATCTCGCCGCGGGTTCGCACATCGTCCGGCAGCGTCCGAACGTCGCCAGCAGTGGCGACGATGTTTGGCGTGTCTTCCTGTTTCACTGCATCGACGAGGCTCTGGATCGCCCCGGTGGGGTTGGGCGCCCGCACGCCGCCAGACTCAGGCGTCTCGTCAACATCAAGGAAGTTCCGGGACACAGACCCCGAGAAGAATCCGGCGTCGGGGTCGTAGTTGCGCTGTGACCGCGGTTCGAAGCGGTCGCCTTTGATCCCGCTTCGGGCAGAGAACAGCGTCTGCTCCCCTGGGTCGGCATCGAGCGCGTCCCGGATCGCCGGATCGTCGTACTCGTCGGCGAGGTTGCGAAGTTCTGCGCCCGGATCGCGCGGCTCCGTCTCTACTGGGAACGTGTCGGGGTCGGTGCTCCGTTTGCCGCCAGGGACCGCCTCCTCGCTGAAAGTCGTCAGCCGATTCTCACCGGACCGCACGTCTGGACGTTCGATGTTTTCGAACTCGACGCGACTTTCGAAGTCGAGTCCTCGGGTTGCCAACCGGCCGCGGGCGCCGACGAAGGCCCGCTTGCCGAGGGCGCCGACCGCGGGCGCACTCGCCGCGGCTACTGCCGTGCCAGTGATAAGTGAGGCCCCAACCCGCCGCGGGTTATCCCCGGCGAAGTCGGCGAACTGACGCCCGGCAGCAGCCGCCTGTCCGGCAGCGATATTCGTCCGGTCCTCAGCGTCGAGCCCTTCGGCATCCGCAGTCGTCCCGGCGGCGAACGCAGCTGTCTCGCCGATCTCTTTCGCCCCGGCGGCAATACCGAACGGGTTGACTACATCAGCGACCCCTTCGGCTGTGGCGCGGGCAGTTTCGTCTGTCCCACCCGTGATCGCCTGCTGGTCCTGGGCAGCCAGCATGGATTCGGTCGTCGCGCTGACTTCATACTCAGGTTGGAGGCTTGCCCCAATATCGCCCGCGTTTGCGGTGAGTTCCTCAGCTTCGCGGTTCAGTAGCGTTTCGAGACGTTCGGTCTCGCCAGTTGCTTGGATTCGCTCACGCGTCCCGGTTGAGAACTGATCTTGGGCTGTCAGCATCTGCCCCTCGCGCTCAGTGACCGGGACGTTAACTGGCGTATCGCCCAGATCGATCGGCGGACCAGTCGGAGCAGAGTTTGCGACGACCTCGGCGCGGCCGGTCGAGAATTGGTCTTGGGCAGACAGCCTCGTCGTCGTCTCCTGCACTAATCGCTCGTTCTCGAAGTTACCCACTTCGCGGTTCTGCGCGTCGAGTTGTCGCTGTCCGTAGCGATTCACGGCAGCGCGCTGCTCCTGTTCAAGGAACGGGATACTCGTCTGCACCTCACCATCGACGATCGTCGCCTCGACATCACTCGGCTGGACGTTTTCGCGCCCCGCGGCCGTCTCCTGGCGCGCCATCCGCTTGAGCGCCGGCTGCTCGACGCTGGCCGAGACTTGCCCATCCTCGACGCTGGTTGCGACATCCTCCGGAGAGAGGAACTCCGACTGCCCAGCGACCTCTTGCCAGGCTTCCTGCCGCGCGGCCTCCAGCCCGGCCGTCACACCGGCGCCCGTGCCCGCATCCCCGACCGACCGGCTGCCGTCGAAGGTCGCATCGGTCGGCGACCGCCCGGGCGTCCCGCCACCGCTGCCGGGCGAGGTGATCGTCCCGCCGCCCGGGCCGACGATCTCGGTGCCGCTGCCGGTCGCGACGATGTCCAACTCCTCGGCGCTGACGCCCTCGATCTCGGCGGCGATATCCTCGCGGATGGCCTGGTTCTGGTCGGCATCGGCGATGTTCTCGGGCGCGGACACGTCGGGCTGGGTCAATTGGAGCGAGCCGCCTTGCTCGATGGTCGCGGCGATCTCGGCGCCCTCGCGCTCGCTGATCGGGTTGATCTCGCTGAGTGTCTCGGGTGTCACGCCGGCCTGGAGTGCCTCGGCGGCGCCGGCGCCCGCGACCACGTCCTCGTCGACCGAGGCCGGCGTGTAGCGCTCGTCCGGGTCGTACGCCGCCTGTGCGACCGAGCCGGTGCCAGCGGACTCGTCGATACTGATTACGTCAGCGTTCCAGCCAGCGGGCACGTCGGCCTGGTAGGTGTCGCGGGTGGCGCCGACCGCACCCACGTCGACCGTCTCGACAGTCTCGCCGCCGACCTGGAGGCGCCACTCGCCGCGTTGATCCGGGACATCGACGTAGGCGGAGTACGGGTCGTCGTCGGTCCACTGGGCGTCGATCCCGGTCGCGATGCGCTCGCCATCCGGGCCGACCCACGCGATCTCGCCGGTCGGGTCGCTTCCTGGGGCACCCGGTGGACCCTCGTTCGCGATCCCGAGCCCGATGCTGACGGCCTCGGGTGACGGCGTGTCGCGCTTGGGTTGGACCTCGCCGTCAACGACTTCGAGGTCGTCCGCGCGGAAGACATCCGACTCGCGGGCGGCGAGTTCCCGCGTGGCCGCATCACCGAGTTCGACGCTGGGTTCGGGGGCGTCGAGTACTTGCTGGAGTTGCTGCTGGGTGATCTCGCCCTCGTTTTTGTCCTTGATGGCCTCCAGTTTCTCCTGCATCCCGATCTGGCGGTCGTTGTTGGCGTCGAATTGCTGAGTCGTGGCGGACAGTTCGGGTAGGTTGACGGAAACTTGTGACTCGGCGATGTCGTGTTGCTCGGCGACCTGCTCGCGGTAAGCCTCCCGAAGTTCGCGGCGCTGAGCGTCCTCGGCGACGGTGGCGGTCAGTCCGTCCTCACCCTCTGAAATCGTAAAGTCACTTGGCTTGTAAGCATCGGCTTCGCTGGCGGCCTGCTCCCGGAGTTCGCGGCGTTTGGCCTGTTCCGTGACGACTGGCTCAAGCGTGCCATCCTGCACGGTGACACGGATGTCACTCTCACTGTATCGGTCAAGCTCTGACGCAGCCTGCTCGCGGACAGCTGCTTTCGAGGGGCGCACACCGCCGTCATCGGTGACGACGTACTCCGAAGGATCGTACGGAGATTGACTGGCTGCCTGCTCACGGAGTGCTGGCTCGGCGACCTGGGCGGTCAGTCCGTCCCCGGTCTCAGTGATCTCGAAGTCTTGTGGTCCGTAGGCATCGGCTTCGCTGGCGGCCTGTTCCCGGAGTTCGCGCCGCCGCGCCTGTTCGGCGACCTGGGCGACGAGGCGGCCGTCCTGTCGAGCGACCTCGAAGTCCGAGGGTGCGTAGCGATCCGACTGGCTGGCCGCTTGCTCGCGGAGCGCTGGCTCGGCGACCTGGGCGGTCATGCCGTCCTCGCCCTCCGTGATTTGGAAGTCCGTCGGGTCGTAGGCGTCGCTCTCACTGGCGGCCTGTTCGCGGAGTTCGCGCTCGCGAGCGGCGGGTTTGACTTCAGCGTCGAGTTGCCCATCCTCGGCCGTGACACGGAGATCGCTCGGGGCGTAGCGGTCGAGGTCGCTGGCCGCCTCCTGGCGGAACTCGCTGGCTTGCTCGCGATACTGTTCGGGGAGGTCGTCCGGTTGAGCCGTGGTGCCGGCACCTGCGGAACCGTCGAACGCCGAGGATTGCGCGTCGGCGTTGTTGCTCCCTGACTGCGCGCCGCTGGCTGTCGTCGTATCGGTGGTGCTGTCGGTGCTGGTGTCGGTCGTCGATGTCGTACTCGGCTCGCTCGTCGTGGAGTTCTCCTGGGTGGTGTCGGTTGTCGTGGTGGTGTCCGTGCTGCTGGTGTTGGTCGTGTCGGTGCTACTGTCCGTCGTGGACGTTGTGTCCGTCGACGAACTGTCGGTCGTGTCGCTGGTGTCGTTCGTGCTCATGCATGATCAACTCCAGTGCTGGTTCGCTGGCGGTACCACAGGTACGCGTAGACGGTCGCCCGATGCAGGTCGACCGCCGAGGCGACCGTGTAGATCGCGAGGTTGAGGATGGCGTACGCCGAGACGGCGAGGCCGATGATACTCCCCGGCCGGCCGGCGACCGTCAGCCAGAGGCCAACGGTCAGGGCGCTCCCCACGACCAGCGGGGCGATCGCGGCGACGGCCCGCCCCAGATAGTCGTCGCCATCCCACTCGATATCGCAGGCGACCTCGTCCCAGTTGAGCCGCGCCGCGCCCCACGGCCGGGCGACCAGCGCATGCGTCAGCTCGTGAGCGACGGCGCCGGGGAGCCACGCCGAGAGCCACAGGGCCTGAGCCCACGTCGGGAGCGCGCGCCACCAGCCGGGCGTCCGGCTCATCGCTCACCCCCGAAGATCGACCGGTAGGCCACCGCCGTCGCGACGACGATAATGAGGTAGCCGCCGATGGTCGCGCCCGCCGGGGCGCCGCCGAGCAGGAGGCCCATGAAGAGCGTGAGCATCACCGCTGGCGGGACGACGCTCTCTGCCTGTTGCCAGAGCGCCATCGTGAATGGGGCGCCGATCAGCAGCCCGATGCCGGCCCGGCCAAAGCGCCAGATCAGTGGCTCGAAGACGGCTTTGAACCACTGCATGTCTTTCCAGTACTGGAACCAGTCCGGATCGGTCGCCTGGAGAAGTTGCTCGACCATGGTCAGAACTTGAACCTCCCGAGAATCTGGAGTCCGCCGATGGCCATCGTGAAATCAACCATCGCCTGGACGCTCGCGCCGATCACTGTCGGGACGCCGTAGGCGCCGAGGATCAGATGCAGGCGCGTCGTGATCGCCCACAGCTGATCCAGCGTCCGCTTCAGCGCCACCGCGACGCCGAAGAACCCGGGGTCTTGCTGGCCGATGCCCTGCACCTCGGGCTGTTGGAAGTTCTGGGTCTGTTGGTTGAGTGCCTCGGTATCGACGCCGCTGGCGCCAAGACTGATGCCGACCCCCGCACCGACCGCAAGGGCGTTAACCGTGGTCAGCGCGAGGATAAAGGCGACCATCGTCGCACCGATCCGGACTGATTGGATGCGTGTCATTGGCCTGGTCTCTGGGTTGTTTTGAGGTACCCGCCGACGGCGATCAGGGCCGCAAGCCACCACAGCGGCGGGTAGATGTTGACCGCCTGGAGTGCCATCAGCAGCCCTGCCATCACGACCGCCGACATGGCGACGTAGGCGGATTTGCGGACGCCCGCCAGCGACAAGGTGAACACGACGGAGAGCATCCCGAGCGTCCCGAGCCAGTCGCTATCCAGCGGGATGTCGATGCCGAGGTCGCCGCCACCGACCGGCCGCGTCTGACCGATGGTGTCGCCACCACGGGTGGCGTTCCACTCGACGACATACTCGGTCTCGTTGTCGAGTGGAACGCCATAGACGGCGTAGTTGCCCGGGTCTTGGACTGAGTCCTGATAGACGACGGTGCCGTTGGAGCTTCGGATCGAGACATTTAGCGACGAAGTGGCGTCGCTCTCGTCGATGTACTTCCAGGTGACCGACCGGCGTCCTTCGGTTGAGACGTTGAGGTTTGTGGTCCAGCCCTTCCCCTCGGGCGGCTCAAAGGAGAGGCCACGCACGGACAGTTGCTCGATGGCGTCGCGCGTCGGCGTGTACGAGCCGAGCATCCGCACGTCGCCATCGTTGTTGACGAGTCGGAGGCGATAGCGCTCGTTGGTCGCCAGCACCGCCGGGAAGCCGCCCGAGGAGCCGAAGGTATCCCCGAGGACGACCTGGTACTGTGTCGTGTTGCTACCGTCGCCGTTGAAGTCCTTGGTAATCGCACGCTCCACATAGAGGCGTGTCGAGGGGGCATCGAACTCGCCGCCAGTAAAGTCGTTGAGGCGGAACTCGACCTCGTTGGCGTCGGCGCTGCGCGGGAGGAGATAGATCTCCTTCTGCTCGTAAATCGAGTCGATGATGATCCGCCGGTAGTAGTAGTCATCATTCTCGTCGCTGACAGTGACGACAAAGCGCTCGTTGGCTGGGACCCCGGTCAGATTGAGCGTGCCGTCGGCGGTGGATTTCGTGACGACAGTGTCGCTCTCGCCGAAAAAGCGCACGCGGAGTTCGCCTGCGTCATCGACGACCTGGCTGGGTGCCGACTCGTTGTAGAGTGTCAGCGTGCTCGGCGTCGTGAACTCGTGGGTGAACGAGTCTTGGTTGTCGTAGCCATCAGCGGCTGTCCACTCAACGGTATTCGGGCCCGGTATCGCGGCGTAGTCGAAGGCAACAGTCCCATTGCTACTGACGGTTTGGCTGCCGATCGTGTTGCCGTCGGTGTCAGTGGCCGTCACCGTGACCGAATCGCCCTGCCGCGTCGCGAAATCCGGATCGGAGACGTTGATGCTAATGTCGCCGTCGTAGCTGTTGGTCTCGGCGCCGTCGGCTGGGTCTGCCCCGGACAGCGTCGGTGCGTCGGCCTGGAAGAGCACGACCTGAGCGTCAGTGGCACTACTGACCGAGATGGTCGCGGTGCCGCTGCTATCGCTCGTGGTCGCCCCGAGTTCGGTGCCGCTCAGTGTTGCGGCGGCGATCTCTGTGTTCGCTGGGAGCCCACGGAGCGTGACCGAGCCGCTGCCGGAGGCCGAATAGACGAAATCAGCCTGTCCGTCACCGAGTGTCGTCTCACCGGCAGTGTAGTACTCCAGCGCAGTCACGCCGCCGTCGATCGTCGTCGCGGGCGTCTCCCCTGTCCGAACCGTCAGCGCCGCCTCCGTCGTATTGATCTCGGTGAGTGAGGTTGTCGTGGCATCCAGCGAGGATGCGTCGATAGTAGCAGCCGCCGCGCCGCTGGCCTTGAAACTCGCGTTCCCGGCGGTCGTGTTCCACTGGACTGTCGAGGAGTCGACGCTGCCTGTCTCGGTGTACATCGTCGTGTCTCCAGTCAGCGTGATCGAGGGGCCGCCCGGTTCCGTGAGCACGATTCCATTGTCGTTTTGGGAGATTGGGATCGTGCCCGCAGCGGCCGTCCCGACGGCACTCGTCGATAGCAGGAGCGCGATGATGAGGACGATGCCGCGGGACGGTTTGGAGTTCATCTATCTGATTTTATTTCGTGTTTTTATTTTTGAGCTGAGTGGTCACTATACGTCACTATCGTAACTCGTTCCAATTGTTGATCGTATAAGATCCGGAATCTCCGAACGCCCGCAGCTCGTAAGAGACTCCAGCTGGAATACGATAAACTGGAGTGAGCACACGGTCCCCGGAATCAACAGACTCTGATGGGGACACCCGGAATGATCCATCGATATAGACTCCGAGATTGACAAGTGTGTTATCTGCCTCTGCTTCGGCTGATACGACAAAATAAATATCTTTGTCAGATGGGGCGTTATAAACAGTATCAAATGATCTGTCCTCGGCGCTCCAGCTATATCCCGGACTGCTATCTATCTTCTCTGTACTGACCGCATTCGCGTCGAGCTCGTCCATCCAGGCATCCCACCGATTCGACGACGAGCCGAGCACCGTGTCACCGTCGTCCCCGGGCGCCGCCACTGCTGATTGGGTCAGCGCCGTCGGGAGCGCCATGCCGCCGGCGATGAGGCCGAGCGCCGTGACGGCTTGGCGTCGCGTCAGTCCGAGCGAGAGGAAGTCGCTCACCGTCCACGAGCGCCCCTGCGCGTCGGTGGCGCCTTGGGCGAGTTGTTCCTGCTGGTCTTCGAGCTGTGCAACACGGTCGCGGAGTGCTTCGAGTTCGGTTTGGTTGTCGGTCATGAGTTAGACACCTCGGCGGAGCATGTCGTTGCGAATCGGGCTGGAGAGATACCAGCCGTCAGCGATCACCAGCAGGACCGACGGCAGGATGCCGATCCCCCACTGGTAGGCCAAGTCAACAGCCAGTGCAAGCCCGTCCATCGACTGGAGGGCGCCGCTGAAGTCGTTGGTCGCGAGTGTGAGCATCTCCTGGGCCATCTCGGGGATGGTCAGCATCCACAACACGAGCAGGATGTGGATCGACAGGAGCACGAGCGTCGCGAACGGCAGCATCGTCGTCGCGCCAGTCAGTCGGGAGGCCACGAGTGCCTCGATGCCGACCCGGAGGACGACGATCAACAGGAACCAGTTCCACGCGAGGATGACGTACTGGCGCCCGACCGCAAGCGTCGAGCCTTGCTCGGCGCTCCAGCGGTCGGTCGCGATGAGTGTATCGAGAAACTGCGAATCCAGCACACCCCACATCGCGGCGGCGATGCCGATGCTCACGGCGCCGGCAAGCACGACCCAGGCGAGCGATCCCGACCGGGCCGCCATGGCTACCTGCCTCCGGTGCCCGGCCCGAGACGGGTTAGTCCCCGGGTGAGAACGGCGAGAAAGCCGTTCCAGTAGGCGCTACTGCTGTGCATACCTGGCCTCCCGAAGCGTCCGGACTGCGCCCGCCAGTCGGTCAGTGTACCAGTACAGTAGCAGCAGAACCGGCGCGGCGGCCGCGATCCAGTGGAGCAGCCCGACCACGGTCGCCAGTGGCACCGACTGGCCAGCCACCCACAGTGGCTCGCTCGCGACTGTCGGGTGGGTGCCGAACCACTCGCCCCAGAAGACGGCGCTGGTCAGCAGCATGAGGCAGTACCCGATCATCGCTGTCGCGGCGCTCAGTCCCAAGAGGATGCCGCGGAGAGACGCCAGCGCGAACTGTCGCGGGTGGCGGCGAATCTGCTCGCGCATCTGCTCCAGGTCGGCCTTGAGCTCGTCACGGGCGCGACCGAGTCGCGGCCCAGCCAGCAACAGCAGCGACCCGAAGACGAACCCGCCGCCCCCGCCACCGGAGCCACCGCCCCCACCGCCACCGCCGAGGACGGCGCCGCCGATGATGTACAGCAGGGCGATGATGATGAGCGTCCCCAGGATCATCCCGCCGCCATGCAGCAGGCCCTTCATGTACAGCCCTTCGTTCCGGGCTTTCTCCTTGCCGTACTCCACGGCCCGGCGGATCATATTCGCGCTGATTGCGTTCGGCGCGCGCTGTTTCGCCTGGGTCAGCGAGAACGAGTAGCCCACGGCCCCAGCGGGCGGGCGCAGGTCATACGACCTGACCATCTCCTCGCCACCGTCGGCCGTCGCCTGGCCGTTCGCACCGTTGCCGGCGCCGGGCTGGTCGGCCTGGGGCTGGTCGGCCATATCGACCTCAACGACCTGCTGGGTCGTGCCGTCCTCGCGGTCGATGTTGTACTGGAACTGCCCCGCCTCGTCGAAGTCGGCGGCGAGACACGCCTCCGTGCTGAATGGGCAGGCGATCTGGCTGTGACAGCGGATCGTCGGGACGCCGTAGTAATCGACCGGATCAGCGCCCTCGCCCGCTGGCGCGAACACGAGGCCGTTGGTCGCCTCGTACCACCCATCCATCTCGGGATGCACGTCGGCGCCGAGTTCGGTCAGCTTGCCGTCCTCCCACTCGACGAGCAGGAGGGCGTCGTGGCCGCGGGCTTTCTTCCGGAGATACTTGACGTGATGCTTGCGACTGTACCGTGCGGTGCCGGGGATCAGGCCCTTGATGAACCCGAACATCAGTCATCCCCTCCGATCCCGAGCGCGCCACGGATCGAGTCCATCAGGCCGCCCCCATCGTCGTCGCTGGCCGCGCCTTCGGTTTTGACGACGCTTTTGACCTGGGTGGCGCCCTTGAAGGCCATTCCCTCGACGGATTTGGACTGCATCATCGTCCGCGTTCCCTCCTCGCCGAGCGTCGAGTCGACCTCGCGGGCCTTGTCGTCGGTCAGCACGACCTTGTCCTCGCCGTACATCTCCCGGCGGTACTGGCCCGTGCATTTCGAGGACGGGCCAGCCTTGCGCGGGTGTTCGGCTTTGACCTGCATCGCAAGCCCCTGATTGGTGATCTTGAGCCCCTCGAAGTCCTCGCGTGTGATGTTGCCGAAGACGTGATGGTGGGAGAGTTCCGGCGCCAGCATCTCCTCGAAGTTGCTGGCGTCGGCCGGCGCGGAGATGTCCGGGTCGCCCATCTCGCGGATGAACGTCTGGGGGCGCCCGCGAGCGGCCTGATCGAGCTGGGCCGACTGCGCGGCCTGCCCGATCGCGCCCTCGCGGAGTTGCTGTTCGCGTCGTTCGTCGGCGATGTCTTGTGCAGTTTGACTCATGGGTTGGGAAGGTCGTCGTCAGTATCGCGCAGTTGCTGGATCGGGTCGAGAGCCATCGCGTCCTCGTCAGCGTCGCTCATCACCGCCTGGAGATGCAGCGCCAGCCGCACCGCGTGCATCCCGGCGTTGCCGAAGCTCAGCCACGCCAGCGCCGGCGACGCGACCACGTCGGCCTGGGCCGGCTCGACGGCCAGGCTGGCGAAGCCGATGATGATCCAGACGAACACGCCCGCGCCGGCGCTGAAGCCGGCGGCGTGGTCGGTCCACGCGCCGGCGGTCAGCGCACAGCCGGCGAGAAACAGGAGGATGTACTGGGTTTCGTACATTATCGACTCAGCCCCCCTGACGACCGTCTGACGTACGCGATGCCACCGAGCGAGAGGATGCCGAGAATCCCCATCGGGACGGCGACAAACGCAAGTAACGGCAGCATCGACGAGAGGCCGCCACCAACCTCGCGCCCCGTTTCGAGGGCGGGCGGCGTCGGGTCGGCGATGCTCGCCGAGGCGTTGCGCGTCTCGCGAGTCTGCTGATAGGCAGCATCCATCGCGAGCGTCCCGGCGGCGCCGAAGACGACGAGCACGCCCAACAGCGCGAACGCGGCAGTCCATTTGCTCATATTTTGTAGGGTTCTGCGGTCATGGAAAATGCGGGAAACGGCTGTGTGAAAGCCGCTATCGGGTCATGCCGCCCGAGATGAAGCCGCCGAGGCCACTCCGCATGAAGTAGCCGACGATGGCGACCACCGGAACGGCGAGCAGCGCGACGGCGAGCAGGATGAACGCCGTCCCACCCACACTCTCGACCTGCTGGATGGACTCGCTGAACGCGCCGTCACTGGGGGCTTCGGCGACGAAGTAGCCAGCGACGATCGCCATCAGGATGAGCAGGATGATCGAGAGTCCGAGTGTGATGGCTGCCCCGATGATGTTGTTGAACTGCGATTCCTCGCGATCGACGTACTCCGACACGTAGGCGTCGGCCGTCGAGAACGCGAACTCGCCGAGGTCCGTTACCTCGCCGATCTTGTCGGTTGCAGCTGCCTTGAGCGCCGCGAGGCGCGAGGGCGTCGATGCGTCGTCGTGGTCGAGGCCGAGTCGGGCGGCGGGCTCTGCGCCCCGCGTCGCGGCCGCCATCGTCGGCGTGTCTGCCGTAACAGGCATTACCTGCGGATATATCCCCAGAATGCCATAATACGAGAGTAGTATCCTATGGCTAACCCTAGGGTATGCTACAGGGTTTTTACTAGGATAGCACCTATCGATTAGTAATGGCCCAGTCGACACGTTTCGACCGGCGCACCCAAGCGCAAGCGGCCGTGAACAGAGCAATGGCAGGTGAACTCGTCGAGCTTCGCGACTACAGTCTCAGGCGAAACAAAGGCCAATATCTGATCGGCGTCCCGCCGGAGGGCCCGGATAACCTGGCCGTAGGGAAAGGCGACGAGCTGACGCCGTACATCGACTTCGAGAACGGCTTCCTCGTGTTCGACCTCTGTGGGGGTGGGGATACCCATGGCGACGACTGAGCAACAGCAACAGGGCAACCACTCGAATATCCGGCGCGCATACCGCGAGTGTCTCGACGCCCGGCGACTGTGGCTCTCGGTTCGGAATCGCACCGCGGAGGACGTGCCGAAAGAGGCCGCTCACAGTAACCTCCACGAATCGGTGTTGGCGTGGTTCGAGGCGCTGGTGCCGTATATCTCTGAGCGCCCGGGCGAAGTCAAACAACTCTGGGAGTCGGCGCCACTCTGGCCCGAAGACCGCGCGACCAAGCGCGTGTGGGCGTGCGCGAGCGGCCACGTCCACGATCGCGAAGAGCACGATCTCAGTGGCGGCGGCCCGTGTCCCGGCTGCGGGATGCCCGTGGAGCCGACCACGCAGGGCGTGACTGACGACGAGGGGCGGCCGTTGTACGACTGGGCGTGTGGCCTCAAACGACTCTCTGCGTGGCAAAATCGGACGAAAACACAGACCGTCGAGGCCGATGGCTGGAGTGCCGAGCAGCAGACGGTCGAAGTGCCTCAGCGCCTCGGCCCGACGATCCTGATGCGGGCGGCCCGGTATCTCGACCTCGCCGCCGAGCAGTGTGGCTTGCTCGAAGAAACCGACCGTGCACTGCCGACAGGAGAACTATGAGCGACTGGAAAAATTACCGCGGGCCTGCTGGTATGGCGCCGTTGGCATATCGTGGCGGCCTTCGGAGTGATCGATACCCGCCGACTCAGGGTCCAGAGTTCCCTGATGGGTGGTCGATGAATGAATGGATTACCGATTTCGAGGAGACGCCGTTTTACGAGCAGTATGAAGACCGCGTCGAACAAGGGCGCGAACTGACAGCGATCATCAGCGACTACTACGCTGACCGGGGGACCGGTAAGACCACCCTCGCAGTCAAATTCGCCCGCGCATTTGACCGCACTGATGACGGGCTCACTCCAGACAAAGTCACGAATACGCCAGAAGAGTTCACCGACGCCTACGTTGAGAAAGAGAAAGGCGCCGGGCTCGTCTTCGACGAGGCTGAGGCAGGCGTCAACGCTCGCAAGGCGATGACGAATGTCAACCAAGAACTAAACGAAAAGGTTGCGATGGGTCGCGTCGGCGAGAAGTACAGTTTCTACACGCTACCAGATATCAATCAGATCGACAAAGAGATTCGCCAGATGGCCCACTACTGGGTCCTGATTCGGCGCCGTGGCCGTGCTCGTGTCTACAAGCTTGAGAACAATCCCTTCCAAGATGAGACCTACACTAAACCGATCTGTGACGTGACATGGGGCGCGCTTCCCGATGATGACCCTGTCTTTGCCGAACTGCACGAGCAGAAGTGGTCCAAGCTAGAGGATGAAGAAGACAAGTATGTTCCTCAGCACGAGGTCGACGAGCGAGTTGAAAAAGAACGCAAGCAAGCACGGAAGGAAGCACGGAATGAGTTCATTCGCGCCGTGGATGCACGCGGCTTACTAAACAAAAAGGAAATCGCAGAGGTCGTTGATCTTCATCGATCGACAGTGAGCAGAATCGCCTCGGGAGAGGTTACTGTGGGTGATTAACGCTATGCAAAACAAAATCACCAGACGGCGTTGTGGTTCGAAACGGTGTGCGTGCGTGCACGCTGAATCCCGACTATACATACGCGAAACACGTTGGGACAGAATCTCTGACCGAAACCAACGCGATACGTGCGGAGGTGCCTGTTGATGGCGTCACGAGCCGAACTGCTCGGCGAGATCAAGCGACTTGCCGCGATGAACGGAGCCGTGCCACGGCTTAGAGACATGAATGAGCAAGGCAGATTCAGCGAGCGACCGTACTGGGACGAGTTCGAGTCGTGGACTGCGGCAGTTGAAGCCGCGGACCTCGATGTCGACGACACTCGTGGGGCGACCTACTCTGACGACGAGCTGCTTCGCGATCTCCAAGCTGTCGCAGACGAAGACAAGTCTGTCACGCGCACAGAATATCGGCGGCGCGGGGCGTACAGCGCCGGGGCGCTTGAGGATCGGTTCGGTTCATGGAACGGAGCGCTGCGAGCAGCGGGGTTGCCAGTAAATCGCCGTAGCGCTGTTGAAGTGACCTGCGACGAATGCGGCGAGACATTCACCCGACCGAAGTGTCATCTTGAACGTGAGTGGACGACACACACCTTTTGCTCACCGGAGTGCCACGGAGAGTGGCGCGAGGGACGGATCAAAGGGCGCGAGCATCCTCAGTTCGATCCCAGTGCTCACGACGATTACAGCGAGAACTGGGGCGTCCATCGGAAGCAAGCGATCCGGAGAGATGACGAACAGTGCGTGCGCTGTGGGATGGGCCGCGATCAGCATCGCAAGCGGACTGGACGCGATTTGCACGTTCACCACATTACGCCTCGATCTGCATTCGACGAAATAGCGGACGCGAACCAGATCGACAATCTCATCACACTCTGTGCCAGCTGCCACGCGGATGTCGAACACGGCAGTGTAGAGGTGAAAGCATGACCCGTTCGGTGTCGGTCGTGCTACCGACCTTCGAGGAGCACCAGACCATCGGCGGCGTGATCGAAGCCGCACGCGAGGCTGTCGCCGACCGCGACTACGAGATCGTCGTCGTCGACGACTCCGAGACGCGGCGGACGGTCGACGCGCTCGTCGATCGCTACGGGACTGCCCAGACTCGCGTCCGCTGGATTCGTCGCCACGACGAGACCGGGCTGGCGAGTGCTGTCCTGGAGGGCTTCGAGATCGGGCTTGGCGACCGCTACGTCGTCCTCGATGCCGACGGCCAACATCCCCCGCGACGCATCCGCAACCTCCTGTATCGGCTCGACGACGGTGCGGATCTGGCGGTCTGTTCGCGCCACGTCGACGGTGGCGAGGTCGCGGGCGACTGGCCCACCCATCGCCGCGTGATCTCGATGGGTGCCGAGACGCTCGCCCAGCTGGCCGTGCCGACCGCCCGGAAACTCTCCGATCCGATGAGCGGCTACTTCGCCGTCGAGGCTGACGTGGTCGATCCCGTGCGCGAGCGGTTGCGGCCGCACGGATACAAGATCCTCCTCGAACTCGTCGCGCGCTGTCCGATCAGTCGGATCGACGAGGTTCCGTACACGTTCGCCGAGCGTGAGGAGGGTGTGTCGGGTCTCGGACCGCGAGAGTATCTAAAATATGTCAAACATCTGATACAATTGACAATCCCGGCTCGTCGAGAGAGCGTTCAGGTCGTCTCCCCGGAGGTGGAGCATGTCGACGGATGAGTTCGACCTTCCTTTCGATGAAGAAGAGATGCTTGAGGGTATTCAAGAGGAGTATCTCGAGGAGACAGGGCACGAACTGCCCGATCACGTCCTCGAAAACTACCAGACGTTCTTCGCCCTCGGCCCGTCGGCAGAGGACATTCGGCGTGTTTATCGAAACGCCGAGAAGGCGAGGGAAGGCCGTCGAGGAGCTCCCGACGATGAGTGCACAGAAAAGAGTCAGCCACTCATCAGCATCACGATCAACCTTCCGTTCGGAGGTAACGATGTCGACAGATGACCGGGGGCAGATGATGGGGCCACGCATCTCTGCGGCAGTCTCGACAGTCGTCATCCTCGTGTCGATTGTCTTGAGCCAGTTCCAATCGGAAAGTACATCCTTCCGAAAGGCCACGCGCGAGATCACAACCAACGACCCAGGCGGAACACTACTGTTACTCGCTGTCGCAGCCTTCGTCGCTGGCAGCACCGCAGTGATCTCGTGGTGGCGAGGGGGTGAGTCGAATGTCGACGGATGATGCCGACAGCCTACTCGACCGATTTCCCGAGCCCGATCTCGACGTCGAGGCACCCGACGCCTACGCGCTGCTGGCCGGCGTGTTCACGCTCCACCTCGGCGCCGAGATGAGCTACGCTCGCGAGCCCTCGATCATCTGGGGCATTGCCTCCATGTACGTCTTCGCGACGGCCCTCGTCCTGATCGGGTCCGGCGTCTCGACCGTCGACGTTCGACGCTGGGGGCGCCCACTTTCCGGCGCGGCCTTCCTCGCGATCATGAGCGCTCTCGGCGTAATCTACCTGATGATCCACGGGAGTCCGATCAACACCGACGCGCTCGACTTCGTGAACACGGCTGCCGGAACGTTGCTGTCCGGGCAGTCACCGTACATCGTGTCGATGCACTCGGGTGGTGAGTTTCCGACGCCGATGGTCGGTGGCGGGCACGTCAACCAGTACAGCTACCCGATCGGAAGCGCCGTCGTGGCGGCGCCGTTCGTCGCCATCGCCGAAGACGGCAGTCGGATCGCTGTGTTGCTGTTCACGTTCCTCGCTGGTGTGGTCCTGATCGGGTCGGCCCCGCACGAGTTGGCGCCGCTCGCACTGTTCTCGCTGCTCGTCGGCGACTTCATCACCTGGGGTGTTTCGGATCTGACCGATCCACTCTGGGTCGCGCCGCTGCTGGCGGCGATCTACTTCTGGCCCTGGAGTCGCGTCGGTCGCGACTCGCTGCGGTGGAGCGCCGTCCTGTTCGGCATCGCAATGGCGATGAAGCAACAACCCTGGTTCTGCGCCCCGTTCCTGATGCTCTGGGTCTGGCACGAGCGGGGGCGCTGGACGGCCGCGAGGTACGTCGGGACTGTCGCCGGTACGTTCGGCCTAATCCACCTTCCCGTGTTCGTGCTGGCGCCCGAGGCGGCCGTCGTCGGACTGCTGACGAACCTCTACGGCCCGAGCGGGACGCTGGTCCATCTCGGCGTTGGCCTCTCCGCGCTGACGCTGTCGGGCGCGTTCCCCATCGCGAAAGGTGCCCATACGCTGTTGATGGCGCTCGTCGGTATCGGCAGTGTCGTCGCGTACTGGACGTATTTCGACCGGCTCCGGTGGCTCGCGTGGCTGGCGTGGGCACCGCTGCTGTTTTTCAACTACCGAAGTCTCGCCAACTACTTCATCGTCTGCGCGCCCATCGCGGTGATGCTGCTGAACGGCCGCCTCGGCCGTGAGACGGAGGTGAGCACCAGTGCGTAGGGGCGTGACGATCCTCATCGCAGTCGTCGTCACGGTGCTGGTCCTCGGCAACATCGTCATGAGCGGCCACGCGGCGGCGACGCTCGACGGCGACGTGGAAGTCATCGGTCAGACCTGCGAGGACGGCGCTGTCACCGACCTGCGGCTCCACATTTCCCAAGAGTCCGCGCCGAGTCTCACCCTCACCCCGCACGTCTGGAGCTCCCGGCAGCACGTCCAGTTTACGTGGGAGCCCGCGTCGATCACCGTCTACGACGGCGGCCGGAACGTCTCCATCAGCGCGCCTGACGAGCGTGCGGTCATCGAGGGCGACCGGGCGCAGGTCTACCTCGCCGCCGGACAGCAACGCGCCATCGAGAACTTCGAGGTGCGATCATGCAACTGACCAAGCCCGCGACCTACCTCGCCGTCGGCGCGACCGGCGTCCCGATCGACATCGCCTTTACGACACTCGCCTCCATCGGCGTTGGAATCGTCGCCGCCCAAGCGGTCGGCTGGGTCGTCGCGGCGACGTGGAACTGGACGTGGAACCGGCGGAAGACGTGGGCGAGCGACGCTGAGCCGCTGCGCGAGTGGGCGCGCTATCTCGGCGTCGATGCCGGCCGCCTGGCGGTTCGGGTCGGCGTCGTCGCCGTCGTCGCCAGCGCCGTCCCAGGCATCATCGCGACCGTGCTGGGGATCACGGCCGCGGCGGCGCTGGGCTTTGTCGGCTTCGACAGGATGGTGTTTTCCGATGCGTAGGGTACTCGCCGCGGTGCTCGTGGTCGCGTTGCTGGCGCCGACCGCCGTCGCGCAGGGCGAGGACACCGCCGAGCCCCGCATCGAGTGGTCCTCGCCGTGGGAGCGCGGGCCCTACGAGGGGCCGCCCGAGGCCGAGGACGATGCCGATCCGGACTGGACGGCCGCCAACGGCACGATCGACCTGGTAGCGACGATCCACGACGAGAGTGCCATCGAGAGCGTCGAGCTCGTCCGCCGCTACGAGGGCGCCGTCAACGGTCGGGTCGAGACCGACCGCCGGACGATCTCACTGGGCGCGACCGAGCGGATCGACGAGACGATCCATCTCGGCACGCACGGCTGGACGACGCTCACGATCACCGTCCGCGACGTGGCCGGGAACACCCACGTCAGCCGGATTACGGTCGCCGTTGACGATACGGCGGCGCCGACGGCCACCCTCTCGGCGACGCCGGCCGGTGACGGCATGGTGCGGGTTCGCGGGACTGTCAGCGACGACACGCAGGTCGATACGGTGCGGCTCCACGCTGTCAGCGCGACGAAGATCGTCAACCCACGCCAGGGCAGCCTCGACATCACCGACAACAGTGTCACCATCGACACGCGCGTCCAGGCGCCGCCGAAGGGTGTCGACGGCGCCGTGACGGTTGATCTGGTGGATCGCGCCGGCAACACGCGAACGATCAAGGTGCCAGTCGGCGGCGCCGAGACGCCGACGGCCACCGCAGCGCCGACGCCGCGGCCAACGGCGACGCCTCGGGCGACGCCGACCGCCACGCCGCCGGCGACCCCCGACACGATCGCGCCGACCGCCACGGCGACGCCGATCAATCTGACCGGCCTCCCGACACAGACGCCCGAGAGTTCGGGCAGTGGGTTCGGTATCCTCGACGGGTTGAAACTCATCGCCGTGGGCATCGGCGTGCTCGCCGGCGTCGTGGTCGTGGCGAGTCAGGTCACGGGAGGGCGATACTGATGTCGCCGACGTGGATGGCGATCCGGATCGGCGCGACGCTGTTCCCGTTCGTCCTCGCCGAGATCGTGATTCTCGCGATGGTGAAGCCGTTGCTCGAAGAGGCGATCGTCGAGTACACCAACAAGACAGAGGAGGAACCATGAGCCCGCTATCGTGGCTCGTCCTCGTCCTCGGGATGGTATTCGGGTCACTCATCGTCTGTGCAGTTGCCGGCGCTGTCGCCGCGTCGGCAACGGTGCAGGGTGTCGGGAGCGATGTGACTACCACTGATGAACGTGCGCACAGCCCGCAGTACTCCACGAATCCGCCGCCTGCCATCTCTGCAATCGAGAAGATGAACCGGCGACTCCCTCGGCAGTCGCCGGTTACCCGGTGTGTCGTGCCATGGCCGCCGTTCGAGGGCGTGCGTGTCGATCTGGGAGAGAATGACACCTGACCCACTTGGAGAACGCCGGTTCGACTCCGGCGGTGGGCATCCCCGCGAGGGGAACTGATAGCCATGATCTGTCCCGATTGCGGAGCCGAACTCTCGAACCAGATTCGCGCCAGCCACCCGGACGAGGAGTACCAGTGTGAGTGTGGCGTGGCCATCAGCATCCGCCGCGACCGCGATCTGGGCCGCGACGACCTGCGGCGCTCGCTCCAGTGGGACGAGATCGACGAGCGCGTGCGCGAGTAAGGAGACACGGATCGATCTATCGACATCGTCAGCCCACTCCGGAGCAACAGCTAAGCTCGTGTGTGACGACATGTCGCAGTACCCGTTCACGTGAACGGGCGACTCAGTAGCCCCTCCTCACGGAGGATTCCATGGCGTCACTGCCTGTCGGAAACGGGGGGTTGAGTTTTGACCCTCGTGTCCGGCTTCCGATGGGGAGTCGGACGTTCAGGATAGCCCGGCGTCCTCGAAAGCCTCGTTCACGACCGCCGGCGTGGGCGCGTTCAGGTAGGGCTCGATCGCCGCGAACGAATCCCAGCCGCCGACCTGCATCACCACGCGCGGGTTGACCTGCTCGTCGACGAGGAGTCGCTGCGCGAACCGGCGCCGGAGGTCGTGGCTGGAGACGTAGCGAAAGTCGTCGTCGCCCGTCTCCTCGGCCGCGCGCTCGGCCGTCCGCTTTACCACATCGCGGACGCCGCGCTCGGTCAGCTGCACGAACGGCGCACCTCTATCGATGTCTTCGGCGTTCTGGTAGCGGTGGAGATCGCCCTCGACATCGGCCGGGAGGTAGGCATCGCGAGGCTTTCCGCCGTTCCCGGTCGTGTCCTTGCCCTCGGGGACGCGGAGCCGATAGTGCTCGCCGTCGTCGGTTCGCTTCACGTGTTTCGGCATTACTTGCGGAATCTCGAACGCCCGCAGTCCGACCCGGCCGCCGAGGCGGATGATGATGTGGTCGCGCTGACTCGCGGCGACGCGCTCCAGGTCTTCGAGTTCGGCGTCAGTCATCCACACTTTGAATTGATCCTCGGCGCCGGTCGCTTCGAGCCTCATGTAAGGTTGTTATGAGAATCATGCACTTCAAGACGGCGGGTGCGGCGTGATCGAGGCGGATAGCAGGGGCATTCGTGGGTTTCGTTTCCGACTTGTGTGAGAAGTCGTCACCCTACATTCCGCTGACCACTTTCACCGATACCTCGAAAACCCGACACCCGTCAGACGATTTGCGTGCGTCGAAATTCGGTATCACGCGTACTCTCCCGTCCGTGTTTACTTTCACCGCGTTGCAGAAAACGAATTATGTCAGTCGCGCTCGTCGCCAGTCTCGTATGGCACTGAAAGCCGATGGCAGCGCCGCCGCCGACGCGCCGGATCCAGTCGTGATCGACCGCTCCGACGACGCGGATCGGCTGCGGTACGTCTGTCCGAACGGCCACACCACGTGGGATCGGACGAACAATCACATCTGGTGTCGGATGTGTCGCCGCGCGTCCGAGCACGGCGAAGATCTCGATCCCGAGCACTACGAACTGCTCGATAAGAAGACCGACGAGACGATCCCCTGGTCGGCCGTGCGCCTGGCCGCCGACGAACCGCATCGCCACGTCAAGTAAGACCGCGACGACGACCCCATCCCAGTTCCAATGTTCCGAGTTCGCCGCCGCGGTAGGCAGTCGTATCGCCCGCTCCCAAAAATCAGTGTCGGCCTCAGCCGTCGCAGTCGTGGACGGCGATCTGGTTCGGCACGCCGACGCGCCCACAGACTGGGCACTCTTGGAGGCCAGTCGGCGTCATCGCCCGAATCGCCTCACGGGCCGCGCGGATGTGTTCCCGCGCGTCAGCGTTATCGGCTCGCGTCTCGGCCTGGGCCAGCTGCATCAGCGCGCGCTCGCGGTCAGTGGGCATCTACCTGGGGGCCGCATCTTCGCGAGCCATGCAAGTCGTGCAGATCGGCGCCTCGCCCGGCCCGCGGAGCATCACCGCCCGACAGCTTGCGCAGGTGGTGCCGTAGACGCGGGGCATCAGCGATCCCTCCCGAAAAAGTCCCACGTCGCGGCCTGCTTGCGGTCGGTCCAGCCGATTTCGTCAGCGACGAACGCCAGATAGTCGTCGAGGTGGGCGTCGCCCAGGGGCGTCACCCGCTCGCGCTCGCCAGCGTCCTCGACGCGGTGGACGGCGTTCGCGTCCCGGTCGAGGTGGTGGACGTAGCCCTCGCGGTCGCGACCGAGGTAGACGTGTTGGGGCAGCAGCTTGGTCGTGTAGTCGGTACAGTTATCGGTCGTGTCGCCCGTAGTGGGCGATGGGTTCGCTTTCGACATCGTTCGAGCGAGAACCCACGGTCGCGTGTTACAGCACGCGGCCGAGATTTCCTCGGCGTCGTGGCGTCCTCATGCTATACCACGGTCTGTAGCCACTTAGAAGTTGCGCAGTTCTGTGAAAAAATACTTAGTTCAAAGAAATATTCATGCTTCGATAGACTCTCTACCTTTGTTAGTTATCTGATAGAGCGTATCCCCACTCTCGAACTCCAAGCGTTCAACACGGCTCTCGTCAACGAGTTCTTTGAGGTAGTTTCCGAGCGTCCGCCGCTCGAACGTCGCGCCGCGCATCTTCAAATTTCGGAAGAGGACGTAGGGCGTAAGAGCCAGATCCGACTGAGCCAAGATCTGAAGCACCTGCTCTTTCCGCTCCTCTTTGCCCATGCCATCCCCGTCCGTAGCGAGAATAATAGAACCGCCGGAACTGTCATTTCCTTGAACGTCGCAAGTTGGCTGATTACGTTTCATGATTGCTTAGTACAGGGCAAACTATTTGTATCCACCGCCCAACGACTTGCGATGACGAAGGCCACTCGCGGATCCGTCGCTCGGCGATGGGTCCTCCCGCGAAAACCAAAGCGGACCCCGCTGTCGAGGCAGCGGGTCCGCGCGGGCCTTCGTGAAACAGGCACGAAAGCCATGTTCGACAATGCTACGCGGGGGCAAGAATCCCCCGACCGACAGACGACTCGACTCCTGACCGACGGCGGCGCGACGACGGACGACGGCTCGCTTTACCCCGACGTGAATCCAAACACCGGGAGCAACGCGTGGCTGATCCGACAGATCGCCGTCGACCTCGGCCTCGTGACGTACTGGAACGGCGACTGTCCGGACGCGCTGACGAACCACCACCGGCGAGTCGGGATCGGCCACATCGTCGGTGAGGGGTCGTCTGCGGTGTCACGCTTTCAGAAAAGCGACCTCGTCGCTATCGCCGCGTATCTCACGAACCGTCCGAAGCGCGGGTTCTACGATCAGACCACGAGTGAACTGCGCGCGCTGATCGCCGAGGAAGTCGGCGTCGAGTACGATCCCGACCGGTCGACGACGCCGTTCCGGAAGGACGAACTCGGCGCCGTGCTGATGGAGTGTGCTCGAATCGACTTCCGACAGGACGGTGGTCCGCAGTGAGCGACCTGATTACCGTCTGTCCGGCGTGCGACTCCCCAGCGATCAAGCCGCGCACGCCGGCGAAATTCGATTCGCCGGACCACCAGGCATCCGAGTGGTATTGTAACGACTGTCAGCATCAGTTCGACGAGCCCGTCCGTCGCGAGCGCCGCGGCGGTGGCGGGCGCAACGGACTCGCCGGCAAGCTCGTCGACGCCGACCCGGACGATCTCCGCGCCGACGGCGGCCGCGAAGAAGTGTTCGTCGTCGACACTGTCAGCGGCGAGCCCGAGGCCTTTCATCTGTTTCGGTCCTGCTGTCAGGTCCAGCAGGCCGTCCACGGCGCCGAGCGCGTCCCTCGCGAGCGCGTCGACGAGGGGTTGTCGCTGTGTCCGACCTGTCGGAAGCGCCAGGACGACTACCGCGCGCCGACGAGAGGCCTCGCGAAAGATCTCGTCGAGGCCGATGCCGGTGATCTCGTGACTGACGGTGGTGAGTCGTACTGCGCCGAGTGTCACCGTGCGGTCGCTCGCGAGGACCGCGTCGAAGTCGGCGGCGAGGTGTACCACCGGCAGTGTGCGCCCGATGAGGCAGTCGCGAACCGGCAGGTCGACGAGTTCAGCTCCGACGGCGGGGCGCCGGCGGCGACGTGTACGCACTGTGGCGTGTCCTTCCCGCCGGAGAGTGCCTGTGGGTCTGGGAAGGGCCACAATTTCGTCGCGTTCGACGGCGGGCAGCCACGTCCCGAGACGCCGTGGAAGCCCATCGACGCCGAGCGCATCAACGGCCGCTGGGTCATCCTGGTGGCGAAGTGGACGCCCGACGGCTGGACGTTCGCCGAGCGCGTCGAACGCGATCTCCCCTCGTATCTGGAGGTCCGGGATGGGCCAGGCCCGAGCGACGAGCCGGTGGCCGACGGCGGGCGCCCACGCCACGACCACATCGTCGCCGCGATTCTCGAAGGGCGCCGGCGTCCGAGCGACCGCCTCCGCGATGGCCTGCGCGCCGACGGCGGCGGGGAGCTTCCAGCCCCTGACCGTCGCGAGCAGGAGCGACGCGCCCGGCAGGCCGCTCGCTCGCTGGTCGCTTGGTGTGAGCGCGCGGGATTCGATCCTGTCCTGGTGCTCGCGTCCGAGCGCGAGAGCGTGCCGCGGGCGGATGGCGGTCGAGGGCGTATCTGGGATCATGAGGACTGCCCCCGTGATGCCTGTGACGGCGAACTCCAGCAACAGGACGACTTCAACGTGATGTGTCTCTCCTGTGAAGAGGTCTGGGGGCATCACAAGAACGACGAGGAACACTACCTCGTCTCGAAGGAGTCGAACATCGTCGCCCGGAAGCCGCGTGATGAGGTCTCGGATCACTACTGCGAGATCTGCTCGACTGAGTTCCAGACTATCGCGCGGTTGATCAAGCACGACTGCGACGACCAGGAGGACGCGCGGCTGGTGACGGATGGCGGGGCGCCGGAAGATCCTACCGAACCGTTCGGTGACGAGGACGCCGCCGCGCTCCATGCGCGAAAGACCAGCGATCACGTTCAGATCCAAGTCGTCGCGGGCGAGGAAGTGGTGTTCCACGCGAGGCCGCGCGTCGAAACCGCACTTCGAGTGTTCCGTGCGGCAGTCCAGGTGTTCGGATCTCACGGGTGGCCCGAGAAATACGGTGAGAGTAGCGATAACGGAGGTGACGCGTTCCAGTGAGCCTCGATTGGCCCGAAGAGTTCGAGCGGACGCCCGAGTCCGACCGCCGGCCGTACCCCCACGGCTTTCAGCAGTATCCCGCTCAAGACTCGGAGAGGCGTTGGGGCTGCCCGGTCACGAAGGGGGTCGCGGTCATGGTGAGCGAGCCACTCGTCGAGATCGAGGACGGTGTCGTCTGGTACTTCGAGGGCGAGGACCGGGACATGAAGGGCAAGTTCGAGGGCTCGATCACGGTGTATCCCGACTGGGTTCGGACTGGTGGGCTCGCCGTGCCGACCTGGATCCCGCGAGAACGCGTCGAGCAGGTCCACGAGCGATGAGAGAGTCAGTCGGCGGCGCACGCGAGGATCTGACGCCGATGCTCCCGCGGGACGCGCTCGAGGAGTGGCTGGACGTCGTCCGACAGAATACCGAGGGATCAACTCCCGATACCTACGAGCGCCAGGTCGGCCGGTTTATCGACTGGTGCGAGGAGCGCGGGCTCCTCAACATCAACGAGGTGACCGGCCGGCACATCAAGGCGTTCCGTGACGACCTCGTCAGCGATCTCAGCAAGACGACGCTGACGAATACGCTGCGGACCACGCGGCAGTTCCTTCAGTTCGGGGTTGCTCTGGAGGCGGTCGAGCCGGTCCTCCCGGAGGCGATGGGGCAGATCATCCCCGCACTCACGAAGGGCGAAGAGTCGAGCGACCTCCTGCTCGGCCAGGAGCGCGCCCACGCGATTATCGAGTATCTCGACGAGTATCGGAAGGCCAGCCGCGAGCACGCGCTCTTCCTGCTGCTGTGGGATACTGGGTGTCGGATTAGTGGGTTGCGGGCGCTCGACGTCGACGACTTCGATGCTGAGGCTGGGACCGTGACGTTCCGCAGCCGGCCTGACTCGGGGACGCGGCTCAAGAACGGCGCCGGGAGCGAGCGGATTAACGTCCTCGACGACGAGACGGTCGACGTCGTCGACACCTACGTCCGCCTGCATCGGCTGGATCGCGAGGACGACTACGGGCGCGATCCGTTGCTGACGACGAAATTTGGTCGGCACGCGACGACGACCGTGCGGCGGCTGACCTACGAGCTGACCCAGCCGTGTCTCCGTGGCGGCTGCCCGCACGACGAGGATCCGGAGACCTGCCAGTTCCGCGAGCATGGCCACGAGAGCAAGTGTCCGTCGAGTCTGAGCCCGCATCCCATCCGGACTGGGCGGATTACCGATCTGCGTAACCAGGGCGTGCGGATCACCCACGTCGCCGGTCGGGTCGACGCGATCCCGGAGACGATCCGGCGCTACTACGACAAGCCCGACCTCGGGCAGGACCTCGACCGGCGGCGCCGTGCGATGGAGGATTTAGGACTATGAGAAAACACGAGATCGACAGCGAGAGCGACGAACGAAGCCGCATGGCAACTTCCAATCAGGAGACGTTTCCACGGCGGTCCCATCCTTTTAAATACCGAACGCCAACATCTCTACTCTCAAGTGGGCAAAGCACCAATTTACTCCTCGAAGTAGTCTGTAATAATCCTGAAAACGGGGGGTTAGCGTGACTCCCTGCTACTGCCGTGATCCCGAGCCGGTGTTTCGCTTCGTCGGTCGGAGAATCCACGGCAGCCCCGCGTGGGAACGCCGCTGCGCTAACTGCGGTCGAACGCTTCCACCGGCTAAGGAGGCGAGCGCGTGAACTCCTATGCCGTCTCTCTATCGTCTCCCTCTCGGTCGGAACGCACCCGCCCTGCTCTCTCCCCTGACGAACTCGCCCGGCCCGACCGCTCCGCCACGATCTCGACGGCGGCCGACCACTGCAACTCCCTCACCAACCCCGCTGTGGTGGTCGAACGCTCGTCGAGGACGGGAGGACTGGCCGATGACGTGGCCCGAGTCCGTCGCCTACGTCTGCGGCATCTGCAAGGGTCACGCTATCAGTCTCGCCGGGAAGCCCTGGACGGAAGAGCGCGAGTGTCGATCCTGTTACGAACTCCCCGATCTCGACCGAGCGCCGGCCCCGTCAGCTGACGCGAGCGCCGGAACGCCGTCGACGAAGCCCGCAGTCGCCAGGGCGCGACACCGACGCTCGATCCGGCGCCGGTCGCCATCGACACCCTGCCCGTACGCGACCTCCCACGCCGTCGACGATGCGGTGCGTCGGTGGACCGGCCGACGCCGCCTCGACCGTGCCGACGCGACGGTCGCCTCGTACCGTCGTCGTCTCTCGCACTTCCTCGAGTGGTGGGACGAGCGCGGTAGAAGTGGTCGGCGAACTGACGGCGTGGGACGTCGACGAGTTCGCCATCCATCGCCCGTCCCGACTCACTCGTCGGCGAGTCGTCGGAGCGCGTTCCGCAACAGGAGGACGCCGTCGTACCGGTCGGCTTTCTCCTTCGCGAGCGCGGTCAGGAGGACCTCGTCCAGTTCCGGGGGGACGTCCGCCACCTCGCTCGGCGGCGTCGGCTCCTCGTCGAGGACCCGGCGCATGACCTTCGTGGCCGTCCCCTCGAACGGCGGTCGACCGACGAACAGGTCGTAGAACACGGATCCAAGCTGGTAGACGTCGGTCATGTCGTCGGTCGATCCGTACGCTTCGTCGAACTGTTCGGGTGCCGCGTACTGCGGGGAGAGGCCTTCGAGGCTCTTCGAGTGCTCCAACAGGTGCCGCGACAGGCCCCAGTCGGCCACCTTCGGCACGTCCCACGCGTCCTCGACGTCCCGGAACAACACGTTCGCGGGCTTGAGGTCGAGATGCGCGACGCCCCGCCGGTGGGCGAAGCGGACGCCTTTGGTGATCGCGATGGCGGTCCACAGCGCCTGGTCGAACGCCATCGCTCCGGTTCGATCCGCGAGGTCGCCCGCGTCCATGTACTCCATGGCGATCCACGGCATCGGCTCGGCGTCGTAATCGACCACGCCGACCACGTGGTCGTGGCCGTCGAGTTTGTCCCACGTCTCGGCCTCCCGCATCAGACGGTCGACGGTCTCGACGTGGAGCGTACCCCCGACGCGTGGCTCCTTCACCGCGAGTTCGTCGCCGGCGGGCGTCTCCACGAGGTACACGTCGGCGTTGCCACCCTTGCCGAGAAGCTGCCGGCGCTCTAGCTCCCCGTACGTCACGTCGAGGTCCGGTGCGTCGGGGATCGACCGCGGCGGGCGGTCCCTGACCAGTTCGACCGTCCGCTCCAGCCCCTCCCGACACCGGTCTCGAAGCGTCGCCACGGCCGCGTCCAGCGTTCCGACGTCCAGCCCGTCGACCCGGTCGGCGAGGTCGGCGAGGTCGTCGTCGACGGCCTCGAACCGGTCGATCGCCGCCTCGTACGCCCCCTCGTCGAGACGGTCGAACGCCGCCGCGACCCGGTCGCGGTGGGTGTCGAGCGTCTCGCGGGCCTCGATGCCCGCCCGACAGGTCGTCACCTCGGACCGTACCGTCCCGATCCGCTGCCGGAGGTCCGCCGCCCCGGTCCGCTCGGCGGTCGCCTCGACGGCGTCGAGAGCGCTCGCCGCCTCGTCGAGCCGCGACCGGAGTCTCGACGTCGCCGTGTCGGGGAGGTCGCTGCGGATTCGGGCCAGTCGCTCCTCGACGGCGTCGAGGCGGCCGTCCAGACGCTCGACGGCTCGCCGGTCGAGGCGACGTCTCGCCGCCCGTCGCCCGGCCCGGCACCGTCCGGCGAGGGACTCTATCTCGGCTCGCAGTTCGGCGTCCTCGTGGTCGCTCCGGTCGGCCAGGGCTTCGGTGTCGGCCGCCACGCGGTCGAACGCCGAGAGCGCCGCCAGGGGATCGCCGCTCTCGAGGCGATCCTCGGCGGTTTCGACCCGCTCGCGAAGCCGGGAGACGGCGTCCCGCGTCTCGCGTCGCGCCTCGACCGCCGACCGGAGGTCCGCGAGGTCCTCGCGCAGCGCCGTCGCCTGGTGGCGGTGGACGTCCCGACCGTGGTCGCTCGCCCGGTCCCGAACCGCCTCGATCCGTTCGATCAGTTCGTCGGCCTGCGTCTCGGCGGCCTCGATTGCCCCGTCGTCGAGGCGGTCGCGGGCCGATTCGACCCCGCGTCGCACGTCCGCCAGCTCCCGCTCCAGATCGGTCTCTCGCCCCTCGCGAGCGGCCGTCCGTACCGTCGCGGTGCGATCCCGAAGCCCCGCGATCCGCGAGGCGAGGTCGTCGAATCCGCGGTCGGCGACCCGGGAGTCGAGGGCGGCGAGGTCGTCACGCAGATCGTCGAGGTCGGCGAGCGTGGCCTCGGGATCGTCGTCGACGCGCCCCCGGAGCGCGTCGAGGCGGTCCGCGAGGCGATCGGTCTCGTCCGCGAACTGCTCGTGGGCGTCGCGTCGGTCGGCGATCCGCTCGCGCTCCGCGCGCAGGTCGTCGAGGGCGCCCTCGGCGCCCGAATCGAGCGTCTCGATCGCGGCGTCCAGCCGGTCGAGTGCGTCGTCGAAGGCCCCCGCGGCGGCGGCGGTTTCGGCCTCGTCGAGGACGTCCCCGACCCGATCCGGGGGAGGCGTTCGGGACGGCTCGGACCCGGAGCCGACGCCGGGCGGCGGGTCGACGGACAGCCCCGGTCGTGTCCGCAGCAGATCGCGGGCGAACGCCGCCGGCTCCGCACAGAGTTCGTGCGTCGACTCGGCACCGCCCTCGTGTTCGAGTCGAACCCGCGGGACGCCGTCGTCCGTCCTCCCGAAGACGACCCGGACGAGGTCGCCGGCAGTCGACTCGGTCACGTCGTAGAGGTTGTCGTCGACGGCGACGAGCCGATCCGACGTGAGGACGAGCCACGTGTTGGCCCGCACGCTTCCGAGCGTCTCGACCGCCGAGACGAACCGCTCCCCGTCGACGAGTCCGTCCTCGAGGTGGCCGCGAACCTGCGCGGGAAGCGACTCCATGGCCGTCGCGTACCCCGGCTCGTCGGAACGCTGTCGGTCGACGGCCGGAGGCGGGGACGGCGGTGGATCGTCGGGGGACGGGTCGGCCGGCGCGGAGTCGGGGTCGTCGCCGTTGCGACGGAGATACCAGAGGCCGCCGCCCGCGCCGAGGGCGCCGAGGAGGCCCGCCACCGGGAGCATCGCGTTCGCGTCGGTGGGGGCGTCGCCGAACGCATCGTCGCGGCCGCCGCCGGCGCCGGAGACGTTCCCCGACCGCGAAGTCGGCGTCGACGTCGACGTCGGCGTCGGAGTGGCCGTCTCGCCGAGGATCACGTACAGGTTCCCGTCGTTGCTTCCGACGTAGACGGTGCCGTTCGCCACCGCCGGCGACGAGTAGACGAAATCGTCGGTCTCGACTCGCCACCGTTCGGTTCCCGCCGTCGCGTCCAGCGCGTAGACGGTGTTTCCGCCCCCCACGTAGACGGTCCCGTCGACCACTGCCGGGGAGGCCCTCGACTCGCCCGTCCGGAAGCGCCAGCGCTGCTCCCCCGACTCCGCGTCCACCGCGTACACGTTGGAACCGCGACTCCCGACGTAGACGGTGCCGTTCGCCACCGCCGGCGACGACTGTACCTTGCCGTCCGTCCGGAAGTGCCACCGCTCGACCCCCGACCCCGCATCCAGCGCGTACAGGTGACCGTCGTTGCTCCCGACGTAGACGGTGCCGTCGACGACCGCCGGCGAGGACAGTAGCCTGCCGTCCGTCCGGAAGCGCCACCGCTGCTCCCCCGACTCCGCGTCCACCGCGTACACGCTGTGGTCGCTGCTCCCGACGTAGACGGTGCCGTCGACGACCGCCGGCGACGAAAACACCGTCCCGTCGGTCCCGAATCGCCACCGTTCCGTCCCCGAATCCGCAGCCAGCGCGTACACGGTACCGTCGGTACTGCCGAGATAGACTCCGCCGTCGCTCACCGCTGGCGCCGAGTCCACTCGGTCGCCGGTCCGGAACCGCCACCGCTCCTGCCCCGACTCCGCTGCCAGCGCGTACAGGTGGCCGTCACCGCTCCCGACGTAGACGGTGCCGTCGGTCACGACCGGTGGCGCATCCACCGAATCGCCCGGCTCGAAACGCCACCGCTCGGTTTCGGATCGGGCGTCCAGCGCGTACAGGGCCCCGGCGGAGGGGTTGCCGCCGACGGATCGTGACGCGAAGACGGTGCCGTCGACCACCGCCGGCGGCATCCGCACCCATCCGCCCAACTCGATGCGCCTGACCGCCGCGAACGCATCGCCGGGGCCCGTGTTCCCCGACGCGTGGCCGCTGCGCGCGTCGTCGTACCCGAGCTGTGGCCACGACTCCCCGCCCTGTCCGGTCGCGACGCCCGTCGTCCCCGAGGCGACCGTCCCGCCGACGACCGCCACGCCGACCGCCCGCAGGGCGTTCCTCCGGGTCCATCCCCTCCCCGAATCGGCCATTACCTGCGTGTGTCACACGAAGATAATAAGCGGTTCGCCGCGGGCGGCGGCTCCGTCTCCGAGCGCAATTATCATCGCTGATGCGGGCGACACAACCGCTATTAGCCGTTCGACTGAGTTCGTCCGTATGGCAGGGGCGAACGCGGGCGAGTCGGCCGGCACGACGGCGTCCGGACTCCGGCAGCGGATACACCGGGACTACGTCAGATACATCCCCAGCGGGGACAACATCCCGGAGGAGACGTGGCAGGCGCGCCACAGGGGGATCGTCCTCCTGTTGCTGG
The DNA here is from genome assembly GCF_023703775.1 of Haloplanus sp. GDY1. Taxonomy (NCBI): domain Archaea; kingdom Methanobacteriati; phylum Methanobacteriota; class Halobacteria; order Halobacteriales; family Haloferacaceae; genus Haloplanus; species Haloplanus halophilus. The sequence goes on along the minus strand of NZ_CP098514.1, from coordinate 2,643,233 downwards.
CTCACGCACCCGTCCTGTTCCTGCTCGGACGCTTCACGGGCACCGATCCGTACGTCACGGGCGCGGAGTTCACCGCCGAGCCGCTGGCGATCGTCGTGGCGGAGGTCGGCATGCTCGTCGGGCTCGGGCTGTTGGCGAGTTACTCGGGACTCGGGCGGCGGGTACGGACGGCGCTCGCGTCGGTCGGGCTGATGACCGCGTCCGCGATCGTCGTCTACTTCTCGGGCGGGTTCATCGAGGCGCACTTCCACTTTTTCGTCATGGTGGCCGTGGTCGCCATCTACGAGGACTGGGTCCCCTTCCTGCTGGGCGTCGGATACGTGGCGATCCAGCACGGTTTCTTCGGGATGATGAACCCGGCCGCGGTGTACAACCACACCGCGGCGGTCCAGAACCCGTGGGGCTGGGCGCTCGTCCACGCGGTCTACATCCTCGCGCTCTCGGGGGCGCTGATCCAGAACTGGATCTCCATCGAGCGCTCCCGCGAGGAGACGGAACGACAGATCGAGAACGTCGAGGAGAGCGAGGGCCTGATCGATGACCTGGAGGAGAAGCAGGCCGAACTCGAGGAGGCGAAAGCCGAGGCCGAGGCGCGGCAGGCGGAGGTCGAACGGCTGAACCGCGCGCTGTTGACGCAGGCCGACGACGTCGCCGCGGCGATGGACGCGGTGGCGAACGGCGACTTCACCGCCGAGTCGCCCGCGGAGACGGACATCGAGGCCATCGCGGAGATCAGCGAGGCGTTCGGGGAGATGACGACGGAGCTCTCCGCGACCGTCCTCGACCTGCGGGAGTTCGCGGCGACCGTCGAGGGGACGACCCGATCGGTCCACGACGACGCGGAGACGCTCGAGCGCACACAGCAGGAACTCGCCGGCGACGTCCGCGAGTTCGCGAACTCGCTCCGCGAGCAGGCGGGGGAACTCGAATCGACCACCGACGACCTGAGCACGCTCTCGGCCACCATCGAGGAGATAGCGGCGAACGCGGGCGAGGTGTCCGAGGAGGCCGGCAACGCGGCCGACGCCGCCGAGACGGGGACGGCGACCGCCGCCGAGGCCATCGAGGCCATCGAACACGTCGAGCGGACCGTCGATGAACTCGGGGACCTGGTCGCGTCCCTCGACAGCCGGATGGACGACGTCGCGGAGAGCACCGACCTCATCGAGGAGATCGCCGAACAGACGAACATCCTCGCGCTGAACGCCAACATCGAGGCGGCACACGCGACGACGGACGGGGAGGGGTTCGCGGTCGTCGCCGACGAGGTCAAGTCACTCGCCAGCGAGACCCGGGAACACTCCGCGGCCATCGAGCGGACGATAGCCGAGACGATCCGGGACGTCGACCGGGTGCAAGCCGAGATGGAGGAGACCAGAGCGCAGATCGAGACGGGCAAGGCGACGATGAACGAGGCCAGCGACGCGTTCGCGGCGCTGACCGAAACCGTCGCGGACGTCGACGCCTCCGTCGACGAGGTGGCCACGGCGACCGACGACGGCGCGCGGACGACCGAGGAGGTCGTCGCCGCCATCGAGCAGGTGGCGGAGCGCTCCCGGACGATAGCGGACCGGAGCGAGTCGCTCGCGGAGCGGGCGGAGACGGGCGCGACCACCGTCTCGGAGATCCGGTCGCAGCTCGACGGCCTCACCGAGCAGACGGCGACCCTGAGAGAGCGCCTCGACACCTTCACGTGCGAGACGGGCGAGGCGGCCGGGCGCTGAGTCGCCCACGCCACGGCCGTTGCCCCGCCGAACGACGGTCAGGCCGTCCGCTCGAATCGGTGACGGACGACCGTCGAGTCGTCTTCCCACTCGAAGTCGTCGTGGGCGCGCTCCAGGATCTGCCGGTAGTGATCGAGATCGCGCGCGCCCTCGGCGCGGGCGTCGGCGTCGGTCAGGTCGCCGAGGGTCCGTTCGTCGACGGCGACGACCTCGAAGGTCGTCCCGTCGAGGTCGAAGGTGTCACCCACCGCCGCGTACTCCTGCCCGCGGTGGATCCGTGTCACCTCGCCGTCGAGGGCACCCTGGCGCAGTCCGTCGTTCGGCAACAGCGTCTCGGGATCGATCTCGGCCATACCTGGAGGCGGGACCGGAGCGTGAAAACCCTTGGCAGGCCCGTCGGAACGCCCGGGACGCGAGCCACGACCGACGCGAGTCAGTCGTCGGCGTCGGGAAACACGAACCCGTCGCCGTCCGGATCGTCCGGGTCCGCGGAGACCCAGACGTCCGTCACCTCGGTCCGCTCGACCGGAACCTCCCGCCGGCTCCCCATCGCGCCGACCTCCTTGGTCGGGAACTCGCCGTCGGGGGCGGCGACCGTCAGCTCCGAGTGGGCGAACAGATACTGGGGCGTGAGACAGACGTCCCCGGAGAGTTCGCCGCGGATCACGCCGTCGCCGGTGAACGTGATCGCCCGCCGATACTCCCGTTTACACGCCGGGCACGTGCCGTCGTAGGGGCGCTCCTCGGCGTCGCCGGTCATGATTCGCTCGGTCATATCGCGTACCAGGGCGTGGCGGAAGTATATCGTTTGCGACCGCGCCGCCATCGCGGTGGCCGTCGCTCGCGGACATGGCGTCGAAAAAATGAAGCCACACCGCGTGACCGCTTTCGGCGGTCAGTCGTGATTCAGTCGTCGCGCCGGGTCGCGAGCAGCGCGGCCGCGAGCAGCGCGATGACCGCGACGATGGCACCGAAGCCGGGACCGCCGCCCTCGGTGGGCGTCGGCGTGTCAGTCGGCGTCGGCTCCGGCGTCGGTTCGGGCGTCGGTTCGGGCGTCGCCGTCGGCGTCGGTGCCGGCGTGTCCGTCGGCGTCGGTGCCGGCGTGTCCGTCGGCTCCGGCGTCGCCGTCTGCACCTGCTGGACGATCTCGACCTCGACGACGTCAGTGTTGTAGCTGTCGTCGGCCTCGAGGATGTACGAGCCGGTCTGCACGTCCTCGAGCTCCAGCGAGACCATCCAGGTGCCGTCGAAGGACCACTCCTCGGTCGTCGTCAGCGCGACCGAGTCGCCGTCCTGCGTCAGCAGTTCGACGGTGATGGAGTTGTCGTCGGGGCGCAGGTTCGTGCCACCCTCGGCGACCAGCGTGTCGTCGACACCGACCGGGTTGACACCCGAGGCTTCCATGCCTTCGGGGTAGACCGTGTCGACGGTCGTCTGCGCGTCCGCGTAGCGGAAGCGCGTCGTGACCATCCGGTCGTCGCTCGCGACTTCCTCGGTCGTCGCATCGAGGATGCGCGAGCGGACCTGCTGGCCCGTCAGACCCGAGTTGTCGTTGTCCAGCTCCGTCACGAAGGTGTCGAAGCTGGTCGTCGAGCCGACGTTCGGCGCGTCGAAGCTCCCGTCACCGAACTGGTCGTCGCGGCCGGGGATGAGGACGTGACCGCTGACCTCGCCCTCGGCGAGACCGCTCCCGCCGATCGACTCGGAGACGGTGAGGTCATCGTCGTCGAACGTGTTGTCGTCGTCGACGCTGACGGAGTGAAGCGCCACGTTCCCACGCTCACCGACGAAGAGGACGGTCGCCTGCTGCGAGCCGAAGGCCGTCCCGGAGACGTTGACCTCGTTGTCCTCGACGGCCACCTGGCCGCCGACGGTCTTGAAGCTCGCCTGCAGTTCCGTGTCGAGCACCCGCAGCGACTTCTGGGAGCTCGTGTTCGTGTTGAACTCCGAGGTCGTCAGCCGCGAAATCTCGCCGGAGCCCAGACCGATGGTGCCACCGACGCCGCCGGCGTCGATCACGCCGAGGCGGTAGGTGCCGGGCTGGGACAGTTCGTTGTTACCGGGACCGTTACCCTCCGAGAGGATGACGTCCTCCTCCTCGAAGGTGCCGTCCGCGTCGACGGTGATCGTGTCCTGGCCGTCGATCTGGAGCAGCTGGTAGTCGTTCTGTCGGCGGACGAAGAAGGCGACGTCGTCGATGCCCTCGGAGGCCGTCCCGTTCACGTCCACCTCGCTCCCGACGACGTACGTGCTGCCGGGCGACTCGATCGAGAGGTCACCCTGCTCGATGGTGAGGGTCTGGTCGTCCGTCTCGTTGTCCTCGGCAGCCTGGCCGTTCTGGTCGAACGGGACGAGGAAGCCCTGCTCGTACAGGAAGACGTCCACGTCCGAGTCGTCGAGGTACTGCGTCTCGATCTGACCGACGCCGACGCCCGTGTCGTCGTCGATGGTCACGTTCGCGTACGCGTACTCGATCGTGCCGCTGGGCGTGGTGCCCCGGGGCACGGCCGTGTTGCCGTTGTCGGTGACGACACCGACGCTGTCGGTGTCACCGACCTGACGGAAGATGCGCTGGGCGTTCTCGCCCGTGACGCCGTCGCGGAAGTCGTCGGATTCGATCAGGACCGTGTGCCGGTCGCCGGCGTCGGAGCCCTGAATCTCGAAGCGGACGTCCTCACCGCGGACGACGTCGTCCTCGTCGATCTCGAGGTTCGCGTCGTCGTCGCCGGTGACCGTGATGGTCGTCGACTGGGTCGCCTCACCGAAGCCGAGGTCGTCCGAGCCGGCGACCGAGATGGTGTACGTGCCGGTGCCCTGGTCCGAGAGGTCGAGGTCCCAACCGACTTCGTTGCTCGAGACCTGGATCTCGGTGGGTTCACCGTCGCGGACGTCGACGCCGCCCTCGACGTCGAAGTCGGCAACCGCGCCGCCCAGGATGACGTCACCGGTCACGTCGAGACCGGTGTCGTCCTCGACGGTGACTTCGAGGTCCTCGGCTTCCTCGTAGTTCCAGGCAGCGACGACGGCGAGTTCGCCGGCGCCGGAGTCGGCGTCGCCTTCACCGACCGAGCCGCCGGCGATGTCCTCGCCGTTCGTGTTGACGATCTCCAGCGTGGTGACACGCGGGGTCGTGACCGTCACGCCCGGGGCGCCCGTGGCGCCGGTGGTCGTGTAGCGACCCGTCTCCTGGGTCTGCGGGACGTCCGGGAGTTCGAGGGGCACGCCCTCGGCGTCGCCGGCCGTCTTCAGGAGTTCGTTGTTCGCGAGCGCGCCACCGAGCTGGAGGTCGGACTCGCCCTGGAAGACGGTCGCGCCGTCGAAGATGTACCCTTCGCCGTCCTCGGTGTTGAAGTCGCCGGTGCCGTCGGCGTTGAGGGCACGGCTATCGGCGCCGGGATTGGGCGAGACGAGAGCGACCGAGGTGCTCGTACTCGCGCTGGCGTTGTTCGCAGCGTCGATGTTGATCGTTCCGGACCCCGAACTCGCACCCTGGGAGTCGACGGTGACGTCGATGAACAGCGTGGCGGTGGCGTTCGTGTTGTCGGTGTTTGTGTCGTCGATCGGAACGCTGACCGTACTACCCGAGACGGTGCCCGACGAGACGGACGCACCACCCGATGCGCCGACCAGCGACTCGTTGCTCACCGACTGGGGATCGACGTTGGACACGCCCGAGTAGTCGAACTCCAGCGTGTCGCTGGTGGAGTTGTTCAGTTCGAAGTCGACCTGTACCGTATGCGTCGTGCTAGCGACACTAGTGGTAATGTCGGTAGCGGACGCGTTCTGAAGGTTCGCCGCTTCCGCGGCGGCCGTCCCGGAGAACGCGACGGTGCCAGCGAACACGCTGAACACCATCAGCGCCGCGAGTACGACCGCGCGGACTTTCTGGTTATAGTCTGTCATGTGTTGCGATTGGATTCGCTGGCAATCCGGAGGGGACCTCTTTCATGCCGGGTTCGTGGCCCGACCGGGGACGGCCAGACCACTGGTAGGGGTGTCTGGATCTGTTACTCAGATAAGGTAAATACTTTGTGTATCTAACTTATCTAATCTCACATTTTTTTCCGCGTGTCTCCCTGAAGGCAAAAATATCGGGTGTCGAGGCCTCATACGCCGGATCCGATATCCGCGTGGACGACAGCCGACCGGCGGGAGGGCGGACAGAGGTGGCGCCCGACCGGCGGGCCGTCGAGGGGCGACCACGCCCGCCGTCGCGGGCGGGGGACGTTGTCCTCAGTCGCGCCGCCGTCGGAGCCGCTCGATCCGCTCGGTCATCGGCGGATGCGACGCCAGCAGGTCGGTGACCGGTCCTTCCTCGTCGCCGTGGACGAGCAGCGGCGACAGCACGCCGTCGGGGGTCGCCGCGCGGTCGATCTTCTCCAGCGCGCTCGCCAGCGCCAGGGACCCCGTCAGCCGCGCGGCGGCGTCGTCGGCCGCGTACTCCCGGTGTCGCGAGTACGCCTGCACGACGGCGGTGAGCGCGAACAGGCACACGGCGACGAGGCTCGTCATCGCGGCGTCGGCGACGCGGACGGTGCGGCGGAACTGCACGGGGTCGTCGCCGCGGAGGAGCGCGAGCGCACGGGCGACGCCCCCGACGAGCAAGGCGAGCGGCAGGACGAGGAGCCAGACCACCCCGGTGACCGTGCGGACCAGGCTGTAGCCGAGGGTCTTGACCAGGCTGTCCCGTCCCTTCAGGTGTGCGAGTTCGTGGGCGACGATGGCCTCCAGTTCCGCGGCGGTCAGCAGCGAGAACAGCGACCGGGCGAGCACCACGTCGCCGTCGCGGGCGCCGCCGAGGGCGAGCGCGTTGGGCTGTGGCATCGGGGCGACGAGCAGGCGCGGCGGCGCGACGCCCAGGCGGTCCGCGAGGGTCTCGACCCGCCGATGGAGTTCCGGCGCCGCCGACCGCGGCAGTTCGTCGGCGTCGAGGGCGTAGCGGATCCGGGCGGTCCCCAGCCGATAGCTCGCGTAGCCGAGGGCGAGGGTCAGGGCGGCCCCGAGGACGACGGTGACGACCGGGTCGGGGCGCCGGGCCCACAGGACCAGCAGCGCCCAGTAGGTGAGCAGGGCCAGCGTCCCGTAGGCGAGGAGGGTGAGGACGGCCAGCAGCGCGAGGAGGATCTGACCGGACCGTCGCATCCCCTACTCGGAGACGGCGGTGACGGTGCCGACGCCCTTGCTTCGCCCCTCGCGGAAGACGAACCGCTGTCCCTCCTCGATCAGGTAGGGGCGGAACTTGAACTCGATCGCCGTGGTCCCGCGGTCTCCGGGGAGGAGGTGACCGCCCTCGGGTCGGAAGACGGCCGCCTCGCTGATCGTCTCCAGGTGGACGACGGGTTCGTACCCCGTCCCGATCCGGGTGGGGTGGTTGAGGACGACCACCTCGGCCTCGAACTCGCGGACGGGCGTGGGGTCGGCGTCCGCGGGCAGGAGGACCATCCCGCGCTCGATCTCGGCCTCGGCGACCCCCTTGAGCGCGATGCCGACGATGCGCCCGGCCTCGGCCCGGTCGACCCGGTGGTAATGCATCTCGATGGAGCGCACCTCCACCTCGCGGAAGGAGCCGTCGGTCATCGGCCCGAGGAGGAGGTCGTCGCCGGCCTCGACGGTCCCGGAGTTGACGGTGCCGGAGGCGACGGCGCCGACGCCGGTCACGGAGTACGTCCGGTCGATGTACATGCGGAAGTCGCCGCCGCCGCCGGTGGTCTTGGGCAGGCGCTCGAACAGGTCGTCGAGGGCGTCAAGCCCCGTACCCGCGACGGCGCTGGTCCGGAGGACCGGCACCACGTCGCCGATCTCCTCGGCGGCGGCGCTCACCCCGTGGCGCTCGATCCGGAGCGGCGTCTCCTCGACGTCGCGGAGGAGCCGTTCGACGGCGCGTTCGACCTCCTGGACGCGCTCCTCGCCCACGAGGTCCGTCTTCGTGATGGCGACCATCGTCGGCAGTTCCGTCGCGAGCAGGATGCCGAGGTGTTCCCGGGTGGTCTTGGTTGGGCCGTCGTCGGCGGCGACGGTCAGGAGGCCGTAGTCGAGTTTCTGCCCGACCAGCCCCCGGATGGTCGTCCGGAGCCACGGCTCGTGACCCACCGTGTCGACGAACGAGACCAGCCGATCCGACTCCTCGACGACGCGGGCACGGTCCGACTTCCGGTGGGGGTTGTCCATCCGCACCGGGCCGTCGCCGTCGAACCCGTACACCGCATACGAGAGGTCGGCCGAGAGGCCGCGTTCGACCTCGTGGGGCTGGACGTCGAGATACGAACGGGTGCCGCCCTCGCCGTCGTCGGCCTGTCCCGTCACCAGGGTGCCGACGAGCGTGCTCTTGCCGTGGTCGACGTGACCGGCGGTGCCGACGACGATGTGGGTGTCGTCGGTGTCGAGGATGGCCCCCTCGCGGATCGTCGCCACGCCCACCAGCCCGTTCTCGTCCTCGCGACCCACGCCCCACGTCTCCACGTCCTCGATGTGGGCGCCCGCCTCCTCGGCGAGCAGGGAGAGAACGTCCATCGACTCGGAGAACGACGCCGGTTCGATGCCGGCCACGTGGCCGTCGTCCGTGACGCCGACGACGTAGGTGGCCTCGCCGTCGCCCGACAACACCCGGTGGCGCAACTGCGCCGCCAGGCTCTCCATCCGCCCATCGACGAGGTGGACGTCCCGGGAGAGACGCTCCTTGAACTCGATTGGGCCGCCCTCCTCCTCGCCGCGCTCGAGGGCCCGGTCGAGCAGGGCCCGATCGGCGGTCATGGGGCGTGATAGGCGACGACTCGGCAAAACGCTTTCCGTCGTATGGGTATTGTTGTCACACGGTGTCCCGGAGGGGGTGCCGCGACCGGATCCCGGCGGGCCGCCGGACGGGCGGCGGGAGACGGCGACTCCGGGTCAGTCGGTGAGCGTCTCGTAGGCGCGGTTGACCCGCTTGAACGCCTCCTCGTCGCCGCCCTCGGTGTCGGGATGGACCTCCTTGACCTTCGTCCGGTAGGCGCGACGCACCGCGTCGTCGCTCGCGCCCGGATCGAGCCCCAGCGTCTCGTAGGCCTCCCGGCGGCTCTGGCCGGCGTCGGAGGCGGTACCGGCGGTCCGACGGCCACCCGACCCCTCAAACGGTCCCGACGCCCCGCCGGCCGTCGCGCCGAAGCCGCCGGGGGGTGTCCGCCGGGCCCGTCGCCGGGTGCGCTCCGCCAGTCGGCCCGTCGCGTGGGTCCACATGATGTACGTCGTCGCCGCGAAGGGCAGGGCCAGAAACAGCAGGAACAGCTGCCTGACGAAGGCGAGCACCACCAGTACCACGGTGACGCCGGCGAACACCGCCGCCAGGCCGAGCACGAGTCGATCCCGGTCCACGTCACCGAGTCGGTCGCCCACCGTTGTAAGCGTCTCGCCCGGGGCGGCCGTCGCCGAGCGCGCGACGCGGCGAAAGGTTCAGGGCGATTCGCCGACGAGGGGAAATCGATATGTCCCTCCACGTCGGCGCCGCCCTGAAGAGCGGCGGCTATCGGCTCGCCAGCCGCACCGGCGCGCTCCTCACCGTCGGCTACCTCGTCCTGTACGCCGTCTACCAGACCGGCTTCAACGTCCTGATGAACGCGCTCTACGCGCGTGCGGGCCTCGACGCCGAAATCCCCGCCCCCGTCGCCCTTCCGCTGCCGGCCGCGGCGGCCGTCGTCGCGGCCTGCCTGCTCGTGCTCACGTACCTGAGCGTCGTGGCCATCCGCACCTTCGTCGCCGGGGAGCGCGACGCCATCCCCGGCGAGTTCTGGACCGACGGGGTGGCGTGGGCCGTCGCCAACCTCCTCGTCGGCGGCCTCGTGACCACCGTCCTCCTCACGGTCGGCTTCGCACTCCTGCTCCTCCCCGGTCTGGTCCTGCTCGTCGGGCTGGTGTTCATGGCGATGTTCGTCGCCGTCGAGGGCGAGAACTTCGTCACCGCGATGCGCCGAAGCTGGGCGCTCGCCCGCGGCAACCGCTGGTCGATCCTCGGCCTCGTCCTCGTCGTCGCGGCCGTCGGCCTCGTGATCGGCGTCGCCTTCGGCGCCGTGAACGTCGCCCTCTCGCTCGCCGGCCTCGGGAGCCTGACGCCCCTGCTGGCCGCCGTCCTCGTCGCGCCGATGACGATGTACAACGTCGCGGCCGTGGCGGCGGCCTTCGACCAGCTCCGGAGCCGACCCACAGCCTGAAGCCGCGAAGCGCCGTACACCCTCGCATGAGCGTGACGACCATCTGTCAGGTGTGTGAGGCGGCGACGGCCAGTCACACCTGCGACGGCTGCGGGGCGTCGGTCTGTGCCGACCACTACGACCGGGCGACCGGACTGTGTTCGACCTGTGCCGCGCGGGCCCGCGGCGGGGGCGCCTGATTACCGGTACTCGTTGAGGCGCGCCTTGAGTCGCTTCGCCGCCTCGCCCGCGGCTCCGAAGTAGGCGGCCTCGGCGTCCCCGGACTGCGAACGGGAGCCCTGCTCACCGGCGAAGATGATCCCCCGCGAGGAGTTGACGAGGCCCACCCCGTCCGCGAGGCCGTACTCCACGGCGGCCTCGGCGTCGCCGCCCTGTGCGCCCACGCCGGGGACCAGGAAGGGGAGGTCGGGCACCTCGGCCCGCAGCGTCTCCAGTTCCTCGGGCGCCGTCGCGCCGACGACCAGCCCCACGTTTCCGTTCTCGTTCCACAGGTCCGCGAGCGCCGCCACCCGCCGGTAGACCGGTTCGCCCGAGGCGAGTTCGAGGTCCTGGAGGTCCGCGCCACCCGGGTTCGAGGTGCGACAGAGGACGAACACGCCCGCCTCCTCGCGGGAGAGGAACGGCTCCAGCGAGTCCCGACCCATGTAGGGGTTGACGGTGATCGCGTCCGCGGCGTCGAGCAGGTCCGCGTACCGCCGGGAGGTGTTGCCGATGTCGGCGCGCTTGGCGTCGAGCAGGACCGGGACGTCCTTGCCGTGCGCGTAGGCCACCGTCTCCCGCAGCGCCCGCCAGCCGTCGGCGTCCTCGTAGAACGCGGCGTTGGGCTTGTAGCAGGCGGCGTGCTCGTGGGTGGCGTCGATGATCCGGCGGTTGAACGCCCAGCGCGGCAGGTCACGGTCGGCGAGGAAGTCGGGGATCCGATCCGGGTCGGCGTCGAGGCCGACGGAGACGACGCTGTCGACGCGGTCGATCCGCTCGCGCAGGCGGTCGAAGAAGGCGGTCATGGGTGGACTGGTCGGGGCGCGGAGTTATACGGTTTATTATAACCCAGTACCGGTGGTTCGCCGAGACGATCCGGCGAACCAGCGGTAACCAGGTACAATACTCCGTATGAGGGTTATCGTCCGTCGTACACCACCGCGCCGTCGACGACGGTCAGCGACACGTCGACGGCCGCGATGTCGTCGCTCTCCCACGGCGACTCGTCGAGGGCGACCAGATCCGCGCGCTTGCCCGGTTCGACCGTCCCCAGCCTCCCCTCGTCGAACCCCGCGTAGGCGCCGCCGAGGGTGTACGCCCGCAGCGCCTCGGTCACGCCGAGCCGCTGGGACTCGGTCGGCGCGCCGACGGCGTGCGCGACGCCGGCGAGCGGATCGAGGGGCATGCAGTCGCTCCCGAACGCGAGGTGGACGCCCGCGTCCGCGAGCGCACCGAGCCGGTTCGTCCCGGTCCGCCGGTCACCGAGGCGGTCGGCGTACAGCCCCGACTCCCCCGCCCAGCGGTGGAAGTTGGGCTGGACCGAGGCGACGACGCCCAAATCCGCCATCCGGTCGATGGCCTCGTCGCTCGCGAGTTCCGCGTGTTCGATCCGGTGGCGGGCGCCGGCGGGGTCGTCGGCGTCGCCGAGGGCGGCCACCACCTCGTCGACCGCCTCGTCGCCGATGGCGTGGGCGGCGACCTGGAAGCCCGCCGCCTCCGCGTCGTCGAGCAACGCCCGGAACTCGGCGGGCGGCACGGTCCACTCGCCGCGTTCGTCCGGGGCGTCCGCGTAGGGGTCCGAGAGCCTCGCCGTCCGCCCACCGATGCTGCCGTCGGTGAACGTCTTGATCGCCCCCACCCGGACCAGGCCGTCGCCGTGGCCGGTCCGCAGCCCCGTCTCGACGAGGGCGTCGAGGTGGTCCGCCCAGTAGTTGAGGCGGACCCGCAGCGTCAACTCGTCGGCGGCGGCGAGGTCGCGGTACACCGCCGGCGCGTGCGAGCGCCGCACCATGTCGTGAACCGCCGTGACCCCCTGCTCGTTCGCGTACGCCTGCGCGGCCCGGAGGAGTGACTCGGTCCCCGACTCGTCCGGCGCGAGGGCGTCGAGGACCGCCGCCGCCCCCCGCTCGACGACCACGCCCGTCGGCTCGCCGCCCTCGCGGCGGACGCTCGATTCGGGCAGGTCGTCGCCGAACCGCTCCAGCGCGGTCGAGTCCAGCGAGACGACGTGGAGGTCCTCGCGGACGGCGACGACGGGGCCCGCGGCGTCGACGGCGTCGAGGGCAGTCCGGGTGAGGTAGTCGTGCTCCCCCCACGCGCTCTCGTCGTAGCCGAACCCGAGGACCGGGTCGCCGGCGTCGACGGCGGCGGCGCGTTCCCGGAGGGCGTCGAGCGCCTCGGCCCGGCTCTCCGCCGCCGAGAGGTCGGCGTTGACCAGCGTTCGGCCCACCACCTCTAGGTGGGTGTGGGCGTCGACGAAGCCGGGCAGGAGGACGCGACCGTCCAGGTCGACGACCCGGGTGTCGACGCCCGCGAGAAAGTCGAGTTCGTAGGCGTCGCCGACGCGGACGATCCGGCCGTCGCGGACGGCGACCGCCTCGGCCGTCTCGTCGGGGCGCGCCAGCGTGTGGACCTCCGCGTCCGTCAGGAGGAGGTCGACGGCATCGGTCATGCCGGATGGCCGCGGGCGAGTGACGTAACGCTTGTCCCTACCGCCGCAGTCTCCGGACGCCGTAGGCGATCCACTCGGCGCCGTAACAGAACACGCAGCCCCGGAACCGGGGTCGCGTGAGGTCTTCCTCCTCGGCGTCGGCGTCGGCGTCGGCGTCGGTGGTGGCGGCCATGGTCGGACGTTCGACCGGAGCGACAAACCCCCGAAGCGGTCGTGTGCGAACCGCGCGCAACCGCCTACGGCGCGTAGTAGTACTCGCCCTGTCGCTTCTGCTCCCGGTCGAGTTGGCTGTCGGGCTTGTTGATTCGGGGGCGGCCCGTCCGCTCGTCGCGCCGGAACGTGATGTCGAGGTCCGCGAGGAAGTCGTTCATGCCCGAGCGCATGTCCTGTGGCGTCGAGGCGTGACCGTGCGCGGCGGGTTCGCCGTCGAACACCATCAGGCGGTCGGCCAGCAGGTCGATCATGTAGATGTCGTGGTCGATGACCATCGCGGTGGCGTCGTGGTTCTCGGCGTAGCGCCGGATCGCGGTGGTGGCCTGCACCCGTTGCTCGACGTCGAGATGTGCGGAGGGTTCGTCCAGCACGTAGAGGTCGGCGTCCTCCGAGAGACAGGCCGCGATGGCGACCCGCTGGCGCTCCCCGCCCGAGAGGTCCGTCAACTGCTGTTCCATGATCCGCTCCAGTTGCAGGGGCTTCGCGATCTCCGTGTTCCAGAAGGAGGTGCCGAAGTCGTCGGTGATCGAGGAGAGGAAGGTGTCGACCCGCATCGGCTGATCCACCTCGACGTACTGCGGTTTGTACGCGATGTCGAGGCGGAACTCCAGGTCGCCCTCGTCGGGGTCCAGCGAGCCCGCGAACAGTTTCGCGAGCGTCGACTTGCCGATGCCGTTCGGCCCGACGACGCCCAGCACCTCGCTCTCGTAGATGGTCCCGCCGTCGACGGACAGCGAGAACTCGCCCTCGCCGTAGGATTTCGTCAGGTCGGGGTAGTCGATCAGCGGCGATCCGGTGGTCGACTGTCGGGGGGCGTGTTCCTCGAACGTGATCTCGTCGGGGCGGATGCGCATGTTCTCGTTGTCGAGGTAGCCCCGGAGGTACTCGTTGATGCCGTTGCGGACGGACTTCGGGTCGGTGACGACGCCGTACGCCCCCGGTTCGCCGTAGGCGACGTGGAGGCGATCGGCCAGCAGGTCGAGGACGGCCAGGTCGTGTTCGACCACGAGCATCGAGCGGTCCTCCTCGTCGGCGAGTTCGCGGACGAGTCGGGCCGCCGCGACGCGCTGCCCGATGTCGAGGTAGGGAGTGATCTCGTCGAGGAAGTAGAAGTCGGCGTCGCGGGCCAGCGTCGCCGCGAGGGCGACCCGCTGGAGTTCGCCGCCCGACAGCGTGTCGATGGACTGGCCCATCACCGGCCGGATCGACAGGCGGTCGACGAGTTCGTCGACGACGCCCCGTTCGTCGGTGCCCGCCAGCAACTCGCGGGTCTCGCCGTCGAACTGGTCCGGGATCCGGTCGACGTACTGGGGTTTGCGGGCGACGCGCACCTCGTCGTTCATCAGGCGTTCGAGGTAGCTCTGGAGCGCCGTCCCGCGGTAGCGGTCCAGCACCGTCTCCCACCCCGGTTCGTCGTCGTACCGACCGAGGTTGGGGACCATCTCGCCCGCGAGGGCGTGGACCGCGGTGGACTTCCCGATGCCGTTCGGGCCGAGCAGCCCGGTGACCGTCCCCGACTCGGGCACCGGGAGGCCGTACAGCGCGAAGGCGTTCTCGCCGTAGCGGTGGACCGGATCGTCGTTCAGTTCGGAGGGGAGGTTGATGATCTCGATGGCGTCGAAAGGGCACTTCTCGACGCAGATGCCGCAGGTCTCGCCGAGACAGAGCTCCTCGGAGATGCTGATCTGGTCGGGGCCGCCGTCGTAGAGGTCCGGGTCGCCGTGGCGCTCCTCCAGCGTGACGATGCACTCCTCGCCCGTCCGGTTGGGGGGACAGAAGTTCGCACACTCGTAGTTGCAGCGGTCGGGCTGACACCGGTCCAGGTCGACGACCGCGATGCTGTCGTCGGCCATGTTAGAGGGAGGCGCCGGTGGTGAGGAGGATCGCGAACGTGATGAACCAGAGCGAGAACGTCATGAACGCGATGTAGAGGTGGTCCTTGGCGCCGAAGTCGGAGACGTCGACGCCGACGGCCTTCAGCAGTGGGTACTGGCCGGCGACGGCGGCCACCAGAAAGGCGAGCGCCCGAACGTCACTCGCCGCTTCGGGGCCGGTCCCGACGACGACGCCCGCGGCGACCGCGGCGAGGAGGCCGCCGAGGCAGGCGAGCGTGGTGACGGTCACCCCACGGACGTGTCCCGTGAGTCCCGTCTGCGTTTCCGTAGCCATACGGAACCCTCCGGCACCGGGCATCAAAAGGCGTTCGATACGGGGAACCCGGCGGCGCCGTGTACCCGCGCCTCTCAGGACGTGTTCGCGTACAGCCGCGACACCTGGTCGCCCGACAGCGCGGTGCCGTAGATTCGCAGGTCCGCCAGCTTTCCAACCAGCAGGTCGTACCACGCGGGCGACTCGGTGCCGTACCAACTGCCGATGGTCTCCTGTGCCCAGTACGACGAGTTCGTCGGACTGGCGGCGTCCATCCCGTCGTCGTGGAACCGGCGAGCGCCGTCGACGTAGGCGGTCAGCGAGCCGTTGGGGACGGCGACGAACGCGACGTGGTGCCACTCGCGGGTCGACACGACGAGGTCGTCGTCGGTCCGGTCGACCGTCGCGTACCTGCTGCCGCTCTGGCCGGAGACCGTGAAGGTGAGTTCCACCGCGCCGGCGGCGTCCGCGGGACGGGCCGAGAGGTTGTACTCCGCGTCCTTCCGGAAGAGGTGGTGGATCGGGGACGTGCCGTCGGCGTCTCGGGCGCCGGTCGGGCGGTCGAAGTAGACCCAGGTCGCAACGGTTCCCGGGCCGTGGTCGGGGGAGAGAATGCTCAACTCGGCGTGTGCCCCCGAGGAGACGATGACACCGACCGACCCGTCGAACGCCGCGGCGGGGCGGCCGTCGAACTGCCCGAACGCCGCCTCGCCGCGCCGGGCCTCGGCGTGGTTGTCGCCGACGGCGTCCCGAAAGCCGCTCCGGAGGGGCCAGCGACTCGTCAACTGGTCGGTGGCTACCGAAGCCGAGACCGGGTCGGCTCCCGGGGTCGCCGTACGGGTGGCCGTCCCGCGCGGCGTCGTCGTCGCGTCGCCGCCGGTCGCCCCGTCCGTGGCGTCGGCGGACGCCGAGGACGGGTCCCCGGTCGAGCCGTCCGGGGAGGGGGCGGGTCCCGTAGCCCCGTCGTCGGTCGAGAGCCACCAACCACCGAGGCCGAGGACGCCCGCACCGAGCACCCCGAGCGCCGTGCGGCGGGTCGGGGTCGCCGACCCGGTCCCTCCGTCGTCGGGGTCGGTGGGTGCGGACGGAGCGGGACCACCCCCCGGCGCCCCCGTCCCGCTGGCCGCTCCGTCGGTCCCGGACGCGACCGCCTCGAACAGCCGGTCCAGTTCCTTCCGGAAGCCGACGACCGTCTCGTACCGGTCGGCTTTCGCCGGCGCCAGCGCCCGCAACACGGCGTCGTCGACGGCCGGGGGGAGAGCGGGGACGACCGCCGACGGCGGCTCGGGGCGACCGTGTAACCGCTCCCGCGTGACCGGGGCGTCACCCCCCTCGAACGGCGGTCGTCCCGTCAGTAGCGCGTAGACGAGCGCGCCGAGTTGGTAGACGTCGGTGTAATCGTCGGGGTCGCCGAACCGCTCGGCGTCGAACTGTTCGGGGGCGGCGTACCGCGGCGAGAACCCACCGACCGAGCCCGAGCGGTCCAGCAGGTGTTCGGCGAGCCCCCAGTCGGTCACCTTCGGGTAGTCCCACGTCCCCGGGCCGGTCTCGAACAGGAGGACGTTGGACGGCTTGACGTCCAGGTGGGCGACGCCGCGGCGGTGTCCGTGCCGGATGCCGTCGGCGACGCGGCCGCCGACCCACAGCGCCTCCGCGGGGTCGACCCCGCCGAGCCGACCGGCGAGCGTCCCGGCGCCGGCGTACTCGAGGGCGATCCACGGCACCGGCGTCGTGTCCCACGCGTGGACGGTGACGACGTTCGGATGGTCGTCGAGGGCACTCCAAGTCTCGGCCTCGTCGTGAAACGTCTCGAGGAGGTGGCTGTGGACCGTCCCGTCGAACCGCGGTTCCTTGACTGCGACCCAGTGTCGCTCGCCGTCGTGTGTGACCGACGAACGATACACGTCGGCGTCGCCGCCGCGGCCGATCCGCTCCCGGCCGTCGAGGTGGGCGTACTCGAAGTCGGGGAGTGCGGGTGCCGACACCGGTTCCGGAATCCGCGGGTCCGCGTCGGGGTCCGTCATCCGTGTCCACCCGACGTTCGTGTCCGTTCGATAATAAAAGGCGGGCGTGGCCGCCGGCACCCCGGTCGGTGAACATTTATGCCGGTGGCCCCGCTTTCCTTACACGATGGCTGGAACTGAAGAGGAGGGTCTGGACGACCTTCCCCCGAGCGCGAAACTGGTTTTCAAGGTCCTCGAATACAACGGGTCGCTGACCCAGAAGGGGATCGTCGAGGAGTCGATGCTGTCGGCCAGGACGGTCCGGTATGCGCTCGAACGGCTGGAGGACATCGGCGTCGTCGACGAGGACGTCTACTTCGCCGACGCGCGGCAGAACCTCTACCAGCTCAACGAGGCGGCGCTGTCGAAGGAGGGCGGCGAGGCCGACGCCGCCTGCGTCGAGTGCGACTAGGCCGGAACGACCGTGATCCGCCGTTTGTGGTCGATTGCGTCCTCGAGTTCGTCCGCGATGGCGCTCCCGCGTGACACCTGAATCTCCCCGCCACGGCCCACCGTCGCGGTGAAGAGGTAGTCGCCGTCGGCCCGCACCTCGACGGTCTGGCCCACCTCCGCGGCGTCGGCGGCGTCGACGACGACGTGTCTGGAGGTGACTTCGGGAGTGACGACGGTCCCCTCGCGGTCCCGGGAGCCGCCACCCGTGCCAGTGCCACCGCCCGATCCACCGCCGGACGGCCGTTCGTCGAGCGTCCGCACGTCGATGTCGATGCCGAGGCGGTCCTCGACGTCGCTGATCCGCCCGCCGCCCTTGCCGATCACGGCGGAGATGTCGTCCTCCTCGACGTAGACGACGGCCTCGTTCCCGCCCTTCAGTTCGACCTGGACGTGGCCGCGGGCGATGGAGCGAATCTCGCGTTCGACCTCCTTGCGCGCCAGGCGGGAGACCCCCGTCTCGCTTCCCTCGTCGCCGTCGAGGGGGACGGTCACGACCTGTCGGTTGAACGTGTAGATCTCGTAGGCCGGCTTGCCCGTCTCGAAGTCGGTGATCTGGATGACCGGACGGGCGAGGTCCTCGGCGGTCAGGCCCTCGGGCACCTTCACCTCGGTCTCCACGTCGTAGACGGTGTCGACGCTGCCGGCCTCGATGAACACCACCGTGTCGACGACCTGCGGGATCATGCCGAGTTCGACCCGGCCGACCAGTCGCTGGAGCGCGTCGATGGCGCGGGTGGCGTGGACGACGCCGACCATCCCGACGCCGGCGAGGCGCATATCCGCAAAGACCTCGAAGTCGTCGGTCTTTCGCACCTCGTCGTAGATGGTGTAGTCCGGACGGACCAACAGCAGGGAGTCGGCGGTCTTGGCCATGTCGCCCCCGAGCGCCGTGTACTGGGTGATGTCGGGGCCGACCTGCAGGTCGCGGGGTTTCTCCATCGTCTTGACCGCGTTGTCGTGGTCGGAGAGGAACTCCGCGACCGCCTGGGCGAACGTGGACTTGCCGGCGCCGGGCGCCCCCGAGATGAGGACCCCGCGCTGGCGCTCCAGCAGCCGATCCTTGAGGTCCTCGGCGAACTCGTAGTCCTCCAGGTCGGTCTTGACGATGGGGCGGACGGCGGTGATCTCGAAGCCGTCGGCGAAGGGCGGGCGCGCGACCGCGATGCGGTACGAGCGGTACTGGACGATGCTCATGCCGGGTTCGTCGAGTTCGACGAAGCCGTCGGGGCTGGCACGCGCCGTCTCCGCGACGTCGTGGGCGAACTCCTTCATCTCCGCCTCCGTGGTCACCTCGTCGCGGATGACCTCGTAGTGCATGTCGCCGATCTCGCCGCGCTTGGCCTTGGGCTTCGACCCCGCGCGGAGGTGGACGCTCATCGTCGTCTCGTCGAAGAAGGACTCGATCTCCAGCCCCTCGGCGTCGCGGCCGCGGGGTTCGACGTACTCCACGTCGAGGCCCTTCGCCCGACTCACCTCCGCCTGCACGACGTCGCTCGTCAGGAGCGTGGCGCCGAGGTCGGCGGCGGCGTCGCGGACGATGGCGTCGATTTCGCCCTCGTCCGCGCTCCGCTTCTGCCCGGCGTCCGGGCGGTGGCCGTGGTACTCGACGGTCACCGCGCCCTCGTCGGCCAGTTCGACCAGTCGCTGGAGCTCCTCGATGCCCTCCCAGCCGGTGTCGTGGCCCTCGTTCGCCTGCCACTCGAGTTCGCCGACGACGGCCTCGGGGACGGTGACCGTCGCCCCCTCGTAGGCCCCCGACTCGACGCGTTCGGACACGCGGCCGTCGATGACCGCGCTCGTGTCCGGTACGACGTTCATGGGCGATTTCGGGGGGCGAGACGGATAAGGGTATTCAAGCGGGGGCCGCCGAGCGGCCGGGTATAAGGCGCCGGCCGCCACACGACTCGTCCATGAGCGACGTTCCGGATCTGACGCGCCGGCTGGTCTCGATCCCCAGCCACGAGGACGAATCGGCGGCCGGCGACGCCATCGAATCCTGGCTCCGCGAGGAGACGGACGCGACCGTGGAGCGCGACGGGAGCGGCAACGTGATCGCTCGGCGCGGATCGGGCCCCCGGTCGCTCGCGCTCGTCGGCCACCACGACGTCGTGGCGCCGGCGGACGAGCAGACGAGTGACGGCGAGTACGCCATCGAGGAACGCGACGGGCGCCTGTACGGCCGCGGGACCGCGGACATGAAGGGCAGCCTCGCGGCGGCGATGGTCGCATTCCGGGACGCCGACCTCGGGTCGCCGGACGCCCCCGCCGACCCGGTCGACGAACTCGTCTTCGCCTCCTTCGTCGGCGAGGAGGAGGGCGGCGTGGGCGCCCGCGCCGCTATCGACGACGGCTTTCGCCCCGACTACGCCGTCGTCGGCGAGGGATCGACGGGCTACTCCGCGCCGGGCGTGACGGACGTCGCCGTCGCCCACAAGGGCCGACGCGGGAGCACGATCCACGCGAGCGGCGAGAGCGCCCACGCGAGCGAACCCGAAGCGGGCGAGAACGCCGTCTACCGCGCCTGCGACGCCGTCGACGTGGTGCGTGACCTCGACGTCCCCGAGACGACGGTCCTCGGGCAGGAACTGCGGGGAAGCGTCGCCGTCACCGAAATCGAGGGGGGGTCGGCGTGGAACGTGATCCCCGAGGCCTGCGAGGCGACGGTCGACGAGCGGACGGTGCCCGGCGAGCGAGTGGCCCTGGAGCGAGTGGAGTCCGTCGCGGGCGTCGAGTGGCGCGTCGATCAGGACCTCCCCCCGATGGCCTGCGACGACGCCGCCTTCGCCGAGACGGTCCTCGCGGCGGCGACGGACGCCCAGGACGGGACGCCGGAGCGGGTCGCCAAGCCCCACGCCACCGACGCGGGGTGGCTGGCGGCCGCCGGCACCACGTGCGTCGTCTGTGGCGCCGCCGAACCGGGCGAGGCCCACACGGCCACGGAGAGCGCCGACGTCGAGGTTCTGGACCGGTGCGAGCGCCTCTACCGGCGGGTCGCCGAGGCGCTGGTGGGGTGATCCACCTCGCCGACGCGCTCGCCGCGGGACGGCGCTACGCCTCGCCGTCCAGTCGCACCACGTGGTCGGCGCGCTCGCGGAAGGCCGCCAGCGTCCGGCGCTCCGCCCGCGAGACGGGATCGGAGCCGACGATTTCGTCGGCCTCCAGCGCGTTCAGGACGGCCACCTCGGCGCCGGCGCAGTAGTCGAGCAGGCGGGCCGGGTCGGCGTCGGGCGTCCCGAAGGGGATGGTGGCGTCGTTGACGAAGACGGCGCGGGGGTCCGCGGGCGCGGCGTCGAGGAGTTCGGCGGCGCGGCGGGCGTTGTCGGCGGCGAGGTCGGCCGCCTCGGCGTCGGAGTCGGCGGTCGCCCGCGGCGCGTGCGCGTCGAGGACGCCCCGCCACACGCCCGCCGGCGGGGTGACGAAGCGGTCGAGGCGGCCGCCGAGGACGCGGTCCTCGCGCTCCACCTCGGGGGCGAACTCGAGGACGACGACCCCCTCGGTCCCCTCCCGGTCGAGCCACGCGGTCAGCGCGTCGGCCGTCAGGCGGGTCTTGCCGACGTTCGAGGGGCCGACGATCAGGGTCGTCCCCGAGAGCGGGACGTCGGTCACGCGCCGAATTCGTCGCGGGCGTACTTGCCGCCGAGGCCGACCGTGGCGACGCCGAGGGCGACGGCGAAGACGAGGACGAATCCGGAGAGGGAGCCGACGCCGCCGGCGACCTGCTCGCGGACGAAGTTGGCGGCGAGCGCGCCCGTCACCAGCAGGAGCGCGACGCCGCCGGCGTTCGCGAGCGTCGAGTTGCGGTCCGGAACGGCCCCCGAGTTGAGCAGGTAGAGGACGACGGCGATGGCGAAGGGGGTTCCGACCGTCCCGAGCGCGAGGACGAGGACGAGCTGGCCGAGGACGGCGCCGCCGATGAACGCGCCGGGCGCGGAGAGGAGGGCGACGGCGACCAGGAGGCCGCGGTAGCGGTCGTCCTCGATGGTGGTCCCCCAGCCGAGTTTGTCCGCCAGCAGGAAGGGCGGGACGATGGTGTTGCCGCCGAGGGTGGAGACGGCGGCCCCCCAGAGGCCGAGCAGGAACAGCCACTCCGCGCTCGGACCGACCAGCGGGCCGAGCGCCTGGGCGGCGCCGACGGCAGAGAGGTCGCCGGAGGTGAGGACGCTGGCGGTGACGAGGAAGATGGCGAGGGAGTAGACCCCGAAGGCGACGAGCATCGACGCCCCGACGTCGAAGGTGGCGGCGTCGTAGTCGTCGCGGGTCCAGCCCCGCGAGCGCATCGTGTAGGAGTGCATCGTGATGAGGGTGATGTGGACGGCGCCGCCGAGGATGCCCGCGGCGACGAGGGCGCCGCCGGCGGGGACGCTGGGGACGAGACCGGCGACGGCCGCGCCGGCGTTGACGGGGACGACGAACAGGCTGGCGACGAAAGCGACGACCACGAGCGAGACGAGGAGTTTCGCCGCGAGTTCGAGGAACCGATACCCCCGGCCGGCGAGGCCGGCCGCGAGGACGAGCGCCCAGGCGACGCCCCAGATCCGGGCGTCGACGCCCGTGATCGTCGCGGAGACGGTGGCGACGGTCTTCATGATGACGAGTTGGGCCACGCCGGCGGCGACGACCGCATCGGCGACGAGCAGCCACGCCCAGGTCTCGCCGAGGTGGTCCTCGACGACGGCGACGATGCCCCGCTCGGTCAGGAGGCCGAGCCGCATCGCGAGATACTGGGCGAGCGCCCCGGCGCCGGCGGAGAGGACGACCACCCACAGGAGTTGGTAGCCGAACGCCGCCCCGGCGGTGACGAGGCTGGCGATGGTCGCCGGGCCGGCCGCGATGGCGCCGGCGACCCACGAGGGCCCCATCTCGGAGAGGTACCCCTCGATCCGCGCGGTGACGTCCGGCGAACGGCCCACGTCCGTGTCGGTCATGCACCCCGGTCGTCGCCTCGCCCGTATAGGTGTTACCACTCCGTGGTATCACCCGGGGACGTCACGGGGTTGATTACGTCGCGGGCCGAGGTCCGAGCATGAGCGACACGGTGCCGGCCGCCTACGACGACCTGCTCGACCGGGTGGGTCGCGTTGCGAACGTCTCGCACGCCGAGGAACTGCTCTCCTGGGACCAGCAGGTGATGATGCCCGAGGAGGGGACGCCCGCCCGGTCCAGACAGCTCTCGGCGCTCTCGGCGGTGCGCCACGACCTGCTCACCGACGACGAACTCGGCCGACTGCTCGACGAACTGGCGGCGAGCGAACTGGACGGCGACCGCCGGGCGGTCGTCCGCGAAGTGCGGCGGGAACGGGAGCGCGCCGTGTGCGTCCCCACGGCCCTGGTCGAGCGGATCTCCGCGGCGTCCTCGGAGGCGCTGACGGCGTGGCGCGAGGCGAAAGCCGAGGACGATTTCGACGCCTTCGCCCCCCATCTGTCGGAACTGATCGACCTGAAGCGGCGGTACGCGGACTGCGTCGATCCGGACCGGGATCCCTACGAGGTGCTGTTCGAGGAGTACGAACCCTGCCTGCCCCTCGATCACGCCGAGGCCGTGCTGACCTCGCTCCGGGAGGCGGTGGTGCCGCTGGTCGACGACGTTCGGGCCTCGGAGGCGGACCTCGCGACCGACGCCTTCGCGGGGGCGTTCGCGGCGGAGAAACAGGAGGAACTGATGCGTGAGACGCTGGATATCCTCGGCTACCCGTGGGAGCGGGGCCGCCTCGATTCCGCCCCGCACCCGTTCTCGACGGGGACGGCCTACGACGCCCGGATCACCACCCGCTACGACGAGGACGACCCCATCGGCGCGCTGCTCTCGACGGTCCACGAGTTCGGCCACGCGACCTACACGCTCGGCCTACCGGACGACGCCTACGGGACGCCGCTGGGCGAGGCACGGGACCTCTCGATCCACGAGTCACAGTCCCGTCTGTGGGAGAACCACGTGGGCCGGTCGCGGGCGTTCTGGGAGGGGTTCCTCCCGCGCGTGGTCGAGGCCTTCCCGGGCATCGGCGACCCGAGCGTTCGCGAGGCCTACGAGGCGGTCAACGCCGTCGACCCCGCGAACCCCATCCGCGTGGAGGCCGACGAGTTGACCTACCACCTCCACATCGCCCTCCGGTTCGAGATCGAGCGGGACCTGATCCGCGGCGACCTGGACGTGGCGGAGGTGCCCGCCGTCTGGAACGAGAAGATGGAGTCCTACCTGGGCGTGCGCCCGGAGACGGACGCCGAGGGGTGTCTGCAGGACATCCACTGGTCCCACGGCAGTTTCGGCTACTTCCCGACCTACTCGCTGGGGAGCGTGATCGCCGCGCAACTGTTCGACGCCGCCGAGCGGGAGATCGAGGGGCTCGACGGCCGGATCCGCGAGGGGGAGTTCGACCCCCTGCACGAGTGGCTGACCGATCGGATCCACCGCCACGGCAAGCGCTTCGAGACGAACGAACTCGTCCGGCGAGCGACGGGCGAGGACGTGTCGGCCGACGCCTTCGTCGACTACGCCACCGAGAAGTACGGGGAGCTGTACGGGCTGTAGCCTCGGGGCGTGTCATCACGTCACAATTACCCACACCAGTACTCCTAAGTGATGGTATGTCGTACCATGGTGTGTATGGCAGCCGGACCCAGCGAACACGACGACGAACTGTTCGACCAGTTCCTCGCGGACAACGGCCACGAGACCACACCGGTACGCTGGGAACGATCCTATAACAAGCTGCAGTGCCCGGACTGTGGGGCGCTGCACGAGGAGTCGGCCGCCGACTGTTCGGTCTGCGGGTGGGACCCGGCGTCCTGACCGGGCGGCCGAACGAGCGAGCCACGCCGTTTATCATGCCTGGGGGCGTGTACGTGGACAATGAGCGACGACGCCACGGTCACCCGTCTCTTCGGGGGCCCCGGTAGCGGGAAGACCACCGCCCTCCTCGACCGCGTCGACGACCTGCTGGAGGACGACGACGTGAGCGTCCGCGACGTCCTCGTCGTCTCGTACACGCGGGCCGCGGCCGCGGAGGTGCGGGAACGGCTCGCGGAACGCCTCGACACGTCGCCGCGGGCGCTCCAGGGCAACGTCTGTACGATGCACGCGAAGGCGTACGAACTGCTCGACCTCTCGCGTGGCGACGTGGTCGGCGAGTCCGACAAGCAGGAGTTCTGCGAGGAGTACGGCGTCGAGTACGAGGACGAGTACGGCGGCGCCGGCCGACGGACGGCCCGGTCGACGACGCTGGGCAACAAGATCATCGCGACGAGTCAGTGGCTCCAGCGCACCCAGCGCGACGTCGCCGACTGGTACGACGTCCCCTTCCAGTGGGACGTGGAGACGGTCCGCCTCCCGCCCGACGAGGACCCGAACGCCCAGGAGGGGAACAAGTACACGCCGACGTGGCCCGCCGACGACGAACGGATCGACGTGCCGGAGGTGATCCGTGCGTGGCGCTCCTACAAGGGGGAACACGACCTGGTCGGCTTCGCCGACATGCTCGAACGAGTGGCACAGCGGTCGCTGGTCCCCCACGTCGACTACCTCGTCATCGACGAGTTCCAGGACATCACCACCCTCCAGTACGAGGTGTACGAGGAGTGGAAACCCCACATGGAGGGAGTCCTCATCGCCGGCGACGACGACCAGGTCGTCTACGCGTGGCAGGGCGCCGACCCCAACATCCTGCTCGACGCGACGGTCCACGAGGACAACGTCCTCCCGAACTCCTATCGCCTCCCCTCGCGCATCCTCAACGTCGTCAACCGGGAGATCCGCCACATCGACAAGCGCCAGGAGAAGGACCTCAACCCGCGCAAGGAGGGCGGCGTCGTCGAGGGCATCCAGAGCCCCTCGATGTTCGAGGTGGTTCGGAACGTCCAGCACACCGTCGACACCACCGACGAGACGATCATGGTCCTCTTCCGTGCCCGGTATCAGATGTTCCAGTTCATCGACGACTTCCTCCCCAAGGGCGTCCCCTTCTCCGTGATGACGGACCAGCGGATGTGGACCGACCGCCTCACGCAGTACGTCCGCGCCGTCGAGAAACTCGACGACGACGACCCCATCACGGGACTGGAGGCGCGTCGCCTCGCGGACATGCTCCAGGACTCGGCGTTCGGGACGAACGACCGCGACGACCTCTACGACCACCTCGACGACGCGGAGGAGGCCGCCGACGCCGACGACGTGGCGGAACTCACGGTCGACCCGGACGTCGTGGCCGACCACGTGCCGTTCATGCCGGATCCGCCCGCCGCCGGCGACATGGTCCGCAAGGTGACGAGTTTCCAGCGGAAGGCGGTCGACGCCTACTTCGGCGGCGAGTACGCCGGCATGGACCCGAGTCGGGTCCGCGTCGGCACCATCCACTCCGCGAAGGGCCGCGAGGCCGACCACGTCTTCGTCTGTACCGACCTCACCGAGAAGGTGGTCGAACAGATGGCCGCGAGCGTCGACGACCCCACCGCCGTCGACGGCGTCGAGGAGTTCACCGCCCACACCAGCCCCGTTCCCCTGCTCACCGACAACGAGCGCCGCGTCTTCTACGTCGGCATGAGCCGTGCCCGGGAACGGCTCGTCCTCCTGGAGAACCTGATCGGCGGCGCCCCCACCCTCCCCATCAGCGTCCTCCTGCACAACGAACTCCGGGAGGAGGACGCCGAGGAGATGCTGGAGGAGGCACAGTCGACGCCGGCGCCCGAACCGGAGCCGTGAGGCCGTGAGCGACGCGGCCGACGTGCGGGGCGTCGAGCGTGCGCTCGCGGCCGGCGCCGCCGGCGTCCGCGCCGTCGCGGCCCGCCTCGACGCCGCGACGCCCGCCGAGGGGCGCCTCCGCGCCGACGGCGACGCCCTCACTCCCGGGCGACTGGAGTGCGTCGCCGACGCCGCCGTCGCCGACGCCGGCGGCGCGGATCCGGGGACGCGAGTCGAGACGCGCGACGGGACGCTCCGGCCGGGCGCCCCCGTCGTCGTCGCGCTCGAACCGACGGTCGAGGGCGTTCCCGGCCCGTGGTCGCGCACGTTCGTCGTCGACGGCGCTGGCGGGTGGGAGCGGCGCGCGGCCGTCGCCGTCGAGATGGCCCACGACGCCGTCGTCCGCGCCGCGGAACCCGGGGTTCCCGCCCGGCGGGTCGTCGACGAGGCGGTCGCGGAACTCGGCGCCTACGGCCTGGGGACGGCCGAGGTGCCCGTCGCGTGGTCGGTCGGGGAGGGGCCGGCGTTCCCGTCGGAGACGCCGCTGGCGGCGGGCGAGACGTTCGCGCTCGCGCCGGCGGCAGTCGACCCCGGCGGCGACCGCGGGCGGGTCCGGATCGGAACGTGTTACGTCGTCACCGAGTCGGGCGTCCGTGCGCTCGGCGACCTCCCCACGTCGCTGTCGCCGGGCGCGTACTGAGCCGCAGGGGTCACTCCTCCTCGTCGGGGTCTGTCACCGCGTCGCCGACGACGCGTTCGGCGACGGCGCCCGGCAGGTCGGACGGCGTGGTGAGCCGCCGCGGCAGGACGACCATCAGGACGGCGACGACGACGAGGCCGACGCCGAGGGCCGTCCGGCCGGCGAGGAGGCTCTCGACGCCGTAGACGCCGACCGGGATGGCGAAAATCAGGGTCGCCGCCAGCCCGACCGTCTCGAGGATCCCGAGTCGCATACCCGGCCGTTGACCCCGCCGCCTCAAAAGCCCGCCGTCAGTCGACCACCTCGGCCGGGAGTTCGTCCACGTCGTCGACGCTCAGCCCCGTCGTCACGAGCAGCCTGAGCCCCCGGCGGACGGACATATCAACCTCGTGAACGTCGGCGGCGGGGACGAGTGCGAGCGTCCCCGCGGTCGGGTTGGGGCTGTTGGGGAGGAAGACGGTGTGGAGGTCCTCGTTCGTCGCGCGGCGCGCGGCCCGTGGGGCCTCGTTGGTGACGAAGCCGACGGCGTAGACCCCCTCTCGGGGGAACTCGACGAGGACGACGGCGTCGTAGCCCGCCGACCGCTGTGCCAGCGACTCGCTCACCTGCCGGACGCCGAAGTAGACGGTCCGAACGAGGGGGACGAGGCGGACCGCCCGCTCGAACCCGCCGAACAGGCGCTCGCCGAGGCGGCGCGAGGCGAGGTAGCCGAGGAGGGTGATCGCCGCGGCGATGGAGAGGGCCGCGAGCAACTGGGCGACCACCTGAACGTTGCCGGTGTAGTTCGTCAGCCGCGTCGCCCGCACCAGCGGATCCAACAGCCCGGTCGTGCGGACGAAGACGAACTGGAGGACGAACACCGTCACCGCGAGGGGCGCCACCAGGAGGAGTCCGGTGACGAAACTGGCCCGGAGCCGGCCGCTGAGGCTCATGTGGGACGTGGCGAGCGGCGGAGGGATAAGCGTACCCCGCGGATCGCAACGGCTTACACCGGCGACCGCGAAGGGCCGGTATGTTCACCGGCATCGTCGAGGGGACGGGCGACGTGATCGACGTCGACGACGCCGACGGGGGACGCCGCCTCCGCGTCGGCCACGGGTTCGGCGACGACGCCCTCGCGGAGGGGCAGTCCATCAGCGTCTCCGGCGTCTGCCTCACGGTCGAGCGGTACGGCGACGGGTGGTTCGAGGCCTTCCTCGCGAGCGAGACGGTCGCGAAGACGTACCTCGGCGAGGTGGGCGTCGGCGACGCCGTCAACCTGGAGCGGGCGATGCCCGCCGACGGCCGGTTCGACGGCCACATCGTCCAGGGCCACGTCGACGGCGTGGCGACCGTCGCGGGGATCGACCGCGTCGGCGACGACTGGGCGTTCACCTTCGACCTGCCGCCGGACCTGGGACGGTACGTCGTCGAGAAGGGATCGGTCGCGCTCGACGGGATCAGCCTGACCGTCGCCGACCGGGCCGAGGACCTGATCTCGGTCGCCGTCATCCCGACGACGTACGACCTGACGACGCTCTCGGCGAAGGACCCCGGCGATCCGGTCCACGTCGAGGTCGACGTGGTGGCGAAGTACGTCGAGCGCCTGGTCGAGTGAGCGCACGCGCCGGGGGGCGGGCCGGTGACCGTCCCGGAACGGCCACACGGAACGGAAACACCGGCCTTACCCGCCGCGGGAACCGACGGGCGGCCACGACGGAGTCCACTCGTGAGCGCACAGTCCGACGAGCCCGAGGAGGGGTCGACCGAAGGGGGCCGAGCCCCCGACCACACGCCCATCTCGCAGGAGGAGACGCTCCGCGCACAGCTGGAGCTGGGCAAGGAGGAGCTGTCGCGGCCGACGCGGGGGCTGGCGCTGTCGGGGCTCTCCGCGGGCCTCGACATCGGCTTCGGGCCGCTGTTCATGACCGCCCTGATAACCGCCGGCGCGGGGGTCTGGACCGAGCCGACCCTGCGTATCGCGACCGGCGTTAGCTACGCCATCGGCTTCGTGTTCGTCGTCCTCAGCGGGACGGAGCTGTTCACCGAACACACGACGCTCGCGGTGTTGCCCGTGTTGAACGGGGAGGCGACGGTGTTCGACCTGCTACGGCTGTGGGGCGTGGTCTACGCGACGAACCTCGTCGGCGGCGCCGTCTTCGCGGCCGGGATGGTCCGCTTCGGACCGGCCTACGGGATCATCGACCCCACGGCGTTCGTTCGACTGGCCGGGCCGCTGGTCTCCCACTCCGTCCTCACGACGCTCGCCGCGGCGGTGCTCGCGGGGTGGCTGATGGCGCTGCTCTCGTGGATGGTCACGTCCGTCAAGGGGTCGAGCGCCCGGATCATCCTGGTCGTCGCCGTCACCGCCGTCATCGGGTTCGGCCACCTACCCCACTCCATCGCCGGCAACGTCGAGGTCCTTGCCGGCCTGCTCGTCTCGCCGGCCATCACGGCCGCCGACTACCTTCGGTTTCTGGCCGTCACGACCGTCGGGAACGTCCTCGGCGGGACGGTGTTCGTCTCGTTGCTGAAGTACGGCTACGTCATCGGCGGCCTCGATGGCTGAGACGGGGAGAGACGACGGTCCGGACGAGTGCCCGCGCTACGACTCGAACTCCGTCGGCTCGACGTCGAAGGCCGACTCCTCGGCGGTTTCGTCCTCGTGGACCTGGCGGTAGGTGTGGCTGTACCGCCGGATCTTCCGGAAGAGGATGAGCCCGAAGACGCCGTCGTAGATCAGGACCCAGACGAAAAACGAGGGGAGCTGTCCGAGCCCCGTGGCGAGGCCGACCAGCCCCGAGCCGATGCCGACCGTGGTGTTGTAGGTGGCGTGGATGAGCGCGGCGACGAGCAGCCCCTTGACGATGATCGGCCCGCGGTTCTCGCGGTTGAACTTCGCGAGGCCGAGGTAGTAGCCGGCGAAGGCGGAGTAGATGACGTGACCCGGCCCGGCGAGGGCGCGGATGGCGGTGATGTTGTTGCCGGCGCCGATGAGTCCGAGGCCGCTCGCCATCGTCGCCCCGTCGAGGTTCTGGGTGATGTAGAGGGCGTTCTCGATGGTGGCGAAGCCGAGGCCGGCGACGGCGCCGTAGACGGCGCCGTCGACGACGGCCTGGAACCGGTCGTCGCCGTAGGCGTAGAGCCGCACCGCGAGGAGCTTCACCGTCTCCTCGACGGGGCCGACGACGACGAAGAAAAAGAGCGCGTTGCCGAGGAAGCCGAGGCCGGCGAAGACGCCCTGCGTGTAGGTGTTGAGCACCGCCGCGAAGTTGGCGGTCAGGACGCCGAGGAGGAACGTGGCGACCAGCAGGGAGAGCGGTTCGCCGTCCGTCGCGTCCGAGCGGCGGACGTAGACGGCCAGCCCGAGCGCCGGGAGCGCCGACAGGGCCGTCAACACGCCGATCTGTGGGTCGGTCAGCGCGCTCAGGCCACCGATACCGACCAGGATGAGCAGCGCGACGCCGACGACGAAGATGCGGGTCGACGCCACGAGGACGCGATAGATGCCCGACGCGACCCCGTCGAGGAGTCCCCGCCGTTCCCAGGTGGCGATGTCGTAGAGGTCGACGTCGTCGCCGGCGCGCTCCTCGACCGGGTCCCGTCTGCGCGACATGGGACACGCCTCGGCGTCCAGCGGTTAATTTCTTGGCCTCCCGGCACTCGGGAGGCCGACGACCGCCGAGTATTTGTCCCGCCGCGCCGGAACGGGCCACATGTACGATTTCGTCGTGGTCGGCGTCGGCCCCGCCGGGGCACGGCTCGCCCGCCGGACGGCGGCAGCCGGGTACGACGTGCTGGCCCTGGAGAAGGGCACGGTCGGCACGCCGCTGGCCTGTTCGGGCCACGTCAGCACCGACGTCTGGGAGTACGTCCCCGACGGCGCGAGGGCGGACCTCCTCCAGAACCGGGTCTACGGCGCGAACTTCCGCCTCGGCGGGCCGGACTCGCGGTCCTACCCCTTCTACAAGTCCGAGGAAGTGTCGAACGTCATCGACCGCGTGGCGCTGGATCGGACGCTCGCGGACGCCGCGCGGGAGGCCGGGGCGGACGTGCGCGAGGGACACACGGTGACCGGGGTGGAGGTGGGCGAGGACCGCGCGACGGTGACCGCCCGAACCGACGGCGAGACGGTCAGCTTCGAGACGCGACTGGTCGCGGGGTGTGACGGCCCCGTCTCGCGGGTGCGCCGCGAGGCCGGGCTGCCGGAGCCGGGCGAGACGCTCCACGGCGTCCTCGCCTTCGATCCGACGCCGGATCACGGCGACTACGTCGACGTCCACCTGACGGTGCCGCGCTTTTTCGCGTGGCGCATCCCCCGCGGCGAGGCGGGCGTCGAGTACGGCCTCGCGGCACCGCCGGGCGCCGACGTGACCGAGCGGTTCGAGGCGCTGACCGACGCCTACGGCGTCGAGACGGCCCGCCGCTGTTCGGGTGGCATCCCCATCGGCCCGCCGGATCGGGTCACGGGCGAGCGCGTCCTCCTCGTCGGCGACGCCGCCGCCCAGACCAAGCCCTTCACCGGCGGCGGCATCCTCTACGGCATGACGGCCGCCGACTGCGCGGCCGAGACGGTGGAGCCGACCGACCCCTCGACGCTCGCGGACTACGAGGCGGCGTGGCGCTCGGAACTGCGGCGGGAGATCCGCCTCGGCGGCCTGATCCGGCGGGCGTACTCGCTGCCGACCCCGGTCCAGCGGCTCGGCCTGCGGGCGCTCGACGGCGAGATCGGCGTCCACATGGACCGCCCCACCTCCTTCTTCTCGGCGAGTCACCTGCGGGCGCTCGCGACGAACCTGCTGCCCGGGGGCGACCGGGAGCGCGGTCAGTCGTAGCGGGGGAGTCGCGCCGAGCGGCCGCTCCCCTCGACGAAGGGGAGGTCGGTGACGGTCGCCGCGACGTCGGTGCCGTCGACCCGGACCGCGAGGTCCGGCGCGTCGTCGGCGACCCCGTACTCGACGTACGCGAGCGCGACCGGCCGGTCGCACGACGGCGTCTCGGCGGCACGGGTGACCTCGCCGACGGCGGCGTCGCCGTCGAACACCGCCGCCCCCGACTCGGGGACGGCATCGAGCGTCAGGCCGACGAGTCGCTCGCTCGGCCGCCCCTGGTTCTCGACGCGGGAGACCACCTCCTGGCCGACGTAACAGCCCTTCTCGAAGTCGAGCGCGTTGCGCACGCCGGCGACGTTCGGAATTCGGCCGACGAGTTCCGTCTCGAAGAGCGGCGTCCCGGCCTCCAGCGTCAGGGTGTCCCAGGTGTGATAGCCGACGGGGGTGGTGGGCGACCCGCGGGTGAGCAGGGAGTCGAGGACGTCCTCGGCGGCGTCGGCGGTACAGACCACCTCGTACCCGGTTTCGCCCGTCGGGTCGTCCGCGGAGACGACGGTGACGCCGGCGTCGGCGATGGATCCGCGGACGAACGTGAGGGGGGCCTCGGTTTCGGGGACGCTCGCGCCGGCCAGGAGCGTCGCCAGCGTCTCGGTGGCTGAGGGGCCGTGGACGCCGAAGACGGCGAACGCCGAACTGGCGTCGCGGATCGACACGTCCTGGATGAACACCTTGTCGCTCCACTCGTCGGCGAGGGGGTCGGCCCGCTCCGGCGGGGTGAAACAGAGCAGGCGTTCCCCGGCGTTGTAGACGTAGCAGTCGGTCTCGATGCCGCCCTGCGGGTCCAGTAGGAGGGCGTAACAGCCCTCGCCGTCGGCGTCGGGGACGCGATTGGAGACGGCGTTGTCGACGTAGTCGACGGCGTCGGGGCCCTCGACGACGACGACGCCGTAGCCCATCTCGATGACGCCGACGCCGTTGCGGACCGCGAGGTGGGTCCGGTCGGGCCGGCCGTAGTGGGCGACGACGTCGCGCCCGCCCCGCGTCTCGAACTCGGCGCCGTAGTCGGCGTGGAGACCCCGTGTCATCGGGGAGTCGTAGGCGGGGCGGAGGAAAAAGCGCCGCGGTCAGAGACCGAGGCGGTCCCGGACGGCGTCCAGCAGGCTCCCCTCCTCTTCGGGGGCCTCGCCCGGGTCGGGGACGACCCGGTCGTCCGGGAGCACCACGGTCCGGCCGTCGCTCGACTCGACGGAGATGAGCGAGTCCTCGTTCAGTTCCGCCAGGGCGGCTTCGAGCGTGTCGATGTCCTCCTCGACGGCCGCACGGAGTTCGAAGACGGTCATGCCCTCACCCCCGCGGTCGACCAGCGCGTCGAGGATGGCCACCTCCACGTCCTCGCGGTCCCGGAACTCCCGTTTGGCCTTCATGCGCGGGACGTACGAACGCGGACGGTTTACCAGTACCGCCCCCGCCGAACGGCGTCGAGACCGTCGGACGGGCGTCTGACGGAGGCTTTTGGTGGTGCCACCGCTACCCCCACGCAATGGGACTCAGGTGCCTACTGGGACACGAATACGCGAACCGCGAGGTGGAGCGGGAGCGGGAGGAGCGCGGCGACGAGGTGGTCGTGACGTACCGCACCGTCGAGACCTGTGACCGCTGTGGCGAGCGGCGGATCGTCAGCGAGAACAAGGAGGTGCGGCCCGTGCGGAACCCGGCCGACGAGTCGGTGACGACTGGGCTGGGCGACGACGGGAGCGTGACGCCGGACCTCGGGGGCGACGCCGACGCGGAGGCGGCCGCCGCCCCCGACCCGACGCCCGACGCCGGCGCCGAGGGCGGGGTCGACGTCGAGTCGGCCGCCGAGGCCGAACCGGACGCCGTCGACGACGGCGACGAGGACGTGGACGTGGACACCCCGACCCCCGACGAGGACGTGGACGACGCCATCATCCTCGACGACGACGACGACGGGTCGGACGCCGACCGGGGACGCGGCGAGTGGCCGGACGCCGAGGGCGACGACGACGCCGGCGACGCCGACGGCGAGGGCGAGGGGCCGGAGAGCGTTCCGGACGCCGCCGACGACGGGACGACCGTCGTCAGCGGCGGCGAGGAGTGGCCCGACCCCGAGGGCGACGACGAGGGGTTCGACGCGGCGCCGAGCGACGGGGAGACGGCCGACGTCTCCTTCGGCGGGGGGCTGACCCCCGAGGAGGCCGCCGGCGGCGACGCCACGAACGGGTCGACGGCCGCGGCCGACGGGACGGCGACCGGCAAGCAGTTCGTCGCCGCCGAGGAGGTCGAACCCGTCGTCGACGACCGAACGGAGGGGGAGACGGAGTTCTTCTGCCCGAACTGCGGGCACGCCCGGTCCGCGAGCGGGTCGTCGATGCGTGCCGGTGACATCTGTCCCGACTGTCACAAGGGGTACATCGCGGAGCGCGAGGGGTCGTAACCGCCGCGGGGGGGCGTCGGCGTCGCGGTCCGGCGCGGACCCCCGCACGAGCCGAGCGCGGGAGGACGAAACTGGTAAACCGACGCCTTTCGAACGAGGGGCCATGAAGGAGTACAAGATGCGTCGCGGGGAAACCCTCGATGAGAACGCACCGGATCTCAAGGGGACCATCGAGGAGTACTTCGGGTCGGTGACGGGGACCGAGGAGTACGAGGGGAACGACCTCTACGTCGTCGGCGACCCCGACAACCCCGTGTTCGAGCGCATCGTCGCCGGGGCGGCGACATACAGCGGCAAGAAGGACAAACTCGCGGTCCACTTCGAGGAGAAACCGGCCGCGCAGGTGATCGAGGAGGGCCACGCCGACGCCGCCGAGGACGCGGTCAGCGCCAAGAACGACTTTCTGCTCGAAGTGACGGGGCGCGACGCCAAGTCCCGTCGCGACTCGATGAAACGCTCCGTCGAGGACGACCCCGACGACGTGCCCAACGCCTGAGGACGCCCGGTCCTCGATCGACTACAGCGCCTCCGGGATCCAGCCGCCGTCTACCTCCACGTTCTCGCCGCTCACGTATCCGCTGTCCGAATCGAGGAAGAAGAAGAGCACCTGCCGCAGGTCCGAAAAGGAGGCCCACCGGCCCCGCGGCGCCTCGTCGGGGAACTCGTCGGAGTTCTCGACGACGTACGGCGAGATGCAGTTGACCGTGATGCCGTCCTCGGTGGTGTCGTTGGCGAGCATCCGCGTGAACATGACGACCCCCGTCTTCGCGACGAGGTAGGGGAAGTTCTTGGGGTAGACCAGCGCGCGTTCGGTCCCCGCGTAGCCGACGTTGACGATGCGGCCGAACCCGGCGTCGCGCATCGCGGGCAGCGCCCGCTTCGAGCAGAGGTACGTGCCGTTGAAGTTCGTATCCAGCACCCGGTTCCAGGTCTCGAAGTCGATCTCCTCCCAGTGTCGGGGCGCGAAGTCCCCGACGTTGTTGACGAGGAGGTCGACGGTCCCGAGGTCCGCCTCCACGGCGTCGAACATCGCGTCCACGTCGTCGGGGTCGGTCACGTCGCCCTGCACGGTCGTCGCGGCGCCGCTGGCCTCGCGGGCCACCGCGGCCGTCGCCCGCGCCGCCTCGTCGCTGGAGTGGTAGTGAACCGCGACGGCCGCCCCCGCCTCGGCCATCGAGAGGGCGAGTTCGCGGCCGATCCCCTTCGCGCTCCCCGTCACCAGTGCGACCCGGTCTGAGAGGTCGGTCGTGAGCATACCCGAGGATCGAGTGGGAGCCACGTAGGGATGCTGGTCGGGAGCCGTGTGCCGGCGTCGGGGGCGCGGCCACGGCTCCGGGCAGTGGCGGTCGGTCACCGCGGGAACGGCGGCTTCGATTGGCATCGTGACACATTTGGCGGTCCCCGTCCATGTGACCGATGGATGGACGTCCTGATCACCCACCGGAATCAGGAGCAGACGATCAGACGATCGCTCGACAGCCTGCTCGGCCAGCTCGGCCCGAGCGATCGGCTCGTCATCGTCGATTCGAACTCCACGGACGGATCGTTCGACGTGATCGAGAAGTACTACGTCAGCGAGTCGGTGGTCATGGACTTCGAATCCGGGCTGTCGCGGGGCGAGGGGAGACAGAGCGCGTTCGAACTCGGGAGCGACGAGATCGTCGCGGCCCACATCGACCTGGACGTGACCTACAGCCCCTGTCTGTCGACGGTGGCCGAGCGCTATCGCGACCTCCGTGCGGAACGCGAACCCGGACTGCTGCTGTTTCACGGTGGGATGATCGCGGACCGAAGCGTCGTCGACGCGGCCGGGGGGTGGCGCGACCTCCAGGTACACGAGGACAAGGATCTCTGGGTCCGCATCGCCGAGCAGTTTCCGGTGTACTACCTCCCGGTGTCGATCGTCGAGGAACACGACAACTACGAGTGGCAGTCGGTCCGCTATCGGCTCCGGCGACTGTACAGCAACTACCGGGACGCGCTGCGACTGGGGATCCCCCGAGCCCGGTTGGAGCGGTCGATCCGCAACCACCTGCCGCTGACCGAGCGGTGGCGGGACCGGCGACTCCTCTCGCTCGCGGCCCGGAACGCCCGGGACGGCGCGTTCGACACCCTCGAACGGTACAGCTTCGACCCGGAGGCCCACCTGCTGCGCGAACTCCCGTTCGGGAGTCTCGTCGAGTCCGGTGCGCTGCCGCTGTCGCGTCTCGACGTCCCGCCGGAACTGGCCGAGTACCGCTCGACGTCCGCCTACCCCGGCATGACAAGTTACGCGAGCGACGGGGGCGGCGGCTCGGCGGGGGGTCACTCGCGCTGATACGCCCGATACGCCCGGAGACTCGTCCGCACGTCGCCGTGTCGGACCGTCTTCAGCAGGAAGCCCAGACAGACGACCGCCATGAGGAGATAGGCGACGGTCAGGACGATCTTGAACGGGCCGGTGAGTGCCACGGGCCACTGGACGTCGAGCAACTCGGAGCCGAACCAGAGGAACAGCGCGGCGACGACGAGCACGACGACGAAGCCGCCGAGGACCCCGTACTGTGAGTAGTAGTGGAGGTCGTAGATGTCGAACGACTCGCGCTTGCTGCGGTAACTCAGCCAGCCCTCCCAACCCAGTCCGTCCCCGTCCAGGATCTCCTCACGAGCCCGGTCCTCCAGGCCGGAGATGTAATCCCCGGCACGCATCATCCGGGTCTGTTCGATGCTCCACAGCATGAAGAAAAAGAAGGCGAGAAACGGGAGTGCGATCACGATGGCGAACTCCCGGTTCCCGATGCCGAGGCCGATCAGAAGCGAGAGGGTGGCACCACCGTATCCGAGGACGCGGACCTGATTCCGGATGGACTGTTCGATTTCGGAGCGAAGGTGCTCGTACTCCAGACGGAGCGCGTCCCATCGCAGGTCCGCCGAGGGATCGCGAGTCGCTCCCGCGTCGGCGTCGGGTCCGTCTTCCGTGGACATGGGCGCTCTAACGGCCGACGGCCGTGAAGAACCTTCGGCCGGTCGCCGCACTCACAGCGCCTCGACGAGGCTCGACGCGACCGACCGCGCCTTCTCCGCCAGCGCCTCGGACACCCGTCCGGCGTCGACGGCCGCGTCGAGTTCGTCGTCGTCGACCCGGCGCACCTCGCCGTCGGGTCCCTTCACCACGTCGACGTGGAGGTCGACGTAGCGGACGGCGTCCGGGAAACACTCCACGGGCGTGCAGACGTTGACGTAGGTGCCCTTCCGCTCGCCGTCCGCGCCGCGGTAGACGGTTGGATACCACCACCGCCCCTCGCGGACCTTGGTGGTCGCCACGTCGCCGGCCGCCCGGTCGACGCCGAGTGCGTCGTAGGTGCCGCCGGCGGTCATCTCCCGGCGGAGCGTGAGCGTGCCGTCGGCGTCGCGGTCGGTCACCGCGGCCCGGCCGAGGACGATCAGTCGGCCGTCGGGCTTGCCGTGTTCGAGGCGGACGTCGTCGCCGACGGCGGGGCCGAAGGTGTCGGTGACGGCCTCGAAGGGGAACTCGCCGTCGGCGCGGGCGCCCCCGTCGTCGGACAGCGCCTCCGCGAAGTCGACGGCCCGACTCGCGTCCCCGGAGGCCGCCTTGATCCGGTGGTGGCCGTGCATCGTCGTCGTCACGTCGCGCCGGCGGTCGTCGAGGGCGAACCTGGCCTCGCGGCCGAACCACACCCACGTCGTCGCGGCGGGGGCGGCGACGCGACGAACCGGGGCGACGGGGTCGTCGACGGGCACCGCCTCGGCGCGGTCGACCGCCCGGGAGAGCGCCGTCTCCAGCGCCCCCATGTCGGCGTCGGTCGCCGCGTCGTCCCAGCGCAGACCCCACCCCTCCGGCGGGTCGACGTCGAGGAGGTCGGTCATCCCGGCGAGTTCGCGCCCGGCGGCGTCGTCCCGGGTGTCGACGCTCACGCCGGCGGCGCCGTGGACGAGCGTCGCCGGGCCCGCGCGCACCCGCACGTCGGTGTCGAGGACGGGCCGGCGGTCGGTCCACGGCGCCGCCGACTCGTCGACCCGGACGCGGCGTTCGTCGCCGACGGCGACGTGGTCGTCGGCGTTGCCGAAGGGGAGAAAGCCCTCGCAGTCCCCGAGGTCACACACCGCGCCGCTCCCCAGGGTCTCGGTGACGCGGGCGTCGAAGACGGCGTCCCGCGGGGCGGGGGACTCCCACGCGAGGGTGTCGCGCGAGAGAGAGAGGGACTCGACGGCCGTCGCCACGGCGTCGGGGGCGCCGGTGACGCCCACGCCCTGCCGGTCGGCGGTGGTCTCGACCGCCACGTCGTGGGTCGCCGTGCCGAACTCGGCGTCGAACCGCTCGCGGATCGGATCGGAGGCGTCGACGACGGCGTGACCGGCGTCGAGGAAGCGGCGCGTGAGCGCGGTCGTGTAGATGCCGCGGATGCGGACGTTCATGCGGGACGCGGGAGCGGGCCGGCCGACGGCCGACCGGAGAGGGGTTCGGCGTACATCACACCGGCGCTTGGACCCGAGGGGTTTTGACTGCGACGGAGACGCCCGTGGCTACCGGCGCCGACCGACCGCGGCGAGGAGCGCCGAGAGCGCCGCCACGAGGGCGGTCGGGGCGCCGAAGCCGGGACCCGACGCCGCGGTGCGGGTCGCCCGCCCGGCCGTTCCGGGCGTCTCGCCGGCGGCAGCGGCGTCGGGGTCGGTCGCCGTCGGTGACGGCGTCGCTGACGGCGTCGGGGTCGGCGCCTCGGTCGGCGTCGCTGACGGCGTCGCGGCCGGGGACGCGGCTCCCGCCCCGACGCTCACCGTCCGCGCGTCGGCCGCGTCGGCCGTCTCCGCCCGGAGGGTGTACTCGCCGGCGTCGAGGCCCGAGACGTCGACGGTCGCTCGCCACCGCCCCGAGGCGTTCACCGCGGCGTCCGCGACGGCGGCGACGCTCGCCCCCTCCCGGAGGTCCAGCAGGACGAGCGTGCCGTTCTCGCGGTTCGAGGTGCCCGCGACGACGAGGTCACCGTCCCGGCGCGTCACCGTCTCGACGCACACCCGGGGGTCGGTCGCCGTGACGTTCAGGCCGACGAGCCGGTCGTCGACGCCGGCACCGCCGTAGGCGTCGCGGACGATGGCCGCGGCCTCGGCGGCCGTCTCCGACCCCGAGAGTTCGGTCCGGACGGCCGCCGCGTCGCCGCCGTCGGCGAGCGCGAAGGCGCCGTCGCGGCCGGGCGACACGACGAGGACGCGATACGTACCGGGGGTGTCGACGGCGGCGTACTCGAAGTCGAAGGCGTCGTCGTCGCCGACGGTCACGTCGCGGGGGACGACGTCGCCGCGGGGCGTGACGACGTATGCCCGGACCGTCTCGCCGGGGCCGGGCGCGCGGCCGGCGACCCGAACCTCGTCGCCGGCGTTCGTGGCGATGCGGGACCGCGAGAGCGACGCCGAGAGCGACGGCTCGGTCGTCCCGACGGCCGCTCTCCCGACGGTGTCGAAGTCGTCGAACGTCGACTCGGGGAGCCGGTCGGCCGACCCCAGGTGGGCCGATCCGGGGTCCGCGACGGCGACGACCTGGTATCGACCGGGGACGGTGAGCACCGCACGGGTGTCGAGGTCGACCGCCCAGGATCCGTCGTCGACGCGGGCCTCCGCGAGTTCGTCGGCCTCGCTGTCCTCGTACAGCGGCGCGTACGACCCGCCGACCGAGGCGTAGAGTTTCACGTCGTCGGCGCCGCGGGCCGTCCCGGAGACGGTCACCGTCTCGCCGACGGTGAGGGTGGTCCGGGCGGGCGTCACCGAGACGTCGCGGTCGTCGACGGTGAGGGGGACCGTCGCCTCGGGGTCGGCGGTGGCGTTTCGCGCCACGGCCACGTCGTGGGTGCCGTCGTCCAGCAGTTCGGTGTCGAGTTCGACCCTGGCGAACCCGGAGTCGTCGAGGCCGACGACGGCGTAGAGGGCGCCCGCCTCGGCGTCGGCGTCGACGAACGCGAGGCCCTCGGCCCCGCCGAACAGGGCCTTCGCGGTGGGGACGGTCACCGACTCGCCGTCGCGGAGCGCGGCGGCGGGCACGCGGACGTGCCGGACCGCGCCCGGCGGACCGCTCACCGTCGCCACCGTCGACTCGCCGCGGGCGACGCGCGTCCGACTCAGCGAGACCGTGCGCGCCGCCTCGCGGACCCGGACCGTCGCCGTCGCGTTCACGTGATCGAGGTCGTCGGCCCCCTCGACCCGAACCGTGTAGGTGCCGACCGCGAGGTCGGACACGTCGAGTCGAACCGTCTCGCCGTCGGTCGCCACCGTCGGATCGTCGGTGAGTTCGTCGGTGACCGCCAGTCCGTCCGCGTTCTCGACGATCACCGTCGCGTCGTCGGCCGCGGCGAAGTCGAAGTCCGGGTCGACGGTGAGCGTCTCGACGCTCGCCGGGATCGAGGAACCGGCCACCTCCGTCTCGGAGACCGTCCCGCCCGGATGGAGGTCGACGTCGGTCACGTTCGGTCGCTCGACGACGACGGCGGCGTCGCCGCCGGCCGTGAAGGCGTACTGTCCGGGGGCGAACCCGTTGCCGAGCGTCACGTCGACGGCCGTCGCGTTGGCGGCCTCCGCGGCGCCGCCCTCGGCCCCGCCGCCGACGCCGTAGAACCGCTCCGGTTCGCCCGCCGGCGCGGCGCCGTCGAGTCCCGTCAGGTCCACGTCCTCCTCGCCGAGGTAGAGGACGGCCCCCTCGGTCGTGACGCTCCGGTCGCTCGCCGTCGCCGAGGCGGTGACCGTGCCGACCGCGCCGCTCGCGTCCGTGGCGCCGTCGCCGTCGGCGTCGACCGTCGCCGTCAGGCCGTGATCGCCCGTGCGCTCGACGGCGACGCCGGAGACGGTCACGGTCACGGTCACCGCCTCGGCGTCGACGCCGGCGTCGTCGTCCCACGAGACGACCACCGCGTTCGCCCCGGCGTCGACGGCGGCGGTCACGCCCGTCGCGTTCGGCGCCGCGTCCCGGGCCGTCACCGCCGCCCCCGAGAGGTCGAGGCCGTCCGGGGCGGTCACCGTGACGTTCGCGTCAGTCGTCGCGTCGGTGGTGTTCACGCCGGTCGCGTTCACCGAGAGGTCGAGGGTAGTCGTCGCGCCGGTCGAGACGGTCGTCGGGGAGACGCCCGCCTCCCCGAGGCCGACCGCCGCACCGCTGGCCGGCGTGGCGGCGACGGCGACGAGGAGGGCGACCGAGAGCGCCGCGAGCGCGCCCCGACCGACCGCCGCGGTCATCGGCGCACCCCCGCGGCGGCGAGTAGGACGGCAGCGACCGCGAGCAGCGGGCCGAACCCGGGGGCGCTCCCGGGGGTCGGCGTCGGAGTGGGGGTCGACGCCGGCGGCTCCGTCGTCGCCGCCCGGAACTCGCCCGTCCCCGTGGGCGTGGGTTCGGCCGTCGCCGTGGCCGTCGCCGTCGGGACGGCCGTCCCGTTCGTCGCCGGTTCGGCCGGGGAGTCGGGCTCCTCGACGGCCAGCAGCAGCGTCGCGAACCCGGTCGTCCGCGCCTCGTAGACCAGGGTGTCGTTCGCGGCCGCGGCCGTGGCGTTCCCGCCCGTGGCGGCGTCCGCGGTCCCGTTCGCCGCGCCCGCGGTCACCCGCGTCGTCCGCAGCGGCACCCAGCCGGTGCCGTTCGACCGGAAGAGGGTGACGGTGTCGGGGTCGGCGCCGTCGAGTCGGCTCCGGTTCACCGCCAGCCTGAGCGTCAGGTGGTCGACGTCGCCGGCGAAGACGCCGTTGCCGGAGAGGCCGACGGTTTCGAGGGTGCGCGTCCCGTTCGGGGGCGTGACGTCGCCGCCGTGTCGCAGGCGGAGTTCGAACGTCGGGTTCACCGTCGCGAGCGTGACGTTGACCCGGCGCACCGAGGCGGTCGCGTTCGGCCGCGGGGGCACGTCGAAGCTCACTCGATCCGAGCGGCCGAGGTTCGAGGCCTGCAGGCTGAGGCTCCCGTCCGCGAGGCGTTCGGCGGTCGTGCCGCGCCGGTCGCCGAGCGACGACGTCTCGACCCGCCCCTCGATCTCCGACTCGTAGGCCTCCGGATGCAGGACCCGCACGAGGTCGAGGATGGCGTTGACGATGCGCGGGGCGGGCTGGCTGATCTCGTTGGCGTCGAGGACGACCGCGTTGCCCTCCCGGTAGGCGGTCGTGCCCTCGTAGATCCCGCCCGGTCCGGCGGGCACCGTCGCGGTGTCGTACTCGTCGCCGTTCAGGACGAACCACTCGGGGTTCGCCGCGACCACGTACTCCGCGTTGACGTCGTAGTAACCGGACGTGGTGACGCCGTTGGCGTTCAACTCGGCGCTGTCGTCCGCGACGTTGTCGCCGCCGGCCGTCTGGATCACCTCGTGGATGAAGGTCCCCTCGCCGGCGGTGAAGCCGAAGAAGGTGTAGAACACCTTCGGCCGGTCGACGTCCTCGACGGCCTCCCTGACCACGTCGAGTTGCCGTTCCATCTCGTCGGCGCGGCTGTCGGCGCTCTCGCAGTGCCCCACGAGTTCGCCCGTCAGCCGCGTCTTCTCGACGACGTCGTCGAGGTCCTCGGCCATCTCGAACTTGTACACCGTCACGCCGGCGTCGCGGAGCTGCGTCACGACGTCGCCGTCGATGGTGTTCGGCGCGAGGACGAGGTCGGGATCGAGCGCGAGCGTCTGTTCGACCGTCGCGTCGCTGTTGCCCGTCCCCACCGTCGTCTTGTCGTCGGCGCCGGGGAGGTAGGAGGCGTACGTCGAGACGCCGACGACCTCCTCCCACGCGTCGATCTCGTACATCGTCTGTGCCGCGCTGGGGTTGAGCGTCACCACCTCGTCGGGGTCCTCGCCGACCGTCACGTCGGTGCCCGTCGCGTCCGTCCGCGTGATCGGAAACGCGCAGTCCCCGGACTGCGCCGCCGCGGTGCCGACGCCCGCGGGTCCGAGCGCCGCGACCAGCACGAGCGCGACGACCACACACCGTGTCGTGTCCATGTCCCGTTCGACCGGTTTGCCAAATATAAATTTACCTAACGAAAGTGGAGTTGAGTGGGGAGGACGCGACCTCTCGTAGCGATTGACCGTCACTGCACAACGGATCGCAGTACAGCGTACGATCTGCTGTGTGGACCGTCTCAATCGCCACCTAGTCGTCGGCGACGGCGGGACCGGACCCGGGGCCGACGCCGGGCGTCGCCGACCGGGTCCACGCCGCCCACGCCATCAGGAGCATCGACGCGACGAGGGCGACGCCCCAGAGCAGGATCGTCGGCAGAAGCGCCGTGAACCCGGCGCCCTCGCCCAGCCAGATGGTCGTCGGGAGGAGCCACTGACCGGTCAGAAAGAGCCCCGTGACCGCCGTCCGGAGTCGGCCGGCGAGGGCCAGCGACTCGACGGCGAACCCGGTGACGATGGCGAGGATGGAGAGCACGCCCAGATGCGCGTGGGCGCCGATCATCCACCCCGGCGGCGCCTGCCCGCCGCTCAACAGGCCGAACTGGTGCAGGCCGACCAGCATCATCACTGCCAGTCCGAGGAAGCCGGAAGTTTTGAGTATTCGTGTCATTCGACACCAATAACCACAGAGCGGTACTTGGCTCTGTCGACGGGCTTTCGGTCCCGTGGCGAGACGTCACGGG
The DNA here is from genome assembly GCF_023703775.1 of Haloplanus sp. GDY1. Taxonomy (NCBI): domain Archaea; kingdom Methanobacteriati; phylum Methanobacteriota; class Halobacteria; order Halobacteriales; family Haloferacaceae; genus Haloplanus; species Haloplanus halophilus. The sequence continues at coordinate 2,599,642 of NZ_CP098514.1, read as the reverse complement.
TATGGATTCGCCGTTCACGACCGATCCGGCGGCGCGCGTGCGGCAGGTCTTCGAGAGCCACGTCGCGGCCGGCCTCCATCACGGGGCGCAACTGGCGGTGTACGACGGGGCGGACCTCGTCCTCGACTGCGCGGCCGGGACCGTCGGCCCCGACGGCCCGGAGACGACGACCGACCGCCGGCACGTGCTGTTCTCGTGTACGAAACCGTACGCCGGGGTCTGCCTCCATCACCTCGTCGAGCGGGGCCGCCTCGACTACGACGACCCCGTTCGCGACCACTGGCCCGAGTTCGCCGCGGCGGGGAGCGAGAAGGCCGCGGCGACGGTGCGACACGCCCTCAGCCACCAGGCCGGCCTGCCACGCAGTCCGCTCGACGACGACCCGACGCGCTGGACCGACTGGGACGCCGCCGTCTCGGCGATGGAGGCCCTGGACACGGCCTTCCGGCCGGGGTCGACCGCCGCCTACCACGCGCTCACCTACGGCTTCCTCGTCGGCGAACTCGTCCGCCGGGTGAGCGGGCGCCCCGTCGACGCCTACGCCCGGGAGCACGTCTTCGAGCCGCTGGGGATGGCCGACACGAGCATCGGTCTCCCGGCGGACGACCCCGACGACGTCGCGACCCTGGCCGGCTTCGAGGCGGGCGAGCGGTGTCGGGAGAGCGCGGCCGGCCTCTCCGGGACGGCCGCGGAGGCCGCCGCGCTGTTCAACCGCGAGTCGGTTCGCCGGGCGGTCGTCCCCGCGGCGACGGGCGTCGGGACGGCCCGCGACATGGCGCGCTTCTACGCCTGTCTGGCCAACGGGGGCGAACTCGACGGAGTGTGCCTGCTCGATGCCGACACCGTCGACGAGGCGACGAGCGTGCAGGCCGAGGTGGAGCGGGACGGGACGATGGGCGTGCCCCGGCGCTACGCCCTCGGCTTCGAGCGCGCGGGCACCGCGTGGGACAAGTACGGCACCGTCGCTCCCCGGGCGACGTTCGGCCACGGCGGCCTGGGCAGCATCGTCGGCTGGGGCGACCCCGAGTCGGGGCTGGCGATGGCCTACGTCACGAACGGCATCCGCGACGAGGTGGAACACGCGATGCGGGCGAACGCGATGGCCGACGCGGTGCGGACCGCGTTCGGCTCGTCCTGACTTCGTCGCCGGGGCGAACCGTTTTGCCGTCGTGCCGGCAACGTCGACGCATGGCCCCCGGAGACGGCGACCCAGACGACGCGGACGAGTCGGAGCGCCCCGCCCACGTCTACTGTCCCGAGTGCGGGACGAAGGCGTCCGCGGACTGGGCGTTCTGCAGGAACTGCGAGGCGTCGCTCGACGACGCGGCGCCGGCCGACGCGCTCACCGCGAGCGGCGACGGGGAGGTGGTGGACCTGTCGGGGGCCGTCGAGGGGGAGACGGGCTGTCCGAAGTGTGGACACACGGACGCCGACGTCGACGACATCGCGACGACCGGCGTCGGCCTCTCCCGACTCTTCGACGTCCAGAACCGGCGGTACAGGGCGGTCTCCTGCACCAGATGCGGCTACACGGAGTTCTACAAGGGGCGGAGCCCGAGCGAAGTGGTCGACCTGTTCATCGGCTGAGGTCGCCCGGGGACGCCCTCAGTCGTCGCTGGCGGCCTTCGCGGGCTTGCGCCGGTCCTCGCGCGGCCCGGCGAGGTCGACGGCGGGCAGCAAGTCGCGCAGGTAACGCCCCGTGTGGGAGTCGTCGAGGCGGGCCACCTCCTCGGGGGTGCCCGTCGCCACCACCTCGCCGCCGCCCTCGCCGCCCTCCGGGCCGAGGTCGATCACGTGGTCCGCGTTCTTCACCAAGTCGAGTTCGTGTTCGATCACGACCACCGTGTTGCCGGCGTCGGCGAGGCGGTGCAGCACCTCGATCAGCTTGCGTTCGTCCTCGGGGTGGAGGCCGGTGGTCGGCTCGTCGAGCAGGTAGAGCGTCTCGCCGGAGTCCTTCTTGCCCAGTTCCTCCGCCAGTTTGACGCGCTGGGCCTCGCCGCCCGAGAGGGTCGTCGACGGCTGGCCGAGTTGCATGTAGCCGAGGCCGACGTCCTGCAGGAGTTCGAGGCGGCGACGGATGCCCGGGTTCGCCTCGAAGAAGTCTAAGGCCTCGTCGACCTCCATGTCCAGGACGTCCGCGATGGTCGCGCCCTTGTAGGTGACGTCGAGCGTCTCGTCGTTGTAGCGGGCGCCGTCGCACTCCTCGCAGGGGACGTACACGTCCGAGAGGAAGTTCATCTCGATTTTCACCGTCCCCTGTCCCCCGCACTCCTCGCAGCGGCCGCCCTTGACGTTGAACGAGAAGCGACCCTTCTCGTAGCCGCGCTGGGTGGCGAGTTTGGTCTCCGCGAACAGTTCGCGGACGTGGTCGAAGACGCCGGTGTAGGTGGCGGGGTTCGAGCGCGGGGTGCGGCCGATGGGTGACTGGTCGATGAGCCGCACCGTCTCTACCGCGTCGTACCCCTCGATGGCGTCGTGGTCGCCGGGGTCGACCGAGGTGTTGTCGTTCATCTCGCGGGCCAGCCCCTTGTAGAGGACGTCGTGCATCAGGGTGGACTTCCCCGACCCGGAGACGCCCGTGATGGCGATAAACTGACCGAGCGGCAGGCTCACGTCCACGTCGTCGAGGTTGTGCTGGCGGGCGCCCTGGATCGCGAGTGCGCCGTCGCCGGGGTCGCGGCGCTCGTCGGGCACCGGAATCTCCCGGCGGCCGGCGAGGTAGTCGCCGGTGACCGACTCGTCGCAGTCGACCACCGTCTCGAAGTCGCCCTGGACGACCACCTCGCCGCCGCGCTTGCCCGGTCCCGGCCCCATGTCGATGATGGAGTCGGCCCGGCGCATCGTCTCCTCGTCGTGCTCGACGACCAGCAGGGTGTTGCCCAGGTCGCGGAGGCCCTCCAGCGTGTCGAGCAGGCGGTCGTTGTCCCGCTGGTGGAGGCCGATCGAAGGTTCGTCGAGGACGTACAGCACGCCGACGAGCCCCGATCCCACCTGCGTCGCGAGGCGGATGCGCTGTGACTCGCCGCCGGAGAGCGTCGACGCCTCGCGGTCGAGGGTGAGGTAGTCGAGGCCGACCTCCTCCATGAAGCCGAGGCGGGCGCGGATCTCCTTCAGGATCTCCTCGGCGATGGTTCGTTCCCGCTCCGTGAGGGTCGACTCCAGCCCCTCGAAGTGATCGAGCGCGTCCGCGATGCTCATGCGGTTGACCTCGGTGATGGCCGTGCCGTCGACGAGGACGGCCCGCGAGGCGGGCTTGAGGCGGGTGCCGTCGCAGGCGGGACAGGTGGTGACGGCCATGAACTCCTCGATGTGGTCGCGGGTGTTGTCCGAGTCCGTCTCGACGTGTCGGCGTTCGAGGTTGCCGATCACGCCCTCGAAGGGTTCTTCCTTCCGGCGGACGCCGTTTTTCGTCGTCCACTCGAAGAGCACCTCCTCGTCGGTGCCGAAGAGGAAGGCCTCCCGTACCTCCTCGTCCAGTTCCTCGAAGGGCGTATCCAGCGACACGTCGACGTGTCGCGCCATCGAGTCGAGCTGGCGGCGGTAGTACGAGCGGTTGTAGCTCCAGGGCTCGAAGACGTTCTTCAGCGGCTTGCTCGGGTCCTCCACCACGAGGTCGGGGTCGACCTCCTTCGTGTTGCCGATGCCCTCACACTCCGGACAGGCGCCGTGCGGGCTGTTGAAGGAGAAGCTCCGCGTCTCGATTTCGGGGATGTCGATGCCGCAGTGGGTGCAGGCCAGGTCCTCGGAGAACTCGACGACGAGTCGCTCCGTGGCGGCGGCCGCGTCGGCGTCCGCGTCGACGTCGGCCAGGTCGCCCGTCGACCGGGCGGTCGACCCGCCGAGTTCGGCCCCCTCGGGCGGGTCGGGGAGGATCACCTTCAGGACGCCGCCGGCCTCGTTCAGCGCCGTCTCCACCGAGTCCGTGATGCGCGGGCGGGCCTCGGGGTCGACTTTCACCCGGTCGACCACCACGTCGACGGTGTGGTCGTAGTTCTCGTCCAGGTCGGGGCGCTCAACGGTGAGGTCGTAGGGCTCGCCGTCCACCTCGACGCGGCTGTACCCCTCGCTCACCAACGCGTCGAAGCGGTCCTCGAAGGCACCCTTCTGGTCGCGGACGACCGGCGCACAGAGCTTCGCTTTCGTCCCCGTCGGGAGTTCGAGGAGGCGACGCACCATCTGCCCGGCGCTCTGTTCGCCCACCTCGCGCCCGCACTCCGGGCAGTGGGGCGTGCCGACGCGTGCGTAGAGCAGGCGGAGGTAGTCGTGGAGTTCGGTGACGGTGCCGACCGTCGATCGGGGGTTGTTGGCGGCGTTCTTCTGGTCGATGGAGATGGCGGGGGAGAGCCCCTCGACGCTCTCGACCTGCGGTTTGTCCATCTGCCCGAGGAAGTTGCGGGCGTAGGCGGAGAGGGACTCGATGTAGCGGCGCTGCCCCTCGGCGTACACCGTCTCGAAGGCGAGCGACGACTTGCCCGATCCGGAGAGCCCGGTGACGACGCTGAACTCCTCGCGGGGGATGCGGACGTCGAGGTCCTTGAGGTTGTGTTCCTCGGCCCCGCGAACCTCGATGTAGTCCTTGCTCATCTACGCGCGACTGGGGGCCGGACCGGTGAAACCCTGTCGGTTCCGGCGGTCGGCCTACAGCTTCTCGCGGCTGATCTTCACGCCCGTCGGGGTGACGATGACCTGGTCGTCCTCCTTGACGACCACGTCGCCGTCCACCTCGCGGGCGACCTGTCGGAGGTCCTCCAGCACCCGGTCGACCACGCTGTCGCTCGGGCTCATCCGCGTGATGTCCGCGATGACGAGGTCGCCGTCGTAGACGGCGTCCTTGATCGCCATGGCGTCCCGCTGTTCGCTGATCTCCGCGATGTGTACGCTCATCCCCGCCTCCGCTCGCGCCGTGTCGAAGTCGTCGAGGCTCAGTTCCACGTAGTCCTCGGTGCTGTGGGTGCCGCCCCCGCCGAGGATCTTGCTCATGATGCCCATGGTACGTACAGGAACCACCGCCTCATTAGTTCTTGCGTCAGACGCGCGGCCACGACGCCCCGTTCCGTCCGCTCTCCGGACGCTTTTCACCGCGGCGCCCGTCTCCCTCGCCGTGACCTACAGCATCTGCGTCCGGGAACGCGCGGAGGGCGGAGTCCGGTACGGCGTCGCCGCCGCCACCCGCCTCCCCGCCGTGGGGAGCGTCTGCCCGCACGTGAGCGCGCACGGCGCCGTCGCGACGGCCGGCGTCACCGACCCCGAGGCCGGGGAGCGGTGCCTGTCGGCCCTCGCGGCGGGCCGGAGCGTCGGGGACGCCATCGCCGACCGGACGGCCGCGGACGGCGCCGAGAGCCAACTCCACGGCGTCGACGCCGAGTCGACGGCCGCCCACACCGGTCCCGACTGCCGGCCGGTCGCGGGCCACCGCACCGGCGAGGGCTACACCGTCGCGGGCACGTCGCTGGAGGGGAAAGAGGTGCTCGCGGCGCTGGAGCGGGGATACCGGGAGAACGAACGCGACGCGCCGCTGGTCCGGCGGCTGCTCACCGCGCTCGCGGCGGGGGAGCGCGAGGGCGGCGACCGGCGGGGCGAGGACCTCCCGGTCGGGAGCGCGGCCGTCGTCGTCGCGACGCCCGGGACGGGAGAACCCCTCTATCACGACCTGCGGGTCGACGCCAGCGACACGCCGGTGGCCGACCTGCGCGAGACGTACCGGCGCGCGAAGCGAGGGTACGAGGCCGCGGTGGAGCGGTACGGCTGACCGAGCGGCGGCCGGCGCGAGCGCGCTACCCGGCCGCCGCCCGCTTCAGTATCTGGGGCGTGACGAGGACGTCGAGAACGGCGATGGCGTACGCGACGAGCTGGACGGTGCCGTCGAGAAAGAGGTACGCGATGGCCGCGACGGCTATGGCGCCACTCGCGCCGACGGCGTATCTCAGTACCGGGTTCGCAAGCGGGTTCTGCTGTGGCACACCCGTACGCACGGGGCGAGGGGGCTATAATCCGGGGGTGTGTCTCCGGCTCGGAAACGGGAGACGGCGGGGGGCGGCTACACCGAGAACTCGTAGAGGTCGTCGCCGACGTGGTGGACCGACTCGACGACCTTCCCCGAATCGCCGACCATCTCGCTGCCGGGTTCGAGCGCGCGACCGATCGCCAGCGCCTTGCCGTGTGTCTCCTCGACGATCACGACCAGGTCGCCGACCCCGATGTCGTCGTCGGCCTCGACGATGCCCGGCCGCATCACGTCGGCGCCGTCGCTGACGAACTGGACGGCGCCGGCGTCGACGGTGACGACCCGGCGTTCGGGCGGGTACGCGTTCGCCCCCCGGACCGTCAGGACGGGGTCGCCGTCGACGAGGAAGATCGAGGGGTCGCCGTCGACGAGGACGAGGTCGAACTCGGTGCCCACGAGGTCGACGCGCTCGTAGGTGTCGCCGTCGACCACGACGCCGAGCGCGTCCTCGATGGTCGCGGTCAACTCCCCGATCTCGTCGCTGCGCAGGTGGTGGCGGGATTTGACCTCCATACCCGTCGTGGGACCGCTCCCGTCATAAGTCGCCCGTTCCCGCCCGTCAGTCGTTCGCCACCCCGGCGTCGGTCGCGCGTCGGACGCGTAACAAACGCTAAGTGGGCGTGGTGCCTGGACTCGTTCATGTGGCGTTCCGGATCGGACGGCGGTCGGGATCGAAAGACGGTCGTCTGCATCGCGTGTGGCACCTCGCTCCTCCGATCCGAGGCCCGCGAGTACGACAAAGAGGGTGATCGCTGGAGCCGCCACGGCAAGGAGTTCGAGCACCTCTGCAAGGAGTGTTACCGGAACCTCTGTCACCAGCCCCGCGACGAACTCGAAGCACTGCTCGTCGACATCGCCGACGGCGAGGACCTCTCGCAGACCGACTTTCTCGAACGGTACTACGGGACCGTCGAGGAGCGGTACGGCTCGGCCGAGGAGCCCGAGTCCTGACCGCTCCGGCCCGACACGTCTAACTACCCGTCACGTGTAGCCCGTGGCATGACGAACGACGCGCAGGCCCAGGCCGGGACCGCCGAGGGACAGGGTCCGGTGGAGATCAGTCCGGCCGAGGCCAGACAGTTACAGGAGAAACGCGAGGAACTGTTCGAGGAGTTCGAGATTCGGGACACCTTCCCGCCCGCGGTGCTCCGCGAGGCCCGCGAGCGAACCGAGGACGTCCAACAAGAGATCCAGGACGAACTCGACGAGCGGCGGGACCTCCGGGATCTGACCGCGTGGACGACCGACCCGATCGACGCCCAGGACTTCGACGACGCCATCAGCGTCCGCGAGGAGGAGGACGGCTACCGGCTGTGGGTCCACATCGCGGACGTCACCCACTACGTCCACCCCGACTCCGCGATGTGGGAGGAGGCGGTCCAGCGGGGCAACACCGTCTATCTGCCCGCCTACACGATCCACATGCTCCCGCCGACGCTCGCGGAGACGGTCTGCTCGCTCGTCCCCGAGGAGGACCGCCTCGCTCACACCGTCGAGATGGAACTCGACGCCGAGACCCTCTCCTTCGAGACCATCGACATCTACAAGTCCGTCATCCGGAGCGACGAGCGACTCACCTACAGCGAGTGCGAGAACCGCCTCGAAGAGCCGGACGCCCCGCTCCACGAGGAGAACACCCTCGCGTTCGAACTCGCCGACCGCATGCACGAACAGCGCAAGGAGGACGGCTCGCTCGTCCTCAATCCGCGTCGGGACCGCGCTCACACCATCATCGAGGAGTGCATGCTGAAGGCCAACAAGGCGGTCACGCACGAACTGATGTGGAACCGGGGCGTCGAGGCGATGTACCGCGTCCACCCCCAGCCCACCCCCGACCAGTGGAACGACGCGCTGCGCGAGATCCAGGAACTCGACGGCGTCTCCATCCCCTCCGACAGGTGGGACGACCCGCGCAAGGCCGTCAACGGAGCGCTGGAGAACGCCCCCGACCGGATGCTCTCGAAGATCCAGCGCGCCGTGCTCAAGGTGATGCCGCGCGCGAAGTACATGAACGACCCCTTCGGCGGCCACCACGCGCTCAACTTCGACATCTACGGCCACTTCACCTCCCCCATCCGACGGCTCTCGGACCTCATCAACCACTGGATCGTCCACGAGAACGACGTGCCCGAGGACCTGATCGAACTCTGCGACCGCGCCTCGGATCGCCAGAAGGACGGCGAAACGGTCGAACGCATCTACAAGGACTTCATGGAGGAGATCGGGCTCGACCCCTACGCGGTGAACAACCGCGGCGTCGTCACCGTCGACGACGACGGCAACGTGGTGAACGAGGAGGGACTGCCGCCCGGGGAGGACTGATCCGCCGACCGGACGGAGACGACCGACCGCCGTTCGTACCGAACGGATCGTCACGTCGCCTCGTCAGCGCCGAGCCACGGCCGCAGGTCGCGGCAGCGATCCGCCGAGCGTGTCGCTCACAGCCGTCGGACGACGGAGGCGTGAGGGGGAGACATGGGGCGACGGCCCCGAAACTCACGCCAGATGACGCCTCTCGCGTACACGTGAGGCGGGCTCTCGATCGCCCCGACGGGCGTCTCGAGCCATCGGCACGTGAATCTTCACGATAATAAATGTTCGATTGGCCACGAGTGTTGCTCCCACGAGGACCGGGACGACGGTGGCGGCCGACCGGCACACGACCGCGGGCGGGAGTCCCCGCTACTCTCGCTGTGCCCAGGCGGGGGTATCCACCGTCGTCGATCCGAGTCGGGTCTGCGTGTAGGTGTACGTGACGTTGCCGCCGGTGTATCTGACGGTGGTGTCGACTTCGAGGACGCGCCCGCTCTCCGCGACGACGACGCGGCCGGAACCGGCTTCGGCCGACCCGTACGTGTGCGAGAGCGCGTTCTCGTACACGCCGGTCACGTCGTAGACGAACGCCGTGGTGCCGTTCCGCTCCACGGTTCGGTCGTGATCGAGTCGGTAGAGGAGCAACTGGGAGAGCAGTACGCGCCGGTCGACCGACTGGACCACGCGGTCGAAGCGGGCGCTGGATCGGCCGACGACCGTCTCGTTTCGCACGCTCCACCGCGAGAGCGTGCCGTCCGCGAAGAACACCTCCCGGTGGTCGTCGCTCCCGTTAAGCGACGCGTACAGCCGCTCGGTCTCCGTGTCGTAGGTCATCCCGAGGGTGGTCTCGTTGCCCGGACCCTCCTCGGAACCGACCTCCCGGGATCGGTACCGAACCGTGGCCGACGGCCCGGCGAGTACCGCCCGGTAGTGCGTGTCGAGCGCCAGCGTGGTGTTCCCGACGCCCGCGTCCGTCCACCCGGCGGGGTAGGTCGCCCGCTCCGGTTCCGGCGTGGTGGGGGTCGGCGCGGCCGTTTCCGTGGGCGTCGCCGTCACCGCCGCGGTCGGCGTGTCCGTCGGCGACGTGTCCTCGTCGGACGCGAAGCCGGCACAGCCGGCGACGACGACGAGCAACACGACGGCGACCGTTCGCAAGGTCCTTCGCTCCATACGTCGAAACGGTCGCATCGACTTATCACACTCACGTTTTCCGCGCCGCGACCGATAGCGTCGCCGCGAACACGGGCGCCTGCGCTCCGTCCCCGGCTATCCGCCGAACTTCGCCTCGAACGCCTCGTACTCCTCCACGCCGAGGAACGACGAAATCCGATCGAGGGGGACCTGATCGACGTCGTGATCCCCCTCCGCCATCATCGAGTCCATGTACGCTTGCATCGTCGCTATCGACGCCTGCAGCATGCCGGAGACGTCGGAAACCAGGGAGACGCCCGCCTCGTCGTACGCGTCGATCGGATGCCACGTGTCGAACTCGTCGTGGTCCATCTCGACTCCGAGCGCGTAGAACGGCAGGTCGACCCGCTCCGCGATCGTCGAGAGGTCCTCGAGGGGAGCGACCTCCCCGAGCATGAAGGCGTCCGCCCCCGCCTCGGCGTACCGGTTCCCCCGTCGGACGACCTCGTCGAGTCCCTCGGAGTCGTAGGCGTCCGTCCGGGCCATCACGACGAACGCGTCGTCGGTCCGGGCCTCGATGGCCGCCCGCAGTTTGTCCGCCATGGCGTCGGCGTCGATCACGTCCTTGCCCTCCAACAGCCCACACTTCTTCGGCACCGCCTGGTCCTCGATGAACACGCCGGCCGCCCCCGTTCGCTCGACCTCCGAGATGGTGTGTGGCAGGTTGACGACGCCACCGTATCCGGTGTCACCGTCGACGACGACGGGCGTGTCACCGGCCGCCCGCACCATGTTGTGAACCACGTCCCTGGTTTCTTTCAGTGAAGTGAAGTTCAGGTCCGGATAGCCGAGCAAACTCGCGGCGGTCCCGTAGCCGGACTGTTGGACCGCATCCACGTCGGCGTACTCGCAGGCGACCTTCGTGCTCAGCGAATCGTGGACGCCGGCGAGATACGCGATTTCGTCGCGTTCGATCAGTTCCCGCAGGCGTTCTCGGGGCTTGGACTCGTCCATCGTACGTCACCGAAAAGGATGTCCACTGTCGGCGACTTGAATGTAGCCCTCGGTCTGGGCGTTCGGACGGGGGCCGCTCTCGACTCGCGCGACCGAGGGTCGGGAAGTGGACGACGAGCACCGGCTCTCGCGGTGGAAGCGTTTTTCGAGGGTACTCAGACACTCATATAGTCTGAGTGTGATCGACGGAGAGCGGACGCGACGCTTTTCGTCCTTACCGACCGAGTAACATTTGGATGGACTCGTCGGGTGGGAACCTCCGCGAGTTGCCGACGGCCCGGCCGAAGGCTTATCATCGATATCGGCCCTACCTCACGGTAATGGCGAGCGCGACACGTGACCACGACGAGGCGGAGGGGATCGTCTTCCACCGCGAGGACGGCGGGAGCATCACCGCCGAAGACCTCGAAACGGGACTGGCCCGTGGCGGAGACACCCGTGCCGAGGCGCTCGCACAACTCGCCGAAGTTCTTGCACTCCACGAAGGCGACGGTGAGCGGATCGACGATCCGGACGCCTTCCTGCGGGACGAACTCGGCATCGAACCGAGCGACGAGGACCGTGACCTTCCCGACTTCCTGCAGTAGTCGAGGGTTCGGACGACGTTCTCCGGCCCTGAGATCATCGCCGTCCTGCGGAGTTTCGGGTACATCCCCGTCTCGCGGAGCGGGAGCCACGTTCGACTGCGGTACGAGAACACGGACACGGGCGAGGTTCGAAACGTCGACGTGCCGATGCACGACGAGGTGAAAATCGGGACGCTCCGCTCGATCGCCGACCAGTGCGGTGCAGAGGACTTTCAGGAGTGGTGTCGCTGGATCGACGACCACACCTGACGGCGAGATTCGACCGCGACGTTCGTCGCTCGTCGGAATAATTCGCTCAGAAACGGGGGGTGCTTGTGACCGAAACAGGGAGTAAACTGCCGAGTGAGGACCTAAACCGGGGGCTACTCGGATAACCCGAGAAATATAAGAAATTTTGATGTACTCGCCGGGAGTCCCGCGAGCGAACGCAGTGAGCGAGTGGGACTACGGCGAGTCCACGACTGAACGAACGAAGTGAGTGAGGAAGTGGACTCGCCGGGATTTGAACCCGGGGCCTCTTCCTTGCGAAGGAAGCGATCTGCCACTGATCTACGAGCCCGCAACGTAACCCAGCCGTCGGGCGTACTTGTAAGCTTCTGTTCGAACCGAAAGGGCGACGAAACGCCTTAGCGCCGTGTGGTCAGTCTTCGAGGACGATCTCGATACTGACGTCGTTCGGCACCTGGATGCGCATGAGCTGACGCAGCGCGCGTTCGTCCGCGTCGATGTCGATCAGTCGCTTGTGGACGCGCATCTCCCAGTGCTCCCAGGTGGCGGTCCCCTCGCCGTCGGGGGACTTCCGGGCGGGGACCTCCAGCGTCTTCGTGGGCAGCGGGATCGGGCCGCTGAGGTTGACGCCCGTCTTGCTCGCGATCTCGCGGACTTCGTCGCAGATGCCGTCGAGGTCCTCCGGGCTCGTGCCCGCCAGACGAACGCGTGCCTGCTGCATCTATCGTTCGTTGACCGAGAGCACTTTGCCGGCCGCGATGGTCTGGCCCATGTCGCGGATGGCGAAGCTCCCGAGTTCCGGGATCTCGGACGACGGCTCGATGCTGAGGGGCTTCTGCGGGCGAACCGTCACGACGGCGGCGTCGCCGGACTTGATGAAGTCCGGGTCCTCCTCGGCGACCTCGCCGCTGGCGGGATCGAGCTTCTGGTCGATGGACTCGATGGTACACGCGACCTGCGCCGTGTGGGCGTGGAAGACCGGCGTGTAGCCCGCGGTGATCACGGAGGGATGCTGCATGACGACGACCTGCGCCTGGAACGTCTCGGCGACCGACGGCGGGTCGTCGGCCGGGCCACAGACGTCGCCGCGGCGGATGTCGTCCTTGCCGACGCCACGGACGTTGAACCCGACGTTGTCGCCGGGGCCCGCCTCGTCGACCTCCTCGTGGTGCATCTCGATGGTCTTGACCTCGCCACCGACGTCCGAGGGCTGGAAGCTCACGTTGTCACCGGGGTGCATCATCCCGGTTTCGAGGCGGCCGACCGGGACCGTCCCGATACCGGAGATGGTGTAGACGTCCTGGATCGGGAGGCGCAGCGGCGCGTCCGTCGGCGGTTCGGCCTCGGGAAGGTCGTTGAGGGCCTCCAGCAGGGTCGGACCCTGGAACCAGTCCATGTTGCCGGACTTCTCGGCGACGTTGTCGCCCTCGAAGGCCGAGATGGGGATGAAGGAGGCGTCGTCCGTGCTGAAGCGGACCTGCTTGAGGAGCTGCTTGACCTCCTCGGTGACCTCCTTGTAGGTGTCCTCGCTGTAGTCGACGATGTCCATCTTGTTCACGCCGATGATCAGCTCGTTGATCCCCAGCGTGCGGGCCAGGAAGACGTGCTCGCGGGTCTGGGGCGCGACGCCGTCGTCGGCCGCGACGACGAGCACCGCGTTGTCGGCCTGGGAGGCCCCCGTGATCATGTTCTTCACGAAGTCACGGTGACCCGGACAGTCGACGATGGTGAAGAAGTACTCGTCGGTGTCGAACTCCTGGTGGGCGATGTCGATGGTCACGCCGCGCTCGCGCTCCTCGGCGAGGTTGTCCATGACGTAGGCGAACTCGAAGCCGCCCTTGCCCTTCTCCTCGGCTTCCTCGCGATACTGCTCGATTACGTGCTCCGGTACGGACCCCGTCTCGAACAGGAGTCGCCCGACGAGCGTGCTCTTGCCGTGGTCGACGTGGCCGATGATGGCCAGATTCTGGTGCGGTTTGTCACTCATGGTGGAATCACGCGCTAAGGCGCTTGGTGACGACTATTTTGCCCGAATGACCTAAAACCATTTCGATACACGTCACAGAAGCTCCCGGCGCCGTCTTGCGGTTTGTGACACCATACCGCACGACGGCAGGGGGAGCGGACCTCGGGGACGCGTCGGCCGACGGCTCACTCCAGTCTGCCCACGTCCGAGAGGACCGCCGTCGCCGTCTCCGGCCCGCCCGCGCCGCGACCGCTGAGGTGCAGTTGGCCGGCGTGGACCGTCTCGAACTGGACGATGTTGCGCGTGCCCGTGACCGCCAGCGCGTCGTGTTGCGGGACGAGACGCGGTCCCACGCGGACGCCGTCGGCCGTTGCCTCGCCGATCAGGCGGACCGTCCGGCCGTCCTCCGCGGCCAGGTCGAGCGCGCTCGCCGGGATCTCGCGGATGCCCTCGACAGTCGCGTCGTCGAGGCGGAACACCTGCTCGCCGTCGCTCAGGACGTTCGCCAGGATGACGAACTTCAGGGCCGCGTCCGTCCCCTCCACGTCGAACGACGGGTCGGCCTCCGCGACGCCGAGGTCCTGGGCCTCCGCGAGGACGTGTTCGTACCCAAGCCCCTCGGCGGCCATCCGCGAGAGGATGAAGTTGGCGGTGCCGTTGAGCACGCCGCGGGCGGCCGTGATCTGACTCGCCCCGAAGTCGTCGATGGTCGAGAGGATGGGGATGGCGCCCCCGACGGCCGCCTCGAACATCACCGATCCCTCGCTCTCGCGCTCCAGGGCGCGCAGGTCCGCGTAGCGCTCCGCCACGGGCCCCTTGTTCGCCAGCACGACGTGCCGGTCGCGCTCCAGGGCCGCCCGCACGTGCGAGAAACCGGGTTCGGCGTCGCCGAGCGTCGTCGGCGTCGCCTCCACGAGCACGTCGTACTCGGCGGCGAGCGCGTCCTCCGGATCGCCGTCCCCGACCACGCCCTCGCGCTCCTTGCGCTCGAAGACGACCTCGCCGTTCAGCCCCTCGGGGTCGACCGCCGACGACCGCGAGTCCGCGACCGCCGTCACGACGTGGCCGTACTCCGGGGCGAGTTCGACGACCGACCGACCGACCGCGCCCACGCCGATCACCGCGAGGCGGAGGCTCATTCGGCCACCTCCACGAGCGGTTCGATCACGTCGAACCCCTTCTCGTCGGCGATCTGTCGGACGTGGTCGAACACCTCGTTCGACCGGCCGGTGCGGGTCGCCAGTCGGAGGCGGGCGCTGGAGACGCCGTCCCGGCCCTCGGGCGCCGAGAGCGACAGGTCCGCGAGCGTCGCGTCCGTGCTCGACGCGATGCGCTGGAGCGTATCCGAGAGGTCGGTGTCGACGATGTCGCCGACGAGCAACAGCGTCAACTGCTCGCCGTAGCGCTCGGCACCCGCCTGGATGACGTTGACTCCCTCCTCGCGGAGGGCCTCGACGATGGTCTCGAACCGATCCGGCGGACACTCCACGTCCACCTCGACGGGGATGTGTCCCCGGGGCGTGAGGTTCCCCCGCTCGTGGAATATCGAGAGGAGGTTCCCGCCGTTCTCCGCGATGGGGCGGAGCGCCGACAGCAGTTCGCCCGGCTTGTCGACGAGTTCCAGCCGGATCGTATGCGTCTGCGGTCGCTCGCCGCCGTCGGTGCGTTCCTCGTCAGAATCCGTTCCGTCGGTGGTGACTGCCTCGTCCGTCTCGGACATTCAGGCCGTCACCCCCGCGGCACGCCCCGTCGACGCGATAATTGTAATCGGCGACGGGGAAGGGCCGCGGGGTAGCTCCGTGCCGACACGTCGACTGCCGGTAGTCGTGCCGCGAGGCATAGTGTACACTGTGCCGAGGGGGTATATGATTGCATCGGTCGAACCGGACGCGTCGGTCGCTCGCGCCCGGGCCGTGGCCGCGGCGCCTCAGGCCGTCGCCCGGGCCGGATCGGTCGAGCCGCGTGCCGCGGCAGTCGCGTCGACCGGCGGCTCGGCCCGCCGGTGGACCAGCCCCACGACCGTCCACTCGTCCTCGGTGTCGAAGGTCAACCGCCCGTCGGCAGCCTCAGCGATGGAGCGAGCGACCCACAGCCCCAGGCCGCTCCCGTGTTCGAGTTGGGTGATCTCCGACTCGCCGGTGACCACGTCCCGTTCGGTCCGTGGGACGCCGGGGCCGTCGTCCGCGACCCGGACGTGGACCGACTCGTCGTCGGCGGTCGCCGTGATCCGGACGCGCTCGCCGCCGTGTTCCACCGCGTTCTCGACGAGTTCGGTGAGCGCCGTCACCGCGCCGCCGTCGGCCCACATCCACAGGTCGTCCGGAACCTCGACGTCGAGTTCGGTCTCGTCGGCCCCGCGGACGTTCTCGACGGCCTCGGCGACCACCGCGTCGACGGCCAGCCGCTCGTTCGGGGCCGACCGCCGGTCCAGCGCCTCCACCATCGCCTTCGTCTTGTCGGCGAGGCCGCCGACCTCCTGACAGCGCCGGGTGAGCGTCTCCGCCATCTCCGCGAGCGACGGGTCGTCGAGTTCGTCCGCCAGCCGCTCCGACTGCCCGATGAGCACCGTCGCGTCGTTCCGGAGGTTGTGTCTGAGAACGCGGCTCAGGACGGAGAACTTCTCGCGTTCGCGAACCAGTTGCTCGGCCCGCACCCGTCTGGCGTCGTGGACGCCGATGATGACGTGGGCGGCCGCACTGATCGCGAGGACGTTCCCCGCCGCCAGGGCGTCGACCGGAGCGACGGTGCCGAGCGCCCCGCGGTAGACGCCGTGGGCCAGGAGCACGGTCCCGAGGACCACGAGCCCGAGGAAGTTCCAGACCGCGATCCGAACCGCGTTGGGCGTCGAGAAGTCGCTTCGATACAGTAACACGCCGGCGACGACCAGCCCGAGACAGACGAGCGTCCCCAGCACCGCGAGGCCGGTGCCCACGGCCGGTTGCGAGCCCACCAGGAACGGAGCCAGGTTCGGGACGAACAGCGCGATGCCCGTCAGGCTGACGACCGCAGACGCGCCCATCCGGGCGAACCGCTCCCGGCGGCGACCCGTGCCGGCCGGTCCCGATCCGAACAGTCGAACGAGCGCCCGATCGATGCGGGTGAGTACTCCTGCCATTGCCGGACGCTGGGCGTGCCGGGTGATGAAACTACCCTCCGAATTATCGTGACTGAAAGAGGATCGGGGCGGCGCCGACGTTAGATGTAGTCGACCGACGGCGGAAGCTCGAGCTTCATGCCCTTGCGCTCGCGGATCTCCTCGATCTTCTCCGGCTGGAGGTTGTCGGCGAGCACGCGGAAGCCGGCGTTCTCGGTGTTCCACGACGCGCGACCCTCGGTGGCGCTGCGGATGTCCGAGGAGAAGCCGATCATCTCCTCGACGGGCGCGATGCCCTCGATGACCATGAGGCCTCCCTCCTGGTACATGTCGTCGACGCGGCCACGGCGGCCCTGGATCTCGCCCGAGGCCGAACCCATGTGCTCCGAGGGAACGTCGATCCGGACGTTCTGGATGGGTTCGAGCAGGCGAATCTCGCCGTCGATCAGCGCGCGGTGGACGGCCTCCCGAACGGCGGGGATGACCTGTGCCGGACCGCGGTGGATGGTGTCCTCGTGGAGCTTCGCGTCGTGCAGGCGGATGAGGGCACCCGAGACGGGTTCGGCCGCCAGCGGCCCGTCGTCCAGGGCCTCCTCCAGCCCCTCGACGACGAGTTCCATCGTCTCGTTGAGGTGCTGAATCCCCTTCGTGTCGTCGATGAGGATGTTCGTCCCGTGGATGTGTTCCACGTTCTGGGAGGTGTCCTTGTCCATGCCGGCCTCCTGCAGCGCCTCGCGGCGCTCCAGTTCGGGCATGTCCATCGAGACGTTCCCCAGCTGGATCTCCTCGACGATGTCGTCGCTCAGGGGCTCGACCGTGATGTAGAACTTGTTGTGGCGGTTCGGCGAGACGCCCTCGACCTCCTGGGAGGCCTCCTGTGGCGACTCGCGGTAGACGACGATGGGTTCGCCGGTGTTGATCGGGATGCCCTGGTTGCGCTCGATGCGCTGGCCGATGACTTCGAGGTGGAGTTCACCCTGCCCGGAGATGAGGTGCTCCCCGGTCTCCTCGTTGATCTCGACCTGGATCGTCGGGTCCTCCTTGGCGACCTGCTGGAGCGTCTCGATCAGCTTCGGCAGGTCGTCCATGTTCTTCGCCTCGACGCTCTTCGTGATGACGGGCTCGGAGATGTGCTCGATGGACTCGAAGGGCGTCATCTCGACGCTCGACACCGTGGAGCCGGCGATGGCGTCCTTCAGGCCCGTGACGGCGGCGATGTTGCCGGCGGGAACGTGCTCGACCTCCTCGCGCTCGCCGCCCATGTAGATGCCGACGCTCTGGATGCGGTTCTTGCCGGCCGTCCCCGAGACGTACAGCTCCTGGCCCTTCTCGATGGTGCCGGAGAAGACGCGGCCGGCGGCGATTTCGCCGGCGTGGGGGTCGATGCCGATGTCCGTGACCATCAGGACGACGTCGCCGTCCTCGTCGACCAGCCGCATGGACTCCGCGATGTCGGAGTCGTCGTCGCCGCGCCAGATGCGCGGGATGCGACGGGGCTGGGCCTCCAGCGGGTTGGGGAAGTGCTCACACACCATGTCGAGGACGACGTCCGACAGCGGCGTCCGCTCGTGGAGTTCCTGGCGCTTGTCCGCGCGTTCGAGTTCGATGATGTCGCCGAAGTCCATGCCCGTCCGCTGCATCGAGGGCATGGAGACGCCCCACTTGTAGAGCGCGGAGCCGAAGCCGACGGTACCGTCCTCGACGGAGACGGTCCAGTCGTCGTCGAGGTCGTCCATCTCCTCGGTCATGCCGCGGATGAGTTCGTTCACGTCGTGGATGACCGCGAGGAGCCGCTCCTGCATCTCCTGGGGACCCTCCTGGAGTTCGGAGATGAGGCGGTCGACCTTGTTGATGAACAGGGTCGGCTTGACCCCCTCGCGAAGTGCCTGCCGGAGCACCGTCTCCGTCTGGGGCATCGCGCCCTCGACGGCGTCGACCACCACCAAGGCCCCGTCGACGGCGCGCATCGCGCGGGTCACGTCGCCGCCGAAGTCGACGTGGCCCGGCGTGTCGATCAGGTTGATGAGGTGGTTGTCGCCATCGTACTCGTGGGTCATCGAGACGTTCGCGGCGTCGATGGTGATGCCGCGTTCCTGCTCGTCCTCCTCCGTGTCCATCGCGAGCTGCTGGCCCGCGGTGTCCTGGGAGATCATGCCCGCGCCGGCGAGCAGGTTGTCCGTCAGCGTCGTCTTCCCGTGATCGACGTGAGCGGCGATGGCGATGTTCCGGATGTTCTCCGGTTTGTCCATCAGCCGTTCACATTCTTGTACGATCTTCTTTCGTCGGCCCATTACAGGCCCATACCGTCAGGAGGGTCAAAAGGGTAGTGTTTTGCCGGAGGCGAAACCGCCGATTTCCGGCCGCTTGCCCGCCGTGTCACGCGATACCACGGATCCGCCGAGCGCGGTCCCTCGCCGACGTTCCGGCCACCCTTCCCCGACCACAACCGTCTTACGGTCCTGACCCGTGGTAACGGTAAGCATGGACGTACGCGTAGGGGGCGGCGCACCACCCGACCCGTTTCTCGGCGCCGCCGACCTCCTGGCCACCGAACAGGACCTCGACCGACCGGTACACGTGCGCGTTCGCGACGACCCCGACGAGCGAACCTGGGCGGCCCACTACGACGACCATCACGTGCTCAACATCTCCCGGCAGGCCGCGACGAGCGCGATGGCTCGCGAACTCGCCTTGCACGAACTCGCGCACATGGCCCGGTACGAACAGGGGCACGCCTCCCACACCCAGTCGACGGACGAGGCGCTCTTTCTCGCGCTCTCCGGGCGCGACGTCGAGCGACGGAAGCTCGCACACTGCTATCAGATCGCCAACCACATGCGCGACATCTACGCCGACGACATCACCCTCTCGGTGGCGCCGGCGTCGAAGCTCGTCCAGTTCCTCGAGTCCCGGCTCGCGGCCGCCGTCGCCGACGCGCCCGGTCCGTCGCCGTCGTCCCGCCCGGACACCCGGCGCGTCTCCGTCGGCGCCGACCCCGACATCACCGCCGTCAACGCAGCCTTCGCCCTCGCCCTCGTCGAGCGCCACGGGCTGATCGACCCCGAACACCGACTGTACGACCTGGCGCGAGCGGCGGCGGCCGACGCCCCGACCGTCGGCATGGAGACGTTCAAGCGACTGTTCCGCAGCCTCGCCGACGACCCCAGCGAGAGCGACTTCCGGCGCGACCTCGTGACCGCGACCCGGGAGTACGCGCTCGGCGGCGGGCGAGCGGCCGACTGACGCCGCCAGCGCCACGAGGCCGTCGCTCCGGGACGCGGGGCACGACTACCGCTCCGCGCCGAGTCACGGTCGACGGACCCGCCCCCGAGGCTGGACGTCGGGAGAGATAGAAAAGGGAGATTACCGCGCGGCGGCGGCGACCCGCTCGGCTTCCTCTTTCTGGTTGATGGCGTAGGTGCCGACGTCGTAGTCGGCGGCGCCCGTCAACTGGTTCGCGAGCGCCTCGGCGGCGCTCGTCGGCGTCTTGTACGACCCGCGGTAGGTGCCCTCGGCGAGGAACTTCAGCGCCTGGTCGACGCGGCGCTGCGGGGCCACGTCGACGGCCTGCGGGACGGAGATGCCGCCGTACTTCAGGCGGACGGTCTCCTCGCGCGGCGCGGCGTTCTCGACGGCCGTCACGAGCACCTGCACCGGGCTCTCCTCGGTCTGCTCGTGGACGAGTTCGAAGGCGTCGCGGACGATGCGCATCGCCTGCTGCTTCTTGCCGGTGTTCTCCTCGGTCTGCATCAGGCGGTTGATCAGCCGCTCGACGATCGAGATCTCGCTTTTCTGGAACTGCTTGGAGGCGTGCCGGCCCATCGTGTGGGCGATGGGAGTCACGTTGATGTAGCGCTGCGTGCTGGGATCCTCGTACGCGATGTCGTCGGTCTCCCAGACGCCGAACAGCAGGGCGTCCGTGTCCTGATCCTCGCTGCCGGCGGGCGCGTCGGGTTCGGGGGTTTCGCTCTCGGACATTATCGGACGGGTTTCTCCGCGTTGCCGCGAACGAGTTCGATGAGCGAGACGCCGTTTACCTTCTCGACCTTGTAGTTCACGCCGGAGAGGTCGCCCATCGCGCGGCCCTTCGCGCCGCCGATGCCGGCGATGGTGACCTCGTCGTGTTCGTCGATGAAGGAGATGGCCCCGTCGCCGGGACAGAACGCCGTCACCTGCTTGCCGTTCTTGATCAGTTGGACCCGGACGCACTTCCGGATCGCGGAGTTGGGCTGTTTCGCCTCGATTCCGACCTTCTCGAGGACGATACCCCGTGCCTGCGGGGCGCCCTCGAGGGGGTCCGACTTCTTCCGGAGGCCGCGCTCGCGTCGCGCGTACTCCGAGTCGGACCACCGCCGCGTCTGGCGGTCCTTCTTGAGTTTGCGGGCCGCGTACTTGCCGTTCGCCATAGTGCAACCTCGTTGCCGACGGAGCTACTTAAGCCTCCCTTTTCGAGACGGTCGAAACGGACGGAGCGCGGTCGAACGGGGTGTGAGAGAGGATTTGAGGCGGTTTCGGTCGCTCCGGAGTCGTCGGTTCTGTGAACCGCTGAGGGCGTCGGCGGCGACCAGACGCCGTCACGTCGAACGCGTGACCGCCGTCACGTCCACGACCGTCACGTCAGTTGCACGTCGTCGAGTTCGTAATGCCGCCGGGCCAGCCGGCGGGCCGTCTCGATGTTCCGCCCGTCGCGGCCGATGGCGGCCCCGCGGTCTGCCTCGGGCACCTCCGCGTAGGCGATCCGATCGCCCTGTTCGCTGATCGTGACGTGCGTTACCGCCGCCGGCGACAGCGCGTTCGCGACGAACGCCTCCGGCGTGTCGGCGTCCTCGACGAGTTCGACCGTCCGGCCGAGGGACTCCTCGACGGCCCGCACCCGTCGCCCGTCGGGCCCGACCGCCTGCCCCATCTCGCCGGCCGCGACGAGGAAGACGACGCGGTCCTCGTCGTCGTAGACGAGGCAGTCGCGGGCGGTCGCGCCGGTTTCGTCCTCGAACCGGGCGATGAACCGACGGTCGCGGTCCGACAGGGTGACCCGCATCCGCTAGTCGTCCGAGGGCTGTGCGCTGAACGAGCCCATCCGGAGGTCCACGTCGCCGGTGCCGATGGCGACCGGTTTGCCGACGATGACGTTCTCGATGACGCCGTCCAGTCGGTCGCGCTCGCCGTGGATCGCGGCGTCGAGCAGGTGGTTCACCGTCACCTCGAAGGCGGCGCGGGCGAGGACGGACTCCTTCGACCCCGAGATGCCGTGTCGGCCGATGGACTCGATGGTGCCGCGGTTCGTCATGATGTCCGCGACCAGCATCAGGTGCCGGACGTTCACGTCGTCGAGACCCTGCTCTTCGAGCGTGTCCATCGTCTCGTCGATGATGGCCTCCCTCGCGGCCTCGACGCCGAGGTTCCGATAGATCTCGTGGATGTTGTTACAGGTGGTTCGCGAGGCGTCGACGCCCTCGATTTCGATGACGTCGCCGAAGGCCGACCCCTCGGTGTAGAGGACGAACTCCTCGCCGTCCTCCAGGCTCTCCTTGCGGATGACGACCCGGGAGACCTCCTCGATCCCCTTGAACACCACGTCGCGGAGCTCCTCGACGAGCTGGAGCAGTTCGCGGTAACTGGGTTCGGAGGGGCCGAACTCGATGAGCGTCCCCTCGCGGCGAGTCTGGACGCCCAGCGCGTCCTCGATGGTCTCGGCGATTTCGCCGGCCACCTCGTGGACGTCGTCGACGGTCGGCCACCGCTCCATCAGCGTCTCCTCGTTCAGGTCCACCTGCACCAGCATGTCCGCGACGTTCGTCGACACGTCGCCCAGCGAGAGGATCTTCGTGGACTCGATGGCCCACACCACCTCGTGAGCGCGCTCGCGGTCCGTCGCGTACTCCTCGTCGAGGTAGACCGTCATCATCGGCGTGTCCGGGGTCTTCCGGGCGTCCACCAGTTCGATCAGCCGGGGGAGCCCCTGGGTCACGTCGATCTCCGCGACCCCCGCGTAGTGGAACGTGTTCATCGTCATCTGGGTCCCGGGTTCGCCGATGGACTGGGCCGACACCGTGCCGACGGGATCGAGCGGATCGACCCGCGTGTCGACGTAGCGCGACTCGGTCGCCTGCGCGATTTCGTTCGCCTGCTCGACCGTGATCGGCCCCCGATCCTCGACGGTCTCGTAAATCTGGGTCTTGAGCCGTCGCGGCAGTTCCGTGTCCTCGACGACCGCCTCGATGTCGTCGGTGACGTGTTCGTACTCGGCCTCAGTCATCGGACTCCACCTCCATGCCCTGGGCCTTGTTCAGGCCCGGCCCCGCGTACTCCGAGAGGTTCGTCGGCGGTTCCTTGCTGCCGAGGAACCGCTCTTTCTCCGCGTCGGAGTCGAACTCCGCCTCGATCACGCGGTCCGCGATCCCCTCGACGTCGATGGGGTTCTCGTCCGTCGAGGACACCTTCACCGGACTGGTGCCGTCCTCGCCGAACTCGAACTGGACGATGGTGTCGGAGGTGTCGCGGACGGTGCCGTCGTACTGGGACTCCAGTTCCGACAGCGCGTTGATGAGACGACGCTGGAGGTAGCCGGACTTCGAGGTCCGGACCGCCGTGTCGACGAGCCCCTCGCGGCCACCCATCGCGTGGAAGAAGAACTCCCGCGGGGTGAGGCCGCCGCGGTAGGAGTTCTCGACGAAGCCGTGGGCCTCCGCGGAGAGGTCGTTGGGTTCGTAGTGGCTCAGCGTGCGGTCCTCGTAGCCGCGGTTGATCCGCTCGCCGCGAACCGCCTGCTGGCCCACACAGCCGGCCATCTGGGTCAGGTTGAGCATCGACCCACGGGCCCCCGAGCGCGCCATGATGACGGCGGGGTTGTCCTCGTCGAAGTGGTCCTCGGCGATCTCGCCCGCGCTGTCGCGGGCCTTGCCGAGCGTCTGCATGATCTTCATCTCCAGCGTCTCGT
Source organism: Haloplanus sp. GDY1 (assembly GCF_023703775.1). NCBI lineage: Archaea > Methanobacteriati > Methanobacteriota > Halobacteria > Halobacteriales > Haloferacaceae > Haloplanus > Haloplanus halophilus. The sequence continues at coordinate 2,576,368 of NZ_CP098514.1, read as the reverse complement.
CGATGGTCCGACCGGGCAGGGATTCGAGTTCGCCCGCCTCGTAGGAGTCGATGAGGTCGTCGATCCGCTCGTAGGCGTTGCCGATGGCCTCGTCGACCATCTCGTTTGCCTCCTCCGGGATCGACTCGTCGTCGATGCCCAGCGAGAACCCGAAGTGCATGATCGCCCGCATCGCCAGCGCGGCCACCTCGTTGATGAACACGCGGGCGCGCGTCTCCGAGTACACCTTCGTGAGCGTGTCGACGATTTCGCCGCCGAACGCGCCGACCGCGTCCTCGTCGATGGTGCCCGAGACGAGCTGGCCGTCCTCGATGACGACGGTGTCGCCCGCCGAGGACGTGAACTCCAGGTTGAGGTCGTCCGGTAGGAGCTCCGAGAAGACGGTTCGGCCCGTCCAGTAGGGGTCGCCGGCCTCCTCGCCGTCGGGGGCGGGGAGTTCGTCGACGCTCGTCGCCCGGAGCAGGTCCAGGGCCTGCGTCTCCGAGAAGTGGGGGTTCTCGTGGGTCAGCAGGTAGGTCCCGCTGATGTGGTCCTGGATGGCGCCGATGATGTTCTCGCCGAACCGGGGGCTGAGGATCTGCTCCTGGACGCGCATCAGCACGCGCGCCTCCGCACGCGCCTCCTCGTTCTGGAGGGCGTGCATGTTCATCTCGTCGCCGTCGAAGTCGGCGTTGTACGGCGGGCAGACGGTGGTGTTCAGCCGGAACGTCTTGTACGGCATCACGACCACCTCGTGGGCCATGATCGACATCCGGTGGAGCGACGGCTGCCGGTTGAAGATGACGATGTCGCCGTCGACGAGGTGGCGGTTGACCTCCCACCCCTCCTCGACCTTGGTGGCGAGTTCCTCGCAGTTCTTCTCGGTCACCTTCAGCCGACGGCCGTCCGGACGGCGGACGTAGTTCGCGCCCGGATGTGCCTCGGGGCCGTTGGCGACGTACTGGCGCGCCTCCTCGACGTTGCGCTCGGTGACGTTGAGCGTCTGGGTCATCTCGCTGGCGACCCGTTCGGGGACGCCCACCTCGTTCAGCGACAGGGTGGGGTCCGGACTGATGACCGTCCGGGCCGAGAAGTTGACACGCTTGCCCGAGAGGCTCCCGCGGAAGCGACCCTCCTTGCCCTTCAGGCGCTGGCTGAGCGTCTTCAGCGGCCGGCCCGAGCGGTGCCGGGCCGGCGGCGTCCCCGAAATCTCGTTGTCGATGAACGTCGTGACGTGGTACTGGAGCAGTTCCCAGAGGTCCTCGATGATCAGTTGGGGCGCGCCCGCCTCGCGGTTCTCCATGAACCGCTGGTTGATGCGGATGATGTCCACCAGCTTGTGGGTGAGGTCGTCCTCCGATCGCTGGCCGTTGTCGAGCGTGATGGAGGGACGGGCCGTCACCGGCGGCACCGGCAGGACCGTCAGGATCATCCACTCCGGCCGCGAGCGCTCGGGGTCGATGCCGAGGACTTCGATGTCCTCGTCGGGGATGTCCTCGAACCAGTCGCGGATGTCCGAGGGCATCAGCTTGTTCATGTCCTCCTCGGTCAGGTCGACGTCGAGGGTCTTCTCCAGTTTCTTGCGGGTGTCGCTCTTGGGGCGGAACTCCCCCGCCATGATGTCGTTGATGCGCTCCAGGTCGACGCCGACGGCCTCGGCGAGGTCACGGGGGCTGGTGCCCTCGTCGCCCTCGTCGTCCGGGTCGGGCTGCATCGCCTCCGCGATGCGCTCCGAATAATCCCCGGCGAGCACGTCCTGCACCTCGTAGTAGGTGGTCGGCTTCTCGTGTTTGATGTCGTGCATCACGCCGCCGCAGTCCGGGAACGGGCAGTAGCTCTGCTTGCGGGCCTGCCGGACCGCCGCCTTCAGCACGTCGTTTGGGTCCTCGCCCAGTTCCTCGGCGCGGACCAGTTTCTCCTGGTACTCCTCGCGCTCCTCCTCGGTGAGCGCGAGGCGACCACACTCCCGACACGTCGAGCGCAGGAGCCGCCGGATGAGCTTCGTGAAGCCGACGTGGATGACGGGCGCCGCGAGTTCGATGTGGCCGAAGTGACCGTTACACGAGCCCGAGTGTTGCCCGCAGGTCCGACACTCCAGCCCGGGGTCGATGACGCCCAAGCGCGGGTCCATCAACCCCATGTCGATGGGGTAGCCGTCGTCGTCGTAGGTGTCCGCCGTGATGACCTTCGTCGCGGACATGTCGCGATACGTCTCCGGGTCCATCAACCCGAACTGAATGCCGCCGATCTCCTTTGGTGTCTGCATTGACATTGTTACACTGCGTCCTCGAGTTCCAGCCGCGGTCGAATGCCGAGCGCGATCATCTCGTCGAGGAGGAGCTTGAACGCGTAGCTCACCTCGAGTTCGTGGATGTCGTCCTCGTCGCCCGAGACGGGGTCGTACACCCGACGCTGATCCACGTCCTCGACGGCGACCATGCCCGTCTCGGCGCTGATGTAGACGCTCTCGCGGTCCGAGGAGTCGAGCAGACGCTCCTTGAGCGCCATCGCCGCCCCGTGTCCGATCAGCACCTCGCGCTCCATCTCGCCCACGCGCAGGCCGCCCTCGCGGGCGCGCCCCTCGGTGGGCTGGCGGGTGAGCACCTGCACCGGCCCGCGCGAGCGGGCGTGCAGCTTGTTGCTCACCATGTGGTAGAGCTTGTGATAGAAGATGGTGCCGACGAAGATCTCGGCCTCGATCTTCTCCCCCGTGACCCCGGAGTACATCACTTCCTTGCCGGAGGACTCGAAGCCGTGGTCTTCGAGTGCGTTCCGGAGTTCCGCCTCGTCCTCGCCCTGGAAGGCGGTGCCGTCGACGCGGCGGCCCTCGAGCGAGCCGACCTTGCCGCCGAGCATCTCCAGGACGTGGCCGACGGTCATCCGGGACGGCAGGGCGTGGGGGTTCAGCACCAGGTCGGGAACGACCCCCTCCTGGGTGAACGGCATGTCCTCCTGGGGCGCGAGGTGGCCGACGACCCCCTTCTGGCCGTGGCGGGACGCGAACTTGTCCCCGAGTTCGGGGATGCGCTCGTCACGGACCGAGACCTTCGAGAGCTTCGAGCCGTCCTCGCCCTCCATCAGCGTGACGGTGTCGACGACGCCGTCCTCGCCGGAGCGCATCGTGACGCTCGTCTCGCGGCGCTTCTGGGGACTGAGCCCGCCCATGTCGTCCGGCTCCTCGAGGAAGCGCGGGGGACTCGTCTTCCCCAGCAGGACGGAGTTCTCGTCGACCTTCGTCTCGGGGTTGACGAGGCCGTCCTCGTCGAGGTGGGTGTAGGCGTCCTCGCCGCGGGCGCCGCGGACGTCCTGACTCGGCACCTCGAAGCGGTCCTCTTGGCCGCCCGGATACCGGCGCTCCTCGCCCTCGTACGTGCGGAAGAAGTGGGAGCGAGCCAAGGCCCGGTCGACCGACCCCTTGTTCATGACGAGCGCGTCCTCGATGTTGAACCCCTCGTAGGACATGACGGCGACGACGAAGTTCTGTGCCGCCGGCCGCTCGTCGAACCCGATCTGTTCGGTGGTCTGGGTCTTGACCATCGCCAGCTGCGGGTAGTGCATCAGGTGCTGGCGCGTGTCGGGGCGGATCCGGTAGTTCGCCGCCGGCAGCCCGAGCGACTGCTTCATCATCCCCGCGCCCATCGTAATCCGGGGCGAGGCGTTGTGTTCGGGGTAGGGAATCATCCCCGCGCCGATGCCGAAGATGAGCTGCGGGTCGATCTCCAGGTGGGTGTGCTTCTCCGTCAGTTCGTCCTCGTCGACGGCGACGTAGATGTCCTCCTCCTCCTCGGCGTCGATGAACTCGACGTAGCCGCGGTCGACGAGCTGCTCGAAGTCGAGCTCGCCGTTCTCGACCGCCTCGATCTCCTCGTCCGAGAGCAGGGGTTCACCGTCCTCGACGACGATCAGCGGACGGCGGGCCCGGCCCGCGTCCGCGTTGATGATGACCTCGCGGGTGCGCTCCTTGATGGAGACGTTGACCATGTCGCTGACGTCGCCCCGCCGGCGCGCCTCCCGGATCTGATCTGCGAGCTGTTCGGGGTCGGGGTGGGTCCCGACCAGACTGCCGTTGACGTATACTTTCGCCTCGCGTGCCTGAGCCATGTTAATCCGCCATCGAGTCGACGCCTTCGATTCCGGGGATGCCCTCGACCCCCATCGACGCCAGTTCGCGCTTGAGTTCCTGTTCGTCCTCCACGTTCTGGGAGAGCTCCATCGCCTGCGCGAAGTTCTTCACCAGTCCGCAGTTCGGTCCCTCCGGCGTCTCGGAGGGGCAGATGCGACCCCACTGGGTCGCGTGCAGGTCCCGCGCCTCGAAGTGGGGCTGGGACCGGCTGAGCGGCGAGCGAAGCCGCCGCAGGTGCGACAGCACGCCCATGTAGTCCGTGCGGTCGACCAGCTGGGAGACGCCCGAGCGGCCGCCCACCCAGTTGCCCGTCGCGATGGGGTGTTCCAGCCGCTCGGTCAGCACGTCCGAGCGGACGACGGTGTTGACCGTCAGCTGCCGGTTGCGCATGTTCGCGCGTTCGAGCTGGTACTTCACGTCCCGGGCCAGCTTGTTCAGCGCCGTCCGGAACAGGTCGCGCATCAGGTCGCCGCTCACCTTCAGGCGCTTGTTCGCGTAGTGGTCCTTGTCGTCGGCCTCGCGGCGGTCCAGGGCGAGTTCGAAACACGCCTCGGCCATCCGACAGAGGTAGTACGCCTTGTTGATCCGGACCTCCTCCTCGTCGACGCCCTCCTCGTGGAGGTGCGGCAGGAGGTAGCGGTCGATCACGTAGTTGGCGCGTTTGAGCTGGTAATTTTTCCCCTGGCCGCCCGCGACCCGCTTGCCGAGCGTCTCGATGGCCTCCTCCTCGCTCTGGACCTCGGCCATCTCCAGGTTCTCCAGCATGAACTTCACGATCTCGGGGTCGTCGCTGACGCGGTGGACGATCTCCTCGTCGGACTCCAGCCCGAGCGCCCGAACCAGCGTCACGAAGTTGACGCTGCCCGAGACGGAGGGGAAGGAGACTTCGAGGATCCCCTCGCGGTTGCGCTCACACAGGACCAGCGCGCGGTAGCCGCGGCGCTGGCTGAACGTCTTGGCGACCTGAATCTCGTCGCCGTACTTCGTGTCGTACTCCGCGAGGATCTTGTTGGGTGCGAGGTCCTCGCTCGTCATCAGCACCCGCTCGGAGCCGTTGACGATGAAGTAACCACCCGGATCGACGGGGTCCTCGCCGATGTCGATCAGTTCCTCGCGGGTCAGATCCGCGATGTTGCACTTGCGGGAGCCGACCATGATCGGCATCCGACCCACCTTGGTCTCCGTGGAGTCGACGACGACTTCCTCCTCTTCCTCGCCGCCGCGGACGATGGCCATCTCCATGAACACCGGCGCGGCGTACGTGATGTTTCGCAGGCGCGCCTCCTGCGGGTAGAGGAGTTCCTCGCTCCCGTCGGCCTCCCGGACCCGCGGCGTCTCCACGCGCACGTCGCCGAGTTCGACGAACACCGGCTCCTGCCCCTCCTTGTCGCCGATGTCCGTCTCGATGCGCTCCTTCTCGTCGACGACTTCCTGCATCCCCCGGTCGAGGAAGGCGTTAAAGGAGCGGAAGTGGTGTTCGGCGAGGCGTTCCTGCGAGAAGTACTCCCGTGAAATCGTGCGTCGGCTCTCTCGATTCATTCGACCACCAGTCGGTACACTGTCGCTCGGTCCGTGGTCCGCGAGTCACGGACGATTTCGATTACGTCGCCCGGTTCGGCCGCGTCCGGCAGCGCCGGATCGCTCAGCTTGATCTTCGGCAAGTTGGTTTTGCTGACGTTGTACTCCGCCAGTACCTCGTCGACCCGGTCCGGGTCGTCGAGGACTGTGTGCTCCGGAACCAGTTTGTGTTGGCTTACGTCTACCATGGATGGGGTGGAGAAGTTATCACGAGATACTACGGCGCCCTTGTGGGGCCACGCATTTAACGCTTGTCAAAGACCGCGAAGCGGAGCTAATCGACCCGCCGGGAGGCCCCGGCGAGCGAGGATCGGTACGGGTTGGCACACGCCCTCCCGATACAAAACCGTTCCGGCGCGAATCGCGTCACGGCACCACACGGCGCCCCGAGATGGCAAGTCTTATTTCCCAGTCCCCGGTTGGTGTAGATGCGAAAGCCCGGATGGTGTAGTGGCCCATCATACGACCCTGTCACGGTCGTGACGCGGGTTCAAATCCCGCTCCGGGCGTCCTTCTGCCGACGCCGACTACGAACGAGGAGCGAAGCGACGGGTGAGTACCGGCGTCGGCGAAGACACCACAGTGGATTTGAACCAGGGAGTGAAGCGAACCCGGTGAGCGGAACGACCGTGGTTCGAATCCCGCTCCCGACTCCCGCGCCACACACGACTCGGCCCTCGACCGGCCGCGGATTCCAGTATCGAGAACGCACGCAGACGACGCGCCCCGTCCGTACGCCGGCGATCAGCACGCCGAGGAGAGGAGACGTCGAGCGAGACGTCCATCATCGGCGTCGTGATCCCCACGCTTTACGCCCCGGCGGCGCGTACGCCGACCATGGGCGACCCGGCCTGTTACCTCGACTACTGCCCCGACTGCGCGGCGCCGGTGCCCGTCGTCGAGGGGGAGTGCCCGGACTGCGGCGCGTCGCTGGATTGATCCGCGCGCTCGCTCGCACGCGGATCGGCGCCGCCGTGGGGCGTCTCGCGTCGGCGCACCTGCACGCCGTGAACCGACTCGGTGGCGTCGTCGACGACGACGGCGCCCCCGGGGGCGGTCGGCAGTCGCTCCCGAAGTGTGCCCGAGAGGTACGTCGGCGTCGCCGCGGCCAGCGCCTCCACGTCGCGCTCGGCCGTCAGTCGGTGGGCGATCAGCAGGTCGGCCTGGGAGACGGCGACCGGCGGGAGCGCGCTCGGGCGCTGCGTGGCCGCGACGAGCGAGACGCCGGGCGTCCGGCCCCGCGTCAGCACCGTCTCCAGGGCCGGGGCGGCGACGCCGTCGAAGAAGACGTGGGCCTCGTCGATCAGGAGCCAGGGCAGGCGGGCGGGACGGCGGTCGACGCAGGTCCCGTACAGTCCGAGCGCGACGGCACGGACCAGCGCCGCGGCCGCCCGGTCGTCGAGTCCCGAACAGTCGAGGACGGTCGTCGCACCCGAAAGGAGGGCGTCGGCGCCGAGGCCGTCGGCGTCGAAGACGCCCCACGAGTCGGCGAGGGCGAGGTGGTTCCGGGCTGCGCGGCGAACGCCCCCGTCGGCGGCCGCCGCCTCGACGTGGGCGGTCATGGCGGACAGGGTGGCGGCCTCCGTCGCGGCCTCCCAGAGCAGGGCGCCGACGGGGTCGGTCGCCGGGAGGTCGAACAGTGCGGGCCACGTCGAGGGCGGGAGGGTGGCGGCGGGCACCCGCGGGTCGTCGACGACGCTCGCCGGCACGCCGTCGCCGACCGCCAGGCCGTCGAACCCACCCATCGGATCGACCACCACGGGCGCGACCCCGGCCGCCCGCGCCGCGTCCTCCGCGAGGACGCCCAGCGTGTGTGACTTGCCGTACCCACGCTTGCCGACGACCAGCGCCGCATGCGGGCGGTCCAGGTCCAGCCCCACCCTCGCGCCGTCGCTCCCGTCGGCCGCGCGATAGTGTCCGAGGTGTGCGGTCGGCCCCGCCGAGTCGTCGCGTCCGAGTACGTTCACGGGAGGGGGTGGCCGCGGACTCCCACCTAAAGGTTCGTCCCGAGGTTCAAGTGCGGAGCCGAGGCCAGGCCGGCCCATGTTCGAGTCGTTCCGAGCGGACCGCCGCGCCATCGAAGGGTTGCCGATCAGGTTGGTCATCGCCCTCGTCATCGGCGTCGCCAGCCTGAGCGTCATGATGAACATGCTGACGGGCATCCAGGGGCTCTCCACGACGGAACTGGACGTGCGGCCGGAACCGGAGGTCGTGAACCCCGGCGAGCAGTCCATCGAACTGACCGTCGTGGGGGCGGACGGCTCCTCGGTCGCGGACGCGACGGTGATCGTCAAGGCCGGGAGCGCCGACCTCGATGGCGTCCGCACGGCGACCACCGGCGAGGACGGCACGGCGACCGTCTCCGCGGCGCCGACTCTCCGGTCGAATCAGGACGAGGGCACGCTGGTGATCGAGGTGAAACCCCCCGCCGGGAGCGGCTACGTCGACCGGCGGGGGAACGCGAAGGTGCTGGTGGTGCGGGGGTAGCGGGAGCCGAGGAGCCGGGGGACCGGAAGCCAGAGGAGAGGGGAACGTCGGCGCCGACCGGCGCCGCGTCAGCGACGGTGATGCCCGCGCCCGCCGTCGAGTCGCTCGTCCCAGTCGATCCAGTCCTGTTCCCATCCGGTCGGCGCGAAGTAGCCCTGGTCGGCGAACTCGCGGTCCTCGCGCTCGGTGCGGTTGCGGGTGACGCCGCCGGCCTGTTCGCCCTCGACGAGCAACGGCGCGAGGGTCGCGGGGCCGAACTCGTCGACGACGGCGTACCCCTCCGGCGACTCGTCGGGTTCGACGGCGACCAGGGTCTGGTCGGGCGTCCCCATCGGCATCACGAGGCGACCGTCGGACGCCAGTTGCTCGACCAGGGCGCGTGGGGGGCGGACGGCCGCCGCCTCGACGAGCACCCGATCGAAGGGGGCGTACTCGGGGAGCCCCTCGGCGCCGTCGCGGCGGTCCACGAGGACGCCGTCGTAGCCTGCCTGGCCGAGGTTGCGCCGGGCGTCGAGCACGAGACGGCGGGCGATGTCGACCCCGTGAACGCGTCGCTCGCCGACGAGTTCGGCCAGGAGGGCGGCCGTGTAGCCGACGCCGACGCCGACGACGAGGACGGCATCGTCCGTCTCGACGTCGAGCGCCTCCAGCAGTCTGGCGACGGTTCGGGGAGCGAGTACGTCCGTGCCGGCGTGTTCGCCGCGACGGTTGTCGTAGGGCCGGTCCTCGACGAAGACGTGCCGAGGGACGGTCCGCATGGCCGTCCCCAGGGGTTCGTCGAGGCCGCCGAGGGCATGATCGAGGCCGTCGACCATGTCCTCGCGCAACACCGCTTGGTCCATGGTCGATCCTCGGGGGCTGCGCTTAAGAAGCGTGCGCTTGCACTGTCGCCCGCGGCCGTTTCGGGACGTTCGCCGCCCGGGGAGTTCTCCTATCGACGCGCGTCGTCGGCGTCGCGCATGGACACGAACCGGACGCCGCCGTGTCGCTCCCGGTCGACGCCACCGTCGGCCCGCCGCGTCAGCCGGACGAGTTCCTGCCGGCCGCGGCCGACGGGGGCGACGATCCGGCCGCCGGGGCGTACCTGCTCGACGACGGGATGGGGGACCGACGCGGGCGCGCAGGTCAGATACGCCCCGTCGTAGGGGGCGCCCTCGGGCCAGCCCTCGTGGCCGTCGCCGACCCGCACCCGAACGTCGTAGCCGAGTCGGTCGAGTCGGTCGCGCGCCGCCCGGGCGAGTTCGGGTTCGACCTCGACGCTGAAGACGCTCCCGTCGCCGAGCACCTCGCTCGTCACCGCGGCGTGGTAGCCACAGCCGGTGCCGATCTCCAGCACGTCGTCGCCGGGGTCGGGCGCCAGCAGGTCGGTCATCGTCGCCACCATGTGCGGGGCGCTGATCGTCTGGCCCTCGCCGATCGGGAGGGGGCGGTCCCGGTAGGCCGCCTCGCGTCGATCCGGCGGGACGAACTCGTGACGGGGGACGGCGCGCATCGCCCGCTCCGTCTCGGGGCGATCGAGTCGCCCCTGCTCGATCAGGCGGTCGACGAGGGCGGCACGGGCGCTGTCGAAGTCCATCGCGTCCCGGTCACCAGGCGGACCACGCGGCCGAGGTGACGTCGCGACCGTACACCCGCTTCGTGTCCTTCGCGAACACGGTGTCGCCGTCGTGATCGAGTTTCTCGAAGCGATACTCGGGGGCGTCGTCGCGAACCTGCAGGCCGGTGATCTCGAACTCCTCGTCCCCGAACTCGGCGGTCTCCCCGACGACGAACTCGTGATCGCCGGGGACCGAGACGGTGATGCTCCGGGAGTCGTCCCGCCGCCCGTCGTTCGGGTGGACGGTCACGTTGACGCGGACGTTGTCGACGGCGCGGGTCCAGAGCGTCGCCACGTCCTCGATGGCAGCCTCCTCGACGCGCGTGTCGTCGGCGACTTCGATGGAGGTGATCCGCACCTGCATGATCGCCTCCGGCGTGTCGACGACGAACTCGTCGCCGACCTCGACGGCGTCCTCGGCGGGGGCGTCGACGGTCGTCGCGAGCGATTCGTCGCCCTGCGAGACGACCACGTCGAGTTCGGTCTCGGGTGGCGGGTCGTAGCGCTCCTTGTGGACGTGGCCACACGCCGTACAGCGGACGGTGACCTGGCCGCCGGGTTTCAACACCTCGTGAACCGTCGTCCCCGCGTCGGCACACGAGGGGCAGGCGAGGGCGACGCGGTCGCCCGCGTCGGGTCCGGGATGAGTCATGGTCGTTCGTAGCCGTCCCGGCGGTAAAAACCCGCTCCTCCGCGGACGAGCGAGGGCCGACTGAACGACGCGCGACGAGTCCGGGAGCCGGGGGCCGGCTCAGAAGACGACGCGTTCGAGCAGCCGTCTGTGGAGCGGCGGACGGCGATCGGCCCCCGGATAGACGGTGACGGTCGTACAGCCCGGACTCGGAACCATCGGCCGGTCGTCGAACAGGACGTTTCGGAGTCGGTGATCGGCGCCGGCCCGAACGAGCAGGTCGGGACGGGTGAGGTTGCCCCCGTCGGTACGCACGGGCTCGGCTCGGACGGGGACCGAGAGCAGCGACGACAACTCGGACTGGTAGTCGTCGATCGTCCGACTGTGTCTGGTGGTCCCCTCGTCGTCGGGATACCAGAGCGAGATCCGACCGTCGTTGGCCGTGGCGATAGCGTCGGCCAGCGCCACGGTGCGTGACTCGTACGGACCGCCACCCCCCGAGAGGGCGACGTCCGTCGGTGCGTCGTAGCCCACGTTGTCCACGAGAAGCACCTCGCAGGGTGCGTGTCGAACGACCCAGTCGACCGGGTCGCCGAGCAGCCGAGAGCGGAGGCGGAGCGGTTCGTGTTCCGCGAGGATCGCGTCCATGTCGTGGTGGTCGGCGAAGTTGACGATGGCGTGTTTGGTGTCGTGGCTGACGACCTCGTCGGCCTCGACCGCGACGTCGAACTCCGCGGCGAGTGCCTCGACCCGAGCCTCGAAGGAGCGGTCGGCCGGTGACTGGACGGTTGCGGCCTCGGTGAGCGGCGCCTGGTCGGGGATCTCCTCGAACCGAACGACGACCACGCGCCCGTCGTGTGGCCGCACGACGTCCGCCGCCAGGGCGACGAGGGACCGCTCTCGCTCCTCCCCGACGGCCTTCGTCAGAGCGACGAGCACCTCGTGGCCGTCGTCCGTGGCGTCGGCCTCCACGTCGGCGAGGGCGCCCCGACCCACCTGTCGACGGATCGCGTCCGTGGCGACGCCGTCCCGGCGCACACGCGGGCGGACGTACCACAGATACCAGGCGACGCTCCCCAGCGTGATGACGGCGGCGCCGGCGAGCGCGACGATCCCCATCTGCGTCAGCAGGAGGACGCCGGTAACGGCGCCGAAGAGCTGTACCCAGGGGTACAGCGGCGAGGTGAACTCGGGGTCGTACGCCGTCTCACCCTCGCGGAACGCGACGACGGCGAGGTTGATCAGCGCGAACACCATGATCTGGAAGGCGCTCGCGAGCTTCGCGATGTCGAGGATCGGGACGAACGCGATGAGCGCCAGCAACACGGCGCCGGTGAGCGTGATGGAGGTGACGGGCGTCCCGAACCGCTCGTTGACCGTCGAGAGCGACGGCGGCGCCAGCTTGTCCCGGCTCATCGCGAACGGGTACCGCGACGAGGAGAGGATCCCGGCGTTGGCCGTCGAGACGAGCGCGAGGATGGCCGCGAGGATGACGGCGATCACGCCGGCCCGGCCGAGCGTCACCTCCGCGGCGACGGCGACGGGCGTCAGCGATCCGGCGACGCTCCCGGGGTCGGTGATGCCGACGAGGACCGTGACGATGGCCACGTACAGGGCGGTCGTGAACACGAGCGAGCCGAGGATGCCGAGCGGGATGTTGCGACCCGGATCCTCGATCTCCTCGGCGACGCTCGCGACCTTGGTCACGCCGGCGTAGGAGACGAACACCAGCCCCGTCGCGGCCAGCAGTCCGCCGACGCCGGAATCGAGGAACCCGGCGAAGTTCGCCGACTGGACGCTCGGCGCGCTGCCGGCGGCGAACCAGCCGAGCGCGGCCAGCATGACGACCACGATGGCGAGCTGGAGCCGTCCCGTCTGCTTCGCGCCGACGAGGTTCACCAGGATGAGAAGCGTCGCCAGCCCCAGGGCGACCGGCTGGAGCGGGAGGTCGAACAGGAGCAGCAGGTAGGGAACCCCGCCGACGAGCGCGAGCGCCCCCTTGAACGAGAGCGAGAACCACGTGCCGACGCCCGCGATGGTGCCCAAAAGCGGCCCCATGCCGCGCTCGATGTAGATGTAGGTGCCGCCCGCCTCCGGCATCGCGGTCGCCATCTCGGATTTCGAGAGCGCGGCCGGCACCACGAGCAGCCCGGCGAGGAGATAGGCGAGGACGACCGCGGGGCCGGCGATTTCGAGCGCCAGTGCCGGCAGGATGAAGATACCGCTTCCGATCATGGCGCCGATGCTGATGGCGAGGACGGACGGTAGACCGAGGTCGCGTTCCAGCTCCTTCATGTCGCGTCGGCCTCGCTGAGTCGGGGACGAACGTCGGTCACCACGGCGTCGGCCAGCACCGTCGTCGCACAGATCGGTCGGTGACCCGCCTCGGCGACGAGGTCGAAGCGATCCGGCGTGTGGACCACGACGAAGACGTCGGCGACGTCGAAGCGGGTGCTGACGAGCTGTGCGACGAGCAGGTTCCGGCCGTCGTCCGAAGTGGCCACGACGACCGTCGACGTCTCCGACATGCCGCTATCACACAGCACGTCGACCGCCGACGGATCGCCCTGCAGCGACGGGACGTCGTCCACGTCGGCGCCGCCGACGAGGGTGACCGCGTGACCCGCGGCGCCCAGCCCTCGAGCCACCTCGACGCCGAGGTGATCGTCGCCGAGGACGTAGTAGTCCGCGTCCGTCCCGTCGGTCGACGTTTCCGTTGTTTCGTGGGGGGTCGAGCGTAGTCTCATGGGGTGAAAGCGGCGGAGCGTCGGTGCCCCCTGCCGCGTTGGTCACACGTAGATCACGGATCGACATAAATCGGCCGGTTCTATTGACGATGCGTCAAAGAGTGTCGAATAGATATTGGATGCCGTCATCAGATGACCGGACCACCGATCCCGCCGTGCCGGTCGAAACCGCGGGTGTGAGGGGCGCAAACGTAAAACGGTCGGCGACGAAACGCTGCAGTGATGAAAGACGGCGAGCTGGACTCGGTCGATCGGTCCATCCTCTACTACCTCCAGCAGGACGCCCGCCGAACGTCGTCCAGCGACATCGGGGAGAAGCTCGGGCTGTCGTCGAGCACCGTCCGGACGCGGCTCAACAAACTCGAAGAGAGCGGGATCATCCGGGGGTATCACATCGACATCGACTACGATCTGGCGGGGTATCCCCTGTACACCAAGATCATCTGCACGGCGCCGGTCACCGAGCGGGACTCGCTGGCGAACCGAGCGCGGGAGGTCCACGGCGTCACCGCGGTCAGAGAGATCATGACCGGCAAGCGGAACGTGTACGTGAACGCCATCGGGCGGACCCACGACGACCTCAACCGGATCGCGGAGGAACTCGACGGACTCGGCCTCGACATCGTCGACGAGCAGATCATCCGGGACGAGTACGTCTGTCCGTACCACGGCTTCCTCGACGGCGCCGAGGAGGCCGACGAGGAGGCCGACGAGGAACCGTCCGAGGAGTAGCGCCGGGGATCCCGCGCGACGGTCGGTCTACGACTGTTCCCGCTCGGGCCGTTCGACCGACGGGAGATCGACGACCTCTCCATCGGCGTACACCGTCGGCTCCCGGATGATCCCGTCGAGGTGGAGCGGCGCCTCGACGTCGCCGCCGATGCTCGCGTCGTCGCCGATGGCGACGTGGACGGTGCCCGCGGCCTTCTCGTCTAAGAGGACGGAGCCGACGAGTTCGGTCACGCCGACGTTGGTTCCGAGTCCCAGTTCCGCGAGGTTGGCGGCGTCGCGGCCCACCGCCTCGCGACCCGTCTCCACCTGCTCGCGGACCGCGTCGTCGGAGATGTGGGTGACGTAGCCGGCCTCCACCTCGAACCGGAGCGGCTCCTCGACCAGTCCGTGCGGCATCATCGTCCCGTCGACGACGTAGGTGCCGTTCGCCGTCTCGGGGCTGACGAACACCTCGCCGGCGGGGAGGTTCGAGAAGTCGCCGGCGTCGTGGACCATCCCGGTGTCGGTGAGCCACTCCCGGTCGCCGGGGACGACCGTGAGGTCGGTGCCAGCGTCGGTGGTGATCCGAACCTCGTCGGCGTCCGCGACCTGTGCGAGCACCTCCCGGCAGCACCGGGCGATGGCCTCGTAGTCGGCGTCGAGGCCGGCGATCATCACGTCCTCGGTGATACCCGGGAGGGTCGCCGCGCGCGCTCCGGCGTCGCAGGCGCGCTTGCGGGCGCGAGTGTGACTCAGGCTCTTGGTCGTCGGCGCGAGCACCACGTCGGCGTCGGCCATCGCCGCCGCGACGGGCGCGGGGGGTTCGGTGCCGTGCTGTTCTCCGGGTGGGTACCGCAGGAGGACGGCGTCGTCCGTCACGTCGCGGGCGGCCTCGTAGAGCGCCTCGCCGATGAGCAGTCGCTCGTCGTCGGTGACGACGACACAGGACTCCCCGGCCTCGAGGGCCATGCACTGATGGATCGCCGTCTCGGCGGCCTCGCGGAGTGCGTCGGTCATGTCTCCCCACAGGGGAGGATCGGGGTTAGCCCTTACCCTCCGATCACGGCAGGGCGCCGAACCGGGCTATCGCCCTCGGCCCCGTCCACGGGATCCTCGGCCTCGTCCACGGGATCGGTCCGGTCCTCCACGGGATCGGTCCCGCCCGGCCCCGCCCGAGGGGAAGGCGTCGAGTGCCGCCTGCGCCGCGGCCTCGGTGCAGTAGAAGGCCACGAAGCTGATGGCGTACTTCTCGTCGTTCGCGGTGTCGACGGTGAGGGTGCCGTCGACGTCCGTGAACGACTGGACCTCTAGCTCCCGACCGCTCTTGACCAGAGCGTACAGGTCACAGTACTCCGTGTCGAAGGTGACGGACGTCGGTTCGTTCGCCTCGCCGTCCGCGCTCTCGTATGCCCCCTCGGTGTAGACGATGTTGGGGTCGGTGCCGTCCTCGGGGACGAACTCCCAGCGAACGCAGTCGCCCTCGTCGTCGGTTTCGGCGCACTCGAACTCGTATTTCACGAGCAGGCCGGCGTCGTCGGGACAGTCCGTACACGTCTCCTCGCACACCTCGCTGATGAGCGCCTCGAGTTCGGTCCCGAGGGTCGACGCGTCCTCGACGGCGACGAAGTCGTCCGGGGAACTGGCGATGGAGTTCTGCAGGTAGTCGTCGAACCCGGCGACGTCCTGTCCGATGCCGACCGCGATGATGCGCCGATCGGCGTCTTTGATTCCGGTCGCGACGGCCGTCGTCTCGGAGAGTTCACCGGGCTCGCCGGCGACGCCGTTCTCGCCGCCGGTGGTCCCGCCGGTGAACTCGAACGTCCCGTAGGGGAAGGTCGTATCGTCCGCAGGGGGCGCCGAGCCGTCGCCGACGACGCCGTTCTCGTAGTTCGGGCCGCCGTCGGTGACGAGGACGACGATCTCCGTGCCGTCGCGGCCCTCCACGTCGAGGATGGCGTCGGCGAAGGCCAGCGCACCGGGAATGTGCGTCGCGTTCTCGTTGGGGGGGCTGCTCGTCGGGATGCCCGCTTCGAGCGCGGCGACGTTGCCCGCCGTCGCGAAGTCGAGAAGGTTGTTCGGACCGTACTCGAAGGCTGCGGGGGCATCGCCGAACGTGACCAGTCCGAGTTGGACGTCCTCGGGGACGACGCCGAGGAGACTGTCCACGCCGCTCTCGATGTCGCCCCACGTACCGGCGCTCCGAATCGAGCCGGAGTAGTCGAGAGCGACGACGATGTCGACCTCGCCACCACAGGTCTCGATGGCGTGTTCGTCGGCGGTTGCGACCCCGGTAACGGCGCGGAGGCCGGTGCCACCGACCGCCAGTGCGCCGGCGGCGCCGGTGGCACGGAGCACGTCGCGTCGGGAGAGCGGGTACGTTCGGATCGGTCGGGGTTGGGTTCGTTGAGTCATGGGATCGTTCTGCGACCGCCGCCAGGCGGAAAACACGGCTACCGATACCCGCGCCGTCGAGAGGTGGTCTACGGGGTGACACTACGGCCGGAGCGAACGTAAGTATGCTAACCGGACCTAATCTCGGGACGGGCGCGGGCAAACGCGTCGAAAGCCGACGGCCGGATCGCGGTAGGGAGGGCCTACCGTCCCGTGCAGTCCGTGTGGCGCGGTGACGGCCGGGAAGGGGGCTCGAAGCGACCGTGCCCGCCGCTCCGCGACCCCGCGAGACGACGAACGTCGGGTCGACGGCCACGCCATCGGAAGGCGCGTCGCGGACGCGGTCGAAGCACGACCGGATATCGCCGGGGCCGTCGAGGCCCGACCGAAGGGAGGACGGACGCACGCGCCGGGGGGATTCCTCTCAGCCGAGGAGGTACCGCAGCCAGGGGTTGTTCCGGACGGCGGCGGTGTCTTCGAGGTAGGCGTCGACGCCGAGGATCCGGCCGGCGCCGAAGGCGCCGATGCCGAACAGCAGGACGGCGTAGACGAGGTGGTCGTCGACGACCCAGCCGTGTGCCAGCGGGAGACCCGCGAGGAGGCCGCCCTGGAGCGCGGCGGCCCAGTAGAACAGCATCATGACGGCCCCCCAGAACGCGCTCCAGCGGACGAACGCCCCCACGAGGAGCGCCAGACCGGTCAGGGTCAGCCCCCACATGTTCAGCGCGTCGACGAGCGGATTTCCGGCCATGCTCGCCCAGAACCCGACCAGCGGGTTCCCCTCGGGGACGTTCAGCAGGAACCCCGCCGCGGTCCAGTCGTTGTCGGGGTTGGCGTCGAGGTGGGTGACGACTTTCGTGATGCCGCCCTGAAACAGCGTCCACCCCATGACGATGCGGAGGAGAAACAGCGAGTAGCCGACCCAGTGCTCGGAGTAGTCGAAGGTGACGGGTCGTCCCAGAATCTCGGTTTCGAGGGTATTGCGTGTCGGCATACACCCGACTCCGCTCGGGGAGTCGATAAGCGTGGGGGACCGTTTTCATCCGGTAGGAGTCGCGCCGGACGGCCGGGAGCGTGGCTCGAAACGATTATGCCGGTCGGTCGTCGACTGCGCGATATGACGAACGTCGGCGTCAACGGCTACGGAACCATCGGAAAGCGCGTCGCGGACGCGGTCGAAGCACAGCCGGACATGAACCTCGTCGGCGTCGCCAAGACCCGGCCGAACTTCGAGGCCGAGACGGCGGTGCGCAAGGGCTATCCGCTCTACGCCGCCGTCCCGGATCGCGCCGACCGCTTCGCCGAGGCGGGCCTCGAACTGGCGGGCGAGGTGGCGGAACTGGTGGCCGAGTCGGACGTGGTGGTCGACTGTACGCCCTCCGGTATCGGCGCCGAGAACGCCGCCCTCTACGACGAACACGACACCCCCGCGGTCTTCCAGGGCGGCGAGGACGCCGACGTGGCCGAGGTGAGCTTCAACGCCCGCGCCAACTACGCCGACGCCGTCGGCGCCGACTCGGCCCGAGTGGTCTCCTGTAACACCACGGGACTCTCCCGGATCCTCGCGCCCCTCCAGGAGGCCTACGGCGTCGAGAAGGCCCGGGTCACGCTGGTGCGCCGCGGGGGTGACCCGGGGCAGACCGGCCGCGGACCCATCGACGACATCCTTCCCGATCCGGTGACCATCCCGTCCCACCACGGGCCGGACGTGAACACCATCTTCCCGGATCTCGACATCGACACGCTCGGGATGAAGGTGCCGGCGACGCTGATGCACACCCACAGCGTCAACGTGACCCTGGAGTCGTCGCCGGACGCCGACGAGGTGCGCGACCTGTTCGCCGACGAGACCCGGCTGTTCCGGATCCCGGCCGGCGCCGACATCGACGGCTCGGGCAAGCTCAAGGAGTTCGCACACGACGCCGGCCGCCCCCGGGGCGACCTCTGGGAGAACTGCATCTGGTCGGAGTCGATCACCGTCGAGGGTCGCGACCTCTACCTGTTCCAGGCGATCCACCAGGAGAGCGACGTGGTTCCCGAGAACGTCGACGCCGTCCGGGCGCTCACCGGCGACGCCGACGCCGCCGAGAGCATGGCACGGACGGAGGCGGCCATGGGCGTCGGCATCGACTCCGGGCTGTGAGTCACTCGGAGACCGACTCGTACTCCATCGCGCTCTCGCACAGCACCTCGACGGCCGGAAGCGACTGGCCGGTGAGCGCCCGGACGTAGGCGCCGCCGGCGATGGAGACGTGTGAGAAGTACTCCTCGTTCAGCCCGTAGAGTTCGATCGCGCGGGAGGTGTCGCCGCCGCCGACGACCGAAAAGCAGTCCGAGGAGGCGATGGATTCGAGGATGCCGACCGTCCCGTCGGCGAAGCGCTCGTCCTCGAACACCCCGAGGGCACCCTTGACGAAGACGGCCGCCGAGTCCTCGATGACGCCGCCGTAGCGCCCGACGGTGAGCGAGCCCACGTCGAGCAGCGGCTGGTCCTTCTCGACGTCTTCGACGGGGACTTCAGCCCGCTCGCCGTCGCGTTCGTACGCCAGATCGAAGGGGAGGTGGATGCGGTCGCCCCGCTCCGCGAGGAGTTCGCGGATGCGTTCCTCGTTGTCCGCCCACTGGTGGTCGTACAGTTCGGTGCCCCCGACGTCGTAGCCGACGTCGTAGCCCGCGGCACGCAGGAAGAGTTCGCCAACGATGCCGCCGAGCAGGTAGTGGTCGACGGCCTCGTCGAGCGCGGACATCACGTCGATGACGTCCGTGGCCTTGGCGCCGCCGAGCACCATCGTCACGGGGCCGTCGAACTCCCGGTTGGCGATGCTGGTGTTGGCCTCGTACTCCGACTGCATGACGCGTCCGGCGTAGGCGGGGAGGACGAGCGGAAAGCCCACGAGCGAGGCGTGGGCGCGGTGGGCCGCCGAGTAGGCGTCGTCGACGTAGCAGTCGAACTCGGGGGCGAGCGACCGGACGAACTCGCTTTCCGCGTGTTGCTCGGGGGGCTTCTCCGGGAGTTCGTCGTCGCACATCCGGACGTTTTCGAGCATGAGTACCTCGCCGGCGTCGAGCGAGCGGACGGCCGCGATGGCCGAGTCACCGTACACGTCGTCGACGAACGCGACGGGGGTCTCCACGTACTCCGCCAGGAGTTCCGCGTGCTGGTCGAGCGAGACGAAGGAGTCCCGTCCCGGCCGGCCCTGGTGCGCCATGACGACGACACGGTGCCCGGCATCGACGAGTTCCCGAACGGTCCGGGCGTGGCGCGCGAACCGCCGGTTGTCCCTGACCATGCCGTCCTCGACCGGCGAGTTGAGGTCCAACCGGACGAGGACGCGTTTCCCGGACCCGATGTCGTCGAGCGTCTTGAACATGAGCCTCGTCGGATCGATGGCGCGACGAGTATTTCAAACGGGCGATTCCTCCCGAACGACCGTGTGACACGCTGCCGTGGGTGTCGGCGACAGAAAGTTTTTGACCGGGAGTGGCCTACGGGTGCCCATGAGAGGCGACGACCGCGACGACCCGTTCGGCGACATTTTCGACGAGATCGAACGGATGATGAACGAGATGACCGGACCCGTCGGCGACGGCTCCGGATTCAGCTCCGAGACCCACGTGGACGTCTACGAGGAAGCCGAGCAGATCCGACTCGTCGCCGACCTCCCGGGCGTGGAGAAGGAGGGCATCGAACTGAAGTGTGACGGCAAGACCCTCACCATCAGCGCCGTCTCCCCGCACCGCGAGTACGACGAACGCGTCCGCCTCCCCGCCCGCGTCGACGAACACTCCGCCTCGGCCAGTTTCAACAACGGCATCCTCGAGGTCACGGTCGACAAACTCGGCGACTCCGCCGCCATCGACGTCGAGTAACTCACTCCGACGCCGCCGTCCGCCGAATCACGGCCGCCACCCGGTCGTAGAAGTCCGGCACGTACTTCGTCGCCGCGTCGACCGTCGGCCGCGCGTTCGTCTCAGCGACGACCGCCCGGTCCTCGGTCACCAGCAGATCCACCCCCAGATACGGCACGTCGAGCGTCGCGGCCGTCCGCTCGGCCAGCCTCCGGAGGTCGTCGGACAGGTCGACGCCCGTCGCCTCGGCGCCCCGGTGGACGTTGTGTTTCCATCGTTCGGGCCCGCCACCGGCGTCCGGGAGCCGTCGCTCGACCGCGCCCGCGTACGCCCCGTCGACGACCATCACCCGGTAGTCGCGGGCGTCGGGGAGGAACTCCTGCAGGAGGAACGTCTTGTCGCCCGTGGCGCGGTAGTCGTGAACCAGGTCGAGGTAGTCGACGATGCCGGACAGCGAGTCGGGATCGGCGGCCTTCGCCACGCCCGTCCCGCGGGTCGTCGAGTTGGGTTTGACCACGACCGGCCACCCGAGGTCCGCGGCGGCGTCGACGACCGTCGCCTCGTCGACGGGACTGGAGATCATCGTCGTCTCCGGGACCGGGAGGCCCGCGGCGCCGAGCGCCGCGAGGACGCCGCCCTTGTTCCGCGAGGTCAGGACGGCCTCGCGGTCGTTCACCCAGGGGAGGTCGTGAAGCGCCGAGAGCGCGGCGCCCGCCTGGGTGCGCGAAGGGAAGACGAAGCCGGCGTCGAAGCGCCCGGCGGGGGGCGTCGAGAGGTCGACGGTCCGCCCCTCCGCGTCGAGGTGGGCGACCTCGATCCCCCTGTCGGCGAGGGGGTCACACAGCCGGTCGAAGGTCTCGGCCCGGGAAGTCACGGCGAGACGGAGCATACGCTTCGTGAGGAAGGGTGCGACAAAAGTTCGCGGGTCGGCCGTCGGGGACGCTCAGGCGACGAGCAGCTGTTCGCCCTGCTCGACGACGACGCGGCAGGGCGGCGAGATCTTGTTGTACGCGCGCCGGAAGGCGTCCTTGACCGTGGCGGCGTCCTCGGGGTTGCAGTAGCAGGTGAACACCGTCTCGTTGGCGGCGATGCGCGCGGCGGTGCCCACCGGCTTGCCGAAGGCCTGTCGCATCCCGTCGGAGACGCGGTCCGCGCCCGCGCCCGTCGCCTGCTTGTTCTCGCGGATGACGTGGTGGGGGAACTTCCGGAGCACCATCTTGTAGTTCTCCTGACCGACCTCCTTCAGGAGACGGCGGTTGGCCGACAGGCGCGAGGCCTCGAGCGCGCCGTGGCGGATCTGGCACTCCTCCTCGACTTCGAGGCTGATGTGGACCGGGTAGTCGTCGGGGCCGGTCTGGAGGTTGCCCATGTTGTGCTGTGCGATCTTGGAGCCCGGGATGCCCGTGATGTACTCGCGTCGCGTGTACGGGGGCTTGCTGATCTCCCGGTACATGGAGGCGGGTTTATCTGACATAGTTACTTGTCGTAGCCGAAGCCGAGGCGGCGAATAAAGCCTTCGATGCCGTGCGACGCCGGCAACGGGCGCCTATCCCGTACTCTTCATCCCCGCCGCGATGCCCTTGACCGTCAGCCGGAGGGTCCGCTCCTCCGAGGGCGTCCGGTCGTCGCGGGCCAGCAGTCGCGTCTGCAGCAGGTTCAGCGGGTCGACGTAGGGGTTGCGGCGGTCGAGGCTGTCTCGGAGCCAGTCCCGCCGCACCAGGTCGTCGCGGCCGGAGATCTCCAAGGCGAGTTCGGTGGCCCGTTCGTACTCCCCGCGGATCCGCGGGAAGAAGCGCTCGCGCAACTCCGCGGGCGCCAGCCCCGCGTACACCTCCGCGATCTCCATGTCCGTCCGCGCCATCGACTGCGCGGCGTTGTCGAGGGTGGTCTTGAAGAAGGGCCAGCGCTCGTACATCTTCCGGAGGGTCTCCACCGACCCGCCGTCGTCGAGGTAGGCCTCGATGCCCGTCGCCAGCCCGTACCACCCCGGGATGATACACCGCGACTGCGTCCACGAGAACACCCACGGGATGGCCCGAAGGTCCTCGACGGTACGCTCGCCGGACCGGGACGCCGGTCGCGACCCGAGGTTGAGGTCCTCGATGACCGTGATCGGCGTCGCGGTCTCGAAGTAGGGGATGAACCCGTCGGTTTCGAGGAGGTCCTGATACGCCTCCCTCGCGGCCGTCGCCATCGTCTCCATCGCCTCGGTCCAAGCGTCGGGCGTCGGCTTGACCGGACCGTCGAGCGACTGCCGGCGCGCGCGCATCTGTGCGTCCAGCATCCGTTCGAGGTTGCGCTCGGCGATCCGCGGGTTGCCGTACTTCTCCGCGATGGCCTCGCCCTGCTCGGTGAACTTGATCTCGCCGGTGACCGTCTCGACGGGCAGCGCCAACATCGCCTCGTGCATCGGGCCGCCGCCCCGGGAGATGGAGCCGCCCCGCCCGTGGAACAGGCGCATCGTGACGCCGAACTCGTCGGTGATGCGCGCGAGGCGTCGCTGGTTCCGGTAGAGGTCCCAGTTGGCCGCCAGGAAGCCGTTCTCCTTGTTCGAGTCGGAGTAGCCCAGCATGATCTCCTGGGTGTCGTCCCGACAGTCGAGCGCGGCGGCGTACGCCTCGTTCTCGAACAGCGTCCCCATGATGCGCCGGGCGCCGTCGAGGGCGCTCTCGGTCTCCAGCAGGGGCACCACGTCGAGGCCGCTGTATCCCGGCAGGTCGACCACGCCCGCCTGATCGGCGAGAAAGAGGACCTCGAGGACGTGGCTCGGCTCCTCGGTCATGCTGATGCAGTAGGTGTCGATGGCGTCGGCGCCGTACTCCCGTTGCCAGCGCCGGAGCGCCTCGAACCGCTCGCAGACGCGCTCGGCCGTGTCGCTCACGTCGCCCGGGTTCGAGAGGTCGACCACGTCGGCGTCCTGCATGATCGCCTCGGTGAGGGCCTCGATCCGCCCCTCCTCGTCGCGGCCGCGGTACTCCACGCCCTGCCCTTCCAGCAACTCGCCGACCGTCTCGGTGTGGTTCTGCTGGTGGTCGCGCAGGTCGAGGCTCGCGAGCGCGAAGCCGAACGTGTCCACCTTCCGGATCAGGGGTTCGACGTAGGCGTCGGCGATGGAGGCGGCGTCGTTCAGCCGCAGACTCTCGTCGATGGCCTCCAGGTCGTCGATCAGTTCCGCGGCCTCGGCGTAGCCGCCGGGGCGCACGTCGCCGATCCGCTCCAGCCGCTCGCGCATCAGCTTCAGCTTCTGCCGGTAGAGTTCGTGGGGATAGCGCTCCTGGGCCTCGCTCGCCACGTCGGGGAAGCGCCCGCGGTCGGCGACCAGCGACTCCTCGAAGCGCTCGCCGGGCGTGATCCAGGCGGCGTCCTGGCTGAGGATGCCCGAGAGCCGCTTCAGCTCGTCGCGGTACTTCGAGACGACGACCGAGCGCTGGCGCTCCAGGGTCTCGCTTGTCACGTCGACGGTCACGGAGGGGTTGCCGTCGCGGTCGCTCCCCGCCCACGACCGGAACTCGAAGAGTTTGGGCACGTCAACCTCCGGATACGAGTCGGCGAGCACCTCCTCCAGTTCGGCGTACACGTCGCCAACGACGTCGAAGAGCGTGTTCTCCAGATACCACTGCACGTTGCGCGCCTCGTCTTCGGGCTCCGGAGCCCGGTCGCGGACCTGCGGGGTCTGCCACAGGCTCGTCACCTCGGCCTCGAGCTGGTCCCAGGAGCTCCGGCGCTCGGCGTCGGTCAGCCGCCGCTCGTCCAGCCCCTCGAGGAGGGTCGTGATCGTCCGGAGCTTCGCCTTGATCGTCTTCCGGTGTGCCTCGGTCGGGTGCGCGGTGAAGGTGGGCTGGATGAGCACGTCGTCGAGGACCCGCTGGACCGTCTCGGCGTCGACGTCGTCCTCGACGAGCGAGGCGACCGTCGCCTGCGGGCTGTCCGACAGGCCACCCGACTGGGAACTCCGGCGGATGGCACGCACCCGCTCGCGCTCCTCGGCGAGGTTGATGAGTTCGAAGTAGGCCGTGAAGGCCCGCGCGGCCGCCCCCTCCAGTTCGGAGTCGAGCGAGCCGAGCGTCGTTCGCAGCGGTTCGCGCGACGGGAGGCTGCCGTCGCGGTAGTCGATGGCCGCAGTGCGGAGGTCTTCGACCGCCTCGAACGCCTGCGTGGAGGACTGCGCCTCCAGTACGTCGCCGAGGAGTTCGCCCAGTTCCCGGACGTCCTGTCGGACGGTTCGGTGGTGGAGATCCATTGATCGTGGGTACCGTGACCACACACATTAAACGCCGGGATGACGCAGAGCTGGCGGGCGAGCCGGCGGATGTGGATGATCGATGAGGGAGGTTTCGGCACGGTCCGCCCGATCACGCGTCGGCGTCGTCCGGCGGCCGCCCGGTCGCCGGATCGAGGGCGACGAACTCCAGGCCGTCGCGCTCCAGCAGCGTCGCCGCGCGGTCGGTGACCGAGGGCGCGACGAGGATGCCACGGATCGCCGTGCCGTCGCCGAGTTCGCGTTCGAGGGCGTCGACGTAGCGGCGGAGTTGGCCGACGGCGTCCGGCCCCACCCGCCGCCGCTTCAACTCGACGGCGACGGGCCGTCCCGCCTCGTCCTCGCCGAAGACGTCCATCGGGCCGGCGTCGGTTTCCCGCTCGGTCGCCAGGGGCTCGAACCCGGGATCGATCCGCTCGGGGTTGGCCACGACGTACTCCTTGAGGTCGGCCTCGCTGCCCTGCAGGTCGAGGTCGTCGGGATCGGTCACGTCGTAGGCGGCGAGGTGGTGGACCCAGTCGAAGCGGACGTCGAGGAGTTCCTCGGGCGACCGGCGGACGCTCCGCACCCGCAGGCGGCCGTCGCGGACGCTCGCGAAGTGATCGCAGCCCGGGGGTTGCCAGTTCACCGGCGTGCGCTGCTCGTCGGTGTGGACGAGCGCCGAGCCGTCGGGTTTGAGCAGGAGGAGGCGCTCACCCGGGCCGAGACTGCTCGACGCCCGGCCGTCGTACTCGACGGTACACCGCCCGAAGACGGTGATCAGGTCGCCGCGCCGGAACGCGTCTTCGAGGTGGGTGAGCGCATCCCGGTGGGCCGGGCGGTGGAGGGTGGTGACCGTCATCCGTTCGGCGGCCGTACGCCGTCGCCGTACAAAAGGGGCGCGTCGCCCGCTCCGCGGTCCCCCGGCATAAAAGCACAAATAGCGCCCGCCCCTCTACACGGGCGAATGGGGCTGTTCGAACTCATCGCCGCGGTCGAGGCGGAGGAGAAGACGCTGACCGTGTTCAACCCGGAGGCCGGCGTGGCGACGGCGCTCCGCGAACACTTCGCCGACCGCAACCTCACCATCGACCGGGCCGAGAGCAACGCCGGCCCCCGCAACTACGCGGTGTTGAGCCGCGACGAGGAGTTTCTCGCCGCCATCGACGTGAGCGACGTCCTCGGGCCGACGACGGGCGTCGCGCCGGACTTCACCCGCGAGACGTACGAGACGGTACTCGACGAACTCGACGAGACGCTCTTTACCTCCTACGACACCGAGCGGATGGTGGCCGCCTCGAAGGAGATCGAGGACCGGGCCTGGCGGGGCGCGGCCGGCGAACTCCACGCCGGATTCCAGACATGCGCCCGCTTCGCCTCCCAGGCCGACGTGTACGAACATCTCGCCGACCGCGGCAGCCTCGACGTCCACGTCTACGCGACCCCCGACGGCCACGACGAACTCGACGACCTCGGACAGGTGGAACTGCACCTCTCGACGGAGACGGAGATCAGCGACTCGTGGTTCGTCGCCTACGACGGCGGCGGCGTCGACGCGATGAAGTGTGCGCTGCTGGCCGAAGAGCGACTTCCGGGGTCGTTCTACGGGTTCTGGACCTACGATTCCGAAACCGTCGACGAGGTGATCGGCTACCTCCGGACCACCTACGCCCCGCCCGAGGCAGACGGCACCGCCGCAGACGGCGGCCCCGGCGGCACCTGACGGCTCACAGTCGCTCGCGCAGGTCTGCGGCGACCGCTTCGGTGGTCGACTCGCCGCCGAGGTCCGGCGTCCGGGGTGCCCCCTCGTCCGCCAACTGCGCGGCGACGGCGTCCCACAGCGCCGACGCGGCCGCCTCCTCGCCGAGGTGCTCGAACATGAGCGACCCCGAGAGCACCGTCGCCAGCGGGTTGGCGACCCCCTCGCCCACGATGTCGAAGGCGCTGCCGTGGACGGGTTCGAACATCGACGGGTGGTCGCGGCCGGGGTCGACGTTCGCGGAGGGCGCCAGGCCCATGCTTCCGGTGACGATGGCCCCGACGTCGGTGAGGATGTCGCCGAAGAGGTTCGAACAGACGATCACGTCGAACTCGTCGGGGCGGCGGATCAGGTCCATGCTCGCGGCGTCGACCAGCAACCGTTCGACCGTCACGTCGGGGTACTCCTCGCTCACCTCCGCGACGACGTCGTCCCAGAACACCATCCCGTGGGCCTGCGCGTTCGACTTGGTGACGTTCGTCAGGTGGCCCGCGCGCTCGCTGGCCGCCTCGAAGGCCGCCCGGACGATGCGCTCGGTGCTGCGACGGGTGTAGACGGCGCTCTGAACCGCCACCTCGTTCTCGAAGCCGAGATGTTCGCGCCCGCCCACGTCCGCGTACTCCCCCTCGGTGTTCTCGCGGAAGACGAGGATGTCGATGTCGCCGCCCTCGTAGCCCCGGAGCGGACTCCGCACGCCGTCGAACAGCACCGCCGGGCGCTTACAGATCGTCTGATCGAACCCTTTGCGGATCGGGAGGAGGAGCCCGTTCAGCGTGACGTGGTCGGGGACCTCGGGGTGACCGACCGAGCCGAGGAGGATGGCGTCCGAGTCGGCCAACCGGTCCAGGCCGTCATCGGGCATCATCGCGCCCGCCGACAGGTAGCGTTCGGTGCCCCAGTCGTGGCGCGTGGTTTCGACGTCGAAGCCGTGAGCGTCGGCAGCGGCGGAGAGGACCGGCAGGGCCGCGTCGACGACCGCCGGGCCGATGCCGTCGCCGGGGACGAGCGCGATGTCGTACGTCATGGCCGGTGGGTCGGGTGACGGACGGAAAAAGGTGCGATATTCGCGTCGATCGAGGGGTGTCGAGCGGGGACGGGGGACGCCACCGCCCGGGTGCGTGGATTCGACCGATCGACCGGCAGCAACCGACGGCAGCACCCCTCAGTCCAGCGGGTCGGGCGGGGAGTCGTGCCCGCCGTCCGCGCGCGCTCGGCTGAGGTACGGATCGTCGATGGGCATCTGATCGATTCGCGAGGCGAGGCTCGAAAGCTCCGATTCGAGACGCGAGTAGGCGGGCTCGGCCCGGAGCACCGACTGCGACTCCGATTCGAGCAACGCTGCCCGCTTCGAGAGTTTCTCGACGTACCTGTCGACCGTCTCGGGGAGCGCCTCGCGGCGGAGCAGCGAGTGAACGAGGTCGACGAACTCCTCGCGCGAGACGGGCTTGGTGAGGTAGGCGTCGATGTCGAGGTCGACGATCCGCACGTCCGGCGTCGCGGCCGTCACGAACGCGACCCGGGGACCGTCGGGACGGTCCTGCAGGACGTCGAGCACCTCGTCGCCGGACACGCGCGGCATGTGGCGGTCGAGGATCGCCACGTCGACGTCGCCCTCGTCACAGCGGGTCAGGGCCTCCGCCCCACAGCCCGCACTGACGACGTCGACGTCGACGCCCTCGAGCCACGTCGTGTAGAGGTCGACCAACGTGGGTTCGTCGTCGGCGACCAGGACGCGCGGCGTGTCAGCCATCAGTTTCGACCCCCGTTGCCGTTACCGCCCGAGTTGCCCGCGTCGTCCGAGTTGCCACCGGAGTTCCCGCCTCCAGCGTCGTCAGAGTTCCCGCCGGAGTTCCCGCCTCCAGCGTCGTCCGAGTTGCCACCGGAGTTCCCGCCTCCAGCGTCGTCCGAGTTGCCGCCGGAGTTCCCGCCTCCAGCGTCGTCAGAGTTCCCGCCGGAGTTCCCGCCTCCAGCGTCGTCAGAGTTGCCACCGGAGTTCCCGTTGCCTGCATCGTCAGAGTTGCCCGGGGCGTCATCCGAATTTCCGCCAGAGTTCCCGGAGTCGTCCTCGTCACCGGCATCGTCCCCGTCGTCCTCGTCATCGGCATCGTCCCCGTCGTCCTCGTCATCGGCATCGTCCCCGTCGTCCTCGTCATCGGCATCGTCCCCGTCGTCCTCGTCACCGGCATCGTCCCCGTCGTCCCCGTCACCGGCATCGTCCCCGTCGTCCTCGTCACCGGCATCGTCCCCGTCGTCCTCGTCACCGGCATCGTCCCCGTCGCCAGAGTTCCCGGGTGCGTTCCCCGAATTCCCGGGCGCATCCTCGGAGTTCCCCGGTCCGTCATCGTCGTCTGAATCGTCGTCACCGCCGCTCCCGTTTCCCGCTTCATCCTCGGGAGGACCCGCGTTCCCGCTGTTGCCGGGCGCATCGTCGTCTCGCTCACCGTCCTCCGGCGGCCCCGCGTTTCCGCTGTTTCCGGGCGAGTCGCCCTCCTCCTCCTCGTCGGCGTCCTCGCTGTCCTCCTCGTCGGCGTCCTCGCTGTCCTCCTCGTCGGCGTCCTCGCTGTCCTCCTCATCCTCCTCGTCGTCCTCGTCGTCCTCGTCACCCTGCGCGGGCGCCGGCAGTTCGTCCGGACCGCGTTCGGGGTCGAACTCCCGGTCGGGGCTCTCGCCAGCGATGTCGCGGGCGATTTCCGCCACCTCCGGTCCCCGCAGTTCGTCCGCGTCCTCCCGCAGTCGGTCGAGTTCCGTGCGGTCCACGCCGGACGATTCGAGCGCCTCGTCCGGGAGGTCACGGGAGACGTGCGTGTTCGCCTCGAGCTGTGTCTGGATGGCGCCGACCTGTGCGCTCGTCACCGCCATGCGGGCGCGATACTGGCCGGTCGAAAGCTCGCCGGACCGGTACGCCTCGCGGAGTCGTTCCTGTCGGTCGCGGAGGGTGTCGAGCCGCTCGCGGATCGTGTTGAGATCCGTCGCGACGACGGCCGCCTTCGAGGTGTTCGACTCCGCTCTGGAGACGCGCGTCGCCAGCGAGCGTTCCCCGATTTCGCCCTGGATCTCGGCGCCCTGAACGCCGATCACGCCGGCGAGCCGTTGCCCCGGAGCGATCGATTCGTTGTCGCTACCCGCTCCGGCGTCGCCGGTCGTCTGTGGCGACGGGTCGGGCGTCGCGTCGGCGGGCGTCGGTCCGAGTGCCGCCGCCGCCGGCGCCGCCACCGCCGTGACGACGAGCAGGGCGGTGACGGCGAACGCGACCACGTCGGGAACGTCTCGACTCATCTCGACCGGGGCTACGGAGGAGACACCGATAAACCGCCCCGAACCTGAAGAACCGTTAACCCGGATTAAACGGCGTTTAGGGTGAGCTTGAACCGCCGTCTCCCGGCCGATTGCGGGGAGTGTGGCGGGTCAGTCCTCCTCGGGGATCTTCAGGACATTCTCGCGGCCGAGGCGGAAACCTTCGAGCGAGTCGTCGTCCCGGAGGTCGCGGACGATCTGACTCGTCCGGGCCTCGGTCCAGTCGAACGCCTCGACGATCTCCTGCTGTTTGACCCGGCCGCCCTGCTCCCGCACGAACTGGAGCACTCGCTCCTCGTTGCTCAGGAGGTCCTCGCGCTGCGCGTCGTCCGCGTCGTCGGCCGCCGACTGGGCACCGCCGGCGTCGTCGGCACCGCCACTCCCTGCGTCCGCGCTCCCGGTGGAGTCCGCCGCGTCCGCCGCGTCGTCGCCGAACCGGTCGCGGTAGCGCCACGCGACCGCACCCACGAGGACGAACAGCAGGCCGAGACCGACCAGCGGCATCGTCCCGCTCCCGCCGTCGGACGGGTCGGTCCCCCCGTCGCCACCGGTACCACCCGCCCCGGCGACGGTCGTAGGGGTGGCCGTCGCATCGGGTTCGAGGACGATGGTCGGCTCCCCGGAGACGAAACTCGTCTCGGCGCCGCGCCAGACGACCGCGTCGGAGCGGCGCTCGTCCGGTTCCGGCGACGCTCGCGTGGTGGCGTAGTCCGACGGCCACTCGACGACGAGGCGGGTTCGGTCGTCGAGGAAGAGCCCCTCGATGGCGTCACCGACCCGGATGGTGTCGCCGTCGACGGCGGCGAAGCCGTGCCACCGGAACCGGTAGGTGATGACGCCGTACTGCGGCGGCGTCCGCGTCTCGGCGCTCACCCCGAACTCCGTCGCGGTCATCTCCCGTCCGGTCGCGTTCTCCGCGGTAGACACCGTCGATCGCATCCGTGAGGCGAACCGGTCGGAGAAGTTCGAGGGGTTCTCCTCGATCTCGGCCTGCAGCGACTCGAAGGCGGCGGTGGTGTTCTCGTCGTCGAGTCGCGTCCAGTACTGGACGGTCCAGGAAGCCGACCCGTTCCGGTCGACGGAGACGATCAGCCGAACCGAGTCGGTGTCGATCCCCTGCTGGAGGAGCGATCCCCCACTAACCTGCGCAGGCGACGAGGTCGGTGCCGACGCGACGGCACCGATCCCCGGAACGGTCGCCGCCACGAGCAACACGGCGACCGTGACGGCGACGACCCGACCGAACGAGCGCTCCCTCATCTGCGTATCCCTGCGTTTCCGCCGGTCGTAGATAGGTCTTGTCGCTTCGGTCGACGAGCCGATTCGTCCATCACCGATAAATATCAGCTCGTAATAGTCGCCACCATGGCAACGCCACTCGACACGGCACCGCGTCGTGAGTATCGGCCGACACGTGTCGCGGTCCCACGCGAGGGAGGCGCGGCGTGACGCGCCGTCGCGCCCCCGTCGCGCCGCCCGTCGCTCTCACCGTCGCCGGCAGCGACTCCGGGGGCGGCGCGGGGATCCAGGCGGACCTGAAGACCATGGAGGCTCACGGCGTCTTCGGCACCTCGGTCGTCACCGCGGTCACGGCACAGAACACCCGCGGCGTCGAGGGGAGCCACGTCCTGCCGGCCGAGGAGATCGCGGCCCAGTACGACGCCGTCGCGACCGACTTCGACCTCGGGGCGGTGAAGACCGGGATGCTCGCGACCGAACCCGTGATCGACGTCGTCGCCGACCGGATCGCCGACGCCGACGCGCCGGCCGTCGTCGACCCGGTGATGGTGGCCGCGAGCGGCGACCGGCTGCTCGATCCGTCGGCCGAGGCGGCCTACGAGTCCCTGATCGCCGAGGCGGCACTCGTCACGCCGAACGCGGACGAGGCGGCGGTGTTGACCGGGATCGAGCCGACCGATCGCGAGAGCGCACGCGAGGCCGGCGAGGAGCTGGTGGCGATGGGCGCCGACGCCGCGCTGGTGAAGGGAGGGCACGTCGGCGACGGCGACACGGTGACCGACACGCTCGTCGGCGTGCGCGCCGACGGGGAGCCGACGGTCCGGACGTTCGAACACCCACGGATCGACACCGACGCGACCCACGGGTCGGGCTGTACGCTGTCGAGCGCCGTCGCCTCGCACCTCGCGAGTGGCGAGACGCTCGACTACGCCGTCGAGGCGGCGACGGCGTTCATGGAGCGGGCGGTGCGCTACGGCCTCGACGTGGGGGGCGGCCCGGGCGCCGTCCACCACCTCGCGGCGCTCCGCGAGGCGGCCGACCGCCACCGGACGATGACCGACGTGGCCGAGGTGGTCGAGGCGTTCGTCGACCGCGACGTCTCCCGACTCGTCCCCGAGGTGGGGATGAACGTCGTCGGCGCCACCGCGTACGCCGAGCGGGTGAGCGAGACGGCCGCCGTCGAGGGGCGGATCGCGCGCACGCTCTCGGGGGTCGCCCCCAACCGCGGCGTCCGCCTCGGCGCCTCCTCGCACGTCGCGCGCTTCCTGCTCGCGGCCCGCGAGTTCGACTCCGACCTCCGCTTCGCCGTCAACTGCCGGTTCGACGAGGAGACGGCGGCGGCGGCCCGGGAGTTGGACGGCCCCGTGACGGCGTACGACCGCGACGCCGAACCCGAGGACGCGAGCGGGACGATGGGGTGGGGCGCCAGGCAGGCGTTCGGCGGCGTCGAAGGGTCGGAGACGCCCGTCGCGGTCCTCGACCGCGGCGACGTGGGCAAGGAGGCCATCGTGAAGGTGGTCGCCGAGACGCCCGAGGAGTTGGGCGAGCGCGTGTTCGCGCTGCTCGATTCGGTGGAGTCCTGAGACGGGGGATTGTCACTGCTTTCGGTGAGCCGCCGGGGCGATCCGGCGACCCGCCAGTACTGACGTACAGTAACCCGTACGAGACCCACAGCGTTTTACCCGCCGACGGCCCGGGTGTGAGTATGACTGCGGACGGCATCGTCGGGGAGTTTCTCTCCCTCAAGGGGGAAACGGACGCCGACCTGCTGGCGATGCAGTGTGGTGACTTCTACGAGTTCTTCGCCGAGGACGCCGAGTTCGTCGCCGACGAACTCGACCTGAAGGTCTCCGAGAAGTCCTCCCACGGATCGACGTACCCGATGGCCGGCGTGCCGGTCGACGACCTGACGCCCTACCTGAAGGCGCTCGTCGAGCGCGGCTACCGCGTCGCCGTCGCGGACCAGTACGAGACGGAGGACGGCCACGCCCGCGAGATTACGCGGGTCGTCACCCCCGGAACCCTGCTGGAGACGACGGACCCGACCGCGCAGTTCCTCGCGACGGTCGTCGCCGTCGACGGTCGCTACGGCCTCGCGCTCGCGGACGTGACCACCGGCGAGTTCCTCGTGACGACGACGGGGTCGGCCGCGGAGGTGGGTTCCGAACTCCACCGATTCGATCCCGTCGAGGTGGTGCCGGGGCCGACCGTCCGCGGCGACGACGACCTGCTGGACCGCATCGAGGAGCGCACGGACGCGCCGGTGACGGAGTACGACGACGCCGCGTTCGCGCCGGGGCGGGCCGAGCGTCGCCTGCGCGAGCAGTTCGGCGACGCCATCCTCGAGGGCGTCGGCCTGGAGGACCGGGCAGGGGTCGCGGCCGCCGGCGCCGTCCTCGCGTACGTCGAGGAGACGGGCGTGGGCGTCCTCGACGCGCTGACGCGCCTGAACGCCTACGACACGGGCGACCACCTCGACCTCGACGCGACGACGCAGCGCAACCTCGAACTCACGGAGACGATGCACGGCGACCGGGAGGGTTCCCTGCTCGCGACGGTCGATCACACGGTGACGAGCGCCGGTCGGCGTCGCCTCCGGGAGTGGCTCACTCGCCCCCGCCGCGACCGGGACGTCATCGACCGCCGCCTCGACAGCGTGGCGGCGCTCGCCGACGCGGCGCTGGCCCGCGACCGGGTCCGGGAGGTGCTCGGCGACGCCTACGACCTCGAACGACTCGCCGCACGGGCGACCGGCGGGAGCGCGGACGCGAGCGACCTGCTCGCGGTCCGTGACACCCTCGACGTCCTCCCCGCGCTCGCGGAGGCAGTCGCGGACGACCGCCTCGCCGACTCCCCGCTGCCGGCCGTCGTCGACCGGCCGGACCGGGAGACGGCGGCGAGCCTGCGGGCGGAACTCGACGCCGCTCTCGCCGAGGAACCGCCGGGAACGATCACCGAGGGCGGCCTCTTCCGCCGCGGCTACGACGACGAACTCGACGACCTGATCGACCGGTACGAGGAGGCCCGCGAGTGGCTCGACGGCCTCGCGGACCGCGAGAAGGAACGGACCGGCATCACCCACCTGCAGGTCGACCGCAACAAGACCGACGGCTACTACATCCAGGTGGGGAAGTCGGAAACCGACGCCGTCCCCGAGGAGTACCGGGAGATCAAGACGCTGAAGAACTCCCGGCGGTACACCACGGACGAACTCGAAGAGCGGGAACGCGAGGTGTTGCGACTGGAGGAGGCCCGCGGCGACCTGGAGTACGACCTCTTCCGCGACCTGCGCGACCGGGTGGCGAGCCACGCCGAACTCCTGCAGGGCGTGGGGCGGACGCTGGCGACGGTGGACGCGCTGGCCTCGCTGGCGACCCACGCCGCGAGCGCGGACTGGACGCGGCCCGAGGTGACGGCGCCGGGACCGCTGTCCGTCGAGGCGGGGCGGCACCCCGTCGTCGAGCGGACGACGGATTTCGTGCCCAACGACCTGCAGTTGGACCGGGAGCGTGGCTTCCTGCTGGTGACGGGGCCGAACATGAGCGGCAAGTCGACGTACATGCGGCAGGCGGCGCTGATCGTACTCCTCGCGCAGGCGGGGAGTTTCGTCCCCGCGCGCTCGGCGACGGTGGGCGTCGTCGACGGCATCTACACGCGCGTGGGCGCGCTCGACGAACTCGCGGGCGGCCGCTCGACGTTCATGGTCGAGATGCAGGAGTTGAGCAACATCCTCCACTCGGCGACCGAGGAGTCGCTGGTCGTCCTCGACGAGGTGGGACGCGGGACGGCGACGTACGACGGCATCTCCATCGCGTGGGCGGCGACGGAGTACATCCACAACGAGGTGGGGTGTAAGTGTCTCTTCGCCACCCACTACCACGAGCTGACGACGCTCGCCGATCACCTGCCGCGAGTGGAGAACGTCCACGTCGCCGTCGCGGGCGACGACGGCGACGACGAGGACATCACGTTCCTCCGGACCGTCGAGGAGGGACCGACGGACCGGAGCTACGGCGTCCACGTCGCCGACCTCGCGGGCGTCCCCGACCCGGTCGTCGACCGGTCGCGGGAGGTGCTGGACCGCCTGCGGGAGGACCGGGCCATCGAGGCCCGCGGCGCGGGGGGAGACGGCGACGGCGGGACGACCCAGGCGGTCTTCGACCTCGGATCGGGCGGGTTCCGGGACGGAAGCGGGGACGGTGGGGCCGACGACGGCGGGGGCGCGAGCGACCCCCTCGATCCGGCGACCGAGGAGGTCCTCGCGGACCTGCGGGAGACGAGCGTCGCGGAGACGTCGCCGGTCGACCTGATGGCGCGGGTCCGGGAGTGGCAGGAGCGCCTCGACGGGGCCGAAGCGGGAGCGGAACCGGAACCGGAAGAGTAGGCCGCCTAACGACACGTCTTTTTCCGCGTCCGACGAACCCGTGCGCATGACGCACGTAGCAATCGTCGGTGGCGGCCCCGCGGGACTGAGCGCGGCGCTGTTCGCGTCGAAGAACGGCCTCGACGCGACGGTGTTCGACACCGACGAGACCTGGATGCACAAGGCGCATCTGTTCAACTACCTCGGCGTCGGCTCAATCGGCGGCGACGCCTTCATGTCGGTGGCCCGCCAGCAGGTCGACGACTTCGGCGTCGACCGCCGGCAGGGCGAGGAGGTGACCGGCGTCGCGGCGGACGGCGACGGCTTCACCGTGACGACCGCGGACGACGAGTACGGGGCGGACTACCTCGTCCTCGCGACGGGCGCCGACCGGAGCCTGGCCGAGGACCTCGGCTGCGAGACGGACGAGGACGGCGTGGTCTCCGTGGGCGTCGAGATGGAGACGAGCGTCGACGACGCCTACGCCACGGGCGCGATGGTTCGGGCCGAGGAGTGGCAGGCCGTGATCTCCGCTGGCGACGGCGCCGCGGCGGCGCTGAACATCCTGACCAAGGAGAAAGGCGATCACTACCACGACTTCGACGTGCCGGCGGACGCGACCGAGGCGTTCGGCGGGATGGTCGACGACGACGCGTAGGTTGGCGTGTGGCCGAACGTACAAACCGCCGGCGTCCCAACGGTCGTCCATGTCCTCACTTGCCGACGAGCCGTGTGAAGCCTGCACGAGCGACGACGATCCGCTGACGAGCGACGAGTACGAGGCGTATCTGAACGACCTCCGGGGCGACGTGTGGGAGGTCGTCGACGACCACCACCTGCACGCCCACTACGAGTTCGAGGACTTCCGTGACGCCCTGGAGTTCACCTACGAGATCGGCGAACTCGCGGAGGAGGAGTGGCACCACCCCGACATCGCCCTCGCGTGGGGTGAGGTCAAGGTGGAGATGTGGACCCACAAGATCGACGGCCTCCACAAGACCGACTTCGTGATGGCGGCGCGGATGGACCGCATCTACGAGGGGGAGTACGAACCGGACGAGTAAGCCGAGGGCGGCGACAGGGGGAGTCCAAGCCCTTATGCGTCCGACGCCACTGGGTCGAGCATGGCGATTTCTACTGGCGATTCGGTCACCATCGCGTACACCGGCCGTCTCGACGACGGGACGGTCTTCGACACGACGGACGAATCGGTCGCCGAGGAGGCCGGCCTCCGCGAGGAACAGCCCGAGCGGGACTTCGGTCCCCTCACCGTCGAGGTCGGCGCCGGCAACCTCATCGAGGGGATGGAGGAGGGCCTGCTGGGGCTGGAGGAGGGCGACTCCGAGACGATCACGGTCCCGCCGCAGGAGGCCTACGGCGAGGCGGAGGGCGACAGCGTTCGCGAGTTCGACCCCGAGGAGTTCGAGAAGATGGTCGGCCAGAACCCCGAGGAGGGCCTGCAGGTGCGCGCCCAAGGCGGCGCGGTCGGCACCGTCGTCGACGTGAGCGAGGACACCGTGCACGTCGACTTCGAGCACCCGCTCGCGGGCGAGACGCTGACCTTCGAAATCGACGTGCTGGCCGTCGAATAGGGCCGCCGGCGGGGGCTCACGTTCGATCGAGTGGCCGGGGCGTCGCCCCACCGTGGCGTTGATGACCCCCGACGACGACGGTACGTCCCGTGAGCGAGACGCCGACCATCCACGCACTCGACGACGCGACGGTTCGCCGCATCGCCGCCGGCGAGGTGGTCGAGCGCCCGGCGAGCGTCGTGAAGGAACTGTTCGAGAACAGCCTCGACGCCGACGCCTCGCGCGTGACCGTCGCCGTCGAGGGGGGCGGCGTCGAGGCGATCCGGGTCCGCGACGACGGGGTCGGCATGACCGCGACGGACCTCGAACGCGCCGTCGAGGAGCACACGACGAGCAAGATCAGCGACGGCGACGACCTGGACCGGGTGGGGACGCTGGGCTTCCGGGGCGAGGCGCTCCACACCATCGGCGCGGTGTCGCGGCTGACGATCCGATCGCGCCCCCGCGACGGCGGGCGCGGGCACGAACTCGCCGTCGAGGGGGGCGAGGTCGGCGAGGTTGCGCCCTCCGGCTGTCCGCCCGGGACGGTCGTCGAGGTGGAGGACTTGTTCTACAACACGCCGGCCCGGCGGAAGTTCCTGAAGACCGAGGCGACGGAGTTCGACCACGTGAATCGCGTGGTGACCCAGTACGCGCTCGCCAACCCCGACGTGGCGACGACGCTCGAACACGACGGCCGCGAGGTGTTCGCCACCGAGGGGAGCGGCGACCTCGAATCGACCGTCCTCGCCGTCTACGGCCGCGAGGTGGCGTCGTCGATGATCGAGGTGGGGGAGGGATCGAAGCGCCCGTCGAGAGGCGGCGAAGCGGCCGGGACGGCCGACGACGACGCGCCCGTCGAGTCGGTCGCCGGCCTGGTGAGCCACCCCGAGACGACGCGGGCGGGTCGGGAGTACCTCTCGACGTTCGTCAACGGCCGCTACGTCACCGCGGGGACGCTCCGCGAGGCGGTCCTCGACGCCTACGGCGGGCAACTCGCGACCGACCGCTACCCCTTCGCCGTCCTCTTCGTCGAGGTACCGCCGGCGGCCGTCGACGTGAACGTCCACCCCCGGAAGATGGAGGTGCGGTTCGACGACGAGGAGGCCGTCGCCGAGGCCGTGCGGACGGCCGTCCGCGAGGCCCTGCTGGACGAGGGACTGGTCCGCTCGGGCGCCGCGCGCGGCCGGTCCGCGCCCGCGGAGACGGAGATATCGCCGTCATCGCCGGAACGGGACGTCGCGGGCGGCGAGGCGGCGCCCGACGGCGAGGAACGGTCGAAGCCGGAGCGAGGAGACGCCGCCGACGGGGACGGAGCCGCCGACGGGGACGGAGCCGCCGACGGGGACGGAGCCGCCGATCCGCTCGCCTCGGCGACCGACGAGCCGGCCGACGCGGCGGGCGGCGCGGACGAGTCGGCGTCGGAGACGACGCGGGCGTCGACGCTCGACGAGGTGTCGGCCGGTTCCGGGGCCGCCGCGAGTCCCGCCGCCGAGGCGTCGACGGCCGACGAACCGGCAGACGGGGACGTCACAGCCGACAGATCGGCGGACGGAGTCTCGACGACTGACGCCGACGAACCGGCAGAGTGGAACGCGGCGGTCGACGCCGACGGAGCGTCGGACCGGGAGGCGACCGGCGGGACGGAGGCCGCGAACCGGGAGGGGTCGCGCGGCGTCGTCGTTCCCCCGACCGATCAGCGGACCCTCGACGGTGAGCGGGCGGCGCCGGACCGCGACTTCGAGCGCCTGCCCGCGATGCGCGTGCTGGGGCAGTACGACGACACGTACCTCGTCGCGGAGACGGCCGAGGGGCTGGCGCTGATCGACCAGCACGCGGCCGACGAGCGGATCAACTACGAGCGCCTGCGCGCCGAGATGGGCGGCGAGACGCCGACGCAGGCGCTGGCCGAGCCGGTCGACATCGAACTCACGGCGCGGGAGGCGTCGCTGTTCGACACCTACCGGGACGCGCTGGCGGAACTGGGGTTTCACGCCGACCGGAGCGGCGAGCGGACCGTCGAGGTGCGGACGGTGCCGACGGTGTTCGACTCGGCGCTCGATCCGTCGCTCCTGCGGGACGTACTGACGGGATTCGCCGCGGAGTCGGCGGGCGAGACGGTCGACGCCGTGGCTGACGCCCTGCTCGCGGATCTGGCGTGTTACCCGTCGATCACGGGCAACACGTCGCTGACGGAGGGATCGGTCGTCGACCTGCTGGACGCGCTGGACGACTGCGAGAACCCCTTCGCCTGCCCGCACGGGCGGCCGGTGGTCGTCTCGTTCGACCGCGACGAGATCAGCGACCGGTTCGAGCGGGACTACCCGGGGCACGGCGGCCGACGCGCGGAGTGAGGCACACCTTTTTGCGCCGGTCGGCCGAAGTGCGCCCGTGACGGACCTGGTCACCGTCGGCGACGCGACCCTCCGGTTCTCGCCGCCACGGGGCGAGCGCATCGAGACGGCGAGCGAGTTCGCCGCGCACGTCGGCGGCCCGGAGAGCAACGTCTCCGTCGCGGCGGCGACGCTCGGCCTCGACGCCGCGTGGCTGTCGAAGCTCCCCGACACGCCGCTGGGCCGGCGGATCGTCGGCGAACTGCGCCGCCACGGCGTCCGCACGGGCGTCGTCTGGACCGACTCGGGGCGGGCGTCGACGGCGTTCGTCGAGCGCGGCGCCGCGCCCGGGGGGCGCACCGTCCCGGACCGCGAGGATGCGGCCGTCGCGACGACGACGGCCGACGACCTGCCTCTCGGGGCGGTTCGCGACGCCGAGACGCTGTTCGTCAGCGGCGCCACGCCCGCGCGCTCGGAGACGCTACTGGAGACGACGGCGACGCTTCTCTCGGTCGCGGGCGAGGCCGACACGACGCGGGCCTTCGACACGCGGTTCGGGGCGACGGGGCTGGGCCCCGACCGGGCCCGCGACCTGTACGACCACCTCCTCGACGACGTGGACGTGTTGATCGTCGACGAGACGGACGCCGAGGCGGTGTTCGACCTCGACGGCGACGTGGTGCCCGCGGCACACAGCCTCCGGACGCGGTACGACTGCGAGACGGTGGTCGTCACGCGGGCGGAGCGGGATCGTCCGACGGTCGGACTCCACGGCGAGGAGATATACGAGGTGCCGGCGTTCGAGACGGAGACGCGCGACACGGCGGGCGTCCACGACGCGTTCGTCGGCGGCTTCCTCGCCGGCCGACACCGGAGCGACGGAACGAAGGGGGCGCTGACGGAGGGTGCGGCGACGGCGGCGCTCAAGCGAACCATCGTGGGGG
Source organism: Haloplanus sp. GDY1 (assembly GCF_023703775.1). Lineage (NCBI taxonomy): Archaea > Methanobacteriati > Methanobacteriota > Halobacteria > Halobacteriales > Haloferacaceae > Haloplanus > Haloplanus halophilus. The sequence continues at coordinate 2,536,535 of NZ_CP098514.1, read as the reverse complement.
ACGTCGTCGTCGGATCGTCGGCGGACGTCGCGGGGATCCGCGACGACCGGAAACGAAGTGACCGCTGAGAGGCAGCAACCGGCCCCGTCCCGGTCGGGGAACTCGGGTCGGGGCCGGCGCAAAGCGCCGGTCGGGTCGGGGAGACGCGTTGCGGGGACCGACGCCGCCGGCACACGGGGAGTGAGGGCGGCGTCGGCGAACGGTACTACCGGGGGACGAAACATAAATCCATCAGAGACTCAGACGCGGATTTCAGTCTCGACCGCGTCTCGACAGGTCTTTTCGGCGTCGGCGCCCAGGACCGGTATGGAAAGCGACGTCGACGCGGCCGAGGACCGGCGCATCGTCCCGGTCGCGGACGTTCCCGACCGCGGCACGTTCCGGTTCGAGGCAGTCGCGGACGGCCGACGTATCGAGGGAGTCCTGCTGCGCGACGACGGCGTGGTCGCCTACCGGAACTCCTGTCCGCACGAGCCGGACGTGAAACTCGACCGGGGGCTGGGCGCCCTGATCGACGGCGACCAGCTCGTCTGTCACGAACACGGGGCCCGCTTCGACTGCGACGACGGCTACTGCACCCGCGGCCCGCCGCGCGGCCGGACGCTCGACCCCATCGACGTGGTCGTCCGCGACGGGGCGGTGTACCTGACCGACGACCGGTTCGAGTCGGCACGGCGACTGGACTGAGCGGGCGGCGGACGGCGGCCGTGTCACGTCGTGACGGCCGGGTTATACTTTATCTCCTCGCCCGACGTAGTCCGGGCATGACGTCGAGTCGCGTGCTGACACTCCTGTTCGTCGTGCTGACGGTGACCGCCGGCTGTCTCGGCGGCGGCGCGGCCGAGGCCGTCGCCGAAGCCGAGGAGGCTTCCGGTGCCGCCGCGGGCGGCCCGGCCGAGGACGGTCCCGCGCTGACCGACCCCGAGGCCGCCCTGCGCGAGGCCGGGAGCTTCACGGTCACCTGGCGATACGCCGGGGTCGACGCGAGCGGGACCCGCTCCGAAGTCCGGTACGAGTACTACGCGGACCTGAACGCCGGGCGCTCGCTCACGGTCACGTCGTCGAGTCGCGACGGGGTGAGCGACGCCGGGTCGAGCGAGCAGTTCGTCGCCGACGGCGTCACCTACGTGCGCGCTGGACCGGCGACGGCGACGACGTACGTCGCCTACGAGGGAGGAAGCGACGCGCTCGGTAGCGCCCTCGCCCACTCGCAGGCGCGCACCTACGGCGCCACCGACGGCCTGGTCGACCGGGGGACCGAGCGGTTCGACGGCGTGACCGTCACGCGCTACGAACTCTCGGGGGCGGATTCGGCGCTGATCCGAGCCGGATCGACGACGGCCGGATCGCCCGGCGCCGCCGAGGTCACCGACTTCCGGTACGTCGTCCTCGTCGACGCGGACGGCCTCGCGCGGTACGAGTCGTGGTCGGTCGCGGGACGGACCGCCGAGGGCGAGGCCGTGAGCGGCGAGTGGGAGTACACGCTCGCGGGCGTCGGATCGACGACCGTCGAGGATCCCGAGTGGCTGGCCGCGGCCCGGACGGCGACGGGGCGCTGAGAGCGCACGCGCCGGCGCCTCGGCGCCACCCGATCGCCGCGCCTCCGATCGGACCCACCTTTATGGGGGAACCCTCACCACGGGTAGACGAACGATGGTCGAGGTCGCGTTGCAAGGGAGCGTCGGAGTGCAGCAGTCCGTGGCCGTTACGATCTGGGGACTGATCGGCGTCGTGGGACTGCTCGTCGGATACTTGCTCGGTCTCAGGTTCGGGGGCTGAGCGGATGCAGACTTCGCCTCCCGTCACGAACGCGGTCGAAACGGTGGTCGCGGCCGCCGTCCCGGCCGACGCGCCGCTACAGGTGGCACGCGTCGGGCCGGACCCGCGGACCGTCCTCCTCTACGCGATTCTCATTGGCGTCCTGAGCCTCGGCCTCGGCTTCGGGGTCGGTGCCTACCGGACGCGGCGCCGGTCAGAGGGGGCGGCTCCGGACGAACAGTCGACCTCCGCGTCGAACGCGGGCGCGGCCCAGGACGCCGCCGAGGGCGGCCCGTCCGGAACCCGAGGCGGTCCGGAAACCGGGGACCCGTCGCGTCCCCCTCACGAGCCGACGGGACGGGAGGGGAAACCGACCGCCACCGGCGAGGGGCGACCGCCCGACCGGATCCCCCGCGCGCCCGACGTGTCCGTCGACTACGCCGACCTGACCGACGAGCGACCCATCGGCGGCGGCGGGAACGCCGACGTGACGCTGGCGACGCTGCCCGCCCGGACCGGCGACGTTCCGCTGGCGATCAAGAAACCCCGGCTCTCGGGGACCCTGCACGCGGACGCGGTGGACCGTCTCCTGCGGGAGGCGGAGACGTGGGACAAACTCGACGACCACGACCACGTGGTCGGCGTCGTCGACTACGGCGCCGAACCCCTCCCCTGGATCGCCATGGAGTACATGGACGGCGGGCATCTCGGCGAGCGCGCGGGGCGGCTGGGGACGGCACAGGCGCTCTGGACCGCGCTCGCGGTCACGACCGGCGTTCGACACGCCCACCGTCGCGGCGTCGCACACCTCGACCTGAAACCCGAGAACGTCCTCTTTCGCTCCGTCGACGGCGCCTGGGACGTCCCCAAGGTGGCCGACTGGGGGCTCTCGAAACACCTGCTCGACCGTCCGGAGAGCGTCGACGGGCTGTCGCCTCACTACGCCGCACCGGAGCAGTTCGACGACGCCTACGGCCCGACCGACGACCTGACCGACGTCTACCAACTCGGCGCCGTGTTCTACGACCTGTTCACGGGCCGGCCGCCCTTCGAGGGCGACTCGACGGCAGTGATGCGCGCCGTCCTCGACGACAGTCCGCCGCCGCCGAGCGCGGTGGCCGACGTCCCCGAAGCGCTGGACGACGTCGTCATGACGGCACTCGCGAAGGACAGGGACGACCGCTACGACGACATCGTCTACCTCCGGGACGACCTGCAGGACCTCTACGACGGGATGTGAGGGCCGCCCGCCGCCAATCACGACGCGGCGCGGTCGGCGGACGCGAGGGCGGACCGCCCACGGACCGCGATCACTCCATCGGGAACCGGAGGAGCGCGCCCACGCCGTCGAACGCCTCGTCGACCCGTTCGGCGCGGTCGAGGTCCGAGGGGACGACGACGACGTCGCTTCCCGCCTCCGCCGCCCGCTCTTCGAGGGCCTGAGCGTCCTCGGGAGGGAGCGAATCGAGGAGGAGCAGCGTCTCGACCGCGTCGCGTTCCAGCGCCCGGTCGACGTCCTCGCGCCCGCCGACCGCCGGCTCGTCGCCGTCGAGCGCGTCGAAGAACCGGTCGAGCGCGTCGCGGGCGTCGGTCGCCTCGAACGCACCGGCGCCCTCCGCGGCGTCGACCAGTTCCCGGAGGCCGGTCTCGGTGGCGTACTCCACGTCGAACGGGCCGACGAGGGCGTCGGCCAGAGGCTCGGGCAGGTGATCCCCGTCGCGGAACGTCTCGACGATCACCTCGCTGCCGCCCAGCACCAGCCCCGACACGGAGGGCTCCCGGTCGACGTCCCCGGTCGCCGCGGCATCCAGGAACGCGCGCCCGGCGGCGTCACCGACGGCGTCGAAGAACTCCTTCCGGCGCTCGTCGCTCCGCCCCTCGAAGCGATCCTCGTTTCGTCCCGTCGCCGCCTGCTTGCTCGGGACGTCGCTCTCGACGGTTTCGACGACGTCGATGTCCGTGCCGTCGTACCGACCCAGGACCGCCGCCTCGCGACCGACGACCAGCAGTCCGTAGGCGTCCGTCCCCGGGACGCTGGGCGCCAGCGGGTCCGTGTCGAACTCGTTGGCGTGTTCGTAGACGGACGCCGCGACCGGATCCGGGAGGTCGTCGAACACGTAGGTGACGAGGTCGGCACCGACGACGCCGGTGTAGACGGCGAGGCCGTTCGCGGGCGTCTCGTCGTACTCGTTGAGGACACGCTTTGCCTCCTCCATCGCGCGTTTCAGCGGCCGTCGAACCTCCTCGTCGACGTCGAGGTACTCCGCCTCGGCCACCTCGGCCTCGACCCGGCGCCGCGTCTCCTCGACCGACTCCTCGGGCCGAACCGACACCGTGACCAACTGTTCGCCGTCCGCTTCCGCGTCCGATACCGCCTCGATCCGCTCGGAGAGGGAACGTTCGTCGTTCATCGTAAGAGCGTCCGACCGACGATGGTCGTGTTCCGTCTGATCCAGCGAGAGGGAATACCCTGTTGATCCCTCCGCTCCGTGGAAACCCTCCCCAGTCGTGTCCGCGGACGACCGGCTCTACCGCGCCGAGCGGAGCGAGGCGCGGTTTCACTGCTGGCGAACGAAGTGAGCCAGCAGGGGTTTTTCCCCACGTTTTTGCAAGGAGCGGTGCCCGCAGCGAACGAAGTGAGCGAGGACACCCGACGCAGCAAAAAGTGGAATGCCGCCTCCCCGATTTGAACGGGGGACAGCTCGATCTTCAGTCGAGTGCTCTCCCAGTCTGAGCTAAGGCGGCGCAGTTCCGACGAGGGGGATAACCGGCAAAAGGATTTCGAATCCCGGCGGCGGCCCGGGGGTCAGGAGACCGTCCGGCGCTCGGTGAACGTGCGGGTTCCGTCCGCCGTCCGGACGGTCGTCTCGATCCGGATCCGCCCCCCGTTCGACTCGATGCGCGCGGCGTCGACGTAGCCGACGCGGACCGTCCGCGTCCGCGTGACCGTCTCCCCCGCGTCCAGTCGACCCACGTCCGACGCCCCCTCCCAGACGAAGCTCCCGTCGGTCGTGATGACGGTCGAGACGCGCACGGAGCGGGCGGCGTCGTCGCCGCGGTTCGTCAGGGCGATGGTGACGGTCCGGCATCGCGACCCGCAGGCCGCTATCGAGCGGACCCGCATGGCGACGTCCGGTGTCGTCTCGGCGGTTCCGGTCGCCGCGGGCGTCGGGGTCGCGGTCACCGCGGCGGCGCCGTCGCCGGTCGCGTCCGGGGTGGACGTCTCGCCGGCGGATCCCACGAGGAGGGCGCCGGCGACGACGACCACCACGGCGACCAGCCCCGCCAGCGCGACGTCGCGCCGGCCCCAGGAACTGGCCGCCGACGAGGGGTCGTCGTCGCCGGCGTCCGCCTCCCCGGCCTCGGCGGGCGCGGACGGCTCTCGATCCCCCGACATGCGTCGGGAATGGCCGCCGGCGCGCATAGCTCTGGTGGCCGTTCCGGCGAGAGCCTTTTGCTCGCGACCGGGCTACACCCGCCATGGCCGAGACGTTCGTCTGTCCGATCTGTGACTACGAGTGCAAGACCCGAAACCACCTCCGCGAACACCTGCACGACCACCACCACAAAAGCGAGATCATCGACCGCTACCTGGAGGCGCGGGCGGGCGGATCGGAGCAGGCCGACAGCCGGTAGGTATCGACGTCGGCGCCGGTGCCAGCGTCGCGTTCGGCGGCGGCCGCGATGGCGTCGCCGGCGAGCGCCGCCGCATCGTCGAGCGACGCCTCGGGATCGTGGCCGGCTTCGAGGCCGCCGAGGGCGACGGCCGCGCCGCTGCCGAACGCCGCGAGCCGGTCCTCGGTGACGCTGCCGTCAGGAGCCACCGACCGGAGGGCCGGCGTCCCGTCGGCGTCGCGCGCGGCCACGAGAACGGAGGCCCCGAACGCGTCGGCGGCGTCGGCGGCGAGGCGGGCGAACGCGTCGACCCGCAGGTCGCCGCGCTCCGTGCGATACGACCGAACGTCGGCGTCGAGGCGGTCGACGAACCCCTCGACGTCGCCGCAGACGACGGCGGCGCCGACGCTCCCGAAGTCGAGGACGTGCCGCCGGGACCGGCTCCGGACGCGGCCGTCGGCCACGACGAGTCGGTCGCCGGCGAGGACGACGCCGCCCGCACAGGCGACGCCGACGACGGTGCTCATGGGAGGTTGGAGGCGACGGACGGGGGTAGGCGTGTCGGCTACCCGACGAGGTCGTCGACCAGCGACTCGGGATCGAACCGGTCGAGGTCGTCGTACCCCTGTCCCGTGCCGAGAAAGAGGACGGGCTTGCCGGTCACGTAGGCGACCGAGATGGCGGCACCGCCCTGCGAGTCGGCGTCGGCCTTGGTCAACACCGCGCCGTCGATTTCGGCCGCGTCGTCGAACTGCTGGGCGCGTTCGACGGCGTCCTGACCGGCGACGGACTCGTCGACGAACAGCGTGAGGTCGGGGTCGACCACGCGGTCGATCTTCTCGAGTTGGGCCATCAGGTCGCTGGAGGTGTGGAGTCGGCCGGCGGTGTCGCCGAGGACGACGTCGACGTCGTTGGCTTCGGCGTACTCCACGCCGTCGTAGATGACGGCCGCGGGGTCGCCGCCCTGTTCGTGGGCGATGAGTCGCTTGCCGAGCGCCTCGGCGTGTTCGCGGATCTGCTCGTTGGCGCCCGCGCGGTAGGTGTCGCCGTTGGCGAGCACCGAGGAGTGGCCCCGCTCCTCCAGATACCGGGCCATCTTGGCGATGGTGGTCGTCTTGCCGACGCCGTTGACGCCGGTGAAGACGATGGTGACCGGCTTGTCCGCCTCGGCGATGCGCTCGTCGAAGTCGAACTGGCCGACGCTGATGACCTCCAGCAGGGCGTCACGGAGGGCGTCCTCGACCAGGTCGCCCGTACTCGCCATCTGGGATTTGGTCTCGCCGACGAGGTTCGATCGGATCTGATCGAGGATGGCCTCCGCGACGCCCATCTCCACGTCGCTCTCCAGCAGCGCCATCTCCAGGTTCCAGAGGGGCTCCTCCAGATCCTCCTCCTCGAGGACGACCTTGCCGGTGGCGAAGGCCTTGGCGCGCTGGAGGCGACTCGGGGAGTCGGCGTCGGCGGGTGCGTCCCCGGCGGCCGTGTCCTCGACGCCGTCGGTCTCGGCCGACGGCTCGTCCGGGGGCTCCGGTTCGGCCGCACCCTCGGGGTCGGCCCCGCTCCCGTCCTCGGCGCTCTCCTCGACGTCGCTCCGAAAGCTGTCCAGCTTGTCTTTCAGTCCGTCGAACATCGCCCGCTACTCGTCGTCCTGCTGTTGCTGCATCTGCTGCATCTGCTGTTGCTGCATCTGCTGTTGCATCTGCTGGGCCTGCTGTTCGATCTCGTCGCTCTCGTCTTCGAGTTCGGAGATCTCGTCCTCCACGTCCTCGATGCGGTCGTCGAGCACGTCCTGTTTGCGTTCGAGGGCGTCGACGGCGTCGTCCTGCTCCTGTTCGGCCGCGTAGCCGCCGCCGAGGTCGACGATCACTTCGTCGATGTCCTGCACCTCGGCGCGGAGGTACGCGCCGCCGCCGAGGGGCACCTGCACCGTCGACCCGGAGTCGAGCGTCTCGATGGCCTCGATGGCCTCGTCGATCTCGTCCTGTCGGTCGCGGAGGTCCTCCACCTCGCCTTCGAGTTCCGCGATCTCCTCGTCGATGGCCTCGAGCTCCTGGGAGAGCTGCTGGAGTTGCTGCTGACCGCCGCCCATCATGACGCGGTCACCTCCTCGATCTCGATCTGCGTGCGCTTGAGGCCGTGCTCGCTCCCGAGTTTCGCGAGGGTGTGCTCGCGCGCGACGTTCTCGTTGGGGGCGTCTACCGCCTTGTCGAACGCCCGGTAGCCGGTTCGGTCCTGAAAGCGTCCGCTGACGACGAACTCACTCATGTACCGAAGGGTCGTGAGGAAGCGGGAAGTATCTTCCTACTGCCGCTCGATGTAGCCGAGGGTCTCCTCGATGCGGCCGAGTTCCGGACCCGTCGTGTCGGTGCCGACGACGTAGCCCGCGTCGTTGGCGACGAGGCCGGAGCCGACGAGCGGCGCGCCGTAGTTGACGGTGCCGATGTCGGCCCGCACGTCGAGACACTCCTCGATCGCCTCCAGTTCCGGTTCGCGCGACTTGGGATGACAGAGGACGCCCTCGTTGGTCGCGACGGCGGCGGTGCCGACGGTGCGCACGTCGGCAAGGTCGCCGCGCTCGACGGGCACGTCGAGCGCGGATTTGACCGTCTGGATCGCCTCCCGGCTCAGATCCGGGTGGACGTACGCGCCGTAGTCGTTCGCGAGGACGACGTTGCCGGCGGCGTTGATCCGACCGGGGAGTTCGGCCACCGGGAGCCCGGTCGCCTCCTCGATGGTCGAGATCTCGCGGTCGGTCGCGCGGCTCGTCACGAGCAGCCCGGACTCGTTCCCGACGGCGAGGGCACCGACGGTGCCGGAGCCGCCGACCGTGGTCGTCACTGGCTCGACGTCGAGTTCCGCCGCCACGTCCGCGACGGTGTCCTCGTCGGCGTCGGGACGCACGAGCAGACAGTCGTTCGTCGCCCGGGCGAACACCCCGACGTACGACGATCCGGCGAAGGAGGCGCGTAACACGTTACTCGGCGGTCTCTGCTTCGACGACCGGTTCGCCGTCCTCGACGAAGCGGGCGGCGCGAACGCGGAGCTTGCTCGGCGGGTTGTTCCGACCCTGCGCCCACACGGCCTCGTTGATGCCGGTGTCGAGGCGCACCTCGCTCTCGTCGACCTTGAAGTGCTGGGCGAGATGCTCGCGGACGAGCTTCATCGCGGCGTCGGCTCGCTCGTTCGACGGGGCCGCCCGCGCGTCGCGAAGCGGGACGGTGACCACGCGCTCCTCGAAGTCGTTGGCGCTCATCTATTCGTCCGTGTCGTTCCGGCGCCAGTTGCGACGCTTCGGGTTGCGAGTGACCTGTCGATCCGTCTTGAGCATGACCCACGCGGGGACGCGACTGTTCTGTCGCTCCAGCTTGGCGAGTCGCTTCTTCTTCGCCTTCGATTTCTTGCCCATAGTGGTTCCGTCTACCCCGTCGCCGCATAAAATCTTGTTCTTTCGGGCGTCGGCCGGACGACGCGTCAGCGGATTCGATATCGCCACATGGGATTTATCGCGTGGCGACGGACGGCCGTAGGGTGCGACGGGGCGGAGGTCCGACGACGCGAGGCCCACCTCGTGCGACGACGCGCCCGGTGCCGATCCACCCCGTCGCGATCGATCGCGGAAGCTGATAAATCTTATATCGCGATACAGAACGACGGAGCCGGCGCGGCCTCCCCGATCGTTCCGAGAACTCGTCCGAGGGGCCGGCTCCGGAGCGCTCGCCTGCCGCCGACGGATCGCCGTCTTAGGATGGGAGCGTCACGCGATCGGCGGGTGGCGGTGAGTCACGGCCGACGACGGGGGCTCTGCCGACGTCACGAGGGCCGCGTCGCCGCCGTGCCGGAACGGGAATGGGGACTTGCCGCGGGGCGTCCGGGGCGGGCGGGGATGTGCGGTCAGTCGTCCGCGACAGCGGGAGCGACCGGTTCCTCGCGGGGGACGTCGGGCTCTTCGGACCGCCGTGGGGTCCACTCCAGTTCCGCCGCGTAGTGGAACGCGCGGTGGTCCTGCGTCGGGTCGACGACCGTCAGCGAGAGCCAGCCGTTGTCCAGCAGTTCGGTCAGTTCCTCGTTGTCGGCCAGGACGTCGGTGACGCGGTCGACCGGCGCGTGGACGACCGTCGAGAGGCGGAGCGGCTGATGGTGCGGTTCGTCGTCGGCGGCCATCAGCGACTGCAGCGGGAGCCCGGTCATCAGGTCGCCCCCGTTGCCCTGGTAGACGCCGACGTTCCCGACGGGGTTCTGGGTGATTTTCGACCCGCTACCGTAGACGGCGTTGTCGACCGTCGAGAAGTAGTACTGGCTGTTGATCCACTGGGTGACGACCAGGGGACCCGTGAAGATCGCTTCGAGCGCGTCGCCGTCGGGATCGGTCGACCAGTCGTACGAGTGGAGGAACGCGCGGCCGTCGAGGTCGACGTCGCTCGTCAGTTCGCGGGGGCCGACGACGAAGCCGGCGTTGCCGGCCAGCCCCCACTCCGGACGCGTCTCGGCCCAGTCGGCAGCGCGGCGTTCCGTCTCGCCGACGGCCGCCGAGTCGTCGGCCCCCATCGCCTCGGCGCGCTCGGCGGCCGCGTTCTCGCGGGCGGTGGCGAGGTCCGCACGCAACTGGTCGAGTTCGTCGGCGTGGCTCTCGGGGACGTCGCCGTCGTACAGTTCGACCTCGTCGGTCGTCGTGTTGTGTTGCCCGGCGAGGAAGACGGTGTCCTCCGGAACGTCGTAGCCACGGTCGCGGAGGTCGGCCCTGACGGCATCGTCGTTACAGATCTTCGCGAGGACGCGGGCATTCGGGCCGCCGGGGTTGCCGGCACAGGCGCCACAGTCCAGGCTCGCGTCGTAGGGGTTGTTGGCCGTCTCGCTGGCGTGGCCCGTGAAGACGACGAGTCGACCGAACCGTTCCCACCCCATCAGGTCGAAGGCGGTGGCGGCGTACTCGACTTTCTCCTCGGTGGTCAACCCCACCGGCAGGTCGCCGGCGTAGGTGTACTGGTGGTTGACCAGCGGCTCACAGAACTCGTGGTCGTCGGGCACGGTTCCGTCAGCCGCGTCGAACAGGTCGTAGACGAACCCGGGGACGAGCGTCCGGGCCGCGAGCGAGAGGCCGTAGCCGCTTCCGGCGGTCTCGACGTAGCCGTAGGCGGTGGCGGCGTTGGCCTCCAACATCTCGATGACTTCGTCGGCGGCCGCGCGGATGCCCGACCAGCGGTCGTGGCGTGCCTGCGTGTCGTCGTCGGTCGGGACGTCGGTGATGTGGTGCTGCGGGTCGAGGATCGGTGGACAGGCATCGACCGACACGTCGGCGTCGTATCCCTGGTACTCCATGGGAATGCCGAAGAAGCCGGCGTATCCGTGGGTCTCGTAGTCGCCCGTCGCCTCAAGGTGACGGCGGATGACTTCCGAGCGGGTGTCGATACAGAAGACTAGCTGGGCGTCGGGACGGCCCGACCCGTCGCCGTCGGCCATCGACTGGCTCTCCGCGGCGACGGTCTCGACGAGGTCGTCGCGGTAGGTCGCCTCCCACGCGCGCAGAAACGCCCGAGCGAGTTCGTCGGCCGGGTGTGGGTCGGCGACGTCGTTCGAGGGCTCGATGTCGGCCTCGACGGCGTCGAGCAGTGCCAGACGCGCCGCGAGGTACCCCTCGAGCGAGATCGGATACGTCGACTGCCACGCGCCCTCGTCGGCGGCGCGCTGCTTGACGAGCCCCGTCCAGCCCGGGAGCGCGGTCAGTTGCTCCTCGAGGATGGGCACCCACTGGCCCTCCGGGTACGACGTGAGGACTGCCTCGATGGCCTCGATCGGTGCCTCGGGCAGGTCGGCAGCGACCCCCTCGTCGGGGATGTCGCCGTCGTATTCGGCCACCTCGCGGAACGCGGCGTAGAACCCCGCTTCGCGGTTCGGCATCGACCAGTGGGCGGAGCCCTCGTCCAGAAAGGCCGACAGCCACTTCGTCAGCACCCGGTCGACGCCGTCGGCGGCGGTGTCCGCGTCGCCGTCCTCGGCGTCGTCGGCGTCGGCCATGCGCTCGAGCAGCGTCTCGGGATCGGCCTCGTAGCCCGCCTCGGAGAGTTCCGTCTCGAGGATCTCCGGATCGATCTGGCCCCGTTCCAGCGCCGTTCCGAACGTCTCGGCGCTGGGGTAGCCACGGCCGCCCAGCAGGGCCGTCGCCCGCTGGACCGCCTCGCCGAACGGCCGATCCTCGAACCCGGAGAGGGGGTTGGCCGTCACGAACGAGTGGATGGGCCAGAGGGAGCCGACGGTAGTCGCCGCGTCGTCGATGCTGTCGCGGATGGCGGATTCAGTACTCATTGTAGTCCTCCGTGGACGTCAAGAGGGTGTCGGATGACGGTTGGCTCGCGTTCAGCAGTGCCACGTAGAGCCGCCGGCTGTGTTCGTGGACGCCGGTCTCGATGGCGACGTAGATGGCGACGAAGCCGACGGCGATGACGCCGTGGAGCGGGGTCAGTTCGGTCGTCGCCGTGCTGACCGTCAGGAGTCCCGCGACGCCCTCGTAGACCACGGCATAGACGACGATGGCCGGGAAGAAGGCCAGCGGCACGGCCGCGTAGCGGGCCGTCGGCGGAAGTGAGGTGTGCTGGATCGCGCTCCGGGCCGCGTGGAGCGTGGTGAACACCACGAAGAAGGTCAACAGGAGGCCGCCGTCGACGTCCGTCCCCTTCCCCGTCAGCACCGTAAACACCACGCCGCCGGCGAGCCCGGTCAACAGCGCCACGGCGACGCCGACGGCGCTCGTCGTGCGCCCCACCGTGTGCTCGGTGGTCTCGCTCGGAGTCGTGTGTTCGACCTGCTCGCCCGCGCTGAGGAACTGGTAGGCCTTGTAGAACCCGTGCAGGATGAGGTGAGTGATCGCGGCCCCGAAGAAGCCGAGGCCGGCCTGCATGATCATAAAGCCCATCTGGCCGACCGTCGAACAGCCGAGTTTCCCCTTGATGTCGGTCTGGACCGACTTCAGGAGCTTCCCGCCGCTGGCGCTCGCCGCGCCGGCGGCGACCACCGCGAGCATGAGCGTCGCGTCGACCGTGACGACCGGGGCGAAGCGGGTCAACAGGATGCCGCCCGCGTTGACGAACCCGGCGTGCATGAGCGCCGACGCCGGCGTGGGTGCGGTCATCGAGGAGAGCAGCCAGCTGTGAAACGGGATCAGGGCGGACTGGATCATCGCCGCGAGCACGAGCGCGCCGGCGGCGACCAGCCACACCGGCCCACCGAGCGTGTCGGCGGCCGCGCCGATTCCGGAGACGGTCGCCGCGCCGGTCGCCCACCACAGCGCCGCCAGTGCGACACCGAGGAGCGCGCTGCTGGCGACGAAGTATCTGCGGGCGACCGCCGCGGCCGCGCGTGCCTGGTCCCAGCCGCTAACGGTCCCGACGAGTTCCGCCATCAGCAACCCCATCGCCAGCCACAGCAGCCCGAACAGGGCGAGGTGGTCGGCCGCGACGAGCCCCATTACGACCACAGTGAAGCCGAACGTGGTGACGAAGAACTTCGTTTCGTGGGTGCTCCCGGCCATGTAGCGGCGCGAATAACTGTGGACGATACCGCTGAAGAACGTGACCACGGCCCACATCAGCACGGTCAGTCCGTCGACGGCGATCACGCCGGGGACCTCCCACCCGCCACCGATCCGGATTCGGACGACGAGGGCGGCGATACTCGCCGCGAACAGCGACCACACGAGCCACGTCAATACAGCGGGTACGGACGGCGATTCCGCCGTCGTGTCCGGGAGCGCTCCGACCGTCGGTTTCGAACTGTTTCCTGACATCGTTCGGTCCATCGTACGACCCATCCCGGCAACCGAGCCGAGATCCGAGTCCACTTCTGGTCGTGTACGCCTATCTCTAAGAACAGAATGGGCATTAAATCTATCTATGTTCACAAATCGTTCGTAATTTATCCATTATAGAACATTATGGTTTCGCCCGGCGGTGCGAACGTGGCCTCCGGTGACGGGAGCGGATCGGCGGACTCCGACCTACCGGCGCGCGTTCGTGGCCGGACGCCGCTCGGAGGCATCTCGCCGATGGCCACTCGGGACTCCGGCCGGCTCGTCGATCCGACGGGTGGTCGCCCGGCGCGGGCCGCTACTCGTCCCCCGTACGAGCCTCGGGGTCGAACTTGCCGAAGGGCGTCGTCTCGTGGGTTCGCACGAGGACCTCGTCGGCGACGGTGAGTCCCATGTCCAGGAGGGCCTGTGCGACCGACGTGATGTCGCTGTCAGACTCGCCGACGGCAGTGACGAGGAGGTTCTGTTCGCCGGTGACCAGTTCCTGGACCGAGACGACGCCGTCGATCTCCAGAATGTCGGGGATGAGGTCGCCACGTTCCGGTATTGCAGCGGTGCAGTAGAGCAACATGCGGAGCGGATAGCCCGATTTCTGATAGTCGACGCTGGCGCTGTATCCCTTGATGACGCCGTCGGATTCGAGTCGCCGGATGCGCTTGCGGACGGTACTGTCCGAGGTACCGGTCCGCTCCGCGATGTCTCCGGACGACATGTTCCGGGCGTCTTCCTGTAACGCGTACAGTATCGCCCTGTCCACGTCGTCGATGTCCTCGTCGACCATACCAGCGTGTCCGCGGGGAAGACACTTTACCTTTGTACGTCGCCCGGTCGTGCCACCGATTTGCCCCCGTTTGCCGCCCAACGGGGAGGATCAGGCGGTTCGGGGCGGTCGCGACGCGTCGGGTGGAGCCGGCGGCCTGGCGACGACGACGGCTGCGCCCCCTCGCCGAGACACGGGCGCCGGCTGTCGCGCGGTCGCTGGGACCCGCCGGTCCGCCGGCGGGGAACGCGCACGCACACCCCAGCGGACCGTCGACCCGCCTACAGCGGGTACCGCTCGACCGTCTCGTACTCGGGGCCGTCGTCGGTGAGCGTGCTCTCGGTGAGGCGCACCTCGCGCACGTCGACGCTGCCGACGGTCGGGTCCGCCTCGCGGACGACCCGCTGGACGGCGGCCTTGCCGCGCGCGTCGTCCATCCGGGCGAGGGTGACGTGGGGCGTGAACTCGTGGTCCGCGGGGTCGAAGCCGAGCCCCGTCGTCTCGCGTTCGACCGCCTCGTGGAGGCGGGTGAGTTCCGGGCCGCCCTTCCGGGCGCCGACCCAGACGACGCTGATGTACTCGAGGGAGGGGAAGACGCCGTAGCCGCCGAGGGTGAGGGTGAAGGGGTCGACGCCGGCGTCGGCGACGGCGGTCGACAGGGCGGCGTCGAGGGCGTCCAGCCGGTCGGGATCGACCTCCCCGAGGAACTTGAGCGTGACGTGGGCGTCCGCGGGGTCGACGAACCGGAGACCGCCGGCGTCGGGGAGTCGGTGCTGTGCGTCCGCGATCCCGTCGGCGAGCGGGTCGACGTCGACGCTGACGAACAGGCGCATGGTGGGGCTCGGCGCGCGCGGGACGTAAGTGCTGGCCCGTGACGCAGACCTTAACCGCGCCGACACCCAAGCGGAGACCATGGACGACGAGCGACCCCACCGCTTCTCGGAGGGGCAGGGGTTCGACGAGGAGTACGAGGAGTTCTCGCTCGACCCGCCGGAGCTAGCGGTCGACCCCGCCGAGGTCGACCCGGTGGACTCGCGGGTGCTGACCGACATGCTCGACGAGCGCAACGTCGCCAGCGACCAGGTGGACGCCGAGCGACTGGTCGACGTGGGGCTCTCATACATGGGCATCAATCGGTTCGAGGAGGCGACGGAGACGTTCGAGCGGGCGGCGCGGTTCGCGGACGACGAACTCCTCGCCCAGGAGGCGTGGGTGAACAAGGGCGCGGCCCACGCCCAACTGGAGGAGTACGACGAGGCCGTCGGCGCCTACGAGGAGGCGCTGGCCATCGACGAGGAGTCGGAACACGCCGCCTCGGCGCACACCAACCTCGCGTACGCCCTCTGGGAGTGGGGGCGAACCGAGGAGGCGCTGGAACACGCCGAGCGTGCGGTCGAGGTCGACCCCCGGTTCGCGCAGGCGTGGTACAACCGCGGCTTCTTCCTCGCGGAACGGGGCCTGCACGAGAACGCCGTCGACTGCTTCGACAACGCCATCCGCCTGGGGATGCGCAACGCCTCGGTGCTGGAGGAGAAGGCACAGGCACTGGAGGAGATCGGCGAACGCGAGGAGGCCGAGCGCGTCCAGGAACAGGCGGCGGAACTGCGCGAGGAGGCCGAGCGCGAACTGATCGAGGATCGGTAATGCTGATCCGCGAGCGCGACACCCCCGAGGGGCTCCTGGTCGCGGTCTGTGACGAGGACTGCCTCGGCGAAACCTACGACGACGGGCCGGTGTCGCTGACGGTGACCGAGGACTTCTACGGCGGCGAGGAGGGCGACGCCGACGACGTGGTGGACGCGCTGACCCGGGCGTCGGTCGCCAACCTCGTCGGCGAGCGGTGTGTGACCGTCGCCATCGAGGCGGGGCTCGTCGACGAGGAGCGCGTCCTCGACCTGAACGGTGCGCTCCACGCCCAACTGCTCTGGCTCTAGCCGGTCAGCGAACTTTCGAGGGCCGGCACGTCCGAGACGGTGCCGACGTCGACGTAGTGCGTCTCGCCCTCGCCGGCGCTCGGCCTGATCCAGATCCGGTAGGATCGGTCGGGGTCGAGGTCGAACACGACGGCGCCGGTCTTCGAGTTGCCGGCGAGCACGGTCGAGTTGAGCAGCGGCTGGACGTTGATGCGGTCGTCGTCGGAGACGAGCGGCGTCGCGTTCTCGTCGACGTACCGGATCTGCTCCTCGTTGCCGAGGATGAAGGAGTTTCGCGGGAACGTCGTCGCGTCGTCCTGCGGGTTGGTCATCTCCAACACGACGATCAGGTAGGTGCCGTCCGCCGTCGAGTTGTTCGCGCTGCCGCCGATCCGATCCGCCCGGTAGAGGTCGATGATCCGGTAGCCGATGGCGTTCTCGCCGCTGCCGACGGTGAAGGATTCGTCCAGCCCGTGTGTCGGGCCGTCGGCCGCCGGCGTCGCCGTGGCGGTCGGCTCCGCCGTCCCCGTCGCCGTCTCCGTCGGCGTCGCCGTCTCCGTCGCCGTGGCGGTCGGCTCCGCCGTCCCCGTCGCCGTCGGCGTACTCGTCGACTCGCCGCCACCGCCGCTACACCCCGCGAGCAGCCCCGTGACGAGGGCACCACACCCTGTCAAGACCCTTCGGCGTTCCATGGACGATAAAGCGACGGGAGTACTAAAGAAGGTGTCGGGGAGGTGGTGTAACCGCTCCCGGTTGCATCGGGGGTGAGACACCGAAGGGGTGTTATCCCTCCGGGTCGTACCCGTGGCCGATGGGAGTCCAGGAATCGTATCCAATCGACGTGGAGGCCATCCGGGCCGATTTCCCGATCCTCGACCGGCAGGTCGGGGGCGACGTGGAGACGCCCGGTCAGGGGCCCGACGACGACACGCCGCTTTGCTATCTGGACAACGCCGCGACGAGTCAGACGCCGGAGCAGGTGGTCGAGACGATCGGCGACTACTACCGCGGGTACAACGCCAACGTCCACCGGGGCATCCACCAGTTGAGTCAGGAGGCCAGTGTAGCCTACGAGGAGGCCCACGACACCGTCGCCGACTTCGTCGGCGCCGACGGGCGCAAGGAACTGATCTTCACGAAAAACACCACCGAGAGCGAGAACCTCGTCGCCTACGCCTGGGGGCTGGCCGAACTCGGCCCCGAGGACTCGGTCGTCCTCTCGGAGATGGAACACCACGCGTCGCTGGTGACGTGGCAACAGATCGCCAAGCGCACCGGCGCCGAGGTGCGCTACGTCCGCGTCGACGACGAGGGGTATCTGGACATGGACCACGCGGCCGACCTGATCGACGACTCGACGGCGATGGTGTCGGTCGTCCACGTCTCGAACACCCTCGGGACCGTGACTCCGGTGGCCGAACTGGCCGACGTGGCCCACGACCACGGCGCCCTGATCTTCGTCGACGGCGCCCAGTCCGCGCCCACCCGCCCCGTCGACGTGAAGGCCATGGACGCGGACTTCTTCGCCTTCTCGGGCCACAAGATGTGCGGCCCGACCGGCATCGGCGCGCTGTACGGCAAGCGTGACCTCCTGGAGTCGATGCAGCCCTACCTCTACGGCGGGGACATGATCCGCCGGGTCACCTACGAGGACGCGACCTGGGAGGACCTGCCCTGGAAGTTCGAGGCGGGCACCCCCTCCATCGCCCAGGGCATCGCCTTCGCCGCCGCCGTCGACTACCTGGAGGACGTCGGCATGGAGGCCGTCCAGGCCCACGAGGAACTGCTGGCCGAGTACGCCCACGACCGCCTGAGCGAGTTCGACGACGTGGAGATCTACGGCCCGCCGGGCGACGACCGCGGCGGACTCGTCTCGTTCAACGTCGACGGCGTCCACGCCCACGACCTCTCCAGCATCGTCAACGACCACGGCGTGGCGATCCGCGCCGGCGACCACTGCACCCAGCCGCTCCACGACAAACTGGGCATCGCCGCCTCCGCGCGGGCCTCCTTCTACATCTACAACACCCGCGAGGAGATCGACCGACTGATCGAGGCCGTCGACGAGGCCCGCGAACTGTTCGGGTAGGGCGAGGGACGGACGACCGAGCGTTTCGACGCCCGCACCGGACCGACTTTGACCGGCTCGCTCCAAGGACGCTCGATGCACAGACGCACGACGCTGGCGGCGCTCGCGTCGCTCACCGGTGTGGGACTGAGCGGCTGTCTCGGCGGGACGACGGGGGCCGGATCGACGCCGACGCCGGTCGACCTCGGCGGGACCAAGGCCGACGATCAGGGCGGCATGGTCATCGGGAGACACGGCGGCCCGAACGGACAGCTCTTCTACGCGAACGAGCGCCCGGAGGGCCACGACAACCCGGCGTGGTTCCACACGCTCACTCACGGCCTGTTCCCGTACTACTTCCGGCGGCGGAGAGAGGGGTGGGAGGCCGTCGCCATCTACGTGACGGACTACTCGCTGTTCGACTACGAACTGCTCCGCGAGGAGGGACGGACGTCCATGCCCGCACCGACCGCCCCGGACACGTTCGGGGACGGGCGGGCGGTGACGTACGTCATGGAGAGCGACGTGCGCGGCGGGATGGGGCCGGCGCTGATCCCGTTCTCGGACGACGGGGACGCGCGGGCGTTCGTCGACGACCACGGCGGGCGGACGGTGACCTTCGGCGAGATCACGCCGGAACTGATCGCGGGGTACGCGCGTCGCTAGCGGTCGGCGTCGAAAGAATGGTCGGTCGAAAGGCGGGGCGACTCGCTACGTGGGGGTGAGCGGGCTGGTGGCCGGGCTTACATCGCGCCGCCCATGCCGCCCATGCCGCCCATGCCGCCCATGCCGCCACCCATGCCGCCGCCGGGGCCGCCGGGCGCGTCGTCGCCGTCGTCGTCGCTGCCGCCGCCCTTGAGGTCGCCGGCCGCGATGACGTCGTCGATGCGGAGGATCATGACGGCCGCCTCGGTGGCGGACTCGATGGCCTGGGTCTTCACGCGGAGGGGTTCGACGACGCCCTCCTCCTCCATGTCGATGATGTCGCCCGTGTAGGCGTCCAGGCCGGCCGAGAGGTCGCCACCGTCGTGCTGGGCGCGGAGGTCGACCAGGGAGTCGATGGGGTCGAGGCCGGCGTTCTCGGCGAGCGTGCGCGGGATGACGTCGAGCGCCTCGGCGAAGGCCTCGACGGCGAGCTGTTCGCGCCCGCCCACGGAGTCGGCGTAGTCACGCAGGCCGAGAGCGAGTTCCGCCTCGGGGGCACCGCCGCCGGGCAGGACCTTGCCGTCCTCCAGCGTGGTGCGGACGACGCCGAGGGAGTCCTCGACGGCGCGCTCGACCTCGTCGACGACGTGTTCGGTGCCGCCGCGAAGGACGAGCGTGACGGACTTGGCCTCGGCCACGTCCTCGACGAAGATGCGCTCGTCGCCGCCGATGTCCTTCTGGGCGACGGAGCCGGCGAAGCCGAGGTCGTCCTCGGTGAGGTCGTCGACGGAGCCGACGACCGTGCCGCCCGTCGAGCGGGCGAGCCGCGAGAGGTCGCTGTCCTTCGCGCGGCGGACGGCGAGGATGCCCTCCTGGGCCAGGTAGTGCTGGGCCATGTCGTCGATGCCGCTGCCGACGAAGACGGCGTCGGCGCCGACCTCCTTCAGGTGGTCGACCATCTCCTTGAGCTGTTTCTCCTCCTGATCGAGGAACTGCTGGAGCTGGTCGGGGTCGGTGACGTTGACCTCGGCGTCGATTTCGGTCTCCTTGACCTCGAGCGCGCCGTCGACCAGCGCGATGTCCGCGTCCTCGACCGCGAAGGGCATGCTGTCGCTGACGCGCTCCTTGTCGACGATGACGCCCTCGATGAGTTCGGAGTTGCCGATGGAGCCGCCGACGACCTTCTCGACGGAGACGTCGTCGGTGTCGATCCCGCCCTCGTCGCGCACGGCGAGGACGGCGTCGACGACCAGGTCCGCGAGCTGGTCCTTGGCGCTCTCGGCACCCTTGCCCGTCATCGCCGTCGAGGCGATCTTGACGAGCGTCTCGCGGTCGTCGGCCGAGACGTCGATGGCGTTCTCCTCGAGGATCTCCTTTGCCTTCTCCGCGGCCCGGCGGTACCCCTGGGCCAGCGTCGTCGGGTGGATGTCCTGGTCGATGAGCTCCTCGGCCTCGTCGAGGAGTTCACCCGCGATGACGACCGCCGTCGTGGTCCCGTCGCCGACCTCGTCCTCCTGGGTCTCGGAGACCTCGACGATCATGTTCGCCGCGGGGTGGTCGATGTCCATCTCCCCGAGGATGGTGACGCCGTCGTTCGTGACGACGACGCTCCCACCGGAGTCGACGAGCATCTTGTCCATGCCTTTCGGACCGAGCGTGGTCCGTACGGCCTCCGCGACGGCCTTGCCGGCCGTGATGTTCATCGACTGGGCGTCTTTGCCCTGTGTACGCTGGGAGTCCTCGCCGAGAATGATCATCGGCTGTCCCTGCTGCATTCGCTGAGACATATTCAGTCATCGATTGATTGTGATTCTATAAAAGCGTTTCGATACGTCGTGTGCGACACCGTACCGCAGTCACGTGATTAGCGGAATCACCCGGTCGCACGAGGGTGGGGGATTATCGTTACTCGTTACCGTGGATCGAGGGGGTGACGGAGGGACAAAGAAGTGGAGAAGGGAGCGCCGGCAGAGGGACAAAGAAGTGGAGAAGGGAGCGCCGGCGGAGGGGAACGAGGGCAGCGAGCGGCTTACAGTTCGACGCCGCGGGTGAGTTCGTTGTGCTTGCGTTCGAGGAAGCCGTACACCGCGCCGTGGGGTGCGCCGTCGAGCAGCATCTCGGCGGCCCGGCGGACGGCCTGGACCTCCTCGGGCTGACCGATGATGCCCAGGGTGGTGCCGTAGATGACCACCTCGGCGCCGGTGAGTTCCTCCATCAGCTCTCGCGTGCGGCCGTTCTCGCCGATGAGGCGACCTTTCTGTCTCTGGAGGTCGTTCTTGTTTCGGGTGGCCTCCTCCACGTCGATCAGGTCGAACATCCGCATGTCGTCGTCGAGGAGGGAGAGCGCGGCGTCGGGCTTGAAACCGCGGCCGATGGCCCGGACGATGTCGGGGGCGACCATCGCGGTGACGGGGTCGCCGGTCGCGTCGATGGCGACGCTGCCGCTCTCGGAGTCGATGTCGAGGCGGACCTCGGCGCGTCGCTCGATCTCGCGCATGGTCTCGCCGCCTTCGCCGATGAGGACGCCGAGGCGGTCCTGCGGGACCTTTACGTGTTGCATATCGCTCGATACCGGTCGGAGCCGTTTAAGCGTTCTCGAACCGGATTTACGGCTCCGCGTCCACGGCCGTCACGAACTCGTGGAGGTCGTCGGGGTCGACGTCGATCCCCTGCCGGGTGAAGAAGGCGGCCACGTTCCGGCAGTCCCGCTCCAGGAAGTCCGCGGCGTTGGGGTGGTGGACCGTCACCGCCTGCCCGAGGTCGATGACGACCAGTTCCCCGTCGTGGATGATCAGGTTGTACTCCGAGAGGTCGCCGTGGACGAGGCCGGCGCCGTAGAGCCGTCGCATGTACTCCCGGACCACCTCGAAGGCCGTCTCGGGGTTCTGCACCTCGACTTCCGCCAGCCGACGGGCGCGGTCCTCGACCAGTCCCACCAGCTCCATCACCAGCACGTTCCGCTCGACGGCGATGGGTTCGGGCACCCGGACGCCCGCCGCCTTCGCTCGCCGGAGGTTGGCGAACTCCTTTTTCGTCCACGCGAGAACGACCTTCTTCTTGTCCGAGCCGATCCCCTCGAACCGAGGGTCGCCCTCCAGATACTCCCGCATCTGCTGGAAGTTCGAGGCGTTGACCCGGTAGATCTTCACCGCCACGTCCCGGTCGTCGTCGCCCAGCGCCTCGTAGACGTTCGCCTCCTTGCCGGTCGAGATGGGGCCGCCGAAGGCCTCGATGTGCCCGTCCTGGACGAGCTTGTAGATGGCCGCGAAGGTGGCGTCGTCGAACACCGACTGCTCCACCTTGAACTGGTCGGCGTCCTTCAGGCGCTTGCGGAACTCGGCGAACTCGCGGTCCCGCTTTCTGGCGATGCGATCCGCTTCGGTGTCGGAGACGTCGATTGCCTCCCACTCGTCGCCGAAGCCCTCGCCCTCGCCCTCCTCGGGGGCGAGCAGGCCGTACTCCTCGCGGTCACTCATTCACCCGGGATACGTCGTCACGCCGTAAAAGTCTCCGCTACTCGATGTGGCCTTCGCGCCGCAACTGGTCGGCTTCGGACTTCTCGTAGCGCCACGAGATGTCGGCCTTCTCGTCCTGCCAGTCCCACGGTTCGACCAGCACCACGTCGTCCTCGCGGATCCAGATGCGCTTTTGCATCCGGCCGGGGATGCGGGCGGTGCGCTCCACCCCGTCCGCACAGCGTACCTTCACCCGGTTCGCCCCGAGCATGTTCGTCACGACGGCGAACACCTCGTCGTCGTCGGGCATTCGAAGGTCCCTTCGCCCGCCGTTTTCGTTCTCGCTCATGGTCGAACGTTCGCGGTGGCGAGTGTTAAACCCGCCGACGTATCGCCGAGCGCGTCGCGGGCGATCGATCAGGCGTCGGACGCGGCGTCCCGCAGTTTCGCTCGCCCGGGCGCGATCAGTTCGTCGAGGTACGTCGCCAGCGCCCCCTTCGCGTCCGCCGGGTGCAACTCGCCGGACTCCAGGTCCGCCGCCAGCGACTCGTAGTCGTCGTAGGTCAGGTCGCCGCCGTACTGCTCGGGGCGGTCGACGACCACCGTGTCGTACCGCGGGAAGACGTGGTACTCGAAGATCTGCAGGACGGGGTTCTCCCGCTCGCGGCCCTCGTCGTCCGGATCGGGGTCCCGGGTCGGCGGACAGAAGGCGCCGTTGACCTTCTCCTCGATGTCCGCCGCGGAGTCCTCCATGGAGATGGAGACGCCCTCGCTCGCCGACATCTTCCCCACGCCGGTGTCGAGGTCGGCGATCAGCGGCGTGTGCAGGCAGGTCGGGGGGTCCTCGCCGATCTTCGGCAGGGTGTCGCGGGCGAGCATGTGGACCTTGCGCTGCTCCATCCCCCCGACCGCGAGGTCGACGTCGAGGTAGACGATGTCGAGCGCCTGCATCAGCGGGTAGACCGCCTGCGAGACGGTGACCGTGTCGCCGCTCTTGATCTCCGCCATCGCCCGCTCGGCACGGGCGATGCTCGTCTCCAGTTCGAGGGCGTGCAGGTCCAACACGTACTCGCGGTCGAACTGGAACTCGGAGCCGTAGACGAACTCGGTGCGCTCCTCGTCGAGGCCGTACGCGAGGAACTGCGCCTTCATGCGCTCGGCCGTCTCGCGGATCTCCTCGAAGGTCCCCTTGTCGTTGAGGTAGGCGTGGACGTCGGCGAGCAGGACCGTCACCTCGAAGCCGGCCTCCTGCAGATCCATCAGTTTCGTCGCGGTGAGCATGTGGCCGATGTGCAACACGCCCGAGGGCTCGTATCCGACGTACGCGCGCTTGCCCTCGGGGTCCTCGGCCAGCGCTCGCCCCTCCGCTTCCGTGACCACCTCGGTCGCGTTCCGGGTGATCCGCTCGTAGACGTCCATACACTAGACGACGGCGGCGCCGAAATATGACTTCTGATGTTCAGGACCCGGGCAGCAGGTCGCCGAGCGCCGCCCCGATGCTCATCGGCACGAACGCCACGACGGCGTTCGCGAGCGCGAGGGTCGGGGCTCCCCAGTCGACCCGGCCCCACGCGGTCAGGAGGAGGACGGCGGTCAGGAAGGAGACGCCGACGACGCCAACGAGACGCCGCGGGATCAGCCCGAAGATGGGCCGGTAGACCCGGACGTCCTGAAAGTCCGCGACGTAGATGATGCCGACGACGAGGGCGACGGCGAAGGCGAACGTGCCCCCCAGGAAGAGGGGGCGGGGGGCGAGGAAGGTGCCGACCTCCTGGGTGCCGCCCTCGACGGCCATCGGGATCCCGAACAGGAGGCTGCCCAGCAGCGCCTCCGTGAGGTCGGCGCGGTCGTACCCCCGGATCACGCGGCCGAACGGGCTCGCCGCCGCGCTAGCGACCATCGCCACCCGCATCGTCTCCCGGACCTGTTCGCGGGCGACGTCGGTCTCGACGAGGTCCTCGAGTTCCTCGAGTTCGTCGAAGAGGTCGCCCATGTCAGCCGGTTCGTCACCCGCGTCGGCCTCGCTCATGGCTCTCCCCTCTCGGCCGACCACCAAAGCCGTGGGGGCGGTCAGTCGCCGCCGCTCTCGGCCCGGTGTTCGCTGATGATCTGGTCGACCATCTCCGATTTCCGCTCCTTGGAGCGCTCGTCCGCGCGGCGCTCCCAGTCCTCGACGGCCGCCTCGACGTCGCTCTCGCGGGCGACCGCGAGTTCGTCCACCTCCTGGATCGTCACGTCCGCCGCGGGCGCGACCGGCACGTCGGCCTCGAACAGCACCTCGTCGGCGGCGTCCGAGAGGTTGCCGTCCCGGAGGACGATCCGCGGGTCCGTCGCGACGAGTCGCTCGGCGGTCGAGCGCCCGGCACCGCTCGCGTCCCGGAGGTAGACCACGTCGCCAGCCGCCAGTCCGTACGCCTCGTCGGCGTCCTCGATGGCGTCGCGGGTGAACTGCTCGATCACCTTCACGGGCACGAGGTCACGACCCTCGGAGACGTCGGCGAAGTCGGAGTGGTCGAGTTTCCAGAGCGCCTTCAGCCGCTCCAGTTTCGACTCCAGTTCGTCGGCGCGGTCGCGCTCCTGATCGCGTTCCCGTTCCAGCCGCTCGGCCTCCCGTTCCAGCCGGTTCACCTCGCGGCGCTCGCGGGCCTCGCGGCGCTCCTCGCGGCGGGCCTCGGAGAGTTCCTCCTCGTACTCCGCGATGCGCTCCTCTTTCTCCTCCAGGCTGGAGCGGAGGTCCTCGACGGTGTCCTCCAGGCGATCGACCTGCCGCTCGAGGCGCTTGATCCGGCGCTCCTCGGGCGAGAGTTCCCGGGGCTCGTGGCTCGACTCCTCCTCGTCGGCCTCCTCGTCGTCGGAGAGGTCACGGAGGACCGCCTCGACCGACGCCTCGCCGGTGACGACCCGGTCGATCACCTCGCCACGGTCGAACTGCGGGGGGACCTTCCGGGTCACCCGCTCGAACTGGTCCTCGTAGGCGTCGAAGGCGAAGAGGGCGGCCGCCAGCGCGTCGCGCTGGTGGTCGTTGTCGTAGGCGTGGTCGCGGGTGCGGTGGAGTTTCTCGTCGACCGGCAGGTCGGCGTCGGGCACCCAGCCCGCGGCGTCGAAGCTCCGGCGGAACTTCTCGACCGTCTCGGGCATCGGCTCGACGTCGGCGGCGACGACGACGGGCCGCCCGCGCTCGACAAGCCACTCGATGACCCCCGCCGTGTCCGCCGTCCGCGTCGAGAACACGTCCAGCACCTCGCCGTCGAGGGAGACCACGGCCGCGGCGGTCGTGGTCCCGGGGTCGATGCCCACGAGGACGCGGTCACGGCGCTTCACCAGCGGTTCGAACTCGATGCCGTCCCGGCGCTCGCGCTCGATCTCGACGCGCGTGTCGCCCGAGCGGGACTGCCCCACCGGGAGGTCGTCCGGCGCCGCCTCGACGGTGAAGGTGGCGTTGGCGTAGCCGCCGTACTTCTCGGTGACGTCGCGCTCGTAGTCGAGGTTGGCGTCGTCGAGCGCGTCGGCCACCTCGCGGGCGCGCTTTTTCACGTTGCCGTGGATCCGCCGGGTGTAGCGGTCCTGGCTCCACCCGCCCTTGCCCGTCGACCGGCCGCGGGACACCTTCACCGTCGTCGTGTCGGTGAAGGCCGTCACCTCGTGGCCGACGTTGGCGGCGGCGAGGCGGGCGGCCGCCTCCGCCTCCTTCATCGGCTCCTTGCCGTACGGGACGCCGTGCCGGGAGGCGACCCGCGAGAGGGGTTCCGGCCGCTCGGCGCCGGTCACCTGCACCAGCCGCGTCCCGTCGGGGAGCCACCGGAGAAAGCGCACCAGGTCGTCGCGGTCCGTCGCGAGTTCGTAGACGTTGTCCGTGGCGACGATGGCCGGCTCCTCGCGCTCGACCAGTCGCCTGAGCTTCCGGAAGGACACCACGTCGCGGTCGACGTTCTCGCCGTCGTACGCGACCACGGCGTAGGAGGGGGCGTCCCCGCGGACGTCGCCGCTCTGTACGTCGACGCCGAACACCAGCGCGTCGAGCGCACTCGTCCGGGCGTTCACGTCACGCGGTAGGACGGCGCGAAATAAATACTCCACGGCGGCGAGACGCCAACGGCGACACGAGACCGCGCACGCGACGGCTGCCCGGGTCGCCACGCGGCGATGGTCGAGGCGTTCCCGCCCTCGCGTCGGCAGGCCCTCGCGTGGTCACTCGGGGTAGGGCACGTCGACGGTCTGCCCGTCGCTCGCGACGAAACACTCCCCGTCGAAGACCTCCCGCGCCTCGCGTTCGAGGTCCTCCCACCGGCCGGCGTACCGCGAGGAGATGTGCGTGAGCGCGAGTCGGGCGACACCCGCACGGGCGCCCACCTCCGCCGCCTCGCGAGCGGTCGAGTGCCCCGTCTGGCGCGCCCGCTCGGCCTCGTCGTCGGCGAACGTCGCGTCGTGGATCAGGAGGTCGGCACCCTCGGCGACCCCGACCACCGCCTCGACCGGCCGGGTGTCGCCGGTGTAGACGAGTTTCCGGCCGGGGCGGGGGTCGCCCACCACCTGCTCGGGGTCGATCACCCGGCCGTCGTCGAGTTCGACCGACTCGCCCTCGTGCAGGCGGCCGAACTTCGGGCCGACGGGCACACCCAGTTCCTCGGCGCGCTCCCGGTCGAAGCGCCCGGGGCGGTCGTCCTCGACCAGCGCGTAGCCCATCGAGCGGGTCCGGTGGTCGGTCTCGACGGTGCGAACCGCGAAGTCGGCGGCGTCGTACGCCATCGACCCCGGCGACACCTCGTGGATGCGGACGGGGTAGCCGGGACGGTGGCCCCCGGCGTGGACGAGGCGCTCGACCTCCTCCCGGGAGCGCGGCGGGACGTGTATCGCCAGCGGGTCGGTGCGGTCGTTGAAGTCGAGCGACTGGATCAGGCCCGGAATCCCGAGGATGTGGTCGCCGTGGAGATGCGTGACGAAGATGTGGGAGACGTCGAAGCCGGTTCCGAAGCGCATCATCTGGCGCTGTGTCCCCTCGCCGCAGTCGAACAGGAAGCGCTCGCCCTCGCGGTTCACGAGGACGGCACTCGGCGCCCGCTGGGTCGTCGGGACGGCCCCGCTGGTGCCGAGAAACGTCACGCGCATCGACATACCAGCGATTGCGGGCGGCGGCGATAAACCCGTGTCGATGCGCGGCGCGGGATTTTATCTTCGTCGCGGCCGTACGCCCCGGCGTGCGCGCTCCCGACGCCGACCCGGACGCCGACGCCGACACCGATCCCCTCGTCGCCATCGCGTCGCTCGTCGTTCTCGGCCTCGGGTTCGTGGCGATGGCACTCGACGTCTCCGCGTTCTGGATGGTCTGGGTCGTCGGCTTCGCGGTGGTCGTCCCGATCGTCAGCATCCTCCGGGGGACCGACGAGTCGCGGTCCCCCGACCGATCGACGGTCGACCGCGACGACGACTCCGTGGACGCGGCGCTGGCGACGCTCCGCGAGCGGTACGCCCGTGGCGACCTCTCGGACGAGGCGTTCGAGGCGAAACTGGACGCCCTGCTGGAGACGGAGACGCCCGAAGCCGCGCGGCGGCGCCCGTCGCGGACCCCGCCGAGGGAGCGATCCGCGACGGCCGAGGAGGAGGTCGCCGACGAGACATAGGGATTCTTACCCGCCGGTCGACTAGGGCCCGGCGATGGACGCCCCGCTCTGGACGGACGCCCACGCGCCGACACTCGACGACCTGCCCCAGTCGTCGGTCCGCGACCGCCTCCGGCGGGCGGTCGACGAGCCGATGAACCTCGTCGTGCAGGGGCCGCCGGGATCGGGCAAGACCGCCGCCGTCCGCGCCCTCGCCGACGCCGCCCACGAGGACCCCGCCAACGACCTCGTGGAGATCAACGTCGCGGACTTCTTCGACCGCACGAAAAAGGAGATCCGCGAGGATCCCCGGTTCGAGCAGTTCCTGACCGGCCGCTCCCGGATGGCGAAACGCGACATGATCAACCGGGTGCTGAAGGAGTCGGCGAGTTACGCGCCCGTCTCCGGCGAGTACAAGACCGTCGTCCTCGACAACGCGGAGGCGATCCGCGAGGACTTCCAGCAGGCGCTCCGGCGGGTGATGGAGCGGTACCACCGCACCACCCAGTTCGTGATCGTCACCCGCCAGCCCTCGACGCTCATCGCGCCCGTGCGCTCGCGGTGTTTCCCGGTGCCCGTCCGTGCGCCGACGGCCGACGAGATCGAGGCCGTCGTCGGGGGGATTCTGGACGCCGAGGGCGTCGACTACGACGACGACGGCCTGGAGTTCGTGGCCGGCTACGCCGGCGGCGACCTCCGGCGGGCGGTCCTCGGCGCACAGACGACCGCCGAGTCCGCCGGCGAGGTGACGATGACGACGGTCCACGAGACGCTCGGGGACGTGGGGTACGACGACGACCTGGAGTCGATCCTCGACGCGACGGAGTCGGGCGACCTGACCGACGCCCGGAAGACGGTCGGGACGCTGCTGGACGACGAGGGGTACGACGGCCAGTCGCTGCTGGCTGACCTGCTGTCGACCGCGCGCAAGCGGTACGACGGCGAGGAACTCGCGCGCCTCCACCGCCTCGCCGGCGAGGTGGATCTGGATCTGGTGACCGGAACGGACGACCGCCTCCACCTGACGCACCTGCTGGCGACGTGGGGCCAGCGAACCGAGGGCCGGGCGTGAGGCTGGCACCCGGCGCCCGCCGGTACGCCCTCCCGCCGCTCGTCGCCGCGATACCGCTCGCCGTCGTCTCGCCGCCGCTTGGCGTCCTCGCGCTCGCTCTCGGCGGCTTCGTCGTGTGGTTCTTCCGCGACCCCGAGCGGTCGCCCCCGCCGCGGGGCGTCGTCGCCCCCGCCGACGGCCGCGTCTCCGTCGTCCGCGAGGAGGGCGACCGGATCCGCGTCGGCGTGTTCATGAACGTCACCGACGTGCACGTCCTCCGGGCGCCACGCGCGGGAACGGTGGAGTCGACCGCCCACCGCCCCGGCGCTCACCGCCCCGCGTTCAGCAAGGACTCGGATCGCAACGAGCGGGTCGACGTCACCCTCGACACCTGTGACCTGTCGATGATCGCCGGCTGGTTCGCCCGCCGCATCTACCCCTACGTCGCGACCGGCGACGAGGTGGCCCGCGGCGACCGGATCGGACACATCGCCTTCGGAAGCCGGGCCGACGTGGTGCTCCCGGCCGCCTACGACCGGGCCGATCTGCTCGTCGCCGAGGGCGACCCCGTCCGCGCCGGCGAGACGGTGATCGCGCTCCGGACCGACGAACCGTCGACCGGCTGACCACTCCCGAATCGTTTGGATAGGGTTAAATGTGCCGGCCCCTTTAGTATCAAAAGTATGTCAGACGATTCGACGCGCCGACGGTTCCTTCGCGCAGCGGGACTGACTGGTGTGGCCGCCCTGGCCGGCTGTAGCGGCAACGGCGGCGGCAACGGCGGCGACGGTGGCGGTGGCGACGGCGGCGACGGCGACGGTGGCGACGGTGGCGGCGGCGACGCCGACACCCGCCTCTCGTGGCACGCCGGCGGCACCGGTGGGACGTACTTCCCGCTCTCCAACGAGTTCAAGTCGGTCGTCGAGGCCAACACCGACTTCACGCTGAACGTCCAGTCGACGGGCGCGAGCGTGGAGAACGTCGGCAACCTCGCCAGTGGGGACGCCGACTTCGCCCTGATCCAGAACGACATCGCGTACTTCGCGAAGAACGGGACGGGCATCGAGGCGTTCCAGGACAACGCCGTCGACAACCTGATGGGCGTCGCGACGCTCTACCCCGAGACCATCACCATCGTCACGCTCGAGAGCACAGACATCACGCAGCTCTCGGATCTGTCGGGTGCGACGATCAACACCGGCGACCTCGGGTCGGGGACGCAGGTCAACGCCCTGCAGATCCTCGAAGCGGTCGGCATCACGGAGTTCAACGAGCAGAACGCCTCCTTCTCGCAGGCGGCCGATCAGCTCCGGAACGGCGACATCGACGCCGCCTTCGTCGTCGGCGGGTGGCCCGTCGGCGCCATCGAGGACCTCGCGACGACGAACGACGTGCGTCTCGTCCCCATCCAGGGCGAGAACCGGCAGGCCGTCAAGGACGCCGCCTCCTGGTTCGCGGACGACACCATCCCCGCGGGCACGTACACCGGCGTCGACAGCGCCGTCGAGACGGTGGCCGTGCAGGCGATGATCGCCACGCGCTCGGGGGTCCCCGAGGCGACCGTCGAGGAGGTCACCGCGGCCATCTTCGACAACGTCGACGAACTCACGATCAAGACGGACTTCATCAGCCGGGACTCCGCCCAGGACGGCATGTCCATCGAACTCCACCCCGGCGCGGCCGCGTACTTCGACGCGTAACGCCGGTCGCACCGCCCGTCCGTCGGAAGACGTGAGCCGATTCGACACATGAAGCGGACACACGTCGGTTTCGTCGCCCTGGTCGTCCTCGTCGCCACAGTCGGGAGCGCCGCGGCCGTCCCCGGGGGGAAGGTGCTCGTCGTCGCCGACGCCGAGACGGGCGAGGAGTACCTCACCGTCCCGGTCGAGAACGGCTCGACCGTCGGCCTCGAGTACACCCACAGCGTCGAGAAGACCCGCGTCTACGACGGCTACACCGTCCGTGGCGACCGCCTCGTCAACACCCGGATGGAGTTCGAATCGTACGGCTGGGGGCTGCCGAGCCGGGTCAACGTCACTCGGAAGAACGGGACCTTTATCTACGATCCACCGGGGAGTTACGAGCGATTCACGGTCGCGCCCGGACGGATCGCCGGCCACGAACTCCAGGTCGACGGCCGGACGTACGATCTGGTCGCACTCTCCGACGGCGAGTCGGTGACGCTCTCGATCCGCCACCGCTCCGCGCTCGCGACCGTGCTCGACCGACTATGACCGACGACTCACAGACGGACGACACGGCCGAGGGACCGGACCGGGAGGAAACCGAGGCGATCATCCAGGAGATCGAGCGCAAACGCTCCCTGGGCGGCCTCGCGGCCGTCGCCGTCGCGGCCGTCGGGATCACCTTCTCCCTGTTCCAGATGTGGCTCGCCGCCAAGGGGTTCGTCCTCTCGATCACCCTGCCGCTGATCGGCGAGATCGAGTTCGTCGCGCTCCAACTGCTCCAGATCAACGCCGTCCACGTCACCTTCGGTCTCGTCCTCGCCTTCCTCCTGTATCCGGCCAGCACCGGCGACGGACCGATCGCGTCCCGGTGTCGGCGCCTCGGCGGGGCCGTCGAGGAGCGGTTCGGCCGGGACCACCCCCTCTCGCGGGCCGTCAACGCCGTCGGTGGGGCGCTCCGGTGGGGGTTCGTCGACTCCGACCTCGACCGCGTGACGCCCGTGGACCTCGCGTTGATCCCGCTGGCGGTGCTGTCGGCGGTGTACTTCCTGACCGACTACGACGAGATCCAGCGGATGCGCGCGCTCGGCCTGGAGGCCGGCCGCCCGATCCACGAGGTGTTCACGTTCCTCGACCCCGTGGCGGGCCTGCTCGGACCGCTCACCGAGACGTCGTACGCGATGGTGCTCGGCGTGGTCGGCGTCCTCCTCGTGCTGGAGGCGACCCGCCGGGCCATCTCGCTGTATCTCATGCTCATCGTCGCGGCGTTCGTCGTCTACGCCCGCTTCGGGGTGCTCATCCCGCAAAACGCCGCCTACGTCGGCGTCCTCTCCATCCCCGAACTCTCGTGGGCGTCGATCATCCAGAACCTCTGGTACAACACCGAGAACGGGGTCTTCGGCATCCCGATCACCGTCTCCGTGCAGTTCATCTACATCTTCATCCTCTTCGGGGCGTTCCTCGAGATGTCCGGCGCCGGCCAGTGGTTCATCGACCTCGCGTACGCGGCGACGGGGACGCGCAAGGGCGGTCCCGCGAAGGCGTCCATCCTCGCCTCGGGCTTCATGGGGACCATCTCCGGGTCCTCCATCGCCAACACCGTCACCACCGGCGCCTTCACCATCCCGCTGATGAAGAAGTCGGGCTACCGGCCGGAGTTCGCGGGCGGCGTCGAGGCGTCGGCCTCCTCGGGCGGGCAGATTCTCCCGCCCGTCATGGGTGCGGCCGCGTTCCTGATCGTCCAGTACACGGCGACGCCGTTCGCTGACGTCATCGTCGCCGCGGCCATCCCCGCCATCGTCTTCTTCTTCGGCGTCTGGGTGATGGTCCACTTCGAGGCGTCGCGCCTCGGCATCGGCGGCCTCGACGCCTCGGACCTCGTCGACGTGCGCTCCCACCTCCGGAGCGGGTGGTTCTACCTCGTCCCCATCGTCCTGTTGCTCTACTACCTCATCGTCGCGCGCCTGTCGGTGGCGCGGTCGGCGTGGTTCACGCTCATCGCCATCGGCGCCCTGATCACGCTGGTCGCGGCCTACAGCGACGAGACCCGGGGCCGACTCGGAGCCGTCTTCGGCCTGCTGTTCGTCGCGACGCTCGCCTCCCACTACGTCGCCGGGGCCGGCCCGCTGGTGGCGGCCCTCGGCGGCGGGCCGGGCGGCATGTCGCTTCGGGCGGCGTTCGCCGCCACCGTCGGCCGCCTCGGCGGCATCAGCATCGTCGCCGGCGTCCTCACGCTGGCGACGCGGCCGACCCTCGACGCCACGCTGCTGGAGTTCGACGAGGCCGTCGACGACGCCGCCGAGAACACGGCGACCGCGCTCGGGCGGCCCGGCCTCTCGCGGAACGGGCTCTACCGCCTCGGGACCTTCCTCGGGAAGTCGATGGACGGCGGCGCCCGCACCGCGGTGCCGGTCGTCATCGCCGTCGCCGCCGCGGGCATCATCCCCGGCGTCATCAGCGTCTCCGGCCTCGGGCCGAACCTCGTGGCGCTCATCAAGGCCGTCGCCGGGGGGTCGCTCGTCCTCCTCCTGCTCGTGACCGCCGTCTCCTCCATCCTCCTCGGGATGGGGATGCCGACGACGGTCACCTACATCATCCTCGTCTCGCTTTTGGCGCCGGCGCTCACCGCCTTCGGCGTGCCCGAACTCGCCGCCCACCTCTACATCCTCTACTTCGGCGTCATCGCCGACATCACGCCGCCGGTGGCCGTCGCCGCCTACGCCGCCTCGGGGGTGGCGAAATCCGACGCCTTCCAGACGGGGATCGAGGCCTTCTCGCTCTCCTTGAACAAGGCCATCGTCCCCTTCGCGTTCGTCCTCACGCCGGGCATCGTCCTCCTGCGGCGCGAGCCGAACGCCGCCGAACTGGAGATCGGCGACAAGTACTCCGTCCTCGGGACCGCCGACCTGTTCGACCTCGCATACCTCGTCCCCGAGGTGATCGTCCCCGTGGCCGGGGTGTTCCTCGGCGTGGTCGCCCTCGCCGCGACGGTCATCGGCTACGTCTACACGCCGGTCGCGCGGGTCGAACGCGCGGCCTTCGCCGTCAGTTCGCTCCTCCTGATGGCGCCCGAACTCGCCGTCCGCGGCGCGCTCGACCTCGTCGGCCTGGTCGGCGTCGGGAGCGGCGGCGGCGACGAGGTGTCCGTCGCCATCGACGTCGCCCTCCGGGGCGTCGGCCTGGCGCTGTTCGCCGCGCTCGTGCTCGGGAACCGGGGGCAGGGCGACTCCGGGCTCATCACGTCCGGGACGGGCGAGGCGGAGTCCGAGCCCGAGACGGCCTGATCCGGCCGTCCCGCTACCGCGACAGCAGGTGGACGTGTCGCGTGAGCGAGCGGTGGACCCGGCGCTCGAACGTCGTCTCGACGGTCCACCCGCTCTCGACCGCCGCCTCGCGCCACGAGCGGTCGCCGACGACCACCGCACACGGGGCCACGCGCCGGGCCTCGGAGAGCGCGCCGGCCACGAGGTCGGCCAGCGAGTGGCGTTCGATCTTCGACTGTCGACCGTAGGGCGCGTCGAAGACGACGCCGTCGACGGCGTCGTCGACGAGGGGCAGGCGGGTCGCGTCGCCGCGCAGGACCTGAGCGTCGCCTCTGTACGCCCGGCAGTTCTCGCGGGCGCCCCGCACCATCTTCCGCTGGGCGTCGACGCCGACCGGCCGCGCGCCGATCAACCCCGCCTCGATCAGAGTGCCGCCGGTGCCACACATCGGATCGAGGAGGGTGTCGCCGGGGTCGACGCCGACGAGGTTGACGAGCGCCCGGGCGTCCAGCGGCGCCATGCTCCCCGGCTGGAAGAAGGGGCGGTCGGTGGGGAGGCGGTCGCCGTAGTCGCGGACGCTCTCGGCGACCAGCCACCCGACGAGGCAGGTGTCGTCGGCGAAGCACGCCCGGAGTTCGTGGTCGGGGGCGTCGAGGTCGACCGCGAAGCCGCGGTCGACGAGTGCCGACCCCAGTTCCCGCTCGGCGCGCCGGGTGTCGACGCCGGCCGTCCCCCGCACGTCGCGGGCGCGGACGGCGACCGTCCCCGTTCGATCCAGCGCCGACGCCTCGACGAGGGCGCGCGCGGCGTCGACGCTCGCCGCACACCGACCGAGCAGGCGGCTCGCGCGGTGGGTGTACGCGAGCGTCCGGAGGCGGTCGGCGTCGACGCCGCGGGCCGTCGCGAGGCCGGGGGCGACGACCTCGACGGCCGTCGCCGCACACGCCGCCTCCCGGGCCGCGAAGGCGTCGTCCTCGCCCGCGAGTTCGAGACCGTACACGCGTCCCCGTCGGCGGCCCGCGGGCATGAGGATACCGGACCCGCCGCCGATCGCTCACCGGCGTGACCTATCAGCCACTCGCACCAACCTTTTTGAACCTTAAATACGACACTTAAGTCGATACATGACCGACCCCAAGGAGACGATAAACATCGAGAACGTGGTGGCTTCTACTGGCATCGGCCAGGAACTCGACCTTCAGAGCGTCGCGATGGACCTGGAAGGGGCCGACTACGACCCCGAGCAGTTTCCCGGCCTCGTCTACCGGACGCAGAACCCGAAGTCGGCGGCGCTGATCTTCCGATCCGGCAAGATCGTCTGCACGGGCGCGAAGTCCACCGACGACGTCCACGAGAGCCTCCACATCGTCTTCGACAAACTCCGCGACCTGCGCATCGACGTCGACGAGGACCCCGACATCGTCGTCCAGAACATCGTCACGAGCGCGGACCTAGGCCGCAACCTCAACCTGAACGCCATCGCCATCGGCCTCGGTCTGGAGAACATCGAGTACGAACCCGAGCAGTTCCCGGGGCTGGTCTACCGCCTCGACGACCCCGACGTGGTCGCGCTCCTCTTCGGCTCGGGCAAACTCGTCATCACGGGCGGCAAACAGCCCGAGGACGCCGAGGAAGCCGTCGACGTCATCGTCTCCAGGCTCGAAGAGTTGGGCCTGCTGGGCTGATCCCCCCGGATGGGTCCCCTGCAGTCGGGCGTCGGGTCGGCCCCGGCCGTCGCCGTCGCCGGCACCGTCGCGCTCTTCGCGCTGTTCCTGTCGCTGACCGCCCACATCGCCGCCCGGAACGTCCTCGGGGACGTGCCGATCAGGAACGCCTTCCTCGTCGGTCCCGTCCCCGCCGCCGTCGCCGTCGTCGCCACGGCGCTCGAACTCCCCTCGATACCCGCGGTGGTCGTCGCGCTCGTCCTCGACGCCGCGCTCGTCGGGTACGTCTACGGCCTCGACCGCCGGCTGACCGCCGCCGTCACCGGGGTCCACGCCGTCGTCAGCGTCATCCTCGGGAGCGTCCTCTTCAGCCTCTACGTGCTCGTCCGGTCGGCGCCGGGGTAATCACAGCGCGCCCGCGACCCCGCGCGCGCTGCGGACGGCGAGCGTCCCGAGAGCACAGACGACCCCGAGACCGACGCCCGCCGTCGCCGTCTCGACGTTCCCGAGGAGGAGGCTCGCGGCGTACGTCGTGACCCCGAGGACGGCGCCGGTCGTGAGGAGCGAATCGACCGCGTCGAGCGGCGAGTCGAGCGCCGGAACGAGGTCGGCGGTGGCGGAGCTCATAGCGTGTGCTTCGTTCGCAACCCACACGTAATTTGTGCATATATTCATTATATTTTCTCGTTGTGATTTTAGGCCGTCGGCCGGCCCGGTCGACGGCAATCCCTATGGGGGGCCGTCACGGACGTGTGGGCGATGGGTCCCCGAACGCTGCTGTGGAACGACGCCGAGCGTCGCCCCCGGGCGCTCCTCCGGGTCGTCCTGCTGGTCGTCGTCACCGCCCTGCTGGCGATCGGAACGAGCCTCGGAGCGGGCGGCGCCCTCGGCGGGGTCCGGACGGCCCTCGAAGCGGCGTTCGGCGAGGCGGCCGCGACGGCGGCGAGCGCCGTCCTCGGCGTCGCCCTCACGGGCGGCGTCGTCTCGCTGTCGACTCTGATCGCCGGGCGGTACGTCGATCGGCGTCACCTGCGGGACTTCGGCTTCCGACTGGATCGGGACTGGTGGCTCGACTGCGGGTTCGGCCTCGCCCTCGGTGCCGGCCTGATGACGCTGCTCTTTCTCGTCTACCTCGCCGCCGGGTGGGTTCGGATCACGGGGACGGTCCAGCCGCGTGCCGGCTTCGCCGTCCGATTCCTCGGCCTCGTCGGCGTCTTCCTGCTCGTCGGGGTCTACGAGGAACTGCTCGCGCGGGGCTACCTCCTGACGAACGCGGCGGAGGGGCTGGTCGGCTGGGTCGGCGAACGCGGCGCCGTCGCCGCCGCCACCCTGGTCTCGTCGCTCGTCTTCGGCCTCGCGCACGCCACCAACCCCAACGCCACGACCCTGAGCACCGTCGCCATCGTCGTCGCGGGGGTGATGCTGGCCGCGGGCTACGTCCTGACGGGCGAACTCGCGGTGCCCGTCGGCCTCCACGTCACCTGGAACCTGTTTCAGGGCGGCGTCTACGGCTTCCCCGTCTCGGGGCTCGGCGTCGGCGCGAGCGTCGTCGTCGTCGAGACGTCGGGGCCGCGACTCCTCACCGGCGGCGCGTTCGGCCCCGAGGCGGGGCTCCTCGGCGTCGGCGCGATGGCGCTCGGGACGGCCGCCATCGCGCTCTGGGCGCGGTGGCGAACCGGGGCGCTGGCGATCCATCCGGCGGTGACGACGCCCGACCTGCGGGCCGGCGGCGAGGCCGTCGACGCGGAGCGGTGGGAGCCCCGACCCGACGAGTGACTACTCCACCAGCCGCTCGATCTCGGTGACGAGGATGTCGCTCGCGCCCAGGGCCTTGAGGTCGGTGATGACGGCGAAGACGGCGCGCTCCTCGACGACGGCGTGGACGGCCACGTCGTCGCTGCCCGCGACGTCCATGACGGTCGGCCCACCCATCCCCGGGAGTACGTCGCGCACGTCGTCGAGGCGGTCCTCGGGGACGTTCAACATGAGGTAGCGGCGGTCCTCGGCCGCGAGGACGGACTCGAAGGCGGTCACCAGTTGCCAGACCTTCTCGTCGTCGACGACGTCGGGGCGGGCGAACAGGCGCACCGAACTCGACAGCACCTCCTCGATCTCGGCGAGGCGGTTGACCCGGAGGGTCGTCCCGGTCGAGGTGATGTCGACGATGGCGTCGGCCATGTCGACGTGGGGGGTGAGTTCCGTCGCGCCCGTCACCTCGACCACCTCGGCGTCGACGCCGCGCTCGTCGAAGAAGTCGCGGGTGATCCGGGGGAACTCGGTGGCGACGGTGCCGCCCGCGAGGTCCGCGACCGTCTCGATCCGCCCGTCCTCGGGCGCCGCGACGACGAGTCGACAGCGCCCGAACTCCAGGTCCAGCAGGTCCACGAGGTCGTGACCGGACTCGCGGGCCTGATCGAGCCCCGTGATCCCCACGGCCGCGGCGCCGTCGGCGACGTACTCGGGGATGTCGGCCGCGCGGGCGAACAGCGCGGTCACGTCCGGGTCGACCGTGTCCGCGTAGAGTTTCCGGTCCGCGCCGCCTTCGAGGTGCAGGCCGGCGCGTTCCAGCAGGTCGATGGACGGGTCGTGCAGGCGGCCCTTGTTGGGAACGGCGATGCGCATTGTCAGTCATCTCTCGGCCACGGGACAACTGCCTTTCGGAGGCGAGGCCGAGCGACCGAAGGGAGCGAGGCCTCGGGGCGATGCGGCGAGCAACGCGAGCCGCGGAGCGGGGCGGAACCGAAGGGAGCGAGGCCTCGGGGCGACGCGGCTGCGAGGCCGACCCCCGTCGGCCTCGAATCGAGCGGGGCGGCGGCCCGCGCCTACCCCCCGCGAAGCGCCTCGGCCACCCGCCGACTCGCCGGCGGCGTCGTCCGCGACCGCGCTTCGACGGTCAGGTACGTCGCGACGTCGTTGCGGAGCCACGCCGCGTGGACGGTGTCGTCGACGGACCGGAGTTCCTCGTCGACCCACGTCAGCTGATCCGACAGGTCGGGCGTCGACAGCCGCGTCAGCGTCGGTTCCGCCGGGTTCTCCTCGGCCCACCGGAGCGCCTCGACGGCGGCCGTGCGCACGGCGGCCACGTCGTCGGCCGAGTCGAGGGCGAACGTCTCGCCCTCGCGAACCCGCTCGCGCAGCGAGGTGAAGGCGTTCAGAGTGACGAAGGCGGCGTGTGCCCAGGTGAGCGCCCGGGCGGGCGTCGTCTCCTCCCACCCCTCGTCGTACTCGGGGTTGATCGGGCGGAAGAGTTCATCCAGCGCCTCCGCGGCCGGCGTCTCCTCGACGTCGACGTCGACGTCGGCCCCCTCGATCCGCCAGGGCTCCTCCGGATCGACCGACGACAGGTCGGCCTGCTCGGCCTCGAACGCCTCGCGGAGTCGCCGGCGGGCGTCGACGAGTCGCGGCCGCAGATCGGTCGGGTCGTCGAGGGACGCGGTCAGCCGGTCGTAGAGGTGGGCCGCGTCGTCGACGGCGACCCGCGCTTGCTCGATTTCCTCCGCGATTTCGCCGACGCCGAGCGGGTTCCCGGGGCGGTAGCGGCGGGGGTCGCCGCCGACGTCGGGTCCCGGGTGGTCGATCCGCTGCTCGATGGCCGCGTGAACGCGCGTCGCGTCCACGGGGTCGGCGCCGACGTGCCGCCACCGCTCCCGGAACGCACGCCGGTCCTCGCGGACCGCCTCGATCTCCTCGGCGAGGTCGTCGCGCGTCAGCCCCTCGTCGACGGCACGCCACGCCGCGGCGGCGAAGCGGGCGTCGGCTCGCGCGTCCGCGAAGGCCTCAAGCCGCTCGAACGGGGTCGGCGCCGCCGTCGCCTCCGAGAGGCTCTCGGCGGCGTGTTCGCGGGCGTGGCGCACCCGCTTTCGGATGGCGCCGTTGGGAATCTCGTCGGGGCCGAGCGACGCGGGGACGGCGTCGAGGAGGCGCCGCGCCCGGCGCTCGGTCGCCGCGAGGTGATCCGAACCGACGTCGATTGGGAGTCGCCGGGGGGCGGCCGGGACCGATCCGTCGGCGAGCGCCCGGATCGCGGCCCCGTCGAGGTCGACCTCCTCCGATCCCGAGGAGAGGGGGTTCACGCCGCTACAGCCGGCGAGCGTCCCGAGGAGGGCGAGCGCCCCGCGGCGCGTCAGGCGCCCGGTCACGGCCGGCCACCACCCGAGCCGTCGGACTCGTTGCGCCGGCGACGGAGCAGTTCGTTCTCGCGTTCGCAGGTGCTGGAGCCGTAGCTCGACCCGTAACTGTTGACGTCGCTCGGGTCGAAGGCCGCGGGAATCCGGATCAGCGTCGCGATCGTGTCCTGCGCGTCGGCCTCGCAGTGGACGTGGGCGTCGCGGTAGCGCCGGGCGTAGCTCGTCTCGACGTCCGTCTCCGACCACTGGACGTAACAGAGGTTCGGCGTGAAACACTCCTCGATGGTCCACTGTTCGACGAACACCGTCTCGGCGTCGTAGTCGGTGGCGTCGAGGAACTCGCGGGCGCCGTCGGCCCCGTCGACGTCCGCGAAGGAGACGGCGTCGGCCTCCTCGGGGCTGGCGACGAACACGTGGTGGCGGTAGTGGGCTCGCTCCTCGTCGCCCTCGGGCGTCGGGCGCTCGCCCGTCCAGACGAGGGGACCGGGATCGGTGGTTCGCAGGCGGTACGACCGGGGATCGAACGCGATGTTCCCGTCCGCTTCGGACGGGTAGTTCGTGCTCGACGACGAGTCGCCGGAGCAGCCGGCGAAGCCGGCGACGAGCGCGACGGCGCCCTGGAGGGCGCGTCTGCGCGTGATGGAGGGCATCGTCGGCACTCCCCGGCCGAGTCGCATATGTCTTTCCGCCGAAGCCGGAGCCTTTTCCCGACCGGGGGCGAGGTGGGGGTATGGCAACACTCGCGATCCAGGGCGGGCGCGTCCTCCGACCGGACGCGTCGGTCGTCGAGGCGGACGTACTCGTGGACCGGGGAGCGGGCGAAATCCTGGAGGTCGATGCGAACCTCGGGGGCGACGAAACCCTCGACGCGTCGGACGGCCTCGTGATCCCGGGGCTGGTGAACGCCCACACCCACGTCGCCATGACGCTCCTTCGGGGGCACGCCGACGACAAGCCCCTCGAATCGTGGCTTCGGGAGGACATCTGGCCCGTCGAGGCGGCGCTCGACCCCGAAGACGTCGAGGCGGGGGCCGAACTCGGTCTGCTGGAGATGATCCGGTCGGGGACGACGACGTTCGCGGACATGTACTTCGAGATCGACCGCACGGCCGCGGCCGTCGAGCGGGCGGGGCTGCGGGCCGTCCTCGGTCACGGCGCCATCGCGGCGGGCAAAGCGGAGGAGGCGGCCCGGGCCGACGTCGAGGAGAGCGTCGAGATGGCCCGGAAACTCGACGGCGCCGCCGACGGGCGGATCGGGACGGCGGTGATGCCCCACAGCCTCACCACCGTCACGCCCGACCTGCTGGAACTGGCGGCCGAGGGGGCGCTCGACGCCGGGGTCCCGGTTCACTACCACGCCAACGAGACGGTCGACGAGGTGGCCCCCATCGTCGAGGAGCGGGGGGAACGACCCCTGGAGTGGGCGCGGGACCTCGGCCTCTGTACCGGGTCGGACTTCCTCGCACACGGCGTCCACCTCGACGAAGGGGAGATCGACCTGCTGGCGGAGACGGGGACGGGCGTCGTCCACTGTCCGGCCTCGAACATGAAACTCGCCTCGGGAATGGCGCCGGTCCAGCGCCTCCTCGACGCGGGCGTCTCCGTCGGCCTGGGCACCGACGGCGCCGCCTCGAACAACGACCTCGACCTGTTCGACGAGATGCGCGACGCCGCCATGCTCGGCAAACTCGCGGCCGACGACGCGAGCGCCGTCGCCGCGCCCGACGCCGTCGGGATGGCGACCGCCGGCGGCGCCGACGTCCTCGGCGTCGACGCCGGTCGGATCGAGGCGGGCGCCGCGGCCGACCTCGCGGTGGTCGCCCTCGACAGCCCGCATCTGACGCCACGGCACGACCTCGTGAGCCACCTCGCGTACGCCGCCCGGGGGTCGGACGTCCGCCACACGGTCTGTGACGGGCGGGTGGTGATGCGCGACCGCGAGGTGCTGACGCTCGACGAGGAGCGAGTGATGGCGCGGGCGAGCGAGCGGGCGGCGGCCCTGCTGGATCGGGCCGGGGTGTAGGCGTTCCCGCAACTCCGCGGGTCTCGAACCCGTCGAGCGCGCCCCCCGCTGACGCGGCGGGGCGCGTAGGCATTCCCGCAACTCCGCAGGTCTCGAACCCGTCGAGCGCGCCCCCCGCTGACGCGGCGGGGCGCGTAGGCATTCCCGCAACTCCGCAGGTCTCGAACCCGTCGAGCGCGCCCCCCGCTGACGCGGCGGGGCGCGCTCGGGCGTTCGAGACGGTAGCGTTTTGCCACGCCTCGCGCTACGAGGCGTATGACCGCTCCGACGATAGCCGAGCGACTGGACGACCCCGAGGCCGCCCGCGCCGAGGGGCGGCGGAAGATGGACTGGGCCGAGTCCCACATGCCCATCCTCGCCGAACTCCGGGAGACGTTCGCGGC
Organism: Haloplanus sp. GDY1; assembly: GCF_023703775.1. Classification (NCBI taxonomy): domain Archaea; kingdom Methanobacteriati; phylum Methanobacteriota; class Halobacteria; order Halobacteriales; family Haloferacaceae; genus Haloplanus; species Haloplanus halophilus. The sequence goes on along the minus strand of NZ_CP098514.1, from coordinate 2,494,730 downwards.
CGAGGAACCGCTGTCCGGCGAGCGCATCGCGATGGCGATGCACGTCGAGGCCAAGACGGCCGTCCTCGTCGAACTCCTCGCCGTCGGGGGCGCGGAGGTGGCCATCACCGGCTGCAACCCGCTGTCGACGCAGGACGACGTGAGCGCGGCGCTGCACGCCGTCTCCGGCGTCACCTCCTACGCCGTCCACGGCGTCGACACCGACGAGTATTACGACGCCATCGAGGCCGCCGTCGGCGTCGATCCCACCATCACCGTCGACGACGGCGCCGACATGGTGACCCACGTCCACGACGAACACCCCGACCTGATTCCCCAGCTCAAGGGCGGGTGCGAGGAGACCACCACGGGCGTCCACCGCCTGCGGTCGATGGCCGACGACGGCGCCCTGCAGTACCCGATGTTCGCCGTCAACGACACGCCGATGAAGACGCTGTTCGACAACGTCCACGGCACCGGCGAGTCCGCGCTCACCAACGTCGCGATGACGACGAACCTCACCGTCGCGGGGAAGACGGTCGTGGTCGCGGGGTACGGCTACTGCGGCCGGGGCGTCGCCAAGAAGGCCGCGGGCATGAACGCCGACGTCGTCGTCACGGAGGTGGACCCCCGGCGCGCCCTCGAAGCACACATGGAGGGCTACGACGTGATGCCGATGAACGAAGCCGCGAGCGAGGGCGACCTCTTCGTGACGACGACGGGCAACCGCGACGTCATCACCCGCGAGCACTTCGAGCGGATGGGCGACGGCGCCCTGCTCGCGAACGCCGGTCACTTCGACGTCGAGATCAACCTGGAGGAACTCGACGAGATGGCCGTCTCGCGCCGGGAGGTGCGCGACGGCGTCGAGGAGTACGAACTCCCGGACGGCCGCCGGGTGAACGTCCTCGCGGAGGGGCGGCTGGTGAACCTCGCCGGGCCGCTGTCGATGGGCCACCCCGTCGAGGTGATGGACCAGAGCTTCGGCGTGCAGGCGGTCTGCGTGCGCGAACTCGCCGCCAACCCCGACGCCTACGACGCCGGCGTCCACGAGGTGCCGGACCGACTGGACCGCGAGATCGCCGAGGTGAAACTCGACGCCGAAGGCATCGCCATCGACGACCTGAGCGACGACCAGCGCGAGTACATGGACTCCTGGGACCACGGCACCTGATTCGACGCCCCGTCCGAGCGGGCAGTGACCGCCCCCGGCCGGAGCGCGGTCGGGGGACGTGTATTTTTATCGGTCGACGGAAACCTAGTGACGTTCCACGATGGTTTCGCTCCCCGAACGGCTCTCGGATATCGAACTCTCCCGTCGGGACCGGCTCATCCTCTACTACCTCACGGGGCTCTCCGTCCTCGTGCTCGTCTACACGGTCGCGTACAACGTCGCGATGTGGCGGCTGGAGGGCGTCGATCAGTCAATCTTCGCGTCGTTCGAGTTCGTCGTCCAGACGATGACGACGACCGGCTACGGCCAGGACTCGGGGCACTGGAGCCGCCCGCTGATGTTCCTGTTCGTCGCGATGATCCAGATCTCCGGCATCGGCATCGGCTTTTTCACGCTCCGCTTGATCATCATTCCTCTCTTCACCGACGCCGAGGTCAACCTCGACGACCGGCTCACCCCCAAGGAGGACCACGTCGTCGTCTGTGAGTACCGCCGCGACTCCACCGTCCTCCTCGACGAACTGGAGGAACTCGGCATCGACTACGTCCTGATATCCTCGTCCGAGGAGGACGCTCGGGAACTCTCCGCCGAGGGGTACGCGGCCATCGACGGCTCCCCGCAGGACGCGTCGGCGTTCGAGCGGGCCAGCATCGACAGCGCCCGGGCGGTCATCACGGACGCCGGGTCGGCGAACGTCAACACCATCCTGACGGTGCGGTCGATCCGGCCGGACGTCGAGATCATCGCGCTCACCGACGACAGCGACCTCCGTGACGTGTTGCTGGACGCCGGGGCGGACAGCGTGCTCTCCCCGCACGGCGTCCTGGGCCACCGCCTCGCGGAGAAGGCCGTCTCCTCGTTCAGCGCGGAACTGACGGACACGGTGGACCTGGGCGCCGACATGGAGGTGGTCGAGATACCGGTCGCCCACGGGAGCCGGCTGGTCGGGACGCGGATCCGGGACTCGCGAATCAGGGAGCGGACGGGTGCGAACGTCATCGGGGCGTGGATCGACGGCGAACTGCAGTTGCCCCCCGATCCGAACGCGGTCATCCGACCGAACACGGTGTTGCTCGTCTCGGGCGGCCACGAGGCGCTGGAGGCGTTCAGCGAGTTCACGCGGCGGCGACCCAGCCCCCGACAGCACGAGCGGATCGTCCTCGCCGGACAGGGGGAGGTCGGACGGGCCGCACGGTCGGTCGTCGAGGAGTCGGGGATCGACTTCGTGACCGTCGACATCGAGGATCGTGACGGGGTCGACGTCGTCGGCGACGCCGCCTCGCGGTCGGTCCTGCAGGAGGCCGGCATCAAGCGGGCGGACGCCATCGTCGTCGGCCTCCCCGACGACTCGGCGTCCCTCCTGGCCACGGTGCTTTCGCGGTCGATGAACCCGGACGTGGAGATACTGGTTCGGGTGAGCGACACCGACGCCACGCGGAAGGCGTTGAGCGCCGGTGCCGACTACGTCCTCTCGGTCCCGCGGGTCAGCGCCCGGATGGTCGCCCGGGAACTGCGCGGCGAGGACGTGCTCGCCCCGGCGAGTCAGGTCCGGATCGTCCGCGTCCCGGCGACGCCCTTCGCCGGGACGACGCTCGCCGAGTCGAGCATCTACGAGGAGACGGGCTGTCGCGTCATCGCCGTCGAAGACGACTCCGGACCGTCGATTACGGTCGATCCTCAGCGGGAGTTCACCGGCGAGGAGCGACTCACGATCGTCGGGTCGGACGAGGCGGTACAGCGGTTCCGCAGTCGGTTCGACGTCGCCCCGACGGAGACGGAGGCCTGATCCACACGGGCGACGGCCGCGGCGGAACCCCCCCGACGTCGCGCCACCGGTCCCGCAACTTAAGAGCCGTCGCCGCCGAGTCGACGTATGTCCGCGAACCGCAAGGGTGACCGCCGGGAGCGCGAACTCGTCAACGAACTCGACGCGGCGGGCTTCGCGGTGATGCGTGCCCCCGCGAGCGGCAGCGCGACCGAGCGCGACCTGCCCGACGTGCTGGCCGGGGACGGCGAGCGCTTCTACGCCATCGAAGCGAAATCCAGCGGCGGCGATCCAATCTACCTCTCCGGCGAGGAGGTCGAATCCCTCATCTACTTCGCCCGCAACTTCGGCGCCAACGCACGGATCGCCGTCAGGTTCGACCGCGAGGACTGGTACTTCTTCCATCCCGGCGACCTCTACGTCACCGACGGCGGCAACTACCGGGTCAAAAAGGGGACGGCGCTGGCCGAGGGGACGGACTTCGACGAACTCGTCGGCCACTCGACGCAGGCGCGCCTCGACGACCCCTAGGCGGTCGTCGCCGAAGGGCCGGCGTCCGTCGACGACGGCCCCACGTCGGCCGCGTCGGCGGGCGTCGCGTCCCGCAGTCGGCGAAGCCGCGAGGCCGGGAAGGCGTAGGTCCGCACCTCGCCGTCGCGGCGGAGGGAATCGACGTAGACGGCCCGAACGACCGGTTCGTGCGCGCCGTAGTCGGCGTTGGATGGGTAGTCGGCGACGAGTCGGCCCTCGTCGGTCGCGACGCGGTCGGCCCGCGCGCCCGCCTCGGCGACGACGAGCAGTCGGTCGCCAGTCTCGCGGTCCGCGACCACCTCGCCCGGCCGGACGGCGTGTCGCGAACAGAGCGCCGGCCCCTCGACGGTCGTGGGGACGAACGTCCGCCCGCCACAGACCGCACAGACGGCGGTTCGCTTCCCCGGCGGCGGGACGAGTCGCGCGGTCACTTCGAGGGCGACCCGACGGAGGTGTTTGCAGCGCGCCCGCCGGAGCTGGTGGTCCGGGCAGGTGCAGGCGTTGGCGTCGAGGTCGACGACGTACGTCCCGCCCTCGGTCTCGACGGCGTACCGGCCGTCGCGGAGCGGCCTGACGGCCATGGGTTCGACGCGGGCGCGCCGCGACCGACCGGCCGTGCCGGCGGCGGGGAGCGTGGTCTTCGAGCGGGTGGCTGGCAGTGACGCGGGTGTGTGTGCTGGGTGCGTCATGGTGGGGTGATCCGTCGGGGGCGGACGCCGCGGCCGCCGGATCGGGGCGGCCGTCGCGACGCCGACGCGTGATCGGCGGCGGAAGCGGGAACGGCTCTCGCCCCGTCGGTATTCCTTGGTTCTCGACGCACCTAAACCCTCGTTTCCGTGGGTTCTCTCGGCCGAATACGGTCGAATCGGTGGCGGGAAAAGCATCGAAGCTCTTTTGCCGGGGCCGGCGGATTCCCGAATATGGACCTCGAAGAGGGGATGGCTCGGAAAATCGCCATCTCCGGCGGCGCAGTGAGCGTTTTCGTCGCGCTCGTCCTCGGCATCGGCACCACCTACAACGACGGCGGCCTCGGGTCGACCGGCGGACTGGCGCTCGTCGCCAGCATCGCGGTGTTCATCCTCGTGATGGCGGCCGTGGGCATCCTTCTCGCGGACTGACGGAGCGAGTTCAGTCGGCGCCGTCGGCCGACTCGGCGTCGGCCACCGCCGCCGCGTAGTACCGTCGCGGGTGGTCGATGGTCTCGCAGCGCTCGTCCGGGTTCACGCAGTCGCCGAAGGCGTCCATCGTCGCACACGAGGGGGCCGGATACTGGCTCCCGCCGCCCCCTTCGTCCGCGAGGACCGTCGCACGGTAGGACAGGTCGCCGTCGTCGAGGACGGGCCAGCGTGCCGCGATGTCGTCGGCGTCGAGGCCCAGCGAGACGAGAAACGCGGTGGCGGCGAACGCCGAGTGGGCCGGCAGGTCGCCCTCGCCGTCGAGCAGCGCCTGCATGCACGGCGGGAACCGCTCCGGGTCGACGACGTCGACCGAGGGCAGGCGGTCGCGCTCGGCGAGGCGGTCGCGGAGCGCGGTCACGTCGTCGTCGAGCGCCTCGGCGAGGGCGTCGCCCCCGGCGCTCCCCCGCACCTCGAAGGGGAGCCCCTCAGCCACCCGCCGCCGTACGGCCTCGCGGAGCAGGCGGTGGAGTTCCGCGCGCTCGACCGGCACCGTCCCGTCCGCGAGGTCGCGGTTGACCAGTCGCCAGTCCGCCCCCCAGTCGGCGTCGGCCAGTCGGAGGTAGGCGTCGACGTCGACGCGGAAGTCGTCCGGGCCGCGCTCGCCCCCGACCCGCCGGACGGCGTCGTCGAGGTCGAACTCGTCGAGGAACGTCGACAGGTCGGCCCGGGGCGTCGAGACGCTCCGCAACTCCTCGTCGTCGGCCGCGAGGTCGGCCCGCAGGCGCTCGAACGCCGTCGTCGCCTCCGCGTTCGCGTACTTCTCGACCGCGGCGCGGACGTCGACCAGCGAGACGAGGATCCGGGCGATGGGATACGAGAGGAGTTCGTCCCGGTCGCTCCAGCGCTCGGGCGTCTCCGAGGCGACGGTGCCCGACATGAGCGCCCGCTCGACCCGTTCGCGGGCGCGGTCGACCGCCGGGTCTCCCTCGGTGACCAGCCGCGGCGGGGAGATGTCGGCCTCCTGGACCGCCGCCCGCGCCGCGCTCAGGAAGGGATACCGGGCGTAGAGCGGGTCGGGACGCATCGCCGAACGGTTGTAGAGCGGGGTGGATAAGCGCGACGGTCGGACCACACGACCTAAGTTCGCGCCGCCACTGGTGACGAAGGTGCCGACGTTCGACTACCCCTGCCCCGACTGCCGGACGACCAACAGCCTGCACGACGCCGACTGCCGGTTCGAGGGGACGCCGTGGGCCGACGTCGAGGCCGCCTACGTCGACGTGGTGGCCGTCCTCTCGGGCGGGGTCACCGACGCCGACGCCCTCCCCGAGGCGGTCGAGGAGTGGGACCCCCTGCGGCAGGCCGCCGTCCAGCGCCTCCGTCGCGACGGCCGCGTCGACGACGCCAACGACCGCCTCCGCCTCCTGCCCGCCGAGGAGTACCGCGAGGCGGTGTCGGTGCCCACCCGCGACCCGATCAAGACCGTCTACGAACGCGGGAGCGTCCCCGGCTGTCACGACAACGCCGTCTTCGCCATGATCGCGTGGTACGAGATGGTGGGGCTCTCCTGGGAGGAGACGAAGGCCAACGTCGTGGAGTGGCTGCGCGACAGCGGCGCGTGGGACCGCGGCGGATTCGAGGAGGCGAGCCCCGAGGCACTGGTCGAGAAGAAGCGACACGTCTACGAGGCGGGCTACGGCTGGAAGGAGAAGGCCACGGCCGCGAAGCGCGTCATCGAGCGGAGCCTGTAGGGCCGAAGACGTTTTCTCACGGGCGGTGTTTCGTCCCCGTATGGTCTCCGACTCGACCCTCCACGCGCTGCTCGGTGCCGTCGTCACCATCGTGTTGTCGTTCGTCCCCTTCTCGCCCGCCCTCGGCGGAGGGGTCGCCGCCTACCTGAACGAGGCCAACAGCTCCGAGGGACTCCGGATCGGCGCCCTCTCCGGGGCCTTCGCGACGGTGCCGCTCGTCCTCTTCGGCCTCGTCGCCGTCTTCTTTCTCGGATTCTTCGCCATCGGCATGAACGGCGGGGCGATGGGCATCGGCGGACTCCTCGTCGTCCTCGTCGTCGGCCTGATCGCCGCCGTCTACACCGTCGGCCTGAGCGCCCTGGGCGGATATCTGGGGGCGTATCTGGTCGGCGAGGTGTAGAACCAACGTTTTCGCCCATGGGAAACAGCAATGAGGGAGCGGTTCGGCTCAAGGACGACCTCGTGGGGGAGTTCGGCGGACCCGCCGTCGCTCGGCCACGCCGTCACGGGTACGATGGATTCGATTCTCCGGCGATACGCAACCCCGATGGTAGCGAACGCAGTTCGTCCACCGAAGCCTTTTGCCTGTGACTTCTCCCACGACTAAAGTCGTGGGCTTTCTCCTCGATTCTGTGTCACGGAGGAGCGATGGAAGGAGCTGAACGAGCTCAAGGGGGCGGGCGAGACGTACGACGACCTGCTTAGGGAACTGATCCAGGAACACCAGCGCCGACAGCTCGTCGAACGAGCGACGGAAGTCCGTGAAGCGGACGCTGACGAACTGACGGCGCTCGATGAGTTATGAGGTTCTCCTCGCGGCGGAGGCCCGTGAGTACGTCGCCGCGCTAGACGAGAAGAGCACACGCATCGTGACGGACAACCTCCGGAAATTAGCGGACGATCCGTATCCGAGACCGGATTCGGGATCCGGTGACAAGGAGAAGCTGGTGGTCGAGGGCGAGGAGCTGTATCGGCTGCATATCGGGCGAACTCACACCGCGTCCTACGACGTACTCGAAGGGAACGAGGAAGTCCGCGTGATCGAGATCGTGGACATCGACGAGGCGCACAAGCGCTATGGGTTCGATTGAACCGGTACGTGGCCCCGTTGGTCAGTTTCTCGAAATAGATGGATTCCGTTGGGAGATACGGACTCCGAGTCCGGCTATTCTCGCATTCGACACTCCGAAATAAATCCCCGCTGCGGCCAAATTCTGCCGTGTTGGTACTGCCACGGACACGATGGGAGTCCCGCGAGCGACTGACGGGAGCGAGTGGGACTACATCGTGGCCGCGAACGAGTGAAACGAGTGAGCGGGCACGATGGGATTTGAACCACGGTCGCGGCGAAGCCGCTCCCTGATTCAAATCCCACCAGGAGTTTGCACCGCCTCGCTGTCGCTCGGCGGTGCGGCACGGGCACGATGGGAGTCCCACGAGCGACTGACGGGAGCGAGTGGGACTACATCGTGGCCGCGAACGAGTGAAACGAGTGAGCGGGCACGATGGGATTTGAACCCACGACCGTCGGATGACTTCCCCCGGGGGCTCGGAGTTAGAAGTCCGACGCTCTATCCGGACTGAGCTACGTGCCCTCGTCGGCGAGAGGGCTGGGGAGTCAAAAAACCGTTCGACTCGTCGAAATCGCTCGGAGCCGCGCCGCGGAGGGTCGGCAGGCGATGCCCTCACCCGTCGAACCGGTACAGCGACGTCACGAGCGGTAGGCGGTCGAACATCGGAATCGCGAGCGGCAGACCGACGATGGTGACCGCGAGGAAGCTCGCGACGTTCGCCCAGAGCCAGCCGAACCACCAGCCCACGAAGACGAAATAGAGGGCGCGAACGGCGAGGGAGCGCTGGCCCCGGGCGGCCGAGGGGTCGCCGAGCGACCGCGGCTCCTTCAGGGTCAGCACCGTCGGAACGAGGTTGATCAGTTTGACGCCGATGGGAGCACCGACGACGGTGCCACAGAGCAGCCAGGCGACGTTGACGACGGCGGGCGTGGCCCACCAGCCGACGACGACGAACCACAGCGCGCGGGTGAGGAGGGAGCGTTGGGTCATACAGAGCCGAGGCGTGGAGCGGCGAAAAACCCCGCGTTCGTCGGGGCGACACGACAGGGTATAAGGCCACGAGGCGGGTACGGACGGTCGATGAAGGTACTCGGCACCGTGGGGCTTCCCGGCAGTGGCAAGGGCGAGGCCGCCGCGGTCGCGCGCGAGGCGGGCGTGCCGGTCGTCACGATGGGCGACGTGATCCGGCGGGCGTGTCGCGACCGGGGGGTCGACCCGGCCGAACACCACGGCGCGGTGGCACAGGCGCTCCGCGAGGAGGAGGGCGAGGCGGCCATCGCCGAGCGATCGCTCCCGCTGATCGAGGACGCCCTCGACGGCGCGGAGACGGTGCTGATCGACGGCCTGCGCTCGCCGGTCGAGGCCGAGCGCTTCGAGGAGGCGTTCGGCGACGACTTCCTCCTCGTGAGCATCGAGGCACCGTTCGAGACCCGGGCGGCCCGGCTGGCCGACCGGGGGCGCGACGACACCGACCTGGACCGCGAGTCGCTCCGCGAACGCGAGCGGCGGGAACTCGGCTTCGGCATGGGCGAGGTGATGGACCGGGCGGACGTGACCGTCGAGAACACGGGATCGCTGGCGGCGTTCCGGGAGCGGATCCGCGACCTGCTGGCCGTGGAGGCCGAGCCATGATCCACCGGATCGACGTGCGGGTGGTCGCGCCCGTCCGCGACACCGAGGTGACGGACCGGGTCGCCGACGCGGTGCGGAACCTGTTCCCGAACGCCGACATCGAGTCGGAACCGGGGCGACTGGTCGCCGAGGCCCACTCGATGGAGCGGTTCTCGGAGCGACTCCACGAACAGGAGATCCTCGACACCGCCCGCAAGCAGTTCTTCGCCCGGGCGGACGCCGACGGCTTCGCGTTCGCGCTGAAGAAGCAGGCGGCGTTCGAGGGCGTCGTCAACTTCGCCGTCGGCAACCCGGCCGAACTCGGCGACATCGAGGTGGAGGTGACGGTCCACGACCCCGACGTGGAGGCGTTCGTCGACCACGTCGCGCCGCCGACCGAGGACGGAAACCCCGTTCGGCCCGAGTGAATTCAGCTAAAAGAGATCGGTGTGGCGCGCGGCGAGTCCGGTGTACTCCCCGGTGCTGTACTCCTCGAAGATGGAGTCGGCGTCGATGGTCGTCTCGGAGAGCGGCGTCGCCGTCGCGGGCACGCCCCGGACGAACGACTCCGACGGGATGTCGTACCCCTCGGGAACGACCGTCCCGGAGGCGACGATACAGCGGTCCCCGACGGTCACCTCGGCGTTGACCGTCGTGTTGAACCCGACGAGGACGCCGTCGCCGACGACCGACTCGTTGAGGATGGCGCCGTGGCCGACCATCACCCGGTCGCCGACCGTCGAGGCGTGCAGGACGGCGTTGTCGCCGACGTGTGACTCCCGCCCGACCTCGACCGGCCCCACGTCGCCCCGGAGGACCACCCCGGGCCAGACGCTCGCGTCGGCGCCGACGCGCACGTCGCCCACGAGCGTCGCCTCGTGACTGACGCGGGCGTCCGGGTCGATGTCGGGTCGGTGCCCCTCGAACTCGTACTCGCGGCTGTCGGCCATGGGTCGGCGTACGTGTCGTGGTACCGAATAACTTGGCCTGCGGTGACACGTCACGGGCGGGACGTTTTCGGTGCGCGCGCCCAACGCGGCGCATGGAGTTCACCGTCTCGACCGACGCCCGCCTCGACGTCGTGGACGTGACCGACCGGGTCGCCGCCGCGGTTCCCGCGGACGCCGACGGCACCGTCACCGTCTTCGTCGAGCACACCACCGCGGGCGTCGCGATCAACGAGGCCGAATCCCGGCTGTTGGAGGACGTGGAGACGTTCCTGTCGGACCTGGTTCCGGACGAGGGGTGGGAGCACGACCGACTGGACGGCAACGCCGACGCGCACCTGCGGGCGCTCCTGCTCGGACCGTCGGCGACGATACCGGTCGACGGCGGGTCCCTCGCGCTCGGCCGGTGGCAGTCCGTCCTGTTCGTGGAGTGTGACGGCCCCCGCGAGCGGACGGTTCGGGTCGTCTGAGTCAGGGTGGGACGAACAGCAGAACCGAGAGGTAGAGAAGCACCACGCCGAGGACGTCGCAGGTGTTGGTGACGACGGGGATCACCACGTCGTCGGGGTCGAGTTCGAGGCGGTACGCGGCGTAGGTGGCGACGACGGTGACGACGACGGCGAGCAGCGCGAGCGAGAGGCCGCTGGCCATCGAGACGGCGAGGACGGTCCACGGCGAGAGGTCGGTCGATCCGGTGAGCGCGCTCAGCCCCCACGCACCGAGGCCGACGAGCGGGAAGATGGAGGCGGCGAGCGCGACGGTGGCGACGGCGTTGCCCGCGAGCGTCTCGTCGGCCGGCGAGAAGGAGAGCGTCCCGAGGTGGAAGGCAGTCGAGAGGCGGGCCGCGAGGACGCTCCCCAGGTTCCCAGCGGTGCCGATGGTGACGGGGACGAGGACGAGCAGCGAGGGGTGGCGGAGCAGGGTGTCCTCGAAGCTCCCCAGCACGAGCCCGCTGCCGAGTTCGACGAGGGTCAGGAGGAGGAGCACGGGGAGCATCGCCCGCGTGATGGCGCGGACGGTCCAGTCGGTCGCCACTCAGGCACCCCCGAGGACGAGCGCGACGGTTCGCACCGCGATCAGGAGAAAGAGGACGCCGAACACGTCGCCGGTGGTCGTGACGAGGGGCCCGACGAGGGTGTCGGGGTTGTGGCCCCGGCGGTAGCCGGCGAAGACGACGGTGACGACGACGGCGACGAGCGTGGCGCCCGAGAGCAGGCCGGCCACGAGGGCGATGCCGAGGAGGCGGCCGAGCGCGGCGACGGGCATCCCGAACGTCGAGAGGATGGCGAAGACGGCCGTCGCCGCGAACAGCGAGGTGAAGATGCCGTTGACGAGCGCGGCCGCCGCGGCCGCCCGGAGGCGCGGGTCGCCGGCGCGAACACGGGGTTCGATCAGCCCCTGGTGGAGGCCGGTCGCCAGGCGCGCGCCGAGCGAGCCGTAGACGTTGCCGCGGGTGGCCAACAGCGCGGGCACGAGGACGAGCAACCCCTCGACGGCACGGAGGTCGGCGCGCATCCCGCCGAGGACGACCCCGGCGAGGAGGCCGCCGACGAGGCTGGCGCCGAGCGCCGGAAGCGCCTCGCGGTAGGCCTCGACGGCGACCTCGCGGACGGTCATCGTCGGTGTCAAGGCGGGCCGGGATGAAAAGTCGGGGGGCTACCGCGTGGCCGCGAGAGCGACGGCCACGGCGGCGCCGAGAACGGCGCTCGGAGTTCGGTGTGGGAGCCGCCGGACGCGTGCGAGAGGTGTCGGAACGCGGCGTGCCGGCGGAGCCGGACACCGCGGGGGCGGAGCGTCAGCCGAACGGACCCATGCCGCCCATACCGCCCATGCCGCCACCGCCGCCGTCGCCCTGCTGGAGTTTCTTCATCATGCGCTGCATGTCGCCGTCGCCCATCCCCTGGAACTGCTTGATGGTGCGCTCCATCATCCTGTGCTGTTCCAGCAGTTCGCGGATCGACTCCTCGGGGACGCCGGCACCGCGGGAGATGCGCTCGACGCGCTCCTGACCGATGACGCGGGGGTTCTCCAGTTCCTCGTCGGTCATGGAGTCCATCGCCACGTCGAAGGTCCGCATCCGCTCCTGGGTCACGTCCATGGCGTCGTCGGGCAACTGGTCCATCAGCCCGCCACCCATACCGGGGATCATGTCCATCACCTGATCCAGCGGACCCATGTTGTTCATCGCCTCCATCTGCTTTTGCATGTCCTTCAGCGTGAAGGAACCCTCCATGATGTCCTGCGGGTCCCAGTCGTCGTCCTCCTCGCCCGTCTCGGCCATCGCCCGCTCGACGCGCTCCGAGAGCTGTTTGAGGTCGCCCATCCCCAGCAGCCGGGAGATGAAGCCGTCGGGCTCGAAGCGCTCGATGTCCTGCACCGTCTCGCCGGTGCCGAGGAAGGCGATCGAGGAGTCCGTCTCGTTGACCGCGGTGAGCGCCCCACCGCCCTTCGCCGTCCCGTCGAGTTTCGTGATGACCACGCCGTCGATGCCGACGGAGTCGTCGAACTGCCGGGCCTGCTCTTTCGCCCCCTGTCCGATGGCCGCGTCGAGGACGAGCAGCGACCGGTCGGGGTCGACCGCCGACTCGATCTCCTCGATCTCGTCGATCAGGTCGTCCTCGAGGGCGTGCCGACCCGCCGTGTCGACGATGTGGACGTCGGCGTCGGCGGTCGCGTCCAGCCCCTCGCGAGCGATTTCGACCGGATCGTCCGACTCGGGGTCGCCGTAGAACTCCACCTCGGCGCGATCCGCCATCTGCTCGGCCTGATCGTACGCGCCGGGGCGGAACGTGTCGGTCTGGATGACCGCCGGGCGGAGCCCCTTCTTCGAGAACCACCACGCCATCTTCGCGGCGGAGGTGGTCTTGCCCGAGCCCTGGAGGCCGGCCAGCAGGATCGTCTGCGGCTCCAGCGGCAGCTCCGTGGACTCGCCGATCAGGTCGACCAGTTCCTCGTAGACGATCTTCAGGACGTGATCCCGGGCGGAGGTTCCCCCGGGCGGCTCCTCCTCCAGCGCACGCGTCTCGATCGACTCCGAGAGGTCCATCACGAGGTCGACGTCCACGTCGGCCTGGAGCAAGGAGCGCTGGATCTCCTTGACGACCTCTTGGACGTCGTCCTCGTCGAGGCGGGACTTCCCCTGGAGTTTCGAGAGGGTGCCGCGGAGGGAACTCCCGAGATTGTCGAGTACCATTGGCCCTCGCTACGCGCCGGCGCCGGTAAAGGCTTTGTTCACGGCGGAGGCGGCCGCTCGCCGGCACCGGGAACGAGTATAAGTCCCCCGGGTCCCAACGCGGGGCGATGCACCGGCGCGAGTACCTCCGCGGCGCCCTCGGGGCGCTCACGGCCGCCGCGAGCGGTCTCGCCGGCTGTTCGGAGTCCGGGTCCTCGGCGGCGACGGCCACCGGGCCGGCGACGCCGGTGGCGACGGCCACCGAGTCGGCGACGCGAACCGCCACGGCGACCGAGACGGCCACGCCACGCCCCACGCCGGAGACCGGCACCCGCTCGCTCTCGCCCTACCGTTCGTGGCTGGTCGCGCCCACGCCAGCCACGCCGGGCACCTACGAGTTCACCCACCTCTCGCTGTCGGCGGTGCGGGCGGACGCCAGCGAGTCGTTCGCGGCGTCGCTGGACCGGTACTGGCGCCAGCGGACCGCGTCGTACTTCGGGGTCGAGGTGCCGGTCGACGCCATCGACGCCGTCCTCACGGTGAACCACTCCCGGGTCGCCGGCGAGTCCTACCGGGTCGCCGGCGGCTCGTTCGACCCCCGCGCGCTCCGGGAGTCGCTCGTCGCCGCGGGCTTCGACGCCGACGGCGCCGTCGACGGCGTGCAGCGCCTCGTCCGAACCGCGGAGGGGCAGGTTCGCGTGGTCGGCCTCCACCCCGACGTCCTCGTCAGCATCGGGGCCGACGCGTCGGCGACGGCGCCCCTGGCGTCGGCGCTCGACCAGCACCGACGCGGCGCCGTCCGCACCGACGAGGACGAGGCGCTGGCGGCCCTCGTCGAGGGGTTCGGCACGGCCGACTACGTCACGGGGCGGGAACTCGAACCCGCCGCGGAGGACTACCCCCTGAGTTCGGCCGTCGCGACGGGGCGACGGCTCGACGTTCGGGAGTCGACCTCGTGGGCCGAGCGGGCGTACGTCCTCCCGCCGGACGCGGCGATAGACCGGGCGGCCGTCGAGGAGGAGATCCGAACGCGCCACGCCGGCCAGCCCATCGAGGAGTTCCGCCGCGAGGGCCGCCTCGTCACCGTCGCCGGCGAGGTGGAGAACTCGCTGATCCGGCTGCTGTGAGACGGGGCGTGGCGGTCGATACCGGCGCTCGCCGGACGGTCGCGGGAGCCACGGGGGCCAGAAGGCCCTTATCCGCCTGTCGACAACGCCCACCCATGCACACCAGACGGACCGTCGTCGGGGGGCTCGGCGTCGCGCTGCTGACGGGGATCGCGGGCTGTGGGGCCCTCTCGTCGCCGGATCCGACCGTCGTCGAGACGGAGATCGATGGCGGCATCGACGCCCTGTTCGGCGAGACGGACGTCTTCGTCGTCGTGCAGAACGACGGCGCCGCCGGCGACGTCGAGGTGACGCTGGAACTCCTCGACGGCGAGGGGACCGTCCTCCTCGACGAGACGCAGACGACGAACATGGAGGCCGACGAGCGAAAGCGGGTGACGTTCTCCGTGGACGTCCCCGAGGGCACCGAGGAGGCCGAGGCGACGGCGCGGGCGGCGTGAGGGTGTCCACGGACGGAATTCGACCCGCGCCGGTCGGCCCGTCGCAAAATCCGAGTGGGCTCGGGCGGATTCGAACCTCGCCGAGACGTGCTCGCTCACTGCGTTCGCTGCGCGCGACTCGTCTGGTTCGAACCGTCCTCCCGTCGCGGATGTGCGACTCGCCGTTCGACTCGTCGCAAAATCCGAGTGGGCTCGGGCGGATTCGAACCACCGATTTCGGCCTTGTAAAGGCCGCGTCATAACCAACTAGACCACGAGCCCTCGTCGGGACACCGTTCCCCGGCCGAATAACGGTTTCTGTCTCCGGCCGCGAAACGCTTACCCCGGCGCGGCCGATTCGTCCACTATGTCCCGCCGTGCGACGCTGCTCGCCGTCGGCCTCCTCGCCCTCGTCACCGTCGCTGGCTGTGCGGGAGCGGGGGGTGGCCCGGACCCGACGGCCACGGACACGACCACCGCGACCGACGAGCGCGCGTCGACGCCGGTGTCGACGCCCGGGAGTAGCTACGAGACGACGACGGTCTACCTCGTCGACGAGAACGGCACGCGGCTGGCGGCGGTGGACGTCTGGGTGGCCGACACGTTTCCCAAACGCTACGTCGGACTGAGCGACACCACGGCGCTCGAACCCGGTCAGGGGATGCTGTTCGTCCACGACGACGAGGCGCGCCACGCCTACGTGATGCGGGACATGGACTTCCCGCTCGATATGGTGTTCGTGGCGGCGAACGGCACCGTCACGACGATCCATCACGCGCCGCTGGAGTCCGACGGCGACCTGACGGAGTACGCCGGGCGGTCGAAGTACGTCCTGGAGGTACCGATGGGTTACACGAACCGAACGGGCGTCGACGTGGGCGACCGACTGCGGATCGAGGATCGATGACCGGAGTCGACGCGCTCGCCGACCGCGAGGGGTGGCACGCCGAGGGGTTCGCGGCCCGGGTCCACTACCACGGCGAAGGGGAGCGATACGCCGTCGAGTACTACGCCCCGAGCGACTGCGTCCTCTACTGGAAGGTGAAAGGCGACGGGGAGACGGCGGTGCCGGTCGGGCGGGAGACGGTGCCCGACCCGCTCCGCGAGCGGGTCCGGGTCGACCTCGACGCCGCGGGGATCGATCCGACGGTCGAGGCGCGGTCGCTATAGCTCGGCGACCAGATCCTCGACCGCGCGGTCGATGTCCTCGATCCGCTCGGTCTGGTCGTCGACCGCCGCGGCGATCTCCTCGCCCTCGTCGACGACGCGTTCGGCGTCGTCGGTGACGTTCTCGGTCATGCTGGCGATCTCCTCGTGGCCGGCGGCCTGTTCGTCCGTCGCCTCGGCCACCTCGTCGATGCCGTCGCTCACCTCGGAGACCGAGGAGTCGATGTCGTCGAGGATGTCGAGGGCGTCGTCGGCCGCCTCGACCCCCTCCCCGACCGCGTCTCGCGTCTCGTCGAGGCTCTCGGCGGCGGTCGCGGTGGAGTCCTGGATGCCGTCGACCCGGCGTTCGATGTCGGCGGCGTGCTCCTGTGACTCCTCGGCGAGCGTCTTGACCTCGTCGGCGACGACGGCGAAGCCCTCGCCGGCCTCGCCCGCCCGCGCCGCCTCGATGTTGGCGTTCAGCGCCAGCAGGTTGGTCTGGTCCGCGATGTCGTTGATGATGTCGACGACCTCGTCGATCTCGGCGACCGCGTCCTCGACGGCGCGGACGTCCTCGACGACGTGCTCCGTCGACTCCTGGATCTGCTCCATGGCGGCGGCGACGCGCTGGACCGCCTCGTGACCCTCGCCGGTGAGGTCGGCGGCCTGTTCGCTCGCCGTCGCCACCTGCTCGGCCGACGACGCGACCTCCTCGACGGCGGCGCTCAGGTTCGATATCTCGCTTGCCACCTCCGTCATGCGCTCGTACTGTTCGGCGGTGTGGTCGGTGATCGTCCGGGTCCGGTCGGCGATCTCCTCGGAACTCCCCTGGAGTTCAGCGAGCGAGGTCTGGATCTCGCTGGCCGCCTCGTGGCCGTAGCCGGCCTGCCGGTCGATCTCCTGTGCGATGTCCTCGTGGACGTCCTGCTCGAGGTCGGCCTCGATGTCCGCGGCGTCAGACATATCATCCCGAGAGGGAGAGGCAGTGAAAACGGCTCCGCCCCCGTTATTCCGAATGATAACTGTCGGCGGCGGGTCAGCCTTTTGGCCGCTCGCCCCCCAGAGACGACGATGGACGTCCCGGCGGACGACGACCCCTTCGAGGAACAGCGAGCGCGGACGGCCAACCCGATGCGGCGGCTGTTCGCCGAGTACGGCCGGGAGCGGTCGGGCCTCTTCGCCGTCGGCGTCGTCGCCAGCATCCTCGCCCGGATGCTCGACCTGTTGCCCCCGCTCCTCCTGGGCGTCGCGGTCGACGCCATCTTCCTCGACGAGGGGCCCTTCGAACTACCGCTGGTGCCGGACGCGTGGCTCCCGACCGATCCCGAGCGGCAGTTCTGGTTCATCGTCGGCGTCGTCCTCGTTTCGTTCCTCGGGGGCGCGGCCCTCCACTGGGTGCGAAACTGGGGGTGGAACCGCTTCGCACAGCACGTCCAGCACGCCGTCCGGACCGACACCTACGACGCGATGCAGCGGCTCAACATGACGTTCTTCGCCGACAAGCAGACGGGGGAGATGATGTCGGTGCTCTCGAACGACGTGAACCGGCTGGAGCGGTTCCTCAACGACGGCCTGAACGCCGCCTTCCGGCTGGGCGTGATGGTCGTCGGCATCGCCGCGCTGTTGCTGTGGATGAACCCGCAACTCGCCGTCGTCGCCCTCCTGCCCGTGCCGCTGATCGCCGTCTTCACCTACCGCTTCGTCGACACCATCCAGCCGAAGTACGCCGAGGTGCGCTCGACGGTCGGGCAGGTGAACTCCCGGCTGGAGAACAACCTCGGCGGCATCCAGGTCATCAAGACGAGCAACACCGAGGGCTACGAGGCCGACCGGGTCGAGGAGGTGTCGGGCGACTACTTCGACGCCAACTGGGACGCCATCGAGACGCGGATCAAGTTCTTCCCCGGCCTCCGGGTGCTCGCTGGCGTCGGCTTCGCGCTCACCTTCACCGTCGGCGGCCTCTGGGTGTTCCGCGGGGAGGGGCCGTGGCTGTTCACCGGCGAACTCCGCCCCGGCCAGTTCGTCGCCTTCATCCTCTACACCCAGCGGTTCATCTGGCCCATGGCGCAGTTCGGGCAGATCATCAACATGTACCAGCGGGCGTACGCCTCCGCCGCCCGCATCTTCGGGCTGATGGACGAGAACGCCGGCATCGACGAGGCCCCCGACGCCACGGAACTCGTCGTCGACGCGGGGCGAGTCGAGTACGACGACGTGACCTTCGGCTACGACGAGGAGCCCATCCTCGACGGCGTCTCCTTCGAGGCCGCGGGCGGGGACACGCTCGCGCTGGTGGGGCCGACCGGTGCCGGGAAGTCGACGGCGCTGAAGCTCCTGCTCCGGATGTACGACGTGGACGAGGGGTCGATCAGGGTCGACGGACAGGACGTGCGCGACGTGACCCTCGCCAGCCTCCGGAGCGCCGTCGGCTACGTCAGCCAGGAGACGTTCCTCTTCTACGGCACCGTCCGCGAGAACATCACGTACGGCACCTTCGACGCCGACGACGAGGCGGTGCGGGCCGCCGCGGAGGCCGCCGAGGCCCACGAGTTCGTCTCGAACCTGCCCGACGGCTACGACACGATGGTCGGCGAGCGCGGCGTGAAGCTCTCGGGTGGCCAGCGTCAGCGCCTCGCCATCGCGCGGGCGATGCTGAAGGATCCCGACGTCCTCGTCCTCGACGAGGCGACCAGCGACGTCGACACCGAGACGGAGATGCTGATCCAGCGGTCGCTGGATCGGCTGACCGCCGACCGCACCACGTTCGTCGTCGCGCACCGCCTCTCGACGGTGAAAGACGCCGACACCATCGTCGTCCTCGACGACGGCGAGGTGGTCGAGCGCGGCACCCACGAGGAACTGCTCGGGGCCGACGGGCTCTACGCCAACCTCTGGGGCGTGCAGGCCGGGGAAATCGACGACCTTCCCGAGGAGTTCGTCGAGCGAGCGACGCGGCGGGGGGCGCGGACCGACCTCGACGACGGGGAGCTACGCGCCCCGGGGAGCGGGACGGAGTCCGACGACGACTGAGTCTCAGTCGACGATGTCGACGCCCGTGAACTCGAAGCGTGCGCCGCCGCCGTCGCCCTCGGTCACGTCGACCGTCCAGCCGTGGGCGTCGGCCACCTGCGCGACGATCCACAGCCCGAATCCGGTGCCCTCCTCGGCCGTCGAGTGGCCGGGGTCGAACACGTCGTCGCGGTGCGACTCGGGAATCCCGGGACCGTCGTCCGCGACGTAGAAGCCGTCGTCCAGATCGCCGACGGTGACGGTCGCCGCGGAGCCCTCGCCGTCCGGCGCCCCGTCGGGCGCCGTCCGACCGTCGCCCGATCCGCGGTCGGCGCCGTCGGTGACGCGTCGGTCGCTCGTCGAGCCGTGTTCCACCGCGTTCCGAACGAGGTTCTCGACGAGCTGCCGGAGTCGGCTCCGGTCCGCCCGGATCGTCCGGTCGGTGTCGGCGACGAGCGTCGCGTCGGCGGTGGGGGCGTCGGTCCAGCAGCGCTCGACGAGGGCGGCGAGGTCGACCGGCTCCGTCTCGGCGATCCGGTCGCCGCTCCGGGCGAGGGTCAGCAGATCGTCGATCAGCGTCCCCATGCGGTCGTGGGCACGGATCACGTGATCGAGGTGGTCGGTGTCGCACTCCCGTCGGGCCAGTTTCGCGCGGCTCCGGGCGACGTTCAGCGGGTTGCGGAGGTCGTGGGAGACGATGCTGGCGAACTCCGAGAGTTCGGCGGTCCGCCGTTCGAGTTCCCGCTCCCGCTCCTTGCGGTCCGTGATGTCGGTGATGAACCCCTCCAGCACGTCGTCGCCGTCGGGGGGCGACGCCACGGCCCGGCCACGCTCCCACATCCACTTCGTTCGCTCGTCCGCGGTGACGATCCGGTAGGTCACCTCGAACGTCCCGTCGGCCGCGAGCCCCTCCTGCACGGACTCCCACGTCGCCGTCTTGTCCTCGGAGTGGACGACGTCCTCGCCCCAGTTCACCGCCCCGCGCTCCAGTTCCCCGGCGGTGTAGCCGGTGAGCGTCTCGACTTCGCCCTCGACGGTCTCCATCGGCCACGCCGGGTCGTTCCGGCAGCGGTAGACGACGCCGGGGAGGTTGCTGATGAGCGTCTCCAGCCGGCGGGTCCGCTCGTCGAGCAACCGCCGGGATCGGGAGGCCTCGACGGCGTTCTCGATCCGGTTGGCGAGCAGTTCGTACCGCTCGGGGCTCGCTCCCTTCCGGAGGTAGTCGGTCACGCCGGCGGAGATGGCCTCGCTGGCTATCGTCTCCGAGCCCTTCCCGGTGAAGAGGATGACGGGGAGTGCCGTCCGCTCCTCGCGGACGGCTCTGAGGAACTCGATGCCGTTCGCCCCCGGCATGTCGTAATCGCAGACCACACAGTCGATCCGCCCGTCGGCGAGTCGGTCCAGTCCCTCCGTGGCGCTCGTCGCCGTCTCGACGGCGAGTCGGTCGTCCGCGCGCTCGAGGAAGGTCGCCGCCATCTCGACGAACTCCGGGTCGTCGTCGACGTGGAGCACGCGGATAGGTCCGGGTCGGCGGTCGTCGGCTCGGTCATCGACTGGGTCGGACACCGTTCGTCCGGGGGTCGTGTGGCCACACTCCTAATGCTACCGGCCTGCGAACGCAGGCCGCGACGACGGGCCGTTGAAGGGGCTCGCCCGCGAGGAACGGATATGCACCTCAGCGACGCGACCTGGACCGACGTGCGCGACGCCGACACCGACCTCGCCCTCCTGCCGGTCGGGAGCACCGAACAGCACGGCCCCCACGCCCCCCTCGGAACCGACGCCTACCACGCCGAGACGGTGGCCGCGGCGGGTGCGGACCGCCACGACGGCGAGGCCGTCGTCGCGCCGACGGTGCCGGTCGGCGTCGCGGAGGAACACCGCCGCTTCGACGGGACGCTCTGGGCGTCGCCCGACACCTTCCGCGACTACGTCCGTGACGTGATCGGGAGCCTCGCCCACCACGGCTTCGACCGCGTCGTCGTCGTCAACGGCCACGGCGGGAACGTCCCGGCGCTCGGCGAGGTGACGGCGAGGGTCTCCCGCCACGACGACGCCTACGCCGTCCCCTTCACGTGGTTCGAGGCGGTCGGCGACCACAGTTCCGAGATGGGCCACGGCGGGCCGCTGGAGACGGCGCTGTTGCGCGCGACCCATCCCGAACTCGTCAGGGAGGACCGGATCGCGGAGGCCCGCGAGCGGGCGAGCGAGAAGTGGGGGGACTGGGTGCCGGGAACGGGGACGAACCTCGCCCACGACTCCGACGAGTTCACCGAGAACGGGGTGGTGGGCGATCCGGGAGCCGGCGACGCCGAGCGCGGCGACGAACTGCTGGATCTGGCGGCCGACTCGCTCGCTCGGCTGTTGACGGCGGTGGCCGACCGCGACCCGCCGGCGGCCGCCGATCGGTAGTCACTCCTCGTCGGCGTCGAGGTCCTCGAGCGAGCCGCGGAGTTCCGGCACCGTGTTCGCGAGGTCGCTCGCGTCGTCGTGAGCCTCGCTGATGGTCTCGATCAGGGCCTCGAGGTCCTCGATGGCGGCCGCGAGGTCGGCGGCGTCCTCGAAGGCGTCCGCACGCTCACCCATGGTGTACCACTTCTTGGCCTGGCGAAGGTGGTCCTCGGCCTCGCCGGCGTCGAGCGCCGACCGGAGGCCGTTGAGGACGCCGAGGACGTTGTCCGCCTCGGTCTCCCAGATCTCGTCGGCGTCGGGGAGTTCCGCCCGCGCCGCCGCGAGGTGTTCCTCCACGTCCGCGCGCATCTCGTCCGCGGCCTCGCCGAACAGTTCGTCGTCGCCGAGCGTCGTCTGACTCATGTCCGGGAGTTCGCCGGCGTGTGAGTTAAACGCACGCCCGAAAGTGAAAGTGAAACGGAGGGGCTCGGCGGTGTGAGCCGCCTATTCGACCGCGACCAGCCGCATCAACGGATAGCCGTCCTCCATGACCATCTCCGTGTCGACGACGACGCCCTCGTACTCGATCCGCATTGCCACCTCCATGAACCGGCCGGTGAGTTCGACGTAGCCGTGCTCGTCGGCCGCCTCGGAGAGCGCCGCCTCGTCGATGTCGACGGTGACCGACGCGCAGAACGGCTGGTTCTCGATGGCCTCGGCCATCGCGGCCTCGAGGCTCGCGGCGCTGTCGGGGGAGACGGGCGTGCCCGCGAACTGGTGGTAGAGCGATCCGAACTTGATGCCCGCCTCGAAGCAGGCCCGCTGGGCGTCGCTGACCATGCCGGCCCGACGTGCGGGCGGTGGTAAGGCCTGTCGCCCGACGTCGAATCGGTCCTTACTTGGTCTCGGTCGTCCCAACGCCACACGAATGGACGACCCGGTGTTACTGACGGGCGCGGGCGGACGCGTCGGGCAGGCCATCCTGCACGGGATCGGCGAGGCCCACGAGTGGCGACTCCTCGACCGGGAACCCCTGTCGAGCGACCGCCTCCCGCCGGGCGTGACCGACGACGACGTCGTCGTCGCGGACGTGACGGACGCCGAGGCGATGGTCGAGGCGATGGCCGGCGTCGGCGCCGTGGTCCACCTCGCGGGCGACCCGCGGCCCGAGGCCCCCTGGAACTCCGTGCTGGAGAACAACATCGACGGCACCCAGACGGTGTTCGAGGCGGCGGTCGAGGCGGGCGTCGAGAAGGTGGCCTTCGCCTCCTCGAACCACGCCGTCTCCGCCTACGAAACCGGCGAGCGGACCCCCGAGATGTACCGCACCGACGACGACTACCTGCTCGACGGGACGGAACTCCCCCGCCCCGGCAACCTCTACGGCGTGAGCAAGGCCGCTGGCGAGACGCTGGGGCGCTACTACCATGACACGGAGGACCTCTCCGTGGTGTGTGTCCGCATCGGCAACCTCACCGAGGGACACCCGCCCCGGAACTACGAGCGCGGGCAGGCGATGTGGCTCTCACATCGGGACTGTGCCCACCTCTTCGACCGCTGCATCCGCGCCGACTACGAGTACGAAATCGTCTACGGCATCTCCGACAACGAGCGCAAGTACTACTCCATCGACCGCGCGAAGGAGGTGCTGGGCTACGACCCGCGGGACGACTCCGCGGCGTACACGCTCGCGGGCGATCCGAAGGACGATGCGTAACGAGTCACGAACGGCGGCCGAAAGCTACTCACCCCCGGAGGCGAACGAAGCCATATGGATCGACAGCAACTGATCGCCCTCGTCCTCACCGGCCTCATGCTGTTCTCGTCGCTCGCGTACGCCGTCTCGCTGGTCTGAGCGTCACTCCGTCTCGAACAGCCCAGCCACGTCGTCGAACTCCCGCTCCCGTCGCTCGACGTGTTCGGCGAGTCGCCGGTAGACCAGCCCCCGGTGCTCGGCGGCGGCGACGAACTCCAGCAGCGTCGACGTGAACAGCGTCCGCTCGCCGGCCTCGATCTCCTCGCGGGCGAACGCGGCGGCGCGGTCGACGACCGCGGGGTCGTAGTCGTACTCGTCGGCCAGCGCCCCGGCGGCCTCGACGGCCGCCTCGAAGCGCAGGTCTGCCAGTCCGGGGACCCGACCCTCGTGACGGATCGGCGGCGGACGCCGCCGCTCGGCGACCTCGGGGTCGGCCGCGAGCGTCGCGAGGGCGCGCCGGAGCGGCGCCACGTCGACGCCGCGATACGGCGATGCCAGCCCGTCGAGGTAGTCGCCGGCGCTCGCCGCGAGGCCGCTGGCCCCGCTCCAGTTGCGGGTTCGGGCGTGGTGGATCGCCGCGGTGAACTGGACGAGGCCGTGGAGGAACCGCTCGTCGTCGGTGCCGTCCGGGAGACCGAGCCACACGCCCTCCCACGGATCGTGGGCCGCGCGGTGCTCGCCGTCGTTGTAGAGCGCGATGCCGGCCCGGAGCGACGCGTCCATGCTGAGCCTTCGGCGCGGACACGGAAAAACCGCGCCGTCGCAACCCACAAGCCGCGCCGCGTGGTACCAGTACACATGAGCGAGAACGAGATCGACCTGACCGACGCCGAGCGCGAGGCGCTTCACGAGGTCGAACTGGGCGTCGAACACCTCCACCGGGCGCACGGCCACCTCGTCGCCTTCCATCACAGCACCGGGCGGGCGATGGACCACCTGGCGGTCGCCGAGGAACGACTGCGGGAGGCCGGGCACCGACGGCTCGCCGACCGCCTGCGGGACGAGTACCTCCCGCGCGGCGTCGTGCCGCCCTGCGAGGGCGACGGGGCGACGGCCGGCAGGTGGTCCTACGACATCCTCGAGAAGTTCCAGACGACGTTTCTGGAGGACGTGGTGGCGTACGGCGACGAGGTGCACGACCGACTCGCGGACGGGCGACGGCACGTCACGGAGCGCCGGCAGGAACGCGAGTGGAAGCGGCGGGCGCGGGAGGAGTGAGCGCCTCGTCGTCGTGGCGTCAGCGGAAACGTCCACTCCCGTGCGAACGCAGTAAGCACGGGGCACGTCAGGTCGCGAATAGAGCGACCGATGGTCCCGTCGGTCGACGGAGTCGGCCAGCGACGCAGTGAGCGTCCCGACGGAGTCCCACGCGAGCGAAGCGAGCGTGGGGCACGTCAGGACCGAACGAAGGAGTGACCTGACGAAGATTTGAACTCACTCACTTCGTTTCGCTCGTTCGCTGCTCAAATCTCCGTGTCCCCGGTTCTGCTGACGCGGACACCTCGCTGTCGCTCGGTGTCGTAGCGTCAGCAGAACCGTCCTGACGGAGTCCCACGCGAGCGAAGCGAGCGTGGGGCACGTCAGGACCGAACGAAGGAGTGACCTGACGAAGTCAGGTCACGACCGAAGTGAGCGTCCTGACGGAGATTTGAACTCCGGTCCCTGGCTCCGCAAGCCAAGAGGATAGTCCACTACCCTATCAGGACTCATGCATCCATACCCGCGAGTGGCTTAAGACGGTTACGATCCGTCCCCGTCGGAGAGTCAAAGGATCCTTTGAGGGTACGGAAAGGGTATGTCGTCGCCGGTCAACGGACGAGGCATGGACCGACGGACGCTGCTCGGAACGCTCGTTCCCGTCGTCCTGGGGGGCTGTATCGAGGCGCCCAGGGACGACGAGGAACCACTCCGCCTCGACGAGGCGTCGCTCCGGGACACCGGCCGGTGTGCCGACGCCGAGACGGCGTCGGTGGACGTCTCCGAGTCGCGGGTGCGGGTGACGGGATGTGTCACGGGGCCGAACGGCTGTGCGGTCGCGAGTTTCGGGTCGGCGACGGTGAGCGGGCGGACGCTCGACGTGGTCGTCACGACCCGGCGCGACGCGCCGCCGGACACGGCCTGCACGCAGGCGCTCGTCCCCCGGGGGTACGAGGCGACGATTCGGCTGGCTCGCGGCCGACCGGATCGGGTGCGCGTGATCCACGACGCGGCTGGCGGGAGACGACAGGTCGCCGAGACGGCCGTGGATTCATAGGCGAAGGCGGGGCAAGCGGCGGCCGTGAGCCGGAGCGAACGAGCCCGGGAATCGGGCGACGAGAGCCGGAAAACCGGGGAAGGACAACGCTTAACGGGAGGGTCCGCCTGTTGCACGGTACGATGGGTGTAATCGAGGACGTCTACGAGGACCTCGACACCGACGTGGAGTTCGAGGAGTTCGAGGCCGCCGTCCACGACAAGGTCGAGCAGATGGGGGGACTCGCCGACGAGGAGACGGCGGCGATGCTCATCGCTCACGAACTGGAAGACGAGGAGGTGAGCGGCGTCGCGGACATCGACCCGGGGATGGACGAGGTGAAGTTCCTCGCGAAGGTCGTTGGGATCGGGGATCTGCGGACGTTCGAACGCGAGAGCGACGGCGACGACGACGAGGAGGCCGACGAGGGTCGCGTCGTCAACGTCGACGTGGCCGACGACACCGGGCAGGTGCGCGTCTCCTTCTGGGACCGGATGGCCCAGTCGGTCGCGGACGGCGAACTGGAGGTGGGCGACGTCCTGCGGATCAAGGGCCGTCCACAGGAGGGGTACAGCGGCGTCGAGGTGAGCGTCGATCAGGCGGAGGTCGACGAGGACGCCGAGGTGGACGTCCAGATCCAGGACACCTACCGCATCGAGGACCTCTCGCTCGGCCTGTCGGACGTGACCCTGCAGGGACTGGTGCTGGCGACGGACACGGTACGGACGTTCGACCGCGACGACGGCTCCGAGGGCCGGGTCGCCAACCTGACGCTCGGCGACGAGACGGGGCGCGTCCGGGTGACGCTGTGGGACGAGCGCGCAGACCGAGCCGAGGAACTCGACGCCGGGACGAGCGTCGAGGTGGTCGACGGCTACGTCCGGGAGCGGGACGGCGACCTGGAGTTGCACGTCGGCTCGCGGGGGGCGGTCGAGGAGATCGACGCCGACGTCGCGTACGACCCCGAGACCACGGACGTGGCCGACCTCGAACTCGGCGCGACGGTGGATCTGGCGGGCGGCGTCATCGAGACCGACCCGAAGCGGACGTTCGACCGCGACGACGGCTCCGAGGGGCAGGTCCGGAACGTCCGCCTCAAGGACGAGACGGGCGACATCCGGGTGGCGCTCTGGGGCGAGAAGGCCGACCTCGATGTCGACCTCGCGGACTACCTGGTCGTCACCGACGCCGAGATCCAGGAGGGGTGGCAGGACGACCTGGAAGCCTCGGCGGGGTGGCGATCGACGGTGACGGTCACCGATCCGCCGGCGGACGCGCCGGGTGCCGACGGCGAGAGCGGGAGCGGGAGCGAGAGCGAGAGCGAGAGCGGAAGCGACGGAACCGGACTCGACGCCTTCGGCGACGACGGCGAGAGCGGGAGCGGCGGCGCGGACGACGGCGCGAGCGGCGCCCCCGCCGACGGCGAGACGGTGCAGTTCACGGGGACGGTCGTGCAGGCTGGCGATCCGGTCGTCCTGGACGACGGGACGGAGACGCGGAGCGTCGACACGGACGCGGACCTCCGGTTGGGCGAGGAGGTGACGGTTCGCGGGCCGATCCACGGCGGGCGGATCGACGCGGACGAGGTGTACTGATACGGATCGTTGTAACCGGTTACCGGTGGGTTCGCCGGATCGTCTCGGCGAACCATCGGTACTGACGTACAATAAACCGTATGAGCGGGCGTCGATTCCCGTCCGGGACGACGACCGTACAGTGCCGGAGAGGGGCGTTCGGCCGACGGAAAGGATTATACCCGATACGGACGGGTATCACGGTATGAGCGTCGAGTTACCGTTCGCCCCGGTGGACACGATCATCCGGCGGAACGCGGGCGACCTCCGGGTGAGTGCGGGTGCGGCGGAGGAACTCGCCAGACGCATCCAGTCCCACGGGGCGGACCTCGCCGTCGACGCGGCCGAGCGGGCGACGGCGGACGGGCGAAAGACCCTGATGGCCGCCGACTTCGGCGTGGAACAGGTGGTCGACAGGGGGTCGCTCGAACTGCCGGTGGCGCCGGTCGACCGCATCGCTCGCCTCGAAATCGACGGGCGCTATCGCGTGTCGATGAACGCGCGGATCGCGCTCGCCGACATCCTGGAGGATTACGCGGACAACGTCGCGGCGGCGGCGGCGACGCTCGCGGACCACGCCGACCGACGCACCATCCAGGCGGAGGACATCGAGACGTACTTCGCCCTCTTCGAATAGATGCAGTTCGGCTACACCGAAGCCTGCATGGGGCACGACACCGGGGATCGGCATCCGGAGACCGCCGACCGACTGCGGGCGATCCGCCAGCAACTCGCCCGGCGCCACGGCGTCGAGTACGTGGACGCCGATCCCGCGGCCGTCGAGGCCGTCACCGCCGTCCACGACGCCGGCTACGTGGACGATCTCCGGGAGTTCTGTGCGGACGGCGGCGGCAACTGGGACCCCGACACCGTCGCCTCGGCGGGCACCTGGGAGGCCGCGCTGGCGAGTGCGGGCCTCGCCCAGTGGGCCGCGGAGCGGGCGCTCGCGGGCGACGACGGGCGGGAGACGCCCTTCTCGCTCGGTCGCCCGCCGGGTCACCACGCCGTCGTCGACGACGCCATGGGGTTCTGTTTCTTCAACAACGCCGCCGTCGCCGCCCAGTCGGTCGTCGACGACGGGGCGGCCGAGCGGGTCGCGATCTTCGACTGGGACGTCCACCACGGCAACGGCACGCAGGACATCTTCTACGACCGCGGCGACGTGTTCTACGCCTCGATTCACGAGCGGGGGCTGTTCCCCGGAACCGGCGACGTCGACGAGACTGGATCGGGCGACGGCGAGGGGACGACGTTCAACGTGCCGCTCTCGGCGGGCGCCGGCGACGCCGACTACCTGCTGGCGTGGGAGGCGACGGCGGCCGCGATCGAGCGGTTCGATCCGGACCTCCTGCTCGTCAGCGCGGGGTTCGACGCACACCGCCACGACCCCATCTCGCGGATGCAGGTGTCGACGGAGGGGTACGGCCGCCTCACCGACGCGGTGCGGACGACGGCCGACGAGACCGGCGCCGGCCTCGGGTTCGTGCTGGAGGGAGGGTACGGCCTCGATACGCTCTCGGAGAGCATCGCGACCGTCCACGAGACGTTCGACGGCCGATCGCCGGTCGAGGACGACGGCGACCCGAACGACGCCACCCGCGAGCTACTGGACGAGGTGCGGGCGGCCCACGGTCTCTAGGGTTCGGGGGCGAAGTAGCGGGCGAGTTCGACGCCGAACTCGTCGGCCAGGTCGGCCACCGCGTCGTCGACGAGCAGGTCGTAGCCCTCCGCCAGTGCCGTCTCCACGTGGGCGCCGAGCGCCACGTCGAAGATGGCGTCGCCGCCGAGCAGGGCACGGGGCGTCGTGAACTCGCGGTCGCGTTCGACGACGTAGCGATCCCCGTCGAGGAAGGGGCCGTACACGTCGGCGTCGGCGTAGGCCTCGTAGAACCCGGTCGCGTGCTCGCGGACGTGAACCGGGGGGCCGCCGTGTCGCTGGACGCTCGGGAGTTCGTCGACGGCGAGTTCGACGAGGAGGACGGCCCGACCGGCGGCGAAGGTGGCCGAGCGAACGGGGGCGAACCCCCGGCG
This sequence comes from Haloplanus sp. GDY1, assembly GCF_023703775.1. Classification (NCBI taxonomy): domain Archaea; kingdom Methanobacteriati; phylum Methanobacteriota; class Halobacteria; order Halobacteriales; family Haloferacaceae; genus Haloplanus; species Haloplanus halophilus. The sequence goes on along the minus strand of NZ_CP098514.1, from coordinate 2,465,923 downwards.
GTCGAGTTCGCCCGCGATCCCGCCGAGCGATTTGCGCAGCTGTGGGTAGAGCTGGTCGTCGACGAGGTCGGGCGTCTCGAAGACGACGGCCACCGGGGTGGTGCCCCGGCGGTCGAGGTGGGCGCGGACGTCGGCCGGGTCGACGGGGGCGGGCTCCGAGGGGACGAACGGGTCCTCTCGGGGATCCGAGAGCAGGTCACGGGCGTAATGCTGGAGGCGGGCCACGTTCTCCGACGAGCAGACGGCGGCGACGTTGCGCTCCGGATCGGTGGGGTCGATCACGACGAGCGGGTCGTCGAACGTCGCGGTCCCGTGGTCCTCGGGGTCGAGGCGGACGGGCGGATGCCAGTCGGCGGCGGCGCGAACGAGCGGGACGAACCCGCCGTACTCGAGGACGAGGAGTTCGGAGAGATAGCCCGAGAACCCGCGGGTCCGGAGGTCGCTCCCGTAGGCGCCGATCCCGGTGAGAAAGGCCTTGAACAGGCGCACGTCGCGCGTCAGGTCGTCGTCGAGACGCTCGCGCAGGTAGGCGTCGTGGAAGGGGGTGCGGTCGACCGCCGACTGGATCGCCGCCGCGTCGGCGACGTCGTAACAGGGGACGAGGTCGACGTCGAAGCCGCGGACCTCGCCGGTGACGTAGGGGTGTTCGGCGTACTCCTCGCGGCCGTCGGGGAGGGCCGCGCGGCCGACCGCGAGGCCGTATCGCTCCAGTTCGGCGCGGTCGAGATCCGGCGGGAAGCAGACGAAGAGGTCGATGTCGCGGTCGTCGGCCAGCCACGTGCCGCGGGCGGTCGAGCCGACCTGGACGACGCGCGTCTCGACCGGGAGGTCGGCGGCGGCGTCCCGAACCCGGTCGGTCAGGTCGTCGACGGCCGCCCGGAGCCGCTCCCGTTCGGCGGAATCGGGCGTCACGCGGTCGGCCACCCGCGCGAGCACTCCCTCGAAGTCGCTCATACCGTGGGCATCCGCCCGGCCGGTCGAAAGGGTGTCGGTCGCACGGGACCGACCGACGGGGGGCGGGTGAAAACGAAAGCCCTTTGGGGCGAGTTCGACTACCAGTATCCGAGCCGTCGTAGCTCAGATGGTAGAGCACCTCGCTGTTAACGAGGTGGTCCCAGGTTCGAGCCCTGGCGACGGCGTCTTTCTCCGAGTTCGTACCGGGAGCGACACGTTCGCCAGCGACCGGACCGAGGCGTCGCCGCCACCGCCGTGTCGCAAAAATATACCGATGAAATGTTTAAGTGGGATGGATGCTATCGGCACGCAAGGGTATGCCTTGGCCAACCACCACACGCCGCGGTGCGTTGCGCGCGGCGGGGGCAGCGCTCGGCGTCGGGCTCGCGGGCTGTGTCGGCGGGACGGGGGGATCCGGCGGTTCGGGGGCGACGGGGACGCCAGCCGACCCGACGGACGTCTCGGTCATCCTGAACTGGAAGCCAAACGCGACGCAGGCGGGGTACTTCGTCGCCGACCGGAACGGGTTCTACGCGGAGGAGGGGCTCTCGGTCGACCTGGTGTCGGGGCAGGGCGGGAGCTTCGCCGCCAAGCAGGTCGGCCTCGGCAACCAGGACGTCGGGCTGGGGACGGGCATCGCGCTGTTGCAGGCGCGGAACCGGGACCTCGACGTACGCGCCTACGCGGCGGCACAGGACTCCAACGCCGTCATCTACACCGTCGAGGAGCAGTTCGGCGGCCGGCTCACCGACCCCTCGCAACTGGCGGGCAAGCGCGTGGCGGTCGTCACCGAGTCAGCCAAGACGTTCTCCTACCTGAAGATGCTGCTCGCCCAGGAGGGGATCGGAGAGGAGGTGGAACTCGTCAGCGTCGGCGTCGAACAGCAGACCTCCCACCTCCTCTCGGGCAACGTCGACGCCGCGGTCGGCATCTTCTCCGACCCGCTCGGCCTCGACGCCGAGGGGTACGAGGCGTCGATGCTCTGGCTCGCGGACTACACCCCCTCCATCGGTCGGACGGTGTTCACCCGTCCCGGCTACGCCGCGGAGCACCCGGACGTCGTCCGGGGGTTCCTGCGCGGGACCGCCCGCGGGTGGGCGTGGGCGTCCAACCACCCCGAGGGGGCGATGGACCGGATGGTCGAGGCCCGCGAGAGCCTGTCGAAGTCGCGTGACATCGGCCTGCTCAAGCTGAAGTACACGGCGAAGAACCTCGTGTTGACCGAGACGGTCCGGAACCACGGCTGGGGCTACCAGCGCGGGGACGCCTGGGAGCGGGTGGTCTCGAACCTGGTCGAGGGCGACGTGATCGGCGACGGCGGGTCGGCCGCGAGCGCCTGGTCCAACGAGTACGTGGATTCCGAGGCCGAGTACGTCGGCGACTACGCCGCACAGGTCTCCGTCGACTACGACCTCCCCGTCTGAATGCGGGCGGTTCGCGTTCGGCGGGCCGTCGACGGACTCGCGCGCCCGGCCGTCGCCGCGTTCTCGCTCGCCGTCGCGGTCGGCCTGTGGCAGGCCGCGACGGTCGTCTGGGGGATTCCCTCGATCCTGCTTCCCGCGCCGACCGAGGTGGTCGCCGCCCTGCGGGAGCGACCGGGTCAGGTTGCCGGTCACGTCCTCTATACGAGCTACGAGATCGGTCTGGGGTGGGTCGCCGGCGTCGGCGCCGGGATGGCCGCCGCGGGCGCGATGGCCGCGTCCAGACGCCTCCGTCTCGCGGTCTATCCGCTCCTGGTGTCCGTCCGCATCGTCCCGCTGATCGCCATCGCACCGCTCCTGATCGTCGTCTTCGGGGCGACCCTCCGGACGCGCGTGCTGCTTGCGGCCATCCTCACCTTCTTCCCCGTCACGGTGGCGACCCTCGACGGGTTGCGCTCGGTGCCGCAGGGGCAACTCGACCTCCTGCGGTCCGTCGAGGCGTCGACCTGGAAGCGGATCAGGTACGTCCGCCTGCCCAACGCCCTTCCGAGCGTCTTCGCGGGCGTGAAGATCGCCACCCCGTTCGCCGTCGAGGGGGTGTTGATCGCCGAGTTCCTCGCCGCCTCCCGGGGGCTCGGCCACGCCGTGTTGCAGGCGGCCGCGGCGCTCGACACCCCCCTGCTGTTCGGGGAGGTGACCCTGATCGTCGCCCTCGGCCTCGCGCTGTTCGGCCTGGTCGTCCTCGCCGAGCGGTCGATCCGCTGGGCGGACGACGCGGCCGGCATCGACGGGGTCGGCACCGGTGGCGTCTCGGCACCGACGCCGGAGCGACTCGTCTTCGGCGGCGTCGCGCTGGCCGCGCTCGTCGGGGTCTGGCTGGTGGGCACCGTCACGGTCCCGAACGCGGGCGTGTTCCTGCCGCCGCCGGCGGCCGTCGCCGCGTCGCTCGCGGAGACCCCCGGTCTGTTCCTGCGGGCGTCGGCGTCGTCGCTCCGGAAACTCGTGGTCGGGTGGGGGATCGGGGGCGCCGTCGGCGCGTCCCTCGGTGCCGCCCTCGCGTTCGCGCCCCGGAGCCGGCCGGTGATCGGCCCGTTCCTCGTCGGCGCGCGCGTGACGCCGAGCATCGTCGCCGCGCCGCTGTTGCTGGTGTGGCTGGGTATCTCCGTTACCGCCGGGATCGTCCTCGTCGCACTCGCCACGTTCTTCCCCGTCGCCGTCGCGACGGCGAGCGGGCTCACGACCCTCCCCGAACGCCACCGCTCGCTGCTCGATTCGGTGGCCGCCCCCCGGCGGACGCGGCTGGTCGTCCGACTTCGGTTCGGACTGCCGACCGTGATCGCCGGCGTGAAACTCTCGCTGATCAGCGGGCTCTCCGGGGTCGTCATCGCCGAGTGGTTCGTCGCCAACGGCGGCCTCGGCGTCCTCGTCAATCAGGGGATGCGGAACCTCCAGCCGGCGCTCACCTACGCGGCCGTCGCCTGTCTGTTCTCGCTCGGCATGCTCCTGTTCGGCGGGGCGAGCCTCCTCCAGCGACGCCTCGACTTCTATAGTAGCGATTGAAAGTCATTGCACAGTTGACCGTACACCGTACTGCGATCCGCTGTGCAAACAGTTTCAATCGCTACTATAGCCCCAGGTCCACCGCGAGTCGAGGACGTAGCGGTAGACGCCGCTGACGACGATGCCGACGCCGTTGGCGACGAGGTAGGGGATGGTCGCGGCCGAGACCAGCGCGTACAGGACGCCCACCTGGATCGGGATGGCGGAGCCGCGGACGAGGTTCGTCCGCAGGAGGCCGCGGCCGTACTCCCGCCAGCCGTCGTGTCTGGAGTCGTAGAACGTCCAGCGGTTGTTGACGCCGTACTGGAGGACGATGGTGACCTCGATGGAGCAGACGGCCGCGAGCAGATACTGGACGTTCCCCCACTCGACGAGCGTGCCGAGCAGCGCCGTCTGGAAGGCGGCCGCGACGGCACCGACGGCGAAGAAGCGACGGATCTGCGGCGCCTCGGGACCGACCAGTATCGCCCGCAGCAAGCGCCTGAGCATCGTGTGTGCTACCTGTACCCCAGCGCTTCCAGTCGCGTCTCGAGGTCCTCGTCGACGGCCGCCTCGCCACCCTCGGCGTCGACCGCCGCCAGCGTCTCCGCGTGGTCGACGGTGACCCCGCGGAGGCGGGTTCGGGCCGCGACGACCGCCGGATCGTCGTCGGCCGACAGGTCGGTTCGCTGCTCCGGGTCCGCCCGGCGGTCGTACAGTTCCTCCTCGTCCGTCTCCGTGTTGCGGATGTAGATCCAGTCGGCGTCGCGGGCGCTCACCAGCAGGGCACCCTCGTCGAGCGACCGGGGGATGGGCTGCTGGGTCACGTCGTCGCCGCGGACGGTGACGGTCACCACCGGATCGTCGGGCGGGGCGACGCCGTCGCGGATCGTCGGCAGGAGGCTCTCGCCGGCCCACTCGGGCGCGGGGTCGACGCCGAGCAGGTCACAGACCGTGGGCGGGATGGCGTCGAGGCCGACGTGGGCTGCCACCCTGCGGGCCGGCATCCCGGGCACGTCGACCAACAGGGGGACCTGGACGAGTTCGTCGTAGAGCTTGGGGTAGTGGGCGAGGTGGCCGTGGTCCATGAACTCCTCGCCGTGGTCGCCGGCGACGACGACGGCGGTGTCCTCCGCGACGCCCGCCGCGTCGAGCGCGGAGAGCAGACGGTCGAGGCTGTCGTCGACCTGCCGCACCGCGCCCTGGTACAGCGTGCGAAGGTCCGCGAGGGTGCCGTCCCCGACGGACCACCCCAACCCCGTGCGCACGTGGGCGACCAGCATCCGGACCTTGCCCACCCGGCGGTCGGAGAGGTCGCGGAGGTACCGCGGCGCGGGCACGTACGGCGTGTGGGCGTCCATGTAGTGCACCCACAGGAAAAACGGGTCGTCGGTTCCCTCGACGAAGTCGGTGGCGCCGCGCTCCACGTCGAGCATCCGCGAGGCGTCGGTGAACGGGCGCTCGTCGTCGCCGCCGCGCAGGAGGCTGCCGGCGCGACGGAACGGCGAGGTGAACAGTTGGAGCCACGCGCCCCACGTCGGGTGGGCGGCGACGAACTCGCCGGCGCGGCCGTCCGTCCCGCCGCCGACGAACGCGTCGAAGACGTCGAAGCCGTCGTCGTACCCCCAGTGTTCGGTGAGGAAGCCGTTGGCGGCGTTGAAGCCACCGGTGGCGACGCCCGCCGCGCGCAGCCGTTCGGCGAGGGTGGTCACGGCCTCGCCGTCGACGCCGATGCGACCCGTGTCGGCGAAGACCGGCCGGGAGGCGAGGATGGAGGGAAATGACATGGGCGTCCAGTTGCCGTGGGCGAAGGCGTTCTCGAAGACGGTGCCGCGATCCGCGAGCGCCGCGAGCGTCGGGGTGTCGTACTCGCCGCCGTAAGGTTCGATCGCGTCGGCTCGCAGGGAGTCGACGGTGACGAGAAGGACGTTGGAGACGGGCGTGTCTGTCATGGGCGGATGCGACGGTGAGCGCCGTCGACGCGCCGACCCCCGACGCCGTCGACGACCACTGTTGTCCGTCACAAGGGGGACGACCGTACTCAAGGTTTTGATCGGCAGCCGTCGACGAGACGGTGCGCCATCACGGGGGTTTACCCCCCTCCACCCCGATCACCCTCCGTGCGCGTCGTCTCGCTCCTCCCGTCGGCGACGGAGACGCTCGCGGCGCTCGGTGTCGACCCCGTCGGCGTCTCCCACAGCTGTGACTACCCGCCCTCGGTCCGGGATCGGCCGACCGTGACGGGGACCCGCATCGAACACGAGAACCGGTCGAGCCGGGAGATCGACGAGCAGATGGGGGCGGTCGAGGGTGCCGTCTACGACCTGCACGCGGACCGCCTCGAAGCGCTCGATCCCGACCTCGTCGTCACCCAGGCCACCTGTGACGTCTGTGCCGTCGAGGCGTCGGCGGCCGTCGACGCCGTGTCGTCGCGGGGCCTCGACGCCGACGTCCTGACCCTCGACCCACACTCCCTCGGCGACGTCCTCGACGACCTGCGACGGATCGGCGCGGCCGTGAATCGGGGCGACGAAGCGGAGCGGCTCCGGGAACGGTTGCGGGACCGCGTCGAGTCGGTTCGGTCGAGCGTCGACGACCGCGACCGGCCACGGACGGCCCTGCTCGACTGGACCGATCCGCCGATCAGGGGCGGCCACTGGGTGCGCGAGATGGTGCGACTGGCCGGCGGCGAGGCGTCGTTTCAGCCGGACGGCCCCTCGGAACCCGTCGCCTGGGACGACCTCCGTGCGTACGATCCGGAGCGCCTGATCGTCGCCCCCTGTGGCTTCCCGACGGAACGGGCCCACGACGCCGCGACGACGCTCGCCGCGCGCACGGACTGGACGGGGATGAGCGCGGCCGAGTCGGGGGCCGTCTACGCCGTCGACGGGAACGCGCTGTTCAACCGCCCGGGACCGCGGCTCGTCGACTCGCTGGAACTCCTCGCGGACTGCCTCCACCCGGACCGGCGGGGGGCGAGCCCCGGGACCGACGCCCGGACGCGCCGGGTCGCGTCCCCGTGAGCGGGCGCGCGGATGGGACCCGGCGACGCCGCTCCGGCACGTTCAAGGCGCCGGGGCGTCGACTGGGAGCGTACGGGCCCTTAGCTTAGTCCGGTTAAAGCCCCCGGCTCATACTGGCTGGCGACGCCGCGTCGCCGTCATGGGACACCGGGTGATCGCTGGTTCGAATCCGGCAGGGCCCATCGATTTCCTGCGAACGTCAGTGAGCAGGAAATCGTCCGCTCTGCCGGTTCGAGCCAGGGAGTGAAGCGAGCGGAGCGAGCGGAACGACCGAGGTTCGAATCCGGCAGGGCCCATCCCACTTTTTCCTCGGTCGCTTCGCTCCCTCGCGAAAACGTGGGGAAAAGACCGCAGGATGGACTCGAAGCGAGGAGCAACGCGAGCGGCACGACCGAGATACGGTCCCGGACCGAAGGCCGCTCGGACGCCGCGACGGCCGAGGGGGACGGCGAACCCCGCGGCGCGTTCGCGGTCGTCGTTCGCCCGCAGAGCCTCGGCGACGGGGGTGCCCTCGGCGAGGCCGGCGACGTAGATCCCGCGGGGGCGGTCCATGCCCGGGGGAGGACGACGGCGTCGCCGTCGGTCCCCCTTTCGGTCGGACCGGAACAGCCGGCCAGTGCGGTCGCGAGCGCCGATCCCGTCAGCGTGAGAGACCGCCGCCGCCGTGACACCGGCGACGGGTTCGGCCGCGGGAGGATACGCCCGCCGCTGGCGAGACGCCGGGATTAGTACCGGACGACGGCGTCCAGGATGCCGACGGTCTGGCCGGCACCGACGAGCGCGAGGCCGAGGAGGGAGGAGACGGGAGCGACCGGCGCGGCGGCGTAGACGGCCGTCCCGAGAGCGCAGACGGCCCCGCCGCCGAGGTACGGGATCGACGCGGGAGTCACGGAGCGACCACCCGGCGAGTCGGCGGCGACGGCCACGCCGGTCCGGAGCAGGCCGCCCGCTGGCAGCACCATCCACGCGTAGAGCGCGAGAGCGAGCAGCGGGTCGGCGTCGAGGCGGAAGCCCGCGACGCCGAGGGCCGTGGCGACGACGCCGACGGCGACGATCGACCACCAGGTCCGGAGGACGCCCTCGCGCATCTCCGCCCGACCGGTGACGGCGAAGCCGACGAGGAGCGCGGCCATCACGACGTGGGCGACGAACAGCGCGTGGGTGGAGACGGCGCCGAGGTGGGCACCGGCGACGACGGTCCAGGCGAGGGGCACGAGGAGGCCCGGACCGGTTTCCCGGAGGCGACGGAGCACGGTGGACGGTGGGGGCGGAGCCACAAAGAAGGTCGACTCCCGAGCGGAGGGTTCAAACCCGATGGCGCGGCCACGCTCGCCGTGGCAGAGATCAGCTTCGCTGCCCTCGCCCGGGCGGCGTACTGTCCGCGCCAGTACTACTACGCCCGTCGGGAGGAGGGTGATCGACCGCCCCCGGCGGCCCGGGAGCGGCGCGACCTGGCGTTCCGGTATCCCGAACTCCGGGATGCGGGCGACGCGGCATTGGCGTCGGAACCGATCGAGCCCCCGCCGGCGGCGTATCGCACGGCGCTCGACCGACTCGCGACCCGCGAGGACTGGGCGGCGCTGGTCGACCCCGGATCGAGAGAGGTGGTCCTCTCGGGCCGGGAGTGTCGGGGACTGGCCCACAAGGTGCTGGATGGGGAGCCGCCGACGCCGACGTTCGTCTCCCCCGGGCGGCCGCCGGAGCGGGGGGTGTGGCGCCCCCAGCGGGTGCGGGCGGTGGCGATGGCGAAGGCGCTCGCCTGGGAGCGCGGCCGCGAGGTGCCGGCGGCGCTGGTGGAGTATCCGGCTCACGGCGTCGTCCGGCGGGTGCGGCTGACGACGCGGAACAAGGCGGCCTACCGGCGGACGGTCCGGACGGTCCGAGGGGTCGACGGCCCGCCGCCCCGGATCGACGACGCGGCCAAGTGCGAGGCCTGCGAGTACCGCGAGCGGTGTGGCGTGCGAAGCCGGTCGCTCAAGTCACTGCTCGGCCTCTAACCAGGCGTCGATGTCGTCGGCCATCGCGCCGCGGCGGTGGACGACGCCGCGACCGGGGTCGACGACGGTGCTCTCGGTGCCCGGCGTCTCGCCCCCGTCGAGGACGACGGCGACGCCCTCGCGGACCCGGTCGTCGAGGTCGGCGACGCGGGTGACGCTGGGCGATCCGGAGCGGTTGGCGCTGGTGGCGGTGAGCGGCGGCGTCCGGTCGAGGAGCGACCTCGCGGTCCGGTGGTCGGGGACGCGCACCCCGACCCGGTCGCGGCCGGCGGTGAGGGCCTCGGGGAGCGCCGGCCGGCGTTCGACGACGACGGTCACGGGACCGGGGAGGAAGCGGCGCATGAACCGCTCCTCGCGGTCGGTGGGACGGGTGTGATCGAGCGCGGCGTCGACGTCCGGGACGGCCAGCGAGAGGGGCTTGTCCCGCGGCCGGTCCTTCAGGTCGAAGACGCGCTCGACGGCGTCGGCGTCGGTGGCGTCGGCGCCGAGGCCGTACACCGTCTCGGTGGGGTAGACGACGGCGCGGCCCGCGCCGACGGCGGCGACGGCGTCGTCGACGGACATCAGTCGGCGAGCGCGCGGATCTCGCGCTCCAGGTCGTCGTAGGGCGGGAAGTCCGGCCACTCCTCGGCCACCCACGCGTACCGGACGGTGCGGTCCTCGTCGAGCAGGAAGGTGGCTGGCCGGGGTTCCGAGACGCCGGCCATCCCGTCGAGGTCGTGTGCGACGCCGTACGTCCGGGCCACCTCGTTCGCGGGGTCGGAGAAGAGGTCGAACGCCATGTCCCGCTCCTCGATGAGTCGCTTGTGTTCGTAGGGCGTCGAGATGGAGACGCCGACGACGGTGAGGTGCTCGCCGAGGTCGCGGTCCCGGAGTTCGTTCCAGATGTACGTCGCGGGGAAGGCGCCGTCCATCGGGTAGAAGACGAGACAGACGGGGCCCTCGTCGGTGAGGTCGGAGAGGGCGGCGTCCGCCCAGAACTCGGCGTTGACGAGGGGGCGGGTGAAGTCGGGGGCGCGGTCGCCCTCGGCGACGTGGTCGGTCTCGGGGAGGGAGACCACCTCGAAGTCGACCATCAGGCGTCACCTCCCGCGTCGACGAGGCCGTCCCCGTAGGTGGACTCCAGGTACTCGACGACGTTGGCGGACTCGGACATCGTGACGCCGGTTCGCTCGTCGACGATGGCGGGGACGGGACGCGACCCCGCGACCCGCTTGACGACGTTCCGCTCGGAGTGCATCGGCTCGACGAACCGAGAGGCGTAGTCGAGGTCGAGGTCCTGCAGCGTCCGGACGACGCGCTCGCAGTACGGACAGGCCTGCAGGCGATACAGGGTGATCGGTGGGTCGCCGTCTGACATGTCCCCGCGTACGGCAGGCGGCGGCCTAAGCCCTTCGCTCGGGGCGTTCGGGTCGCGTGAGGGCAACGCTTAATTCAGGGCCGTGATTAGGAAGGGTACTTCCATGGGTTTGTCGTCGACAGCGAGCGCCGCCGGAGTCGGGCCCCCGGCGCAGATCGCCGACATCGTGCCGCTGACCGACACGACCGTGACCATCGCCGGATCGGTCGCGATACTCGTGTTGATCGCGCTGTCGGCGTTTTTCTCCTCCTCGGAGATCGCGATGTTCTCGCTGGCCCGCCACCGGGTCGAATCGCTCGTCGAGGACGGTGTGCCCGGCGCGACGGCGGTTCAGGAGCTGAAATCCGACCCCCACCGGCTCCTCATCACCATCCTCGTCGGCAACAACATCGTCAACATCGCCATGTCGTCGATCGCGACCGGGCTCTTTGCCATCTACCTCTCGCGGGGGCGGGCCGTGATCGCGGCGACGTTCGGCATCACCACGCTCGTCCTCCTGTTCGGTGAGAGCGCGCCGAAGTCCTACGCGGTCGAGAACACCGAGTCGTGGGCGCTGCGGATCGCGCGCCCGCTCAAGTACTCGGAACTGGTGCTCCTGCCGCTGGTGATCGTCTTCGACAACCTGACCCGGGCGATCAACCGCGTGACTGGCGGGCGGTCGGCCATCGAGACGAGCTACGTCACCCGTGACGAGATCCAGAACATGATCCAGACCGGGGAGCGCGAGGGGGTGATCGAGGAGGAGGAACGCGAGATGCTCCAGCGCATCTTCCGGTTCAACCGCACCATCGCCAAGGAGGTGATGACGCCGCGTCTGGACATGACCGCGGTCCCGAAGGACGCGGCCATCGACGAGGCCATCGAGACGTGCGTCCAGAGCGATCACGAACGCATCCCGGTCTACGAGGGCAACCTCGACAACATCATCGGCGTCGTCACCCTGCGCGACCTCATCCGGCAGAAACACTACGGCGAGGGCGACGTCGACCTGACGGACGTGGTCCAGCCGACCCTCCACGTTCCGGAATCGAAGAACGTCGACGAGTTGCTGGAGGAGATCCAGGACAACCGGATGCGGATGGTGATCGTCATCGACGAGTTCGGCACCACGGAGGGACTGATCACGCTGGAGGACATGGTCGAGGAGATCGTCGGCGACATCCTCGAAGGCGACGAGGAGGAGCCGTTCGAGTTCGTCGAGGACGACGTGGTGATCGTCCGCGGCGAGGTCAACATCGACGAGGTGAACGAGACCCTCGGTCTCGACCTCCCGGAGGGCGAGGAGTTCGAGACGCTCGCGGGCTTCATCTTCAACCGCGCCGGCCGCCTCGTCGAGGAGGGCGAGAAGATCGAGTACGACAGCATCACGATCCGGATCGAGCAGGTGGACAACACCCGGATCATGAAGGCCCGAATCACGATCCACGAGGAGGACGAAGAGGAGGAGGAGGAGCCGGCCGACGAGGCCGAGGCCGAGGGGTAGGTCAGACCACGACCGCGTCGATGGCGGTGAAGGCGCCGAACCCGACCGCGAAGGCCAGCAGGAGCGACCCGATCCACGCGAGCACCGTGTAGGCCATCTTGCGGCGACTGACGCCGCTGCCGCCGGCGGCGTAGCCGGAGCCGATGATCGCCGAGACGACGATCTCGTTGAACGAGACGGGGATGCCGAACGCGACGGCGGTCTGAGCGATGGCGAAGGAGGGGATGAGCGCCGCGATCGAGCGCCGAGGACCGAGCGAGGAGTAGTCCTGTGCGAGCGCCTTGATCATGCGCGGGGCGCCGGTCCACGAGCCGAGCAGGAGGCCGAGGCCGCCGCCGGCGAGCACCGCGGGCAGCGGGACCGACACCGTATCCAGCAGGGGGACCAGCGGGCCGATGGCCAGCCCCACCTGACTCCCGCCGGCGGAGAAGGCCACCAGCCCGCCGAGGACGAGCAGGAACCGGCGCTGGGTCGCCTCGGGATGGGTGACCAGTCCGCGGAAGAGGACAGCCGTCACGAGCAGCGCACAGCCGAGGGTGACGGCCGGGGCGCCGCCGGGGACGGCCGGACCGAGGGCGTCCGCGACGGAGCCGCCCTCGCCGGCCGGACCGAGCAGCGTGAACTCGACGGTGGCCACGAGGGCGCCGACGAGGCCGCCGAGCGGGGCGATGGCGTACCGCTCGGGAACGGACGGCGAGCGGAGGATCCGGGCGGTGGCGTACGCGACGCCGCCGCCGGCGAACGGGGTAAGCACCCAGAGGGCCGCGATCTGTCGGTACTTCGCCCACGCGGGGTCGCCGCCGAGGGCGAGGCCGACGCCGACGACGGCACCGGTGACCGTGAAGGCGGTGGCGATTGGGTAGCCCGTGAAGACGCCGACGGCGACGAGGACGGCCGCGGTGAGCAACCCGACGATGGCCGCGGTGGCGGTCAGCGAGACGCCGTCGATCAACCCCGTGCCGACCGCTTCGGTGACGTTCGCACCCTGAAGGACGGCGCCGGCGAAGCCGAGCAGGCCGACGACGAAGCCGGCACGCATCACGGAGATGGCGTTCGCGCCGACGGCGGCGGCGAAGGGAGTCGACCCCGAGGAGCCGGCGCCGATGGCCCACGCCATGAACAGACTCGCTAGCGCGGCGACCACGAACGTCAGCAGCGTCCCAGTGGCGACCATCCGTCCGTGCCCTTCTGAGGGAGGGGGGTACTAAGCCGTACCGGGAGCCGGCTACCGGTACCCCTCGTCGTACCCCTCCCGGAGCGAGAGGAGGGTCCGGCGGACGAGCAGGTAGCCGAAGAAGACGAGCAACAGCATCAGCCCCACGAGCGCGAGGAAGAAGGGGTCCCCGAGGAGGTCCGAGTACTGGAGCACGACGGAGGGAGCCATGGATGGAAGGTGACCCGGGCCGCACAAAGCCGTTTCGCCGACCCGGCGTATCGGGAGCCGTCGGACGTGGTCGACGGAGGGGAACCGCCGACGAGCGGGGGGGTGCCTCCGCGACGGGGGGAGAGGGCTCGCGGCGGTTCCCAGGGAGCCGTACGCCACGAAGACGGACGAGTCCGGTGCTTGAATGAGCCACCAGTTTATCAGTGCCGGCGGCGGCGCGACGAGTGGCTCGACGGCGGGACCGTCTCCCGGCGCGAGCAAACTCAAATGGGCGTTTGAGCCTACGGTGTTTATATTATGGCGTCGGACGTATCCGTGAGTGCGTGGTCCCCCGACCTCGCTTCGGCCCTCCATCGCCGACGCTTCGGCCCTCCATTTCGTTCCCTCTCGTCGCGACCGATCGGGTCCCCGACCGCGGGGGCGACGGCCGGAAGCGACGAACTCAGTCGAGCGGCGGAACGTGAACCGACTCGATCACGTCGCCGTCCGGCGTGCGAACGACGCCGACCAGCCCCGTCGTCGCCGCGACGCGCTCCCGAACGTCCGCGGGGACGTCCGCCTCGGCCGCCCACAGTTCCGCGTGACCGGGGCGGTTTCCGCGCGGGTCGGCGTGGCTCCCCGGGTTGAGCAACACCGGCCCGTCCGCGTCGTCGACGACGGCCGGGCGGTGGGTGTGTCCCGAGACGACGAGAGCGGCGCCGCGCTCCCGGCCGAACAGGGAGAGCGCGGTCGGCCCGCCGCGCTCCGTGTGGGTGACCGCGATAGGGACGCCGGCGTAGGTCGTCGAGGCGGCGGGGGGCAGACGCGCTCGCACGGCCTCGCGGTCGGCGTTGCCGTGGACGGCGACCAGTCGGGGCGACGCCTCGCGGAAGGCGTCGAGGACGGCTGGCGTGGTGAAGTCGCCGGCGTGGATCACCAGATCCGCGGCGGCCACGGCCTCGCGCGTGCGGCCGGTCAGGCGGGGGTCGTCGGTGCCGTGGGTGTCGGAGCAGACGGCGAGCATGGCGGGGTGAAGGGACCGCGACGACAACTCGGTTGCGGTCGGAAGGTTGAATCGGGGGCCGTCCGAGGGACGCACATGGCCGGGAGCAGGTCCGTGGTGATAGCCGCACTCGTCGCGAACGGCGCCATCGCGGTGCTGAAGTTCGGCGCCTTCCTCCTCACGGGGAGTCCCTCGATGCTCTCCGAGACGTACCACTCCATCTCGGATACGGGCAACCAGGTGTTCCTCCTGATCGGGATTCGATACAGCAAGAAAGAGCCGAGCCGCGGGCACGCCTTCGGCTACGGGAAGGCCCAGTTCTTCTACAGCTTCCTGGTGTCGGTCCTGCTGTTCGGCATCGCGGGGTGGGAGAGCCTGAAACACGGCTACGGCGCCATCGTCCACGGACACTCGGCCGCGCCGGGGATGGTGACCTTCGGGGGCGTCACGTTCGACGCCGTCTACGTCAGCGTCGTCGTCCTCCTCGGCGCTATCGCGTTCGAAACCTACGCGTTCGTGAAGGCGAACGCCGAACTCCGGCGGCAGATGGAGGAGTACGGCTGGTCGAGCCTGGTCGAGGCGTTCAGATCGACCAGCGACGTGACCACCCTGACCGCCTTCACGGAGGACGCCATCGCCCTCGGCGGTGCGGTGATCGCTCTGGTGGGCATCCTCCTCACGCGGGCGACGGGCAACTACATCTACGACGCCGTCTCCGCGGCGCTGATCGGCGTCCTCCTGATGGGGTTCGCGCTGGCGCTGGCGTGGGAGAACAAGCGCCTCCTGCTCGGCGAGAGCGCGCCGAAGGGACTCGAAGACGACTTCCAGTCGATCATCGCCGACCACCCGGGCGTGACCCACGTCGACCGGTTCCGGACGATGTTCGTCGGGGCGAGCGCCATCCTCGTCGCCGCCGACGTGAGCTTCGATCCGGCCCTCGACACGGACGACCTGGACGCCGACGTCAGCCGCATCGAGGAGAAACTCCGGGCTCGGGACGACCGGGTGCGGTTCGTCTACCTCGAACCGGAGCTGTGAACCGCCTCGGGATCGAGCCCCGAAGCACTCGCCTTGCTCATCTGTAGCGGACGCCCCGAGCCGCCCGGGACGCCCAGCGGGAGCGACAGTCCGCCGGCGGCGAGGGCGTCGGGGACCACGGGTCGGGGGGCGGTGCCGCGGCGGATCACGCCACCGATTCGACGACGCCGGCGATCCGCTCTATCGCCCGGTCCACGTCCTCGCCGTCGACGTCGAGGTGGGTACAGAACCGCACGGTCGTCCCGCCGAAGGGCACACAGGCCACGTCGCGGGCGGCGCAGGCGTCGACGAACGCCGCGCCGTCGAGGCCGGTGCCCGCCACGTCCGCGACGACGATGTTGGTGTCGGGGTCCCGCGCCGACACGCCGTCGATGGCGTCCAGTCCGGCCGCGAGTCGGGCGGCGTTCTCGTGGTCGGTCGCGAGGCGATCGCGGTTCTCCAGCGCTCGGAGGCCGGGCGCGGCGACGATTCCGGCCTGCCGCATCCCGCCGCCGTAGCGCTTCCGGACCCGGCGGGCCGCCTCGACGAAGTCCTCGCTCCCCGCGAGCATCGACCCGACGGGGGCGCCGAGCCCCTTCGAGAGACAGAAGAGGACGGAGTCGACGGGCGCGACCATCTCGGCGGGCGGGGTGTCGAGGGCGACGCAGGCGTTGAACAGGCGGGCGCCGTCCAGGTGGACGGGGACGTCCCCGGCGGCCTCGGCGGCCGCCTCGATCCGGTCGCGGGGGACGGCCACGCCGCCGCGGGCGTTGTGCGTGTTCTCCAGCCACAGGAGGCCGGTCCCGGGTCGGTGGAGGTCGCGGTCGTGGCTGCCGTCGCGGATCTGTGCGGGCGAGGGGACCGCCCGGTCGCCGGCGTCGACGGTGCGGGTCTGGAGGCCGGCGCCCTGCGCGAGGTTGCCGAGTTCCCAGCGGACGACGTGGGCCTCGTCGTCGACGACGACCTCGCTGCCGGGGTCGGCGTGGACGGCCGCCGCGACCTGATTGCCCATCGTCCCCGTCGGGACGAACAGCGCGGCCTCGCAGCCGACGAGGTCGGCCGCCCGGCGTTCGAGTTCGTTCACCGTCGGGTCGTCGCGGTAGACGTCGTCGCCCACGTCGGCGTCGCGGGCGGCGTCGCGCATCGCGTCGGAGGGCTTCGTCACCGTGTCGGATCGCAGGTCGATCATGCTCCGAGTCGGGGCGGCGACGGCAAAAAACGAGTCGGTCAGGGGAGCCCGGCGATCAACTCGCGGTACTCGTCCTCCGGGAACGCGCGGAGGGTTTCGGTCCGGACCGCACCCTCGCCCGAGATCGTGATGCCGGCCTGCGTGGCCGTCTCCGCGTCCGGAAACGCCATGACGACGACGGCGTCGTACTGCCCCATCGTGAGGAAGAACTCGCGGAGTTCGCCCCCCAGCGACTCCACGACCTCCCGGGCCGCGTCGAGGCGGTCCGGGCTCTCGTCCATGTGCTGTACGCCCTCGGCCGTGTAGTTCACGAGGCTGATGTACGTCTCCATGCTGGATCGGTCGCCCGAGCGAGCGACCGCATGGTATTTGTCACCGAAGCACAAGAAAGTGCGCCACCCCGTGACACGACGGATCCGCGTCCGGTGTGGAGCCGCCGGATCGACGGGGGTGCGTCACTCGGTGCGCCGCTCCAGCTCCTCGGTGACCGCCGGAACGACCTCGTGGAGGTCGGCGACGACCGCCCAGTCGGCCTTCCCGACGATGGCCGCGTCCGGATCGGTGTTGACGGCGAGGACGTTTTCGGCGCCTTTGCAGCCGACCATGTGCTGGACGGCGCCGCTGATGCCACAGGGAACGTAGATCTCCGGGGCGATCTTGGCTCCGGTCTGGCCGATCTGGTCGTCGTGTGGCCGCCACCCCTCGTTGACCGCGGCGCGGGAGGAGCCGACCGCGGCGTCGGGGAGCCGGTCCGCGAGTTCCTCGAGCGCCTCGAAGTCGCCGTCGGTGCCGCGACCACCGGCGACGACGACGCGGGCCTCGCTCAGCGGGACGCCCTCGACGTCCGACTCCTCGACGCGCGTGCGGCGGACGCGGAGGTCGCCCGCTTCGAGGTCCGGCGCGAACGGGTTCACGTCGGCCGGGCCGTCGTCGGTCGGGACCGCCGACACCTCGTTCGGCGCGACGGTCAGTACCTTCGTGTCGGCGTGGAGTCGCGCGTGTTCGAGGAGCGTCCCGCCCCAGCGCTGGCGTGTGAGTTCGTAGCCGTCGCCGTCGGGGGCGACGTCGACGACCTCCGCGGCCATCGTCTCGTCGAGTTTCGCGGCCGCGTGGGCGAGGACCTCCGACCCCCGGTCGGTGCCGGGGGCGACGACCGCGTCGCTGCCAGTCCCCTCGGCACACTGGACGACGGCTCGGGCGTACGCTTCGGGCGCGTAGTCGTCGAGGTCGTCGCCCTCGACGGCGTTGACGACCGCGGCCCCGTAGGCGCCGGCGTCGTCCGCCACGCCCGCCGCCTCCGGGCCGAAGGCGACGGCTTCGAGGGGTTCTTCCACCGCCGCCGCGAGGTCGCGTGCGAGCGTGAGCGCCTGGGCGGAGGCGTCGTCGATCACCCCGCCGTCGTGTTCGACGACGACGAGCACCATCGTCAGATCACCTCCAGTTCGTCGAGGACGTCGACGACGTCGGCCGCGGCGTCGGGGCTCTCGCCGAGGATCTCGGCGGGGCTGTCGTCGGTCTCCGGCACCTCCAGTGCCACCAGTTCGAGTCCGTCATCGCGCGGGTCGGGGTCGCGGCGGTCGATCTCGGTCTTCCGGGCCTGCATCTTCGCGCGCATCGAGGGGTAGCGCGGCTCGTTCGTGCCCTCCTTGACCGTCACGACGGCCGGGAGTGCCACCTCGTAGACCTCGGTTCCGCCGGGAATCTCCCGCTCGGCGACCGCCGTGCCGTCGGTCACGTCGAGCCCCTTGACGCCGGTGACACAGGGGAGATCGAGCGCCTCGGCGACGCGGACGCCGACCTGGTGGTTCGCGGCGTCGGCCGACTCGTTCCCGAACAGGAGGAGGTCGAAGTCGGTCCCGTCCTCGTCGGCCGCGGCCGCGATGGCGTCGGCCGTCGCGGCCGGCCCCCACCGCTCGTCGGTTTCGAGCAGGATCCCGTGGTCGGCACCCATCGCGATGGCCGACCGGAGCTGTTCGGTCGCGTCCGCGCTCCCGAGCGTGAGTGCGGTGACCGCGCCGCCGTGCTCCTCGACCAACTGGACGCCCGCCTCGACGGCACACTCCTCGTGGGGGCTGACCGTGAACCCGAGCGAGCTGGTGTCGATTGCCGTTCGATCCGCCGTCAGCGTCACCTTCGATCCCGTTTCCGGGACCCGTTTGATCGCCGTGAGTATCTCCATTGTCAGTAGTCGTTGCGGAACAGTCGGTCGCCGTCGGGGTCGAAGACGCCGCCGTGGCCGACGACTTCGACGTCGACGGGGTACTGCTGGCCGAAGTACTCCACCCACAGCCGCTCGCCCTCGGTGGCGTGTTCGGGGGGCAGGTACGCCAGGAGGAGGTGGTCCCCGACCGAGGGGCCGGTGCCGGCCGACGTGACGTAGGAGCGCCGGCCCTCCTCGTCGACGAGGACGTCGCCGTCGGCGTCGAGGATCGGTTCGCCGCCGGTCATGAATCGGGGCTCGCCGCCGTCGGGGGCGTGATCCGCGACCGACAGCGTACACAGCGTCGCGGCGTTCGCTCCGTCGATCCCCGCGGCGTAGGCGTCCTTGCCGACGAACTCGGCGTCCTTGATGCCGTGGAGCGTCAGTCCGGCCTCCGCCGGCGTGTACTCGATGTCGAGGTCCGCGCCGATCAGGCGATACCCCTTCTCCATGCGGCCGGTCTCGCCGTAGACGCCGGTGCCGATCGGGCGGACGTCGTGCTTCTGGCCGGCCTCGTAGATGGTGTCCCAGAGGCGCTGCCCGCGGTCCATCGGGGCGTAGATCTCCCACCCGAACTCGCCGACGTACGAGATCCGGAACGCCGTCGCGTTCACCGGGCCGATCGTGACCTCGCGCATCTCGGCGAAGTCGAACGAGTCGGCGGTCATCGGCTCCTCCGCGACCTCGTCCATCAGCGCCTCGGCGTTCGGTCCCCAGACCCCCAGCGTACACAGCTCCGACGAGCGGCCGAGGAGTTCGGCGTCACCGTCCAGGTGGCGGCGGAACCACGTCTTGTCCTGCCCGGCGTGTGCGCCGCCGGTGATGACGCGGTAGTGGTTCTCGCCGAGCCGGGCGACCGTCAGGTCGGCGACGAACCCGCCGTTCGGCGCGAGGATCGGCGTGTACGCGGCGTCGCCGGCGTCGATGTCCATCGGGGCGACACAGAGTCGCTCCATGTTCGCGGCGGCGTCGCTACCGACGATATCGAAGATGCCGAAGCCGGTGTCGCCGATCATCCCGACCGCGTCACGCAGGTGCAGGTGTTCGCCGAGAACGATTTCGGACCACCAGCGGCTGTCCCACTCGTTCGGTCGCCGGAGGTCGGCGATCTCCGCTTCGTACGCCTCGACGAGGTCCGCGTTGGACTCGTACCAGCGGGGGCGCTCCCAGCCGCCGGCCTCGAAGAACTCGGCGTCGAGGTCCCGCTGGCGGTGGTAGAACGCGCTCGTCCGGAGCGGCCGAACCGACTCCCACTGCTCGCGCGGGTGGACGATCCCGTAGATCTTCTGGAACCCCTCGTGGGCACGGGATTTGACGAACTCGCGGGTCTCGCCGTACTCGTCGAAGCGGGCGACGTGATCGTGGGCGACGATGTCGACGTCGGGGTGGCCCTTGGTCATCCACTTCGACACCTCGCGGGCGATGGCGGGGGCCTCCTTGATCCAGATGGCGGCACAGGACCAGAGCCCGTCGACCTCGGGAACGGGACCGAGGAGGGGATGGCCGTCGGGCGTGACCGACAGCAGCCCGTCTATCGAGTGGCGGATCCCCGCGTTCGGATCGTCGAGGAGGTCCGGAACGATCTCGAGGGCGTGTTGCATCGAGTCCTCGAAGGCGTCCTCGGTGAGCGGCGGCTGGGTCGGCGACAGCGGCGCCTCCTCGATGGAGGGCACGTCGTCGACGTCCCACAGGATCGGCCGGTGTTCGTAGGAGCCGACCTCGAGGTCGTTGCCGTGCTGGCGCTCGTACATCCGCGTGTCCATGTCGCGGACGACGGGGTAGTTGATCTCGCCCTCGCCCTCCTCGAAGCGCTCGATGGGGCCGACGGAGACCATCTGGTGGACGGCGGGCGTCAGCGGGATGTCGACGCCGGCCATGTCGGCGATCTTCGGACTCCAGAGCCCCGCCGCGACGACCACCTCGTCGGCGGCGACCGTGCCGCGGTCGGTCTCGACGGCCCGGATCGTGCCGTCCTCGACGTGGAGGTCGGTCACCGCCGTGTTCGGCGCGGTCCGGAGCGCACCCCGGTCGGCGGCCCGCTGGCGGTACAGGTCGGCGGCTCGGAGCGGGTCACAGGTCCCGGCGTCCTTGCTGTAGAAGCCGCCCTCGATCAGGTCGGTGTCGACGTACGGGACCAGATCCTCGACCTCCGAGGGGGTGAGCAGTTCGGCCGCCTCGCCGAAGGACTTCGCGGAGACGACGCGCCGTTCGAGCTCCGCCATCCGCTCGTCGGTGCGGGCGACCTCGATGCCGCCGGAGTTGGTGAACGTGTCGAACTCCCGGTAGATGTCGCGGCTGTCGGCGGTCAGCCGCGTCATGTCCTTGCTGTGCTCGACCGGGAAGATGAAGTTCGACGCGTGGCCGGTCGAGCCCCCGGGATCGGAGAGGGGTCCCTTGTCGATCAGGAGGACGTCGTCGCGGCCGCGTTCGGCCAACTCGCCGGCCAGGGAACTCCCGACGATGCCGGCCCCGACGATCACCGTCCCCGCGTTCGACGGGAAGTCGTCGTCGCTCATCGGCGCTCGTCCTCGCTCGCCGTCGTGTGTTCGTCCGTTCTAGTCGCGGACACGCGTGTCTCGATGGGTTCTCTCACTCTCACCCGTGAAGCTCGCCGAGCGACTGACAACTAGCTAGTCCCGAACATCTACGGCCGCGTTATCCGAGCAGGAAGAGCAGGAAGGGAACGACGAAAAGGAGGGTAAAGAGGGCGAGCAGTCCGAGCCCGTAACTGGCGGCCGTCGCGGCGGCGGCGGTCCACGCGGGGTGGTCGAACCGATCGAGTGCGGTCATCGTGGCGTGTGCACGGCCGCCCGACGGATATCGGTGTCGACGCCGAACCGGTCCGTTCGTGACAACATTTATTCCGGGATTGGGGAACGTTTCGGGCAATGGCTGCTCAGGAAGGAGTCGTGACCAGACCGACGTTCTGGGGTATCGGACACGCCGGGGAGCTAGCCTTCTACGGCCTCTCCGCCGTCGCGATCCTCGTCTTCGCGTACGGGGTCTACCGGCGGATCGAGCGGATCACGGCCGGGCAGGCGGACCCCGTCGACCGCCTCGACGACCTGCCGGATCGGATCGTCGCCTCGATGCGGGTCGTCCTCTCGAACCGGACGCTCTTCGACCGGGACGCGGTCGGGGGCCTCATGCACGCGTTCATCATGTGGGGCTTTCTCACCCTTTTGATCGGGACGACGATCCTCGCGATCGACATGGACGTCTGGACCAAGCTGTTGGGCCAGCCCTCCTTTTTCGTCGGCGACTTCTACCTCTCGTACTCGCTGGTGATGGACGCGATGGGGCTGC
Source organism: Haloplanus sp. GDY1 (assembly GCF_023703775.1). Taxonomy (NCBI): domain Archaea; kingdom Methanobacteriati; phylum Methanobacteriota; class Halobacteria; order Halobacteriales; family Haloferacaceae; genus Haloplanus; species Haloplanus halophilus. The sequence continues at coordinate 2,444,068 of NZ_CP098514.1, read as the reverse complement.
TGTTCGTCGTCGGCGTCGGCGTGGCGCTGTACCGCCGGTACGCCGCACGGAAGTGGCGCCTGCGGGGGAACCACACGGGGCTGGAGGACGACCTCTTCGTCTGGACGCTCTTCCTCCTCGGCGTCGGCGGCTATCTGACCGAGGGGGTCCGCATCCTCGGCACCGGCTTCCCCGCCTTCGAGACGGTGAGCTTCGTCGGCTGGTTCGTCGCCGACGTGCTGGCCGCAGCGGGGATGAGCGAGGCGACGGCCGAGGCCGTCTACCCGGTCGTCTGGTGGTCGCACTCGCTGCTCGCGCTCGCGTTCGTCGCCGCGATCCCGTACGGCAAGCCGTTCCACATGCTCGCGTCGTACGCCAACGTCGTCACGCGGGACGAGAAGGCCGGCGTCCGCCTCCCGGGGATTCCGGCCGACCTCGACGCCGACACCGGCGCCGAGACCGTCGGGGACTTCACCTGGAAGGAACTGCTCGATCAGGACGCCTGCACGAACTGCGGGCGCTGTTCCGCGGCCTGTCCCGCCGAATCCGTCGGTCGCCCGCTCGATCCGCGGGAGGTGATCCTCGACCTGAAACGGTATCGGGACGAACGGGACGCCGGCGAGGCCGAAGACGTCGACATCGTCGCCGACGGCGGGACGAGCGTCGTCGACGCCGCGACGATGGAGTCCTGTATGGGGTGTATGGCCTGTATGGACGCCTGTCCGGTGGAGATCGAGCACCTCAGCTCGTTCACGCGGCTGAATCGCCAGCTCACGGACCAGGGCGACGTCGACCCGAACGTCCAGGACACCTTCGACAACGTCATGCGGAAGGGCAACACCTTCGGCGATCCGGCCGACGAACGCGCCGACTGGACCGACGACCTCGACTTCGAGGTGGCGGACGCCCGCGAGGCAGACGTGGAGTATCTCTGGTACGTCGGCGACTACCCGAGCTACGACGAGCGAAACAAGAAGGTGGCCCGCTCGCTGGCGACGCTCCTCGAACGGGCCGACGTCGAGTACGGCATCCTCTTCGAGGACGAGAAGTACGACGGCAACGACATCCGCCGTCTCGGCGAGGAGTTCCTCTACGTCGACCTCGCCGGGCACCACGTCGAGCAGTTCGAGGCGGTCGATCCGGAGGCCATCGTCTGTACGGACCCACACTCCTACAACACGTTCGAAAACGAGTATCCGGAGGTGGACTTTGCCGAATTCGCCGACGATCCGCTGATGGGATTCGACTACGACGGCGAGTGGAACGCGGACGGCGAGGTGGCGGTCCTCCACTGGACCCAGGCGGTCGAGGAGCTGGTCGCGGACGGACGACTCGACCTCACCGGGGACGAACTCGACTACACGGTCACCTACCACGACCCCTGTCACCTCGGCCGCTACAACGACGAGTACGAGGCGCCGCGGGAACTCATCCGGGCGACGGGGGCGACGCTCGCGGAGATGCCCCGCAACCGGGCGGACTCGTTCTGCTGTGGGGGTGGCGGCGGTGGCCTCTGGATGGACCTCGAGGAGGAGACCAAGCCGAGCGAGGAGCGGATGCGCGAGGCCCTCGAGGACACCGACGGCGACGTCGAGAAGTTCGTCGTCGCCTGTCCGATGTGCATGACGATGTACGAGGACGGTCGCAAGACCGGCGGATACGAGGACGACATCGAAATCGTCGACGTCGCGGAGCTACTCGTCGAGGCCGTCGACGCCGGCGGCGGGGAGACACGGGCGGCCGGCCGAGTCGAGTAGCCGCCGGCCGTCGGACTCCGAAAGGCTTTGCCGCCCGGGGCGGAACCCCACCACATGGACCCGCGCATTCGCACGCACGCAGAGATCATCGTGGACCACTCGGCGCGGATCGAGTCGGGTGACGACGTGGTGGTGAGCATGCCTGCCGTCGCGGAGGACCTCGCCGTCGCCCTCCACGAGGTGCTGGGCGACCGGGGGGCCAATCCCGTCTACCTGAACAACTCCGAGCGGGCGAGTCGGGCGTACCTCCGGGCGAGCGACGACGAGGACTTCGAGACGCCGGCCCACCAGCTGGCGCTCTACGAGGAGGCGGATGCCGCGATCATCGCCCGCGGCGGGCCGAACGTCTCGGAGCAGAGCGACGTTGCCCCCGAGACCAACGCCGCCTACCGCCGCGCGATGCGGCCCGTCCTCGACGAGCGGCTGGGGACGCGCTGGTGTCTCACGCAGTTCCCCTCCTCGGGGCACGCCCAGTTGGCGGGCATGAGCACCGAGGCCTACGAGAACTTCGTCTGGGACGCCGTCACGCTCGACTGGGACGCACAGCGCGAGCACCAGTCGCGGATGGTCGACATCCTCGACGGTGCCGACGAGGTGCGGATCAGGAGCGGCGCGGAGACGGACGTCACCATGTCGGTGGCGGGCAACCCCACACTGAACGACTACGGCGAGCACAACCTGCCCGGCGGCGAGGTGTTCACCGCGCCGGTCACGGAGTCGGTGGAGGGGGACGTCCACTTCGACATGCCGCTGTACCGGAAGGGGAAGGAGATCGAGGGCGCCCGCCTCCGGTTCGAGGACGGCCGCGTCGTCGAGCACAGCGCCGAGCGCAACGAGGAGGTGCTCACCGGCATCCTGGACACCGACGAGGGCGCGCGCTACCTGGGCGAACTCGGCATCGGGATGAACCGCTCCATCGACCAGTTCACCTACAACATGCTGTTCGACGAGAAGATGGGCGACACCGTCCACATGGCGGTGGGCAACGCCTACGAGGACACCGTGGGCGAGGAAAACGAGCGCAACGAGAGCGCCGAACACGTCGACATGATCGTCGACATGTCCGAGGACTCGGTCATCGAGGTGGACGGGGAGGTCGTCCAGCGCAACGGCACCTTCGTGTTCGAGGACGGCTTCGAGTAGCGGAAGGCGGGTTTTTGGTCCAGCTTTTTGCGCGAACGCAGTGAGCGCCAAAAAGGTGGAACTGGCACCGTCGTGTTCGAGGACGGCTTCGAGTAGCGGAAGGCGGTCTTTTGGTCCAGCTTTTTGCGCGAACGCAGTGAGCGCCAAAAAGGTGGAACTGGCACCGTCGTGTTCGAGGACGGCGTCGAGTAGCGGAAGACGGTCTTTTGGTCCAGCTTTTTGCGCGAACACCCCGTAGCGGGGGGCATGGCGGGACGACCGGACAGCCTTCGACCGGAAGACGTCGACGACGAACGGGCCGCGGAGTTGCTGGAGGCGGCCGCGGACGACTGGTACGGGGACAGCGCGTTCTTCGGCGCGATGGCGTGGACGCCGACGATCTTCGAGCGGATCGTCGACGTGTTTCGAGCGTTCCCGCGGAGCGAGGGCATCGACGCGGAACTGCTCGAACTGATGCGCCTCAAGATCGCCGAAGTGAACGGGTGTACGTACTGTGCGACGGTCCGGACGCTGTCGGTTCGCGACGGGATCGCACCCACGGAGGCGGCGGTCTTCGGCACCGTCGACGAGGACGCGCTCGACCGGCGGACGTATCTCGCCGTCCGCCTGGCCGAGCGGTTCGCCGAGGACCCCCACCGGCTCACCGAGGAACAGTTCGAGGCGCTCCGGACGGAGTACACGGCCGCCGAGGTCGTAGAGCTGTTGCTGTTCGCCGGCCTCGAAGTGGGGCTGGACCGGTTCTGTATCGCGCTGGAACTCGACACGACGGCCGAGAGCGAGTACCCGAGCGGTCTCGACTACCCGCTGGAGGACGAGCCGCGGTCGGAGTGAGTCGGATCGCGGGCGGCCACGCCGCGTCGACGTCGGAGGCGAGGCGGACTCCGGCGGATCGTATCACTCGTCGGATGTTTTTTCGTGGCCACCGTCGTTACGGGAGATATGACCACGACGACCAAGAACCGCTGGCTCATCGCCGTCTCGGCCATGCTGATCCACCTGTCTATCGGGTCGGTGTACGCCTACAGCGTGTATCAGCGACCGCTCCAGGCGACACAGGGGTGGAGCATCGGCGACGTGACCCTCGGGTTCACCGTCGCCATCTTCACCCTCGGCGCGTCGACGGCGCTGCTCGGGCGGTACGTGGAGCGGTACGGACCGCGCGTGTCGGGGACGGCCGCGGCCGTCGCGTTCGCCGGCGGAACCGTCCTCGCGGGCGTCGCCGTCCAGTACGGGAGCCACGTGGGGTTCGTCCTGACCTACGGCCTCGTCGCCGGGGTGGGACTCGGCCTGGGGTACATCAGTCCCATCTCGACGCTCGTGAAGTGGTTTCCCGACCGTCGCGGCCTGGCGACCGGACTCGCCGTGATGGGGTTCGGCGCCGGGGCGCTGGTGACCGGGCCGGTGGCCAACTGGCTGATCGAGACGACGAGCATTCCCACGACCCTGTACGTCCTCGGGGCGGGCTACTTCGTCGCGATGGCGGCGGGTGCGAGCTACCTCGAAACGCCGCCGGCGGGGTGGGTGCCGGAGGGGATCGATCCGGACGCGGTCGTCGAGACGGAGGGTCACGGGGTGATCGTCGCGTCGGACCTCGAACAGCGCACCGCGAGCGAGGCGCTCCGCACGCCGCAGTTCTACCTGGTCTGGATGGTCGTCTTCGTCAACGTCTCGGCGGGGATCATGCTCCTCTCGGTGGCGTCGAACATGACGCAGGCGGTCACGGGGGCGAGCGCGGCCGTCGCGGCGGGGGTCGTCGGCCTGATCGGCGTCTTCAACGGCGCCGGGCGGATCATCTGGTCGAGCCTCTCGGATTACCTGGGCCGGACGACCACGTACGGCGTGTTCTTCGTGCTACAGATCGGCGCCTTCCTGGCGCTCCCCCGCCTCACGACCGTCCCGCTGTTCGCGGGGGCGATATTCCTGATCATCACCTGCTACGGCGGGGGGTTCGCGTGTCTGCCGGCGTATCTGGCTGACCTGTTCGGCACCGAGGAACTGGGAGCGATCCACGGCTACGCGCTGACCGCGTGGTCGATGGCCGGCGTCGCCGGGCCGACGCTGGTGGCACGGATCGTCGAGCGGACCGGCGGCTACGAACTCGCCTTCTACGTCGTCGCCGGCGCGCTCACGGTCGGGCTCGCGTGCGTCGGACTGCTCCGCTGGCGGGTGAGCGTCGTCCGCGAGGCACGGCTCCACGGAACGCCGCACGGCCTCCGGCGGTAGGTGCTCGTCGCCCCGTGGCGACCCGCCGGAGGTGGCGGCTCACTCGTCGACGTCGAGTTCGAACTGCTTGTTCTCGACGACGGCGTTGAGGACGACGCTGGTGTTGGACTCGCGGATGTCGGCGTCGGTCAGCAGGGTCTTGATCTGCTCGTTCATGCCGTCGGTGTCCCGGAACTTGCCGATGGCGATGACGTCGTAGTCGCCGGTCACCTCGTAGACGCTGGTCATCTGCTTCTGGTCGCGCAGGTCGTCGGTGATGTCCGGCAGGGCGCTCCCCTCCACCTTCAACTGGAGGATGGCCGTCACGTCGTAGCCGAGCGCGTCGTAGTTCACGCGCGGGGTGTACCCCTCGATGACGCCCTCGTCCTCCAGGTCGCGGAGGTGGTTCGAGACGGTGGTGACGGAGACGTCGAGCTCCTCGGCGAGGCTCCTGAGGCTCGCGCGACCGTCGCCCAGGAGTGCGTTGATCAGCTTGGCGTCGAGATTTTCGTACGTCATGGCAGTTACGCACGGCCCGGGGGGTATAGAAGTTTACGAATATCCAATTTCGAACGAAGCGGAGAGGAAATTGCAGCCAACAAAAAGGGCTTAATACTAGGAGTATAGATTAACCCTGTCCAGAACATGACGGACGAAACTGCGGCGGCTGACGGCGGTTTGACGGCGGAAGAACAGGACGTCATCGACGAGATCGACGAGGAGAACGTCGACTTCCTGCGGCTCCAGTTCACCGACATCCTCGGCACAGTCAAGAACGTCTCGGTCCCGGCCAGTCAGGCGGAGAAGGCGTTCACCGAGGGTATCTACTTCGACGGGTCCTCCATCGACGGGTTCGTACGCATTCAGGAGTCCGACATGCGGCTCGACCCCGACCCCTCGACGTTCGCCGTCCTCCCGTGGCGGAACGGCGACGACAACGGCGGGGCGGCCGCGCGACTCATCTGTGACGTGATCGACACCTCGACCGGCGAGCCCTTCTCGGGCGACCCGCGGGGCGTCCTCAAGGACGCCATCGCGCGCGCCGAGGAGATGGGCTACGACGTGAACATGGCCCCCGAGCCGGAGTTCTTCCTGTTCGAGGAGGACGAGGAGGGCCGCGCGACGACGAAGACCAACGACGCCGGCGGCTACTTCGACCTCGCGCCGAAGGACCTCGCCTCGGACGTGCGCCGTGACATCATCTACGGCCTGGAGAGCATGGGCTTCGACATCGAGGCCTCGCACCACGAGGTCGCTCAGGGCCAACACGAGATCAACTTCACGTACGACGACGCCCTGTCGACGGCCGACAACGTCGCCACCTTCCGTGCGGTCGTCCGCGCCATCGCGGCCGAGCACGACCTCCACGCGACGTTCATGCCCAAGCCCATCGCGCGGATCAACGGCTCGGGGATGCACACCCACATGTCGCTGTTCAAGGACGGCGAGAACGCCTTCCACGACGACGACGACGAGTTCAACCTGAGCGACACGGCGAAGAGCTACGTGGCGGGCATCCTCGATCACGCCCCCGCGATCACCGCCGTCGCCAACCCGACGGTCAACAGCTACAAGCGTCTGGTTCCGGGCTACGAGGCCCCCGTCTACGTCGCCTGGTCGGACCGCAACCGCTCGGCGCTCATCCGCAAGCCGGCGGCGCGCGTGCCCGCCGCCTCGCGGATCGAACTCCGCTCGCCCGACCCGTCGTGTAACCCCTACCTCGCCTTCGCGGCCATGATCCACGCCGGCCTCGACGGCATCGAGCGTGACCTCGACTGTCCCGACCCGGTCCGGGAGAACATCTACGAGTTCGACGAGGGGAAGCGCGAGGAGTACGGCATCACGACGCTGCCGTCGAACCTCGGCGAGGCCGTCGACGCCCTCGAAGCCGACGAGACGATCCAGAGCGCGCTCGGCGACCACGTCACCGAGAAGTTCATCGAGGCCAAGTCCCAGGAGTTCGGCGAGTACATCGTCGAGGTCTCCGAGTGGGAACTCGACCGCTACCTCGAGAAGTTCTAACGGCCGACGTCCAATCCTTTTTTCGCGACCGTCCCGGAGAGCCCCGGCACCGCGATCAGCAGGGCGACCACGCCGACGGTCGTCGCGGCCGCGACGGCCAGCGGGATCCCGCCGTCGAGGACCGCGGCCGCGCTCGCGACCACCACGCCCAGCGTCACGACCGAGATGGCGAGCTGTGGGGTCGATCCGCGGGCCGCGACGACCCGGTCGGCGGCGAGGTGCCACCCGAGCAGGCCGCCGCCGGCGGCGGCGACGGCGACCACGGTGTTCCTGACGACGGCCACGGCCACGCCAGCGAGGCCGACGGCGAGGGCGACGGCGAAGACGCGGCGGGCGTCGGCGACGGTCACGCGCTCGGGCGCCAGCCCGGGGCCGATCCGGAGCGCGGCGACGAGATACGCGAGGCCGACGGCGACGCCGGCGATCACGTCGACCAGGTAGTGGACGCCGATGACGACGCGGGAGGCGGCGACGAGGGCGACGAGCGACCCGGCGGCGGCGACGACGGTCGGGGAGCGACGCTCGGCGGGGAGCAGCGCCACCAGCCCGCCGTAGACGGCGGTGGCGCCGATGGCGTGACCGCTGGGGAACCCGTAGCCGTCGACGCCGGCGCCGGGCGGGCGCGGGAGCGCGAAGGCGTGTTTGAGCGCCAGGGTCAGCGCGAACGCGCCGACGGTGAGGGCGAGCGCGGTCGCCATCCGCGGGGCGGCCACGCCGAGGCGGTTCGCCAGCAGGTAGGCGGCGGCGACGACGACGATCAGGGTCAGCGGATCGCCGAGGCGGGTGACGAGTCCGGCGGCCGCGACGAGGGCCTCCGGGAGCGTCTCGACGACGCCCGTCTCACCCACGCCGCGGTCGGCGACGGCTCGGTCGACGAGCGACATGGGTCGGGCGTGTGGTGGAAGGAACATATATTCCCGCGGTTCGGCACGGGCGTCGGGAGGAGCGGCCCGACACCCGATGGGCGCCCCGTTGCCGACGGCATCGGCCGCGGGCGACCCCGGGAGTCAGCGCCGGAACCGGCGCACGGCGTCGAGGGCCTCGCCCGGTTTGCCGAGCAGCGAGAGCCCGGCGCCGAAGAGCACGAAGAGGACGTAGAGCCCGAGCGTCGAGAGGAAGATGACGACCATCGCGACGAGGGCGATCAGGTCGTCGAGGAGGTAGAAGGCGCCGAGGGTCAGGACCGTCCCGTAGAGGAGGACGAGGTAGGGACCCCAGCCCCGGGCGTGGCCGCGGCGCATCCGCCGGCGGACGTACGCCTTCAGCTCGCCTTCCAGTTCCGGCCGGTCGACCGTCCGGTCTTGCACGTCGGCCTCGAAGGCGTCCAGATCGGCACGGACCTCCTCGACCCGGTCGGCGAGGTCCTCGATGTCCGGTGCCGGGGAGGGATCGGAGTCGCCTTCCGTGTCGTCTCCGGTCATTGCCGTCGTCACGTGGTCTCGGTCCCGCGGGTGTTGTACCTGCCGATTCGGGGCGGCCGTTCGGTCGGCGAGGACGGCGTTGAGCGTCGCGCCGACGAGGAGGGCCAGCCCCGCGAGGTAGAACCACGTCACGAGGAGGAGGACGGCACCGAGGGCGCCGTAGAGCGCGAACCGCCCCGCCGACGCGACGGCGGCGTAGACGGCGAAGGCGGTTCCGAGCAGCGTCCAGCAGAGCGCGCCGACGAGGGTGCCGGGCAGCGCCTCGCGCGGCGAGAGATCGACCGCCGGCAGCAGGTAGTAGACCGGAAAGAGGGCGGCGACGAGGACGGCGAAAAAGAGGAGGGGCGCGAGGACGGCCACGGGGGGCAGTCGGAGGACGGCGACGGCTCCGACGAGGGCGACGCCGCCGAAGACGCCGACGCCGACGGCGACGAGGACGGTCACGCCGACGCGGATGCTCCGGAGGAAGCCACGGGGGTCGACGTCGTAGACCCGGGCGAAGGCGGTGTCGACGCCCCGAAAGAGCTTCAGCGACCCCCAGCCGAGGAGCGCGAGGCCGACGAGGGTGACGCCGCCCTGTCCGGTCGTGTTCGCCAGCGCGTCGGCGACGAGGTCCTGGCCGACGGGCAGGAGGTAGCGCCCGGCGAGGGCGACGACGGCCGTCCGGAGCGACGGCCCACCGAGCGTCGTCGCGACGACGGCCGCGAGGACGAGCAACGGGAGGACGGAGACGAAGGCGTAGTAGGCGACGCTGGCGGCCAGCAGGGTGACGTCCCGCGCGCGAGCCTCGCGGACGACGGCACGCGCGGCGGGGAGCACCCGGGCGAGTCGGGTCACGGCGTGTCGGTTCGGTCGGCGGGCGGAAAAGGGCGCGGGCGCCGGGGACCTACGGCGCGACGCCGACGGTCAGCAGGGTCCCCCACGTCCGGTAGCGGTCGATCATCGCCTCGCGGGAGTCCCAGTCGTCGGTCGGGAAGGCCTCGGCGGGCGGAATCTCGATTTCGCGGTCGGGGATGGTGTCCTGTTCGGCCACGTGGAACCCGGCCGAGCGGAACGCCTCGCGATACTGCGCCCGGTCCCACAGTCGCATCTCGACGCCCACCTGCTCCTGCCACTCGTGAGTGTGTTCGCTCTCCTCGAAGAAGTTCACGGCACAGAAGAAGGTGCCGCCGGGTCGGAGGACCCGCCGGAGTTCGCGAAGCACCGCGTCGGGGTCCCGCGCGTAGTAGAACGCCTCCATCGACCACACGTGGTCGACGCTGTCGTCCCGGAGGGGCAGGTGCTGGAAGTCACCCGCGAGGAAGTCGACGGCCCCGTCGTCGGTGTACTCGCGGGCGTTGCGCACCATCGCCCCCGAGGCGTCGAGGCCGACGCCGCGGCCGACCTCCCGCGTCTCGCGGAGCGCCCGGAGGGCGTACCCCGACCCGGTCCCCAGATCGAGCACCGTGTCGCCGGCCTCGGCGGGCATCCGGGCGAGTGCCTCCTTGGCCGTGTGCCAGTGTCGCTCCTCCATCCCTCGGTCCTTGCCTGCCGCCGCCCACGCGTCGAACTCCGCTTGGACACTCATCGGTCGGGCACACGGGGCCGGGACGCAAACCTCTACTGGAAGCCGGGCGGCGGGCACCGGAGCGTGGCTCTCGGTCGACGAGGTGACCGAGGGATGGACGGGGGGCGCCGCCGGCCCGCGATGGCGAGGGGCGGCGACCGAACGCGACGGTGGCGGCCGCGGTGCCGGACGGCGAGCGGATGCCCGCGCGGTCGTCGCCCCGACCCCGACGACGAGGCGACGTCCGGCCGCCGTCCGCACGCTACCGCCACGGCCACCCGCAGCCTGCGGAGCAAAGTCGGCCCGGCGAACTACAGCAGGCCCTTGACGGTGTTGATGACCGTCCACGTCGCCTGTTTCACGAGTTTGCCGTCCTCGCCGTTGATGACGATTCCGCGGACGGTGCGCTCGCCGTCGCGCCGGACGACCGCCCCGTTCCGGACGGCGTCGACGAACTGCGGCACCGGGTCCGGGAGCGCGACCAAGTCCTCGGCGGTGTCGCGCGTCATCTGCATCTTCAGGCCCGCGTCGTCCCGGCGGGACTGCCGGAGGTCGGTGATCGTGCCGTCGGGGCGCATCCGGAAGGAGAAGACCACGTCGGTGTCGACGAAGTAGACGTTGACGACGTTGCCCGCGAGCTGGTTGAACACCTGCCGCTCGGCGAAGTTCATCTCGGCGTCGGTGACGTTGGCGTTGAACCGGGGCTGCATGTCCTGCAGGTCCGCGAACAGGTCGTCGGCCCACGCCGGCTGATCGCTCGACTGGGCGGCGACGGGCGCCGGTCCGGCGGCCAACGCGACGGTCACGACGAGGGCGGCGACGATGCGTCCGACGGCAGTGGTCATACGTACCCCAACGCGGGCTGCGTATATGGCGGTTTGGGCGGGTCGGGGCGTGCACTCGGTCGGGACCCGCCCAGAACGGCCGCCTCGACGGGCGACGATCGTCCGAACGGCGCCGAGGGGGAAGGGGAGGGGGATGACCCGACGCCGTTACCGGTCGCCCGAGGCGTGTTGGCCGGATCGAGTGCGAGTAACCGACGACGGCAGTATGTCACACGTCGTCCAGCCACGTCGATCATGGGCGCAGTGAGACATAAGGGTACGACCTCTGTGGAGGGGTACCGCGGGGATCACTCGGCCGTCGCGTCCCGAATCTCCACGACCGAGGCGTCCGTCTTGAACGTCGTGCCGCCGTAGTGGGCGCGGGAGGCGTCGTAGCCGGCGGCCCGGAGGTCCGCGAGGAACTCGTCCATCGCGTTGGCGGAGCGCCCCCACTGCTTGCAGAGACGGTGCTGGTCGTAGTGAGTGGGGCGGTCGAGTTCGGCCTCGACCGTCTCCAGCAGTCGGCGGGCGCGGGCGGCCTCGCCCATCCCGTCGTCGATCCGGTCGCGGACGGCGGCGACGAACGCGCGGTCGCGGATCGCCCCCAGCCACAGGGGGCCGGCGGTGACGACGCGGGACCCCCCGCAGGCCGGACAGGTCTCCGGTGGGTGGGGAATCAGGCCGTCCTCGGCCTCGCGGGTGAGGCAGTCCTCGCAGTGGTGGACGTAGCCGAGTTCGTCGATGCAGTCGTCCGCCTCGGTCGCCCGGCCGTCGAGTTCGAGGTACGTCCGCGCGTAGTGCCGGGAGACGTGCGAACAGATCGGACGGGCCGCCTTGTCGTAGCGGGCGGCCGTACGGACCATGGCCGAGAGGAGGATCCGGAGCCCCATCTCGGGGTGGTAGTCGGTGTTTCGGGGGACCGCCGCGTACTTGCGGACGCCGGAGTCGAAGTGCGCGCCACAGAGCGGCGCGGTGTCGGTGGCGGTGACACAGACGAGGTTGCGGGCGTTGGCGAGCGCCGCGTCGGCGAAGGGGATGGGCGTGCCGAAGGGGTCGATGTCGACCACGTCGAACACCGTCGCCGAGTCGTAGAGGAGCGCGTTGACGTTTCGCTCGACCACCGACCCCGGCAGGTCGTTGTGTGCGAAGTTCTCGCGGGCGAGGGCCACGGCGTCCGGGTCGAGGTCCGCACAGGTCACGTCCCACCCCTCGGCGGCGGCACGGAGGCCGCGGACCCCGCTCGCGGCCATCGCGTCGAGATACGTCTCGGCGCGGGGTTCGCGCTCGGCGTACGCCCGGAGGACGGCGACGGTCACGTCGCGGTTCAGTTCCTGCGTGGGGTTGTAGAAGACGCCCTCGCCCTGTCCCTCGCTCGCCCCGTCGCGGGCGTCGGGAACGTCGAGTTCGACGCCGCCCTCGGTGACGCGCATGGGTGGGGAACGGGGTGGCGGCGAAAAAGTCGGTCGGTTCGGCCGAGTGGCCGGCGTCTGCCGCCCGTCGTGCGGTCGTCCGACCGACCGAACCCCTTTAGACGCCGAGGCCCGACGGTTCGGGTCGTGAGCGAGGTGGAGGACTGGCGGGCGGCGCTCTCGGCGGCCGGAGAGCTATCCGGCCCCATCGTCGACGCCATCCTCTCGGCCCACGGCGACCGGGGTCAGCGAGCCATCGAGGCCGTCTCCGAGGAGCGCGTCAAGCAGTACCGCGACTTCACGGTCGTCGTCGGCCACGACGACGAGTACGTGGTCGAGGACGGCGGCTGTACCTGCAAGGACGCCGAGTACAACCTCGATACGGCCGATCCGAGCCAGCGGTGCTGGCACGCCCTGGCCGTCGAGGTGGCCGAGCGCGTCGGCGCCGTCGACCACCACGACATGTGGTACTCCGAGGTTCGGGAGTTCCTGTAAGGGGTTTTTCACGCGAGCGGTCCCATCCCCGCCATGCTCGACTACGTCGACCTGGAGGCCGACCTCGGCGAGGAGGAGCGCCTGATCCGGGACACCGCCCGCCGATTCGTCGACGAGGAGGTCCGCCCCGACATCGGCGAGCACTTCCTCGAGGGAACCTTCCCGACGGAGCTCGTCCCCGAGATGGGCGACCTGGGGTTCTACGGGCCGAACCTCGACGGCTACGGCCTGCCGAACGTCAGCGAGACGGCCTACGGCCTCCTGATGCAGGAACTCGAAGCCGGTGACTCGGGGCTCCGCTCGATGGCGAGCGTCCAGGGGGCGCTGGTGATGTACCCCATCCACGCCTTCGGCACGGACGAGCAGAAAGAGCGGTGGCTGCCCGACCTGGCGACGGGCGAGGCGGTCGGCTGTTTCGGCCTGACGGAGCCCGAACACGGCTCGGACCCGTCGTCGATGGCGACGACGGCCGAACGCGACGGCGACGGCTACCGGCTCTCGGGGTCGAAGACGTGGATCACGAACGCCCCCATCGCCGACGTGGCGGTGGTCTGGGCGCGCGACCGGTCGGCCGAGGGGACGCCGATCCGTGGCTTTCTCGTCGAGACGGACCGCGACGGCGTCTCGACCGAACCCATCCACGAGAAACTCTCCCTCCGGGCGTCGATAACGGGGGAGATCGGCCTCGCGGACGCGTGGGTTCCCCAGGCGGACGTGCTGGAGGTCGAGGGGATGGCGGGGCCGCTCTCCTGTCTCACGCAGGCCAGATACGGCATCGCGTGGGGGGCGGTCGGCGCCGCCCGGGACTGCTTCGAGACGGCCCGCGAGTACGCCACGGAGCGGGAGCAGTTCGGCCGTCCCATCGGCGGCTTCCAGCTGCAACAGGAGAAGCTCGCGGAGATGGCGACGCAGGTGACGACCGCCCAACTGCTCGCCCACCGCCTCGCGGACCTGAAAGAGCGGGGGGACCTCCGGCCACAGCAGGTGTCGATGGCCAAGCGCAACAACGTCCGGATGGCCCGCGAGCAGTCACGCGTCGCCCGCGAGATGCTCGGCGGCAACGGCATCACCGTCGACTACCCGCCGATGCGCCACCTCGCGAACATGGAGACGGTGTACACCTACGAGGGAACCCACGACGTCCACTCGCTGATCCTCGGCGAGGACCTGACGGGGCTGTCGGCGTTCGAGTGAGCGGTCGTGCGCTACGTGTGCCCGAGTGACACACCCACAAGGCGCTCGGTCACGTACCGTCGACCGAGGTGACCCACCGTGTCCCCGTCCACCTGTCACGGCCCCGACGGCGTCGACCTCTCGCGCGAGGAGGCGTGGGTGCTCCACGCGGCGGTGCTCGATCACGTCGAGCGCACGGTCGAGGCCGGTCGCTCGCCCGATCGAGGGGTCGCGATCCTGAAGCGGATCGAGGCCTGTGAACCGCTCGATCCGGCGGACCGTGCCATCGTCCGCGACGCGCTCGCGACGTACCTGCCGGACGCGCCGGAGCGCGACCGGGCGTCGGCGCGAGCGATCCTCGCGGCGCTCGACGGTCAGGCCTCGTCGAGCCAGTAGTCCACGTCGTCGTCGCGGCGGTAGTAGCCCGAGACCGTCCGCGAGTCGTCGCTTCCGGGCGCCGACCCCGCGTAGACGCCGATCTTCTCGGAGTCGGGATACACCGTCACGTCGGGGTGGTTCATCGTCGACAGCGCGAGATACCGCAGGGGCTCGTCGCCGTCGTTGACGACGCGGTGGCTCCCCTCGGGGCCGACCGGGAAGGCCGCGTAGTCGCCCGGCTCCAGGGGTTCGGTGCCGTCGTCGGTGCGGAGGTGGCCCGTGCCCGCGAGGACGTAGATGGCCTCCTCGTTGCCGGCGTGGAAGTGGAAGGGCCAGGACTTCCTGCCCGGCGGGAGTTCGTAGAGCGAGCAGCCGAGTCGGTCGCCGCCGGCCGCCGCCGCGAGTCGCTTCCGGCGGAACGACGTCTCGTCGCGCTCGGTCACGTCCCAGTCGAGGTCGGCTTCGTTGACGCGCATGGGGGCGCTTCGGGGCCCGACGACAAATGTCAGGGGGTCACCGGGAGGTCGGTCCCGGCCGCGTCGGTGACGACCTCGAAGCGGGCGCCGCCCGCCTCGCTCTCGGTCACGACCACCTCCCAGCCGTGGGCGTCCGCGATCTCGCGGACGATGGCCAGGCCGAGACCGCTCCCGTCATCGTCGTCGGTGTGTCCCAGTTCGAACACGCGTTCGCGCCGCTCCGGCGGGATGCCCGGACCGTCGTCGGCGACGTAGAACCCCTCGTCCCCGTCGAGGGGGCCGAGGGTGACGGTCACGCCGTCGCCGGACTGCGTCCGGCCGTCAGTAGAGCCGTGCTCCACACTGTTGGCGAACAGGTTCTCCAGCAGTTGCTGGAGGCGCGTCTCGTCGGCCGTCACCGTCCCGGCGTCGGGCGTGACGTCGAGGGTGGCGCCGCCCGGATCGACGATGGCCCACGCCCGGTCGGCCACGGCCGGGAGGGCGATGCGTTCGGGGTCGAGGACGTCCCCGCCCGCCCGCGAGAAGGCGAGGACGTCGTCGATGAGGTCGAAGGTCCGATCCAGGGCGGCGGTCGCGGCGTCGAGGTCCTCGTCGTCGTACCGTTCGGCCGCGAGGTCCAGCCGGCCCTGGACGACGTTCAGGGGGTTGCGGAGGTCGTGAGAGAGGATGCTCGCGAAGTTGTCTAGCCGCTCGTTTTGCCGTTCGAGCCGTCGCTGGTACTGGGCCTCCTCGAACTCGTAGGCCAGCCACCGCGCCGCCAGTTCGACGAACGAGCGCTCGCTGTCGGTGAACGCCCGGGCGCGGGGGTCCGTGGCCGCAAAGCAGAGCGTCCCGTACAGCTCGCCGTCGACCTCGATCCGGCCACCGACGTACGAGCCGAGGTCGAACCGCTCGTAGGCGGGGTCGTCCTCCCACCCGGCGTCGGCGGCGTCGCGGATGGCGAGCAGGCCGTCGGTTTCGAGGGTCTTCCGGCAGTAGGACTCCTCGATGGGACAGGAGTTGCCGGCGCGGAGCAGCGAGTGGTCCCCGACGGCGTCGACGATGACCTGCTTGTCGTCGGTCATGCGCGTGACGAACCCGTACGGCAGATCGAGATGTCGGCGACCGGTTTCGAGCAGCCGGGACTGCTTCTCGGCGAGCGTCAGATCGGTCGCGGCCGCGATCTCGTGGAGCCCGTGGAGCGTCTCGACCGTTCGCTCCAGTTCCCGCTTGATCCGCCTGGCCTCGGTCACGTCGCGGAAGTACACCGACAGCCCCGTCGGGGAGGGGAAGACCCGGACCTCGATGGTGGCGTCGAGCGCCGGCACGTGTGACTCGAAGGAGACCGGCTCCTGTGTCGTCATCGCCTCGCGGTACTGGTCGTGGAAGACGGCGGGGGTCTCGTGTTCCAGCGACTCCCGGACGTCCTCGCCCACGAGGGCCTCGGCGGACGTGTCGAGCAGGCGCTCGGCCTCGTCGTTGAGGTAGGTCACCTGCCAGTCGTCGTCGATGCCGAGGAACCCGTCGCCCATGCGGTCGAGCAGGCGCTCGCGCTCGCGCTCGGTGCGCTTTCGACGGGTGACGTCGCGGGAGGTGCTGACGTAGCCGCCGGCGTCGGCGTCGTAGTCGGGCGAGCGGCGGGTCTCCAGCCAGACCCAGGATCCGTCGGCGTGTCGGAACCGGTGTTCGACCGAGTCGCGTTCCGTGCCGACCGAGTCCGTCGCCGCGAAGATGTGGCGGACCGCCTCCCGGTCCTCCGGGTGGACGTATTCGAGGAGACACTCGTCGAGCAACGCCTCCTGGTCGTAGCCGAGGACGCGCTCGACCGACGGGCTCTGGTACTTCACGACCCCGTCGGCGTCGACGACGGAGACGACGTCGGTCGAGCGGGCGAGAAGGGACTCGTGGTCGATCACGACGGAACGGCTCGGGCTGCGAACGGGTTCGACACGGTCAGTCACCCCGACAATCACACCTCGCCCACATTAGTGGTCCGGTTCGTTCCGGCGAACCCCGGTTCGGGGGGCGGAGCGGCCCGTTCGCGGACGACAGGGACCGGAGGTCGGCGGCCTCGGCGGGCGGAAGCTCCGGCCGGTGCGAAAATATATATTACTATAGACTGTTATCCATGACAACAGATGTCACAGTTGTCGTCGGGCGGGTGGGACGAGCGCCACACGGCGCTGTCGGTCTGTGTGGGGTCGTACTTCGCGGTCCGGCTCGCGCAGTTGCTCGTCAGTCCGGTCGTCCCCTCGCTCCGGGAGACGTTCGGCGTCACCAGCGGCACGGTCGGGGCAGTCCTCACCGGGATGTGGCTGGTGTACGCCGTCACGCAGTTGCCGAGCGGCGCCGCCGGCGACCGGTACGGGCCGCGGCGGGTGGTGCTCGCCGCGCTGGCCTGTACGGCCGTCGGGGCCGTCGCCCTCGCCGCCGCTCCCTCCCTCCTCGCGTTCGCCGCCTTCGCCCTGCTGCTCGGCGCGGGGGCGGGGCTGTACTACACGCCGGCGACGGCGCTGCTGACCGACCGCTTCGACGCGACGGGGGGCGTCATCGGCGTCCACCGCGTCGGGGGGCAGGTCGCGGGGCTGGCCGCGCCCGTCCTCGCGACGCTGCTCGGCGCCCGGTTCGGGTGGCGGGGCGTCGTCGGGAGCGGGGCGCTCGTCGCCGCCGCGCTCGTGGCCGTGGTGGTCGCGGGCAGGGAGGGGGAACGGCCGACGGCGACGACCGACGGCGGCCGGACGGTCGACCCGCGGGCGCTGGTCGGCGTCCTCTCGCGACCGCCCGTCGCGTTCGCCGTCTTCCTCGCCGTCGTCGGGGAGTTCGCCGCGCTCGCGACCGTCTCCCTGCTCCCCGTCTTCCTCGTCGACCACCACGGGCTCTCGATGGCGCGAGCGGGGCTGCTGTTCTCGGCGTACTTCGTCGTCGTGGCGGCGTTCCAGCCGGTGAGCGGGCGGGCGTCGGACCTCGTGGGCCGGGAGACCGTGGTCGCCGTGCTGTTCGCCGCCGGCGCCGCCGGCTACGCGACCCTCGCGCTCACCACGCGACTCGCGCTCGCGGCCCCCGCGGTGGCGCTCGTCGGCGCCGCGATGGCGTGGGGGCCGCCGGTCCAGTCGCGAGCGGTCGACGCGCTGGCCGACGCCGAACGCGGCGTCGGCTTCGGACTCTTCCGGACGGGCTACATCCTGCTCGGGGCGCTCGGGCCGCTGGTCGTCGGCTCGACGGCCGACGCCGCCGGGTGGGCCGTCGCGGTCGGCCTGCTGGCGGGGCTTCTCGGACTCACGGCCGCCGTCCTCGTCCTCGACCGCCTCGTCGCCCGGAAGCGCCGTCCCCTCGGCTCATCGGCGTTCGGGCTCTTCGTCGCGGCGCAGGACGGCGACGGCGGCGGCGGCCCAGCCTAGCGTGGCGACGACGCCCACCGCCGCCGGGCCGAGCAGGGGCGTCGGATTCCCGGACACGAGGAGGACGCCGAGCCCCCCGACGCCGTTGACGACGGCGTGGCCGACGACGGCCGGCCAGACGCTCCCCGCGCGGATCGTCACCCACGCGAGGAAGGCGCCGACGACGACGGTGAACCACGTCATCGCGAGCAGCCCCGTCCACGGCGCTCCGGGGTAGTCGAGCCCGTAGTTGTACCCCATCGCGATCACGGGCCAGTGCCAGACGCCCCAGACGGCACCCGAGACGAGGACGGCGCGACGCCAGCCGAGCGGCAGGAGTTTCGGGAGGAGGTAGCCCCGCCAGCCGAACTCCTCGCCGAACGCGAAGGGGGCGTTGACCACCGGTGCGACGAGGAGGGCCTGGGCGACGACGAGGCCGACGAGGACGGGCGGACTCGCGGGGAGCGGCGCCCCCGCGGGGAGGCCGAGCGCCGACCGGAGCGTCCCGAGCGTCGGATCGAGGTGCGCCGGAAGGAGGAGGGCGTAGGCGCCGACGCCGACGAGGACGAGGGCGACGGGAGCGACCCAGGCGACGACCCACACCGGCCACTCCGCACGGCGGGGTCGCAGACGGAGGTCCGTCCACCCCTCGTCGGTGACGACGCGGGTGACGGCGTTGGCGACGGCGGGGCCCCACATGTAGCCCGTCGCGAGGAGGGCGACGGCGAGCGTGATCCGCGGCGTCCCGAGCAGGACCGGGCTGTCGCGGAGGCCGCCGGTCAGGTAGATGGCGAGGCCGACGGTCCACGAGAGGCCGAAGGCGACGAGACAGAAGACGGCGATCCGTCGGCGTTCGAGGGAGGCCGGCGGGGGCTCGGGAGTGAGGGACACACCGCCCACCACGTCGCGAGCGAGCAAAAAAGCCGGGCGCTCAGTCGGCCACGGCCGGGGCGTCGGCGTCCATCGCCTCCACCAGCAACTCCGTCAGATCCAGAATCTCCACGTCGTCCTCGAACCCGCCCGTCTTGCGGCCGTCCTCGAACATGGTCGTACACATGGGGCAGGCGACGACGAACGACTCAACGTCGCCCGCGGTGTCCGCCACGGCTTCGCGAAGGCGCTCCTCGCTCGGCTTCACCTCCTCCTCGACTTCGGTCCAGACGCCGCCCCCGCCGCCGCCACAGCAAAAGGAGTCCGAGCGGTTGCGCGGCATCTCGGCGAGGGTCGCGCCCGTCGCGCACACCAGGTCGCGGGGCGCTTCGTAGACGTCGTTCATGCGCCCGAGGTGACAGGGGTCGTGGTACGTGACGGTCCGGTCGAGGGAGGCGGGCACGTCGAGGCGCCCCTCGCGGACGAGGCGTTCGACCACCTCGGTGTAGTGGGAGACGGGGTAGTCGAACTCCGCGGCCATCTCGGGGTACTCGTGGGTGAAGGTGTTGTAGCTGTGCGGGTCGGTGCAGACGATCTCCTCGAACTCGGCGTCCGCGACGGCGGCGGCGTTGTCCTCGACGAGCATCTCGTAGAGCCCCTCCTCGCCGACGCGGCGCACGTCGTTGCCGTCGTTGGCCTCGTCCTCGTAGAGGATGCCGTAGGAGACGTCCGCGGCCTCGAAGATGCGGGCGAGCGACCGTGCGACCCGCCGGTTCCGGTCGTCGTAGGAGGGGTAGTCGCCGACGTACCACAGCAACTCGACCGACTCCTCGCGAGCGTCGGGCACCTCGAAGTCGAGGGCGTCGGTCCACTCGGGGCGCTTCCGGGCGGGGTCGCCGAAGACGTTGCCCTGCTGGAAGGCGTTCATCATCGCGTCCTGCACGTGGGGGTCCATCTGCCCCGACTCGGTGAGCCGGCGGTTCATGCCCGTGAACTGCCGGACGTGCTCGATGTCGACGGGACAGGCGTCCATGCAGGCCATACAGGAGAGACAGGCGTTCATGGACTCGGCGGCGATCACGCTCTCGCCGCCGTCGGCGACGATGGGCAGGTCCTCGCCCTCGCCCGCCGCTCGCCGCTCGCGGTAGGCCTTCAGGTCGAGGATCACGTCCCGGGGGTCGAGGTTGCGGCCCACCTCCTCCGCGGGACAGACCGACGAACACCTGCCGCAGGTGGTGCAGGCGTCCTGATCGAGGAGTTCGCGCCAGGTGAAGTCGTCGACGGAGCCGGTGCCGATGTCCGCGGGGTCGGCGTCGGCGGGGACGCCCGGCAGCCGCTTGCCCGCCTTCCCGTCCCGGGTCACCACGTTCGCCATCGAGGTGAGCATGTGGACGGGTTTGGCGTAGGGGAGGAGGGCGACGAACCCGAGCGCCAGCAGGGCGTGGCTCCACCACGCGACGGTGTAGACGGCCTCGGCGGTCCCCGGGGCGACGCCGGCGGCCCGGCCCGCGAGCGCGAGGCCGTAGCCGACGAAACTCACCGTCTCGAAGGCCGGGAACCCGGTGCCGAGGATGCGAAGCGCCTCGACGACGTAGCCGCCGACGCCGAGGACGAAGAGCGTCCAGACGAAGGCGTCGTCCTCGAGGTCGGTGTGTTTCCCCCACAGGCGCGGGTCGCGGACGCCGTAGCGCCGCCAGAGCGCCATGCCGACGCCGACGACGAACAGCAGCCCCATCGCGTCCATCACCAGCGAGTACGAGAGGTAGAAGTCGCCGACGAAAAAGGAGTCCCGACCCAGGAGCTTCGTCCAGACGTCCATGTCGACCGCGAGGATGGTCGTCCCGATGAGCAGGGTGAGAAACCCCCACACGATGAACGTGTGCATCACGCCGGCGTAGACGTCGCGGTCGAACTGCGCCTCGTTCGTGAGCAGGAGGCGGGTGGCGCGGGCGACGCGCCCGGGCAGGTCGTCGAGGCGGTCGAAGGGGTCGGCCGGCGCCGCGGCGTAGGTGCGGACCCGCGCGTAGACGCCGTACAGGAAGACGAGGACGGCGACGGCCGCGAGGTAGTAGAAGGCGGCCTCGCCGACCGGACCGATGGTCCAGAACGTCTCCCGGGTGACGGTTTGGAGGACGGGCATACGTAGTGGGCGACCCAGGTGGAGGTTAAAGGTTGGCACGCCGGGCGAAAACAGACGGAGCGAACTATTTCAGAGGGATGTGCCGGAGGATCGAACTACGGTCTAGCTTCCACGGTCGTCACTCGTCCGGTTCGGTGCTCCCGGTATCCCCGCCGAGACCGATAGCCACCTCTTCGCCGTCCACTCGCATCCGCGAGTTGATCCGCACTCACCGTCGAAATCGGCGGTAGATCGGCCTTGTGCACCCAGTCGTGAACGACGACGTGACGCGCGTGACTCCCAGTTCATCGGGACCCCGACTGGCACCCCTCGGTGCTATACCGGCGAGATGACACCGGATGCCCACTTGGCCCACTCGGGAGTCCGCTTTCGCGCCACAAACGACGAGTCGATCCGCTCGATACACTCGCTGAGGCGGTCGGATTCTGCCATAGACACTCAGAAATCGAACGCTTCGTTCGCTACTCGTCGCAGTTGGGACAGACGCGGCGTTGGACGCCGTCAACGGCAAGCGTCCATTCCAGTTCGCTTCCGCAGTTGTCGCAGACACCGTCTCTGTCTCCCCGTCCTTCGTGGCCGTGTCCGCCGTGTACTTCCTCGCAGCGGCAGTCCTCGCCAGGGAAGCTATGCATGGTCCGCCGTGTACCCCGAACCGGCAAAGTCTTTGCTGGACCGCCGGGACCCCGCGTGTCTGATGACTGCGTCGAGTCCGAGGCCGTACCACCTCGCTGTCCGAAGGCGGCGGCTCGGGGAACTCAAAACGGAGGGGGGGGGCTTCGTCGACGGCGCGGTCACCCGTCTCACGACGGCCAGCCGCGGGGAGCGTCGTCGAATACGCCCGGTGAGCGTCACCAGACGGCCCACGCGAGCGCGCCGACGCCGACGAGGAGCGCGGGCCAGTCCCGCCACGTCGGATCGAGTTCGGGCAGCGTCGGGTTCCAGGCGAAACACCGGGCCTGCAGGGCGAGCGCGAAGCGGTCGGCGCGGACGAACACCCGGCGGAGGCCGGTGACGCCGATCAGGCGGATCCGCTCGCGGAGCGACCGCTCGGAGCCGAGGCGGGCGTCCATCGCCTGCCGGATGGTCGACAGGTCGTCCCGGAGCACGGGGAGAAATCGGAGGACGAACCCGACGCCGGCACCGAGGACGACGCCGGGGCGACCCGGCAGCAGCCACTGGATGGCGGCCCGCGACTCGCGGACGCGGGTGGTGCGGATGTACGCCGTCGAGACCAGCAGGAGGAGGACCACCCGATAGCTCGCCAGCGCGGGCGCCACGGCGTCCGCGGGGACGAACCACGGCGCGCCGAGGGTCGCCCCCTCGACGGCCGGTCCCGCGACGAGGAAGGGGAGGAAGGCGCGGTAGGAGCGCAGGCTGGCGAGGACGGGCGTGGCCGCCAGCCAGCAGACGCCGGCGACGAACGCGGTCAGCAGCGCCAGTCCCCGGGGTGTCGTGTGCGCGAAGGCCGCGACGGCGACGGCCGCCTGCACGAACAGCTTGGTTCGGGGATCGAGGCGGTGGACGGGGGTGTCGCCGGCGACGTACCGGATCATGGTGGCCGGACGCCGAGGGCGGTGAGGTCGTCGGGAGCGGGGTCGGCCGAATCGAGCGCGATCGTCCCGTCCGCGAGGACGACGGTTCGGTCCGCGAGCGCCGCGACGTCGCGCAGGTCGTGGGTGACGACGACGACCCCCACGCCGTCGGCGTGGAGCGCGCGCAGTCGCTCCAGCACGGACTGCCGGGCCGCCCAGTCCAGGCCGGTGAAGGGTTCGTCGAGGACGAGGTGGTCGGGCTCCATCGCCAGCGCGCCCGCGATGGCGACGCGCTCGCGTTCGCCGCCGGAGAGTTCGTCGATGCGCTCCTCGCCCCGGCCGGCCATGCGGACGGCGTCGAGGGCGTCCGCCACCCGGCGGTCGATGTCCGCCCGCGCGAGGCCGAGGTTCTCGGGGCCGAAGGCCACGTCGGCGCCGACGGTGGCGGCGACGAAGCCGTCGCGGGGGTTCTGGAACACCATGCCGACGCTCGACCGGGCGGCGACGGGGTCGTCGTCGACCGGGCGGCCGTTCACGCGCACCGACCCCTCGGCGGGCGTCAGCAGGCCGTTGAACCCGCGGACGAGCGTGGTCTTCCCCGAGCCGTTGGCGCCGGCGAGGACGAGGAACTCGCCGTCGTCGACGGTCAGCGAGACGCCGTCGACGGCGAGGACGTCGTCGCCGTACCGGTAGGTGTAGTCCTCGACCGCAATCGTCATCGAGCGACGATGGCCTCGCTGCGGACGATGGCGACGGTGCCGGCCATCTTCAGCCCCGCCACGGGCAGGAAGGGCACGACGACGGCCGAGACGGCGGCCACGAGGCCGATGGCCTGCACGACGGCGTAGCCAACGGCGCCGGCGGCGTAGACGACGGCCGTGCCGGCGAGCAAGGCGAGGACGAGTCGCGGCACGGGAACCTCGCCGGGGGCGGTGAGGCCGTCGGTCCCGTGGGCGACGGCGCCGATGGTCATCGCGCCGAGCGGGAAGCCGATCAGGAAGCCGCCGGTGGGGCCGAGGATGACGCCGAGACCGGCGTTGCCGCCGGCGAACACCGGCAGCCCGATCAGTCCGGCGAGCAGGTAGAGCGTGAACGCCACGCCCGCCCACAGGGGGCCGAGGACGATGCCCGCGAGATACACCCACAGCGTCTGGAGCGTGATGGGGACGTTCGGCGCGAGCGGGTGGACCATGTCCACCGGCGCCGTCGCGCTCGTCGCGGCCGCGAACAGCACCGCGCGGGCGACGTTGCCGGTCACCTCCTCGCCGACCAGTTCGACCGAGTCCGTCGTGGCGGTCATACCGACCCCGACTTTCGTAAACCACTTAGTTTGTGGTGGTTGACGAAGCCGGAGCGGTCGCCGCTCGGCCCCCCGGCCACGGTCATGGACGCCTGGGGGTCGGCGCCGACCGGGAGCCGCTCCGAACGACCCGGCGATGGGTTTTTGCCCACGAACGGACTTCCTGAAGCATGGACGACGAGACCGCGGAGCTACGGGACATCTTTCTCGACGCGACGGGCGAGGAGACGGTCACGGAGCGACAGGCCGAATCCCGCGGTTCGCTCGTCGACGCGGACGACCCCGAGGCGGTGGACGCCCGCCTGCGTGACCTCGTCCGGACCATGCGCGAGCGCTACGACTTCGAGACGGAGCTCCGGACGGACGCCTACGTCCGCCTGATCCGGGAGTTCTACGACGGCGACGACGACGCGGCACTCGCGGACGCCCTCGACGTCTCCACCGAGACCGTCCGCCGGGCGCGACTCGACTGTCACCTCGTTCGCGACGCCGACCGGGCGAACGAGGACGCGGCGGTTCGCGAGACGGAGCGCGAGGCCACCCGCGCGAACGACCGCTTCCGCGACGCGTTCGCGGAACTCCTGACGGACGCCGACCTCGAGGGGCGCCTCGCCAGCGACTCCCGCGAGGACGGCCTGCGGGAGGCGGCCGAGGACATCGAGACGGACGTGTCGTTCTGATCGGCGACCGAGCGAAGACTCTTAGGCGATCCGGCACGACCGAGTAGCAATGGCGCAGTCGTCGCAGAACCAGGAGTTGATCGACCGGTTCGTTCGCTTCTATCGGAACTACTACCGCGACGAGATCAGTCGCCTCGCACAGCGCTACCCCAACGAACAGCGCTCGCTGCACGTCGACTACGACGACCTCTACCAGTTCGATCAGGACCTCGCCGACGACTTCCTCTCCCAGCCCGATCAGATCGGCGAGTTCGCGGAGGAGGCCCTGCGCGTGTACGACCTGCCCGCGGACGTCTCCCTCGGCCAGGCCCACGTCCGCCTGCGGAACCTCCCCGACACCGTCGACATCCGCTCCATCCGCGTCCACGACAACCACGTCGGCCGGATGATCGCCGTCTCGGGCATCATCCGGAAGGCGACCGACGTCCGGCCGAAGATCACCGAGGCCGCCTTCGAGTGCCAGCGCTGTGGCACGATGACCTACATCCCCCAGTCCGACGGCGGCTTCCAGGAACCCCACGAGTGTCAGGGCTGCGAGCGACAGGGCCCCTTCCGGGTCAACTACGACCAGTCGGAGTTCGTCGACTCCCAGAAGCTCCGGGTACAGGAGAGCCCGGAGGGCCTCCGCGGCGGCGAGACGCCCCAGAGCATCGACGTCGACATCGAGGACGACATCACCGGCGAGGTGACCGCCGGCGACCACGTCACCGTCACCGGCGTCCTCCACATCGAGCAGGTCACCGACGGCAACGAGAAATCACAGCTGTTCGACCTCTACATGGACGGGGTGAGCGTCCAGATCGAGGACGAACAGTTCGAGGAGATGGAGATCAGCGAGGCGGACAAGAAGGACATCGTCGACCTCTCGAACCACCCCGACATCTACGACGAGATGGTCGCCTCCGTGGCCCCCTCCATCTACGGCTACGACCAGGAGAAACTCGCGATGATCCTCCAGTTGTTCTCGGGGGTGACGAAGAACCTCCCCGACGGATCGCGGATCCGGGGGGACCTGCACATGCTGTTGATCGGTGATCCCGGTACGGGAAAATGTCAGAAACATGATACCAAGATCGTTCTCGGAGACGGGACGGTGCGAACGCTCGGAGAACTCGTCGAATCGCGGCTGGAAAATCCGGTATCGGTCGACGACGGAGTGTACGAGCCGGTCGATTTCTCCGTCCAGACGGTGACTGCCGACGGGAACATCACCGTCGGACAGGCGACGAAGGTGTGGAAACGGGAAGCGCCCGAGCGGATGTACCGCATTCGCACCAAATCCGGTCGCGAGGTGGAGGTAACGCCGTCACACCCTCTGTTCGTTCGGAATAATCTCGGAATGGAGCCCCAGAACGCCGAAGAACTGAACGAAGGGAGGTTCATCGCACTTCCGAGGCGTCTCGATAGCGAGTGGGACGACTCGCTCGATATCGATCATTATCGCGTGAAAAGTGGCCCGGCAAATCGAATCGACACCCCCGAAAAATTGTCCCCGGAACTGGCCCGATTGCTCGGGTATCAGATTGGAGAAGGACACGTAACTGGACCCGCATCAAGCGCGACAGCAACAATTACGAACGCCGACGAAGCGGTCCTCAGTGACGTCGCCGATTGTCTCGATCTGCTCGGTCTGCACTGGTGGCGCAAGCCACACCATGATCGAGACGGCGTCGAGATGATCGGCTGTTCCTCGGTCGAATTCGTCGACTTCCTCAGAGAAATCGAACCGGCAATTCTGAAACGCTCGGCTGATCAACGCGTTCCAGATTGTCTGTTCCGCGCCAGTCCCTCAATCAAACAGGCATTCCTGAAGGCATACGTCGAAGGTGAGGGGCACGTCTCACGAAAGGAGCGCGAAATTACCGTAGCGTCGATGAGCCGGGAGTTACTCGAAGGCGTCCGCAGTCTGTTGCTCGGCCTCGGAATCGAGGCTTCGCTCGGAGGTCGTCAAAACGGGAGTTACCGGCTTCGGATCAGCGGAACCGACTTCGTCAGCTACGTCGAAGAGATCGGATTCGTCACCGAACGAAAGACGGTCGCGTCAACCGCGTTCGCGGACGTTTCCGAGAATACGAATACCGACATCATTCCGGATGTTTCCGTACCACTCCGACGTATCCGCGAGGCACTCGCACTATCACAGTTTGACTGTGGCATCCCACGGACGACGTACCAGCACCACGAACGCGGCGATCGAAATCCGAGTCGAAGGAACCTTCGGACGGTCCTCGGCCAGTTCGAAGCGAGACTCGAGTGGCTCAACGACATGCGAGAACAGTTGGAGAGGGGGGACTGGAGCGACATCGAACGTCTTCGTCGAGAGCTGAATCTCTCTCAGGACGAACTCGCAAACGCAGCGGGCGTTTCACAAAAGTCGATCAGCAACTACGAGCGGAACGTCGTGACACCCGATGGAGGGGTCACCCAAGACGCGCGGAACGCAGTCCGAGATCGGATCAACGAAGCGATGACGGTCGCAGACGAGATCGGAGCACTCCAGCAGCTCGTCGAAAGCGACGTTTCGTGGGACCGTATCGAATCGATCGAGACAGTCGACCCCGACTACGACTGGGTGTACGACCTCGAAGTCGCCGGCACGCACACGTACCTCGGCAACGGCATCGTCTCGCACAACTCACAACTCTTATCGTATATCCGGAATATCGCCCCCCGCTCCGTCTACACCTCCGGGAAGGGATCCAGTTCGGCCGGCCTGACCGCAGCGGCTGTACGCGACGACTTCGGCGACGGACAGCAGTGGAGTCTGGAAGCCGGGGCCTTGGTGCTGGCCGATCAGGGGATCGCGGCCGTGGACGAACTCGACAAGATGCGGCCGGAGGACAGGTCGGCCATGCACGAGGCGCTCGAACAGCAGTCCTACCATCCGAGTTCTGAAATCCTGCTCGCCGACGGCCGGCGCGTCGAAATCGGCGACTTCGTCGACGAGGCGATGGCCGACCGACCCGAGGACGTGGTCGACGGCGTGAACTGCGACATCCTGCCCGTCGACGACGTCGGCGTCCACTCGGTGGATTTCGAGACGAACGATGTCGGAAAAGAGCCGGTCGACCGGGTGAGCCGGCACGAGGCGCCCGACGAGTTCGTCCGCGTCACGTTCTCGAACGGACGGAGCGTCCTCGTCACGCCCGAGCATCCGATGTTCGTCGAACGGGACGGCGAGACGACGACGGTCGACGCGAGCGACGTCGAGGAAGGATCGTTCGTCCCCGCGCCGCGGAAACTGCCGAACTCGACGGCCGGCGTGTCGCTGGACGAGGAGCCACACCGCGGAAAGGAGAAAGACGTTGGACTCCCCGACGAACTCACGCCGGACCTCGCGGAGATCCTCGGCTTGCTGGTTGCGGAGGGGCACTCGTACGCCGGCAGCAGCCACGAAATCGGGTTCTCGAATCAGGACGAACGGCTGCTGAATCGCATGGAGCGCCTGATGAGTGACGTGTTCGGGATGACGAGCAGCGACACGACGAACGCCGCCGGGACGGTGACACAGCAGTACATCTCGAGGAAACTCTACCGCTGGTTCGAGTCGAACGTCCCGGAGGTGATGCACACCGCACGAGGGAAACGCATCCCGGCCGCGGTACTCGGCGCCTCGGAGGAGGCGATCCGCCGATTCCTCGTCGGCGCGTTCGCCGGGGACGGCGGTGTCGAGAGCGAAGCCATGTCGTTCTCGACCGCCTCGGAGGGTCTGGCCGAGGATTACGCCGACGCGTTGGCGAAGATCGGCGTGGCGTCGCGTATCCACCACGATGCGGCGGAGGATGCGTGGAAGACGTACGTGATGGGCGACTCGACGGCGCAGTTCGTCGACGCCGTCGTCGAACCGGCTGACGATCGCTCCGCGAAAGCACGGGCGTTCGCGGAGCGAAGCGAGGCGACGAAGCGGCACCACGACGTGTTGCCGTCGAGCGCAGCGGCGGAGATTCGGTCGCTCAGGCGGCTGCTCGGCCTCCAACTCACCGGCGAATTGAAATCGAATCTCGACGAGGGTTACGGCGTGCAGATCGAGACGGTCGAACGGCACGTCGAGACGCTTCGTGACCGGGTGCGAGCGGTTCGGTTCGCCCTCGACGAGGCCGGAACGCTCGGCGACGTGCGAGCGGCAGTGGACTGGTCGGGTCGACAACTCGCCGATCGACTCGACGGCGAGACGACGAGCGCCGTCCACTACGCGGAGAGTGGCGGCTACGATACCGAGCATCGGGCGACACTAACGGCTGCGGCACAGGAGGCCGTCTCGAATGCACTCGACGACGCCACGAAGCGATTGGACGCGCTCGAAGAGCGGTGTGAACTCCGATACTACCGGGTGAGTGAGGTAGAATCGGTTCCCAACGAAGGGGAGTACGCGTGCGACTACGTCTACGACGTGACCGTCGAACCGACGAACACGTTCGTCAGTCAGGGCGTCGCGCTCCACAACTCCATCTCCATCTCCAAGGCCGGCATCAACGCCACCCTCAAGTCCCGGTGTTCCCTCCTCGGCGCCGCCAACCCGAAGTACGGCCGCTTCGACCAGTACGAACCCATCGGCGAGCAGATCGACCTCGAACCCGCGCTGATCTCGCGGTTCGACCTCATCTTCACGGTGACGGACCAGCCCGATCCGGACGAGGACGCCGCCCTCGCCGAGCACATCCTGCGCACGAACTACGCGGGCGAGTTGAACACCCAGCGGACGGAGGTGGCCAACCCCGACCACACCGAGTCGGAGGTGGAGTCGGTGACCGAGACGGTCGAACCGGCCATCGACCCCGACCTCCTGCGGAAGTACATCGCGTACGCCAAACGGAGCTGTTTCCCGACGATGAGCGACGGGGCCAGGGAGGCCATCCGCGACTTCTACGTCGACCTGCGGGCGAAGGGGGCCGACGAGGACGCCCCGGTGCCGGTCACGGCCCGGAAGCTGGAGGCGCTGGTGCGTCTGGCGGAGGCGAGCGCCCGGGTGCGGCTCTCGGATACGGTCGAACGGGACGACGCCGAGCGGGTGATCGAGATCGTCCGCTCCTGCCTGCAGGACATCGGGGTCGACCCCGAGACGGGCGAGTTCGACGCCGACGTGATCGAGACGGGCACCTCCAAGAGCCAGCGCGACCGCATCAAGAGCATCAAGGACGTGATCGAGACGGTCGACGCCGAGTACGAGGGCGAGGCGGGCGCGCCGCTGGACGCCATCGTCGAGCGGGCGGAGGCGGAGGGCATCGAGGAGGAGAAGGTGATGGATCAGATCGAGCAGTTGCGCCGCAAGGGCGACGTGTACAGCCCCAGCAACGACCAGTACAAGGTGGTCTGATGGACCGCATCTCCGCGATCAGGAACGTCGAGGAGGCGCTGCGGGCGTTCGAGTCGGGGGAGGCGGACCTCGCGGCGACCGAGGAGCGCGTGCTCGCGACCCTGCGGACCTACGCGACGGAGTTCGACGACGAGAGCGGCCTCGGGGCGTACGTCGGCCGGGGCGCCGAGGGGGTCGAGGACGTGGTCGTGATCGCGTCCTCGCGCGCCGAGGCGCGGGACCGGATCGGGGACCACGCCCCGGACGCGCCGGACTCGTTCGACGTCGAACGCCTCGACTGACTGCCGGTACCCACAGGGTTAGGTGATCGGTGCCGCCAGGGGACGGCACCCGTGCTGCTCGTCGTCACGTACTCGCGGGGCGCACGGACGACGCTCCGCAACGTCTGTCGCAGTCACGAGTCGACGGTGATCCGGCGGTTCGGCCGCGCGGCGCTGCTCGCGGAGACGGAACTGGGCGCGTTTCTCGCCCTGCGTCTCCGGGCGAAACACGACGACGACGTGCAGATCGAGCGCACGCGCCCGCTCAACGAGTTCGAGGCGGTCCCCGAGTCGGTTCGGGAGGCGGCCGAGGCGTACGAGAACCGAGAGACACAGAGCACGCCGTACGCGAAGTTCGCCGCGGGGAGCGACCATCCCGATCCGGAGGCCATGCGCGACGCCGACCTGTAGGGGCGAAGCGACCGGCGGTCGCGGCGAAGGATATAGTTGGGTGGCGGCGGTGGGGTCGGTATGCGCGTGACCGTCGCCGGCCGCGTCCACGAGGGACGGGCGGTCGACCTCGACGGCGTCGACGCGACGGCGGTCGTCCGGGCGGTTCGAGGGGCGGAGGCACCGGTCGGCGTCGAGTGTCCGACGCCGGGGACCGTCCACGACCACGTGGGGTTGCTCCCGCCGTCGTCGTTCGACCGGCGGGGGGCGCTGGCCGCCGCCGCCCGGGCGCTGGGTCACGAGTCGGCGGCGGCGGCGGCGCTGGCGGAGGCGCGGGCCGAACTGGCCGAGGCGTCGGCGCCGACGGTCGACCTCCGCGAGGCGCGACGGCGGGTCGCGGAGGCGGGGACCGAAGCGGAGCGCCTCCGTGAGCGGGTCGCCGAACTCCGAGGACGGGTCCAGGCGCGCCGCGAGACGGGCGCGGACACGACGGCGGTCGAGGCGCAGTTAGAGGAGGCGACGGGGCGCCTCGCCGAGGCCGAAACCGAGCGGATCGCGGCCGAACAGGCGCTCGACCGCGCGGAGGCAGCCGCCCGGGAGGCGCGCGACCGGCGGGAACGACGCCTCGAACTCGAGGACCGGGTGGCGAACCTCGAACGGCGGGTGCGCGAGGAACTGGCGGCGGCGGTGTGGGAGCGGTTCCGATCGGCGGTGGAGGCTGTCCCGGGGACGGCGACGGCGGGAGCGTCACCGGGCGAGTACGAGGGCGATTCGGTGACCGCCGCGCTCGGCGTCGCGCGGGTCGCCCCGCTCGACGCACCGGTCGTCGTCGACGGCCTCGACCGCTTCTCGGGGGCAGGGCCGGCGGCAGAGGCGCTGGAGGCGCCCGTGATTTATACGCGGTGACGCGCCCAGAGCGGGCCATGGAGTCCGACTGGACGCTCACGCGACTCGACGGTCGCGACGACGTCGCCCTCGTGACGGTCGACCTCCGCAACCCGTCGCCGGTCGACCGGCGGGTCAGGGTAGAGAATCGCCTCGACGGGCCGGTCCTCCCACCGCGGCGGGCCGGCGTTCCCGAACCCGGCTGGGACGACGACGGGTTCACGGGCGTGGTCCCGGCGGGGGAGCGCCGGGCGCTCGGCTACGCCTGTCCGGCGCCCGGCGAGCGGCCGCCGGTCTCGGTGGCCGACGAGGGGCGAGCGACGGACGGGGAGCCAGTATCGGCGGTTGCGACCGCGGTCAGGGAACTGGCGGACGCGCGGCCGCCGGCCGACGCGGTGCCGGACGCGTCGCCGCCGGCCGCGACGGACGACGACGAGGGCCGTGGGACGCCCGCGGACGACGACGCGGCGGCGCCGGAGGCGGTCGAGGCGTGGCTGACCGCGGCCGAGCGGCGGATCGAACGGGGGGAGCGACTGACGGACGCGTCGGCGTCGACGGCGGCGGCCGCGCTCGAAGGGGCGGACGACGTGACCACCCTCGACGCGCGGGTGGCGGCCGACGCGGACGCGCTCCGCGCCGTCTCGGAGCGGGCGGCGGCGCTCGCGGATCGGGCGACGGCGGTCGACGTGCCCGTCGACGCGCTCCGGAGGCTGGCGTGATCGTCGCCGTCGCGGGGGGGAAAGGCGGCGTCGGGAAGACGACGACAGCCTACAACCTCGGGGCCGCCCTCGACGCCGCCGTCGTGGACGCAGACCTCGGGATGGCCGACCTGCCCCGGGATGGGGGGCCGGACCTCCACGACGTCCTCGCCGGGCGAGCGGCGGCGTCGGAGGCCGTCCGCGGGGGCGCCGTGTCGCTGCTGCCCTGTGGCCGGTCGCTGGCCGGCGCCCGCGCCGCGGACGTCGGCGACCTCGCGGAGGTACTGCGGACGGTGGAGCGGGAGACGGGCGGCGTGGTGGTGGACTGCCCGGCCGGCCTGCGCGCCGACGTGGGCGTCCCGCTGGCCGTCGCGGACGCCTGCGTCCTCGTGGCGTCGCCCCGGCGGTTCGCCCTGGCCGACGTCGTCCGGACGCGCGAACTGGCGCGCGAACTCGACGCCGGAGCCGTCGGCGTCGTCCTGAACCGGACGACCGGGGCCGACGATCCGCCGGAGGACGCGCTCCGACGGGTTCTCGGGGCACCCGTCTCGACGGTGCCGGCCGACCCGCGCGTCGGGCGGTCGGTCGACGAGGAACGGCCGGTGGTGTCGGCGGCGCCGGAGTCGGCCGCCGCCGACGCGTTCCGGTCGCTCGGCGGCGCGGTTCGTTCCTGCGAGCGCGTCTGAAACGGCGGTCGGCTACTCCGTCAGCAGCGTGTAGGTGTTGCGCACGGTGACGGGCGTGACGCCGGCAACGTCCGCCGCGGCCTGCTGAGTGAGGTCGGCGCCGGCCTCGCGGGCGGCGGTGTAGAGACACGCCGCGGCGACGCCGCTGGGGTTCCGGCCCGCGGCGTCGCCGGACTCGCGGAGCCGCCGGGCGTGGTCCTCCGCCGCCCGGCGGACGGACTCGTCCACGTCGAGTTCGCTGGCGTAGCGGGGGACGTACTCGGCCGGGTGGATCGGCCCGGTCGCGACGTCGAGGTCGCGGTTGAGCGCCCGGTACGCGGCCCGGTGTTCCTCCTCGCTCGCCTTCGCGGCGTCGACCACCTCCTCGACGGTCCGGGAGACCGAACAGACCCGACAGGTGGCGTAGACGACGGCCGAGGCGAACCCTTCGAGCGACCGCCCGCGGAGCAGGTCCGCCTCCTGGGCCGTCCGGAACAGCGAACACGCCGACTCGCGGACGTGTCGGGGGAGCGACAGCGCCCCGACCAGTCGCCGAATCTCGGTGAACGCGTACACCTGGTTGCGCTCGCGCTTCGTCGAAATCCGTGCCCGCTGGTGCTGGGTCCGCATCCGAGACAGTCGGCGGCGCTTCCGACCTTTCACCCGGGTCGACCGGCCGATGTCGGTCGAGAGCCCACGGTCGTGACGCGAGTGGGTGAGCGGCGCACCCGTCCGCTCGGGTGACGTCTCGTCGTCCGCGAAGGATCGCCACTCGGGTCCGTGATCGATCCGATACTCGTCGACGACGAGTCCGCACCGACCACAGACCGTCTCGGTACCCTCGGCGTTCAGTCGTCCGCTGCACTCCGGACACTCCGTGTCGCGTGCCTGGCTCATCACAGTCGAAAGTTGGTCCCGATGGAGTATTTAAACAGGGGCGCGAGCCCGGGGAAACGGGACGATCACCGCGAACGAACCTACCGGTCACCGGTACGTTCCCTCGCGGTGACCCCGGTACGGCGGTGGGTTTTACAACGAGCGAGTCACCACTGTGGGGCGATGGCCCTGTCGGACATCGCCGCGGGAATCGAGGTACACGACCGCCAGCGCGAGCGTGGGGTGCCGACGGTGGACGCGACTGGTGACGACCTGGTCGCCCGCCTCGAGGACCACGACGACGCACTCCCGTGTACGCCCGAGGCGGCGGCGACGGTACTGGAGGCGTACGCGGCCGGGACGAGCGTCGGCGACTGCGCCCGCGAGGCGGGGGTCGCGCCGATGACGGCCGCCAAACTCCTCCACCGGTGTGGGGTCACGGGGCTGTCCCCGCTCGCCCCGACCGCCCGCCGCGTGCTCCGGGACTGGCTGAACGGCGACCTCCCCCGTTCCGAGGCGGTCGAACTCGCCGGTGCCGACGAGGCGGACTTCGCGCTGGCGGCGTACGTCGAGACCCACGACCCCGTCCCGGACCTGTCCGACGCCGTCGAGGGCGTTCTCGAACCCGACTCGACGGCGACCGTCGACAAGCGCGACGCGCTGGCGGAGACGATGAGTTCCGTCGGCGACCTGCGGTAGCTACCGCGAGACGAACTCGCCGACCGACCCGAGCAGTCCGGGGTCTTCCCCGGAGGACGGGTCGACGCCGACGGCGACGCTGGCGACGTCGGCGACGGCGGCCGCGACCGACCGCTCGTCGAGACACGTCGGTGCGTCGGTCACGGCCGCCGCCGTCTCGGGGAAGACGGCGTCCGCGACCGACAGGTCGCCGCGGGTCGCCACGGCAGCGTCGACGGACGAGCCGACGTCGTCGAGTCGCCCGCGCATCCGCTGGACGGCGTCGCGCCCGCGGGTCGTCGCCGGGGCGACGACGACGACACGGTCGGCGGCGTTCACCGCCGCGACCGACTGGTTCGCGGCCACGGGCGGCGTGTCGACGACGACGTGATCGAACGTCTCGGCCGCCGTGGCGATGCGGGATTCGAGGGCCTGCGCCGAGTCGGCGGACTTCGCGCGGGCGAGGCGCTCGAACGGCGCGGCGGCGGGACAGCAGGCCAGCCGGCCGGCGTCGGTATCGATCGGAACGTCGACCAGTCCGTCCGCGAGCGGCGCCTCCCGGCGGTCGGTCAGCAGCGCCGTCAGGTCCGGATCCAGCCGCCCGGAGAGGTAATCGGAGAGCCCCTGCGTCGCGAACGCGGCGTCGAGTAGTGCGACGTCGCGCCCGTCGGCCGCGAGGAGCGCGCCGAGTTCGACCGTCAGTCGCGTGGTGCCCGCACCGCCGGTCGCGCCGACCAGCGCTACCGTTCCGACGTCACCGTCGCTCATGGGACGGCATGGCGTCGCCGTCCGACAAAAACGTGGGGGCGAGAGCCGGGGGGACGAGCGAGTATCGCCGTCTCCGTCGTCGCCGCCGCCGGAGCGGCGACTTCCCCGTCCGCGTCCCGAAGCGCGAGCGCCTCCCCAACGCACTGGCCGGCGTGTACGCGACGACCCACTGGCTGTATCGCGACGTCGGCCGTGCGGTCTTACGCACCGACCGACGACCACCCTCGCCAAAGTGACAATTGACCATCAGTATTTCGGCCGACACGCGCTCGTCACCTGCGGGCGTCGGCCGCGGGACGATCCGGCGCCGATCGACGGACGGCACCGGAATCCGCGGCTCGCCGCCCGGCGACGCCACGAGGCGCGTGCGGTCGGGAAGTGGTCACTGCGGATCTATGTTCCGATAGCTAACATTTATCTGTGAGCCATTTGTTGTCGATCCACATGGAGAGGCACCACGGGAGTCTGGAACACCGCGGACTGAACGAGGCGGCGACGACGAGGAGCGGGCGGGTCAGGAGCCACCGGTTC